>JAFGIY010000189.1 GCA_016929335.1 Acidobacteriota bacterium | reverse complement strand
CCGTTTGATTCTGATGATGGCAGGGAGTGAATTGGATGTCAGCGGCAGCAGCCGTGTGTATGCCATAGTGCGCGTGCCACAGACCGATGTCACGATTAGCGGCGACTCGCAGTTATCGGGCGCCCTGGTATGCGACAGTCTCCGGCTGAGCGGCAACGCGCTACTGCGCATTGCGATGGACAACCAGCCTCCGGACGTCAGCGCAGGATCAGATCAGTCGATTACGCTTCCTCAAGATACGGTTGAGCTGAATGGAACCGCTGCGGATGATGGGCTGCCTGCGGATGTGCTCAGCGTATCGTGGAGCCGGGTCAGCGGGCCGGGTTCTGTTCTATTCAGTGATGCCAACAGCTCGGTTACAACCGCGACATTTTCTTCAGCCGGCTTATATGTGTTGCGGCTGACGGCGTCCGATGGCCAACTGACAGGCAGTTCTGATGTCACCGTAACGGTGATTCCTCAAAACCTGCCTCCGTTTGCCGATGCGGGTCCGGACCAGACTGTCACACTGCCTGAAACGGCAGTTCTCAATGGAGTTGCATCCGATGATGGGCAGCCGGCCGGCACGTTGATGGTTTCGTGGAGCAAGGTCGCTGGACCCGGAACCGTGGTTTTTTCCGATCCGGCTTCGGCGGTGACCGAGGCGTCTTTCAGCGTCGCGGGTGAATATGTGCTCCGGCTTACCGTTGGTGATTCGGTGCTCTTTTCGAGCGACGATGTGACGGTTACTGTCAAGCCGGAGAATCTGGCTCCCATCGTGCATGCGGGATCCAATCAGACTATTACTCTGCCTGCACAGGCGCAGCTGATCGGCCAGGCAAGCGATGACGGACTCCCGGAGGGAAGCTCTCTTGTCGTGACATGGAACCAGATAGAAGGTCCGGGTGTCGCCGTATTTGCAGACATTCATAGCGCCGCGACAACGGTTTCATTCAGCATAACCGGCGTTTATGTTTTCCAGCTTTTGGCCACGGATGGAACGCTGACTGCAAGCAGCACGGTATCAATCACGGTCAATCCCGAATCCGGCCAGACCTTACCGCCGGATCCGGCAACGGTTGCTCCGCCATTAGATCCAACAATCGCAACGACCATGGAAGATGCGGTCAAATTCCTTTATACGGGAGCGAATCCGATTCAGAGAGGCGTCGAGTCTGGGGTGATGAATCCAATACGTCTGGCAGTCGTGAAAGGGAAAGTATTCGACCGCGCAGGCGATCCGCTGCCTGGCGTGAATGTGACGATATTGAATCATCCGGAGTTCGGATACACCCTGAGCCGCCTGGACGGCGGCTATGACATGGCGGTCAACGGCGGTGGGCTATTGATGGTGAACTTCGAGAAGGAGGGATATCTTCCAGCCCAACGGCCTGCGAATACTCCATGGCAGGATTATGTACTTATTGAAGAAATCCGCATGGTGACGCTGGATACGGAGGTGACTGCGGTCGACCTTTCCGCGACGGATATTCAGGTGGCCCGCAGCAGTGTGGTGACGGATGAGGATGGAACCAGGCAAGTAACCATGCTGTTTGCGCCGGGCACAACTGCAACGATGCAGCTGCCGGATGGGACCACGCAAGACCTGTCGATGATGCATGTGCGCGCAACCGAATATACCGTAGGGCCAAACGGGCCGGAAGCAATGCCGGCGCCATTGCCGCCGCAGTCGGCATACACGTATGCAGCGGAATTCAGCGTGGATGAGGCTTTAGCCGCCGGCGCGGTCAGAGTGCAATTCAATCAAACGATTGTCACCTATGTCGACAATTTCCTGAATTTCCCTGCCGGAACCATTGTGCCGGTTGGATATTACGATCGGATGCAAGGCTTGTGGATAGCCACCGACAGCGGACGCGTGATCAAGATCATGGGCAATGTGAACGGCCTGGCCGAAGTGGACACGGATGGGGACAATGTCGGCGACAATGATCCAGCATTAGGCATTACCGACGTCGAGCGCTCACAGATGGCAGCCCTCTATGCCGAAAATCAAAGCCTGTGGCGCGTGCAAATTAAACATTTCACGCCATTTGATCTTAATTGGTCCAGTGTCCTACCTGCGGATGCAGTCTCACCGGAACAGCCGGCGCCTGAATTGAACAAACCCAAGGAGCCTGATTGCACTGGAGAGGGTTCCATAATTGAATGTCAGAGCCAGATCTTGGGTGAAAGCATCGGCGTTGCAGGAACGCCATTCTCCCTGAATTATCGAAGCGACCGGGCTCCTGGGAATCGAGCGGAAATGGTGGCTAAGATTTCTGTCAGTGGAGACAGCGTCCCTGCCACCCTTGTGCGAATCGAGGTGAACGCCAGGATTGCCGGGCGCCAATTGAGTTGGAACATGGAGCCGCTGCCAAATCAATTCGTAGATTTTGCCTGGGATGGAACCGATGTTTATGGACGTCCAACAACAGGCTGGCATTCACTGGATATTGATATCGGCTACGTTTACTCTTCCAACTATGCGAACACGATGCGATTTGGAGCGCCTCCTGTCGGCTCGCTCATGACGCTGGCGCGCGATGAAATCGTTATACACCAGAAATTTTCCGAATCCATCCGGGGCGCTCTGGTTTCAATCAATGAAATTCAGGCACTGGGGGGATGGACACTGGATGCCCATCATTCCTACGATCCGATCGGGCAAATCCTGCTTTACGGTGACGGAAGCCGAAAAAGCTCGCACAACCTAAACAATGGGATTATCACAGCGGCAGGCGGAGGCAATCCGCCGGATGGACTGGGCGATGGGGGCTTGGCAACGCAGGCAACTCTATCCGGCAATATTCCCATTCCAGTTGTAGCGCCGGATGGCAGCCTCTATATTCGCGACAACTTTCGCATTCGCAAAGTGGATCCGGACGGTATCATCCGAACTGTGGCGGGCAACGGCGGATTCTGCGATCTTGATGAATCTTCATGCGGCGAGGGAGGACCGGCGATCAATGCGCATATCAATGCCCAGTCTCTGGATATGGGAACCGATGGGAGTCTCTATATAAAAACCTACGGCGACTGGCGCATCTTGAAGATCGGTCCTGACGGTATAATTCATACCCTCGCAGGAGATGGGACTTCATGTGTGTATTCCGGAACAAACAATTGCGGCGACAATGGCCCGGCCCGTCTGGCTCGTTTTTCCAACTCGTATCCAGACAAAGGAATAGCTCTAGGACCCGACGGAGGCATTTACATCGCGGATACAGGGAACCATCGGATCCGGCGCATCGGTCCGGATGGGATCATCAGCACTGTGGCCGGAACGGGAGTTAGCGGATTCAGCGGCGATGGCGGACCGGCGACTCAAGCTTCTTTCAGCTGGCCAACCGGCATTGCAGCCGGACTGGATGGCAGCCTCTATATTTCCGATTCGTTCCGCGTGCGGCGCATCTGGCCGGATGGAATTATACGGACGATTGCCGGTATCGGCGCGCGCTGCGATGCCAAAACCTCTCCATGCGGGGATGGAGGGCCTGCGTTGGAAGCGAAGATATCGCCAAGGAGCATCGCAATCGCCCGGGATGGCAGTCTGCTGGTTGTGGATGGATCCTATGCCGATCGGATTCGCAGGATAGGTTCCGACGGCATCATCCGCACCATTGCCGGGGGAGGAAATCAGGCATTCAAGGAAGGCATTCCAGCCAATCAGTTTTCTCTATATTTGCCTCGTCAGGTAGCAGTTGCCCCGGATGGCAGCTTTTACATAGATTATAACGGCAGCCCGATACGAGTCCTCCATGTGCTGAATCCTCTGCCCGAAATGAGCACCGAAAACATCGCAATCTCTTCGGATGACGGGGCCGAGATATATGAATTTGACAGCCGGGGGCGCCATCAGCGGACGCTCAATGCTCTGACTTCAGCGGTTCTTTATGAATTCGCTTATACGGCGAACGGTCGCCTGGCATCAATTACCGATGGCGATGGCAACACTACCATCATTGAGCGGGACGGCGAGGGAAAGCCATTGGCCATCATAGGACCTTTCGGCCAGCGAACAGAATTGACGCTGGACCCGAACGGCTATCTGGCCTCTGTAACCGATCCTGAGAATCAGGCAATCCGGATGACGTATACCGCCGACGGATTGCTGAAAACCTTCAAGGACGCCAACAATCATGAAAGCAGCATGAGCTATGATGCGCTGGGGCGGCTGATCAAAGATGAAAACGCAACCCATGGCTTCCAGCAGCTTCAGAAAACCCGGACGGGATCGGAGGAGACCGTGACGGTGAGCACGGCCATGGGGCGTCAGACGGTTTATAAGGTCACAGCCCAGTTCCAGGGCGCTTCCGCCCGGGAATATACTTTCCCGGATGGGACGAAAACGACCCATGTCCTGGGAGCTGACTCGTCCTCCACAACGATAACGGCGGATGGCGTTGAATCTTTTGTTTTGCAGGGACCGGATCCCCGCTTCGGTATGCAGTCGCCTATTCCCATCACCAGCCGGACCAAAATGCCGAGCGGACTGACTAGAACTCAAAGCGCGACCAGAACGGCGGTTCGACAGGATCCGAATGATCCGCAAAGCCTGCGGCTGACGGATACAGTAAATGTCAACGGGCGGCCGTTCAAGTCCGTATATGACATGCCGACGCGAACATTCACGGATACCACACCGGTGGGCCGCTGGGATACGAGCGTGATCGACGGCCAGGGGCGCGTCCTGAACAGCCAAACGGCAGGGTTGGAGCCTGTCAGCAATAGCTATGACGCGCGCGGCCGCCTGGAATCATCCACCCGTGGCACGGGCACCGATCAACGCCTGACCACTTTCACCTATAACGCGAATGGATATCTTGAAACGGCAACCGATGCGCTGAACCGGACGGTGAGTTTTCAGTATGATGCGGCGGGAAGAGTCGTCAGCCAGCAGCTCCCCGATAGCCGCGTTATTTCCTACACCTATGATGCAGCCGGCAATCTCAAGAGCCTTACGCCGCCATCACGGCCTGCGCATGGATTCGATTACACGCCGGTGGATTTGATGTCGGCTTACACCCCGCCCGATGTGGGCGCGGGCGCCAATCTCACCACCTATGAATACAATCTTGATAAGCAGCCGACGCTCATCACTCGCCCGGATGGGCAGACTGTTTCGTTTGGCTACGATGACGGGGGAAGGCAGAGCGCTATCACCACTCCGGATGGACAGTATGGCTATGGCTACGACTTAGCGGGACGGGTATCCGGCATCAGCGCTCCGAATGGCCCGGCGCTGACGTATATGTATGACGGCAGCCTGCCGCTTTCCGAGTCGTGGAGCGGAGCCATCAACGGAAGCGTCAGCCGGGCATTCAACAACAACTTCTGGGTAACAAGCCAGAGTATCAACGGCAGCAATACGGTCAGCTTCAACTACGACAACGATGGGCTGCTCATCGGGGCGGGAGGCATGACGCTGGCCCGCGATCCGCAAAACGGTTTGCTGACAGGGACCGCTCTGGGACAGATATCGGACAGCTGGTCCTATAACGGCTTCGGCGAACCTGCCACCTACAATGCCGCCGTCAATGGCAATGCCGTGTTTGCAGTCACATACACGCGAGATAAGCTGGGTAGAATAACCGACAAGAGCGAAACCATGAGCGGCAGCACAGTTGCTTATCATTATGATTACAGCGATGCCGGTAGACTGACCGATGTTCTGCTGGATGGGATACCTGCATCGCATTATGAATATGACGGCAACGGCAACCGGACGATGGCGGAATATTCTGGAGCCAGCTATTCGGGAACGTACGATAACCAGGATCGCATGCTCGCCTATGGCCCGAACACTTACAGCTACACGGCCAACGGCGAACTTCTAACCAAAACCACTCCCAGCGGAACCGCCAGCTACAGCTATGATGTTCTGGGGAATCTGCGGTCGGTCACGCTTCCCGACGGCACGAGTATTGAATACGTCATCGACGGCCAGAACCGCCGGGTTGGTAAGAAGGTCAATGGAACGCTGGCGCAAGGCTTCCTGTATGACGGCCAGTTGCAGATAGCAGCGGAACTAGATGTATCGGGGAATGTGATTTCCCGCTTTGTTTATGCGGATCGCGGCAATGTCCCGAGCTACATGGTGAAGGCCGGCATCACGTACCGGATCTTCTCCGATCATCTCGGCAGCCCACGACTCATCATCAACACAGCCGACGGCACAATCGCCCAGCGCATGGATTATGATGAATTTGGAAATGTCACCACTGACACGAATCCCGGATTCCAACCTTTCGGTTTCGCCGGCGGTGTCTATGACCACCACACCGGCCTGATCCGCTTCGGCGCCCGCGACTACGACCCACAATCGGGAAGATGGATGGCGAAGGATCCCATACTTTTTTCTGGCGGTGACACAAATCTATATGGATATGTATTCAGTGATCCTGTGAACCTTACCGACGCAAACGGATTGGATTGGCTGCAAAATGCCTCCAATTTCTTCGCTGGAATGGGAGATTCAATTACGTTTGGCGGAACAGATTGGGTTCGAAATAGCCTTGGCATTGGTGGTGCGGTCGATCCATGCAGTTCTTGGTACAATGCAGGAGGAATTGCAGGGGATGCATGGTGGGCAGCCTTCTCAAGCGCGATTATGGCCCGAATTATGGGCTCTATAAGGGCTGCTGCAGGAGCTGATGATGCGGCAAAATATTCAGATTATTGGAGAAGACAAATCAATAATGCGGCACCTGAACGCTCCGCACCCTATTCTATTAGAAGAACATTCGATCCATCAGGCAATCTCAAAAGTGCAACAACCTATGATCGCATTGGAAATCGAGCCTACCAATATGAATTTGGTCCAGGCACAAGGCATTCGGAGGGCTATCATGTATTTGATAATTCAGGAATGAATTCGGCATTGGGAAAAGGCCCCCGATCTGGACATATACCATTTTAAGCGGAGGATTGATGCAGTTTATAGAAGTGAAGACCAAAGCTGATTTAGAACAATTCATTTGCCAAGTCGACGCACTACACGACTCGATATTGCGGGAATGCGGATTTCTAGCGGGCGGATTTGTCAATAAAGATGGATGGATGTATGGCGACACGGAGCCAGGTATCTGTCGAATGGTATTTCAATCCCAGAACCGGGAAATCCCCATAATCGTGATTGAAGTTGGCGGTGTGGCGAATATATGTATTGAATCGCCGTCAACACTGGAATTGGAGGGAGACATTGTTGGAAACGAAATTACGATCTTTTTCTCAGGAAGGTATGTCGGTAAGAGCTTTTTCATAAAGGGTACATCGATGAGATATTGCGTTCTGAATAATAGCCATCTGGGAGAGGAATCACGGCTTATTCTCAATAGATGGTAATGTGAAATAGCTGAGCATAATCGTTATTTCATTAATCTTCAGAACATCTCCCGAGGGCACGAGTATTGAGTATGTCTATGGCGAATTGATACTGAGAACGATTTTAAAGCTAAAAAGCATCGTTTCCAGAATTCACCGGAGGGCAGTAAAACAATCTAATCAGTAAACCTGCATCGCAATCCTGAGCACGGAATCGTTTCCGACAGTAATTACTTTGCTAAGTTGGTTGCCTGCAACAGCGGGGTGGATTCTCCAAGAGTCTCTAAGATATCAGGCAGCAAGGGGAGTCTGAAAAAGGCCTTGGCAATGGGATTGCCAGCGGCAGGAGTGGAGATCAGCAATCGGTCTTGATTGGCTCGGATCTTGGTCTGGAGTTTGTCCCTCAAGTGAAGTATGGGAACGATGCTGGTTGAAGTAATGCCGAAACTCGAGCAGCTTGTTTTCGAGATCTGCAGTCATCCAGAACAATGTGCGGTCGAGATACTCGCGTCGAATCTTCCCGATCAGCCGTTCCACAAATGGATGAGATATTGGAATGTAGGGTATCGTTTTGATTTCGATCACATCCAGAATTCGTAGATTGGCTCGCCATCGTTCAAATGGCGGTTTAGCTAACCTTACTCAAACGACGGCAACTAACAAACTAAACCATAAGTGCACAAGCATTGGCCAGGCTTTGTGGAGTTTGGGTACCGGACTCGTCGGAGGTTATATAGGAGGGCCCTTCAAAAGTCTAAGCCCATATAATGCAGATTCATTGTGGGGCAATGAAACCGCATTCCGCTCATTAAACCAAGAAGCAACAATTGACAGTTTGTTCCAAGCTGGGAACTTGCTTAGGAGCATGGGTGCGGGGTTTACATCAAATTTTCCGAATCTATGGTAAATTTATGAACATCATTCAGACATGGTATTTACTATTAAAAAAAACGTGGGCGCGAAAGGTCATTGGCATATGTTTTATATTCCTTCTTTTGCTTTTATTCCCAGGTACATGGAGCGGAATAAATGCAATGTCCGGAAGGACAGGATATATGGCTGGGCTTATCGCCCGCCTCACGGCTACGATATTTTGGAAGCATGTATCAATTATCATATTTGTTATATTTGTGGTTGAATAGATTTTGAGCCTATTTATATATTATTACAGCTTATGGGCGAGGAAATGTTAACGGCAGACGAAAAATTAAACAGATAGCCATTGAACCGGGCCAGATCAACGCCTGACCACTTTCACCTATAACGCAAACGGATATCTGGAAACGGGGACTGATGCGCTGAACCGGACGGTGAGTTTCCAGTATGATGCCGCCGGACGAGTTGTCAGCCAGCAGCTTCCCGATAACCGCGTTATCTCTTACACCTATGATGCAGCCGGAAATCTGAAGAGCCTTACGCCTCCATCACTGCCTGCGCATGGGTTTGATTACACGCCGGTGGATTTGATGTCGGCCTACACTCCGCCTGATGTGGGCGCTGGAGCCAATCTCACCACCTATGAATACAATCTTGATAAGCAGCCGACGCTCATTACGCGTCCCGACGGGCAGAACATCTTGTTTGGCTACGATGGAGGCGGGAGACAGAGCACGATTACCACGCCGGATGGACAGTACGGCTATGGCTACGATGCGGCGGGACGGGTATCCGGCATCAGTGCTCCAAACGGCCCGGCGCTGACATATACATATGACGGCAGCCTGCCGCTTTCCGAATCGTGGAGCGGAGCCATTAACGGAAGCGTCAGCCGGACATTCAACAACAACCTCTGGGCAACAAGCCAGAGCGTCAACGGCGGCAATGCTGTCAGCTTCAATTATGACAACGATGGGCTGCTCATCGGGGCGGGAGGACTGACGCTGGCCCGCGATTCTCAAAACGGCTTGCTCACGGGCACAGCCATGGGTATCCTAACCGACAGCTGGAGCTACAACGGCTTCGGCGAACCTGCCACATACAGTGCCGCCGTCAATGGCAGCGCGGTGTTTTCGGTCACATACACGCGAGACAAGCTGGGTAGAATAACCGATAAGAGCGAAACCATGAACGGCAGCACGGTTGCCTATCATTATGATTACGACGCAGCCGGCAGACTGACCGATGTTCTGCTGGATGGTGTGCCTGCATCTCAATATGAATATGACGGCAACGGCAACCGGACGCTGACGGAATATTCAGGAGTCAGTTATTCCGGAACCTACGACAACCAGGACCGGATGCTCAGCTACGGCCCGAACACGTACAGCTACACGGCTAATGGCGAACTTCTAACCAAAACCACTCCCAGCGGAACCGCCGGCTACATTTACGATGTCCCGGGGAATCTGCGCTCGGTCACGCTTCCCGACGGCACGAGTATTGACTACGTCATCGACGGGCAGAACCGGCGGGTTGGGAAGAAGGTCACTGGAACGCCGACGCAAGGATTCCTGTATGACGGGCAGCTGCAGATAGCGGCAGAGTTAGATGGATCGGGCAACGTTGTTTCCCGCTTTGTTTATGCGGATCGCAGCAATGTCCCGAGTTACATGGTGAAGTCCGGTGTCACGTATCGGATCATTGCCGATCATCTCGGCAGCCCGCGACTTGTCATCAACACAGCCGACGGCACAATCGTCCAGCGAATGGATTACGATGAATTCGGCAATGCAAGCAGCGATACAAATCCTGGCTTCCAGCCCTTCGGCTTCGCCGGCGGAGTCTATGACCGCCACACCGGCCTGATCCGCTTCGGCGCCCGCGATTACGATCCCGAATCGGGCAGATGGACAGCGAAAGATCCGATACTTTTTGATGGCAATGATTTCAACCTGTATGGATATGTACTGAATGATCCAAACAACTATTTGGATCCTTTTGGCTTGTTTAATCCATCTAAAGGCGTCAGTGCGCTTGGCAATGCAGTTATTACTGGTTGGTCGGCCGCTTCAGGCGTAGGAAAATGGGCCATCGCCCTTGGCATATCTCCGGCTGCAGCTACCGGTGTTGGGGCTTTGCCGCCACTAGCATTAGCTGCGTGG
>JAFGIY010000032.1 GCA_016929335.1 Acidobacteriota bacterium | reverse complement strand
CCTTTTTGGGAAACCAGCGCGATTTGTGGCAACAGCTGAAACTAAAACCCTTCATCCGTCTCCAGGACGGGAGGCATGTTTCGCCATTTCGAATAGATGGCTTGACACCTCGGGCATATCTTCCTGCAAGGGATGATTCTTCATTTCCAACGGTTAAGCGAGAGGTTCTTGCAGATGAAAAGGTATTGAAGTTTTTGCGAGAATTTGGCTTGCGCGAGCCAGATATTGTCGCCGATGTGATCGAATCAGTGCTCCCTCATTATACTTCAGGCACTTTTACTAGCATTGAATCGCTCGATCAGCATCGCAAAGATATTCATAAGATTCTTCGGGCATTAGCAACGGACTCGAAGCAAGACCGTGAAAACCTGATACGGAAACTCAAAAACACTCCCATACTTCGCAGCGTAAACATTACGACACAAGAGAAAAAGTATCTGCAGCCAGAGAAAATTTATGCAGACAATAACAATATCCGGCTTTTTTACAGGGATAATCCGGAAGCCTGGCTCTTGGATGATTGCTATACCAAAGAGGAGCAAAAGGAATTATCCAAAATCGGTGTTTTATCAATGGTTCGTATACAATGTAAAAAACCTAATAGCGATGGCTATATAGTTCTTTGCTCTAATTGGGGACATCATCGGCGAGGAATTGGCGGTTTTGACCCGGATTGCGAGATTCACGGATTGGATTTTGCCCTGAAACATCCAACGATAGAGAAGTCGCAATTCATTTGGAATGAAGTTCTGCCACAAAATCAATACTTAATACGAGGCAAAGTTGAAACTTCAAATCGTCAGACTTACGAAGGTGCCAATAGGACGGAGAGGTGGTCAAAAACAGGCGAAATGCTTCGTGATCTGGAATGGCTGCCAAAGAAAGGCGGAGGATTTTTCAAGCCAAGCGAATTGGCCTTGAATGATCTGCCTGATGAGTTCGAAAAGGATGAATTATTGGCTGGTACATTCGGCATGAAACAAAGCCCAATAACCAACCTTGCTGCTGCGGTAGGGGTAGATGCGAGTGATATTGAGTTAATAAAAGCGCATCCACAGGAATTCGCAAAATTCAGGGACGTTGTTCGTAGAATCCAGTCAAGATCGGAGAATCGTCCTGACAAGCCCTCCGAAGAAGTCAAATACATGCCTGAATTCATGGAAATATTTAAACGTCCTCAAATCAATAATCCCGATCCAAATCCAGTCGCTTCTGCCCCGCCGACCAATAAAGAACGTTACCAAAAGCTCATCAGTGAGGATATTGAGGAAAGCCGAAGGAATGAGCCTCATCCTGAGTTGCGCGCGCATCTTGTTTCGAGGAAGGCTTGGGAAGATAAAGACAACTATGTCCGCATCTTTCTCAAAGAGGAATATGGCGGACGATGCCAAATTTGCAATTCAACATTCTTCAAGAGGGATGGTGAGCCCTATTATGAAGGTGTCTATCTCGTTTCTTATACCCTTGCCAGATGGGTTGATAATCCCGGTAATGTTCTCTGCCTATGCGCGACTTGTGCCGCTAAGTTTTTATATGGTGCAGTGGAGGCTGATAGCCTTCCGGAATTGATGCAAGCGGGGGGCCAAGCAATTGAGGAAACAGGTCTAAGTATTCGCTTATGTAATGAGGACAAGATTATCCGTTTCACCCCGAAGCATTTAAGCTGGCTTATGGGGCTGATTAAAACAGATGAATGAGCAGCTAATCTCTCATCGCAACATTTGGCCGCCATCTTCAATTCCGGAATAGCGGGCAGACTTGCTAAAATAACACATAAAACGAGCCCTTTACTCTCCCATTTCCTGTGAAATTCCGGATTTTCCCTGGGGAATAGAGAATCTGCTTCGATGTCAATGCCAGCTTGTATGATTTTTTGTCGATAAGACATTGAAGGGTAACCATGGAATCGTCAATTGGTTGGGTAGATTTCTCATCCGAACATAGAAACAGAGTTAAAACGGTACTCGATCTTTTATCTGCCCCAGGAGTGCTTGATGAACTTGGTATCGGAGTGATTCGTGATGCTTTTTCGGATCACCTTTTCCCTGGAATATCTACGATTCAGACTCGCGCGAAATATTTCATCATTGTCCCTCGAATTCTTAGAAATTATGAGCAGTTGCCAGATAAGCAGAGGCGCGGTGTATCTATGGAGGATTACCTGGCAGAACAAGAAAAGCTGGTTAGAATTCGCTTGGTGGAGAAGTATGGGAAAAAAGAGCAGCTTGGGATCACCGGTGTAACTTTCGGAACGCGGTCGGATCGCGATGTCTTGCGACAACCTTCCTCAATTTATTGGAACGGTCTTCGTACATTCGGCATCCTTAAAACACATCTCTCGCTCGCTGAGTTCTGTCGCAAATATAGTGGGCATCGTCCACCCCTCAGGATGGTTTTAGAGGAGACACGTGAAGAGCGCGGCGATGATATTGATGCTGATGACATCGCTCGGAGCCCAATCGCAACGCTTCCTCTAGAGGATGATTGGAAGAACCGGCTCACTATTACGCTCAGCAAACCGGAGGCTGAGTTCCTTCGCCATCAAATGACTGCTGCTAAGCCGGGCAGCCTCTTGGGCCAGATCCTGATGAACGATCGCGGTATGGATGAGTTCCTTTCCCTTCAACAATATGCTCCCTTCGAGGAATTTGCAGACTTGCCATTCGTGGCTCAATTGCCGTTTCAGCTACGCATGGTAGTGCGATGGGCTAAGCTGTTTTGGATTATTTTATTCGGTGCGCATATCCGCTATAACTGCCTTCTTCAAGATCGGTTCGGCGAACCGTTAAAGAAAAAAGAGCTGGTTTCAAAATGGTTAGAATGGCGCGATCAAATGAAGTCATTCCCTTGGAAAGAATGGGATACCGCCGCACTTTGGGAACTGGTAGCAGATAACAGAAGCAACCTCAGACTATCAACCCGCCGTTTTATAGACAATTGGATCGAGGAGGCAAAGAGGTTTCCATCTGATGCATCCGGCTTCGACAGGCTTGTTATCAGACAAGAGAAAGATAACAAGGGGAAGCGTGCTCGACTCCGCAAAGACAATCGCGATGAGCAGATTGAAAACTGGGTCGGAATCAATGCCCTTGACTATCGGTTGTCACAGGCCCGCCGTATCTTAGACGACATACACCGGGCTGAAACAGGAAAGGCGGTTGCCAGTGCTGGATTTTAGACATGACAGAATTGATTATGGGAGAATGCTGATACCTCCTGAAGGGTACAATCTTGAAAGAGCTATAGCTGCAACTTACAGTCTTGATCTTAATACCCTGCTTTCCATTCCTGTTGCTCTCTTTTATTCGCAAACGTTAGAAGGGGAGTTGACTGGGGAGCGGTTCCAAATACTTGAGGCTATTCGGCGTACTGCCGATTGCGTAACCGTTTATTGTCAAAAAGGTCATATCCATGTGCCGCCGCGATACAACCGTCTGTTTGCATTCATGGAAGACATGGTCGTACCGGTACCGCCCAAAAACGCTTTTATGTCCTTTCATCCCAAGGTCTGGGCCATTCGTTATGTCGACAATAGTCGTGATACGCAAGTCATCTACCGGGTTCTTATTCTCACTCGCAATCTAACTTTTGACCGCTGTTGGGACTTGGCTGTTTGTTTGGAAGGAAAGCCTGGCACTAGCAAACGGGAAGTTAACGAGCCTTTAATCGATTTTCTAACATACTTGAATGCAATAAGCCCAATCGAGGAATTCCGTCCGTTCGCACGTGATTTAGCCAAAGCGAAACTCAATCCGCCGCGGTCTTTTGATCGAATTGCTTTCCATCCAATAGGGATCAATGGATACCTCAAAAGCCCAATAACAAGTGTTGTGGCAGACGAGGGACTTTGCATGTCGCCTTTTATGGATGGTGAATTGGTTGCTGACATGCGGAAACGGATTTCAGGGGACTTTTGGATATTCGGACGGAAGCAGGAAATGGCTAAATTGTCCGCCGATGTGATAAAGAGCTGTCGTGCATATAGTATCTCCGACCAAATAGTCGAGGGAGAAAGCAGGATTGATTCTGACGATACAAGCGAAGAATCTCTTGAACAAGATTTGCATGCAAAGCTGTTTATTTTTCAACAACCAGATAGGAACCGCTGGTACATCGGATCGGCTAATGCAACGAACGCTGCCGCGAAACGTAACATCGAGTTTCTCGTGGAGCTGATTGGATATAATCGTTACTCAACTCTGAAACAAACTCTCCAAGATCTACAGAGCCAAGATGGATGCTCCGACGTTTTTGAAGAATTCAGTCCTGAACAAGCGGGCCAATCTGACATAGATGCTGATCGAAGAAAGGATATTAGAAGACTGGAATTCAATCTTATCCACGCACATCTTCGAGGATCATTGACACAGTCTGAAAATCAAACCAATTATGATCTGTTGGTAATGCTTAACCTCACCGGTATTACGGCGCTAAAAGAAATATCGCTTTGCATAAAACCTCTAAACTGTACTGAACCCATGGAAGCTAAATTCGGCTGCAAAAATAACTTAATTTTCAGAAACATCAAGGAAACCGAAATCTCACGATTCATCGTTTTTAGGATTAAGGAAGGGGACGATACACTTCGGAGCTTTGTGGCACGTTATACATTGGATGGAATGCCGGCTAGCAGGCTTGACTCCATCTTCAAAAGTATTGTCTCGAACAAAGAGAAGTTTTTAGAGTACCTGGCTTTTCTATTGGCCGGCGAGGTATCAAAGAGCGATTTCAGCCATGATAAATCTGATAGGAAGCATGCCTCTTATGGAAGAGATGATGACTTCATTTGGAATACAGAATTGCCAATATTCGAACGCTTAGTTGCTATCGCATCTAGAGATCCTATGAGATTGAAGGCCATAGACAATCTGATTGACCGGCTCAAGGCTCAGGATTTTGCTGATGAACCGCTCATGCCGCCCAATTTCCTCGATTTCTGGGAAGTATTCCGTCCTTTGGTCCCCTCGACGGAGAGAAAGAATGGCAACCATGTCAAATAAATCCTTAGAATCCGCCATCGATTCTGCACTCGCCGGCCTAAAGGACTTTCAGCGGGCTACGGTTGATACCGTTTATCAGCGCCTTTTTGATAGCGATCAGAAAAGCATGCTCGTAGCAGACGAGGTGGGATTAGGCAAAACCGTCGTGGCGAGGGGCGTCATTGCAATGGCGCTTCGTAACAGGCTGAGGATGGGAGTAAATTCTCCTTTCAAGGTAACATATGTATGCTCCAATCAAGTCATTGCCGAGGAAAATGTCGGCAAATTGAACGTATTCCCAGAAATCGATCTTGCCAAGGGCATGGTGCGCAGAATTGCTTATCTGGCTTATTCTTCAGAGGATGACAATAACCCATATGAGCAAAGCCTGGTCCTTAACGTGCTCACCCCTGGCACTTCGTTTAGGATATCCCGCGGAACGGGGACATGGAGCGAGCGTTCAATCATCTATTCGCTTCTCTGTGCCAATCCAGAGTTGGACGCCCACCGCAATGGACTCGCATGCCTCTTACGTGGTTCTGTTCAACGAGAGATTGAAGATGTCCGCCGTTGGATGGAGCAGGACCGGAATAGAATTCCCCTTCGCAATGGGCTTGCAGATGATCTTTTGGCTTTCATGCACAAGAGAATATTGAAGCCGATGGATGCTCCGCTAACATTTATGCTTTTGGGCTCGTCGGAAAACACAAGGATATCTCTGTATGATACCACTCATCAGATGGCGGAGATTCTTAGAGCCAACAATGAAGATACTCATCGACACGCATGTAATGAAGTAAGCAAAATGCTTAGGCGGACTCTGATTGATGCCTGCCTGAAATATGTAGACGCTGATCTTTTTATCCTTGATGAGTTTCAGCGATTTCGAGATCTAATTGATCCAGACAGTCTTGAAGAGGAAGCAGAAATTGCTCGCAAAATTTTTAAAAATCGCCGTGCACGTATCCTCTTGTTGTCAGCCACGCCATTCAAGGCTTTTACGGGAGAGATTGATCTGTCCAACGGTGAAGATCATTACCGGGACTTTAAAACAGTGCTCCGTTTCCTGACCGAGGATGATGAGAAGACTCTGGGAAAATACGAACAACACCGTCAAGCACTTTATCGCCAGCTTTTCAGCCTTGAGAAAGGCGCTTTGGACCTTAATCCACTGCATCGTGAACAAGTCGAGCAGATCTTGCGTTCGATCATATGTCGAACTGAACGCCAAATTGTTGCTACAGATCCTGGGGCAATGATTTCAGATAAATGGCGAATGGATCGCTTGGCTTTTGATATGCACGATGTACGCAACTATATTTCCACCGATCAAATCGCCCAATCGATGAGCTTGGTCTATCAGGGGAAACGGCATGTGATCAGCCAGCCCATGGGATATTGTAAGTCATCCCCGCATCCCTTCTCTTATCTGGATGGTTATGCACTCAAAAAACTGCTGAAGGAGTGTCGCCGAAATAATGTTGTCCGCACAACGTTGAAAAAGAATATAGATGCATGGCTAAATCTGCAGAAGATTAGCCGTTATAAACTTGTAGTTGGCACATGTGAGGATCAATCATCGCCTGCGCAATGCGCTCATGCCCCACTATCACAACTGGTACAAGAAGCCATTGGGACAGCCGGATCTAGATTGTTATGGGTACCGCCAAGCCTTCCATACTATGAGCTCGGAGGGGCATTCAAGGAAGCAGTTGGTTTCTCCAAGACTCTTGTTTTCTCGGGATGGGTAATGGTTCCTAGAATGATCGCTACCCTATTGTCCTATGAAGTTGAGCGCCAAACTATAGGTGATTCAAATACGCGTGAGGAACGAGAATCTGAAGTGCGTCGATACTTCCCTCCCAGCAATAAACCCAATTACAAACGCCATCCGGTCCCGCTCCTTGTATTCCGTGCAGAAGAAAAAGATGCAATGACAGCCAAGGGCATGAGTAATTTCTGCTGTCTCTATCCATCTGTGGCTCTAGCATCTGCTTATGAGCCAACTGGGAAGTTGAATCAATCGATATCCATGGGTGAAATTCGAAATATACTGATTGACCGAATCAATAAGATGATCGAGGATGCCAAGCTCTTTCAATATGAAAACCGCGATGGATCTCCTGATAAATGGTATTGGGCTGCGCCAGCCTTGCTTGATCACTCCGACATGAGATTGCGTCGAAGAATTTCTTATTGGCTTTGCGATCCCAATTTCGTGGAGCAATCCAGCGCTTTTCAGTGGGCAAGTGCAGATCGCGAGGAGAGCGGCAAACGGATACATGTGAAGATGTTTCACGAAGCATTCCAAAATCCCGATAAGCTCAAGCTTGGTCGAATGCCGCGTGACCTGCCGGAAGTTCTAGCTGATATAACTCTAGGTTCCCCTGCAGTCGTTTCCCTTAGGACTCTGTTGCGACTATTTCCTGATGGTGGCAAAAGCGTAACCAAAGAGCATCTTCGAGGCGCGTTCGAGATTGCCGATGAATTTATAAATCTTTTCAACAAGCCGGAATCTATTTGCGCTGTACGACTGACGACGAAGCAACACGATTACTGGAGACAAGTGTTGAGGTATTGCGCAGATGGGTGCCTGCAAGCCGTCATGGATGAGTACGTTCATTTAACCAAAGGTCAAAAGACCACGATGGTGTCCACAGTAAAACACATTGTGAACACCATCAATATAACGGTCTCCAGCATTAATGTCGACAGCCTCGCCACCTTCCTAAAGGGGAAGCCCCAGAGGATGCGTTGCCATTATGCCGTTGATTTTGGAAATCAAAAGCTGGAAACCGAAGAAGGTCAGAAACGCGCCACAAGCATTCGAGAGAATTTTAACTCGCCGTTCCGTCCTTTCGTCCTAGCAACGACTTCCATAGGTCAAGAAGGTTTGGATTTCCATCAGTATTGTCGGAAGATTGTCCACTGGAACTTGCCAAGTAATCCTATTGATCTTGAACAACGAGAAGGCCGGATCAATCGGTTCAAAGGGTTGGTGATCCGACAGCAGTTAGCCCGGAAATATGGCGCACGACTACGTTCGGACTCAGAGGATCAAGATATTTGGCAGAATCTTTTTGCGATTGCGAGTCAAGAGGAACAAAAGCGTCTCGGCAAGTGCGAGCTCGTCCCATATTGGCACGTCGATACCGATGGCGTAAAGATCGAGCGCATAATACCCATGTATCCGTTTAGCCGAGATCAAGGGAAACTGGGTACAATTCTGAAGACGTTGGCGTTATATCGTCTTGCGTTCGGGCAACCCCGCCAGGTGGAATTAATCGAGCATCTCCTGGCCAAAGATTTCACATCCGAGGAGATAGAATCTATACGCCAAGATCTATTAATTGATCTTAGCCCTATTAGCTATAAACAAAGGGTAGATCAAAAGATGGGATGAGCATGCATCCAATAACGCAGAGACCTATTTGACGCTAACGTGGTAATCCGTCCATTCATCAAGGCCCGGTTCCAGGATGCTGAGCTCGTAGTTGCCGGGTGGCAGATTTGAGCTGTCGATCTCGACTCTGAAGCTTGTGGTGCCGTTTACGGGCGGTGCAATTCCCTCCGCTGTGTTTCGCACTTGTTCAGCCTTATCCAGGATGCGAAGCTTATACTTTCCCTCCGGACTGCCGATTGGGAGACGGACTTCGAGTTGAAGCCGTCCGCGTTTGATCGCAATCGGTTGTTCGGGACTGCCGGCTGCGCCTCTCCATCTTGTCGGCAATTCAATCAGCACTGGTTCATAGCGGGCAATCTCTGGCTTTGTGTTCTTGTGAGTGCTATTTTCGGCAATTAACGGAGAGACCGGGGGGTGTTGCGGCGCGGAAACTGGCTTTCCGACGATTTCCTGAGATGGCTGAAATTGCCAGATACCCCAGAGCGCAACTGCGATCACGATGGATGCCGCGATTGTCAATGCTATCCGGACTCTTCGTTGCTTCCGTTCTTTTTTGTACTCTTCAACAAAGCGCAGTGTGTCGCGGTAACACTCGGAGCACTTAAACATATGGAGGGAAATCTGCCCGAAGGTTTCAGAATCAACGGCCTTCTTATGAAATGCCAGATCGCGGATGATTTTCCGGTCGGGACAGCCTATACGGTTAGGATTCGGATATTCTGAGCTCAGAACTTTCCGCATGTTTTCTGCGAACCATCGTTCTTCTGCTCTGCTTAGAGGTTTTTCTGTTCTTTTGTCGTTCTGCATTGCCATGACCTTATTAATTCCAGCAGGGTTTTTCCTGTTTCTTCGTCTATTTTCATCAGGTGGTTTTCAATATCCGCAGGTTTCTGACGTCCCACCTTCCGCAATTCCCGCATGCAGGTGCCAAATGCCCTTCGAATTCCTGAACTCAACGCCTTCTGAGCCGCGCTGACTGTTGTGTCCAGGACCGTTGCCGTTTCCGTCCAACTATAGCCGAGGGTTAGTCGGCAATATGCAACGCTCCCCTGCTTCGGCTGCATTAAATTCATCATCTCGCGGCAAAGTATCTTGCTTTCCAGCGCGCCCTGGAAAGCCCCCCGGTCCGATAAATCCCGGTTGGCGATCCATTTATCTATGTCGACGTAATTCAGCTGGCCTGCGCCCTGTTTCGCGGCAATTTTCGACATGAAGCTCATATAAATCGCAAATATGTATTTGCGGAGATCCCGGATCTCATTGGTACTCGCGTCGAGTTCATTTCTTGCCAGGCGATCCGCCGTTGCATGGGTCGCCTGGACTATTGCTTCGGCTGCATCCGAAGCATCTGCTCCATGATTCCCGGCATAGGATAAAGCGTCGTTCCACAATGCATAGGCAGTCGCGAGAATTTCCGGCGACACTGAATTCCCGGCATTGGTTCGCGATTCAATCCACAAGTTATCCCCATTGCCGAAAATTTTCCAGAGAACGAGCTCCAGAAAATGGGACCGCACTTCTTCCGCAGATTCCGGGTTCTCTCTTTTGGCCAATTCCAGGAGCGCTTCTTCGAAGGCATCAGATAAAATATTCGATTTTATTCCGTGAGCAACTAATAGCGGTTTTATCTCCTCCAGCAGACGGTAATCCACCGCTTTTATTATTTCAGATCTTAGACTTACGGCCTCAGGACGCATTCCTCCTCCGGCGTCTTTCTGCATAGTAGACCTCTATATTTTCATCACTGCAAAAAATATTTCCATTTCTCGAGGTAAGTTTTGAGCCCTTTTTTACACACTTACCTAATAGAGGGACATAAATCAAATATGCAGTGTTTCAAAGTTAACACGAGTGAATTAACAGGCGAAGCAAAAAGTATAGGAAATCGCATTCAACCCGGATCAGGCTCGAATGCAAAGCTCCTACTCAGGCCTAACAACTTAGTTATGCAAAAGCTCCTGGCTGCCTCGAAGGACGCCGAGGTGCTGATCGCTTGCCTATTTGAGCAGCATATGATTTCTGCCACGCCTTTCCTTAAGGTCTGGGAAAAGCTGGCAGATGCCATCCAAGAAGCTCAACACGCCCTGCAAGCGACACACCGGGATGGGCCTTCAGCGCCATCAAGCCGGGGATAACGGCAAAGGAGGAATCTCAATGGAGGTGTTCCAGCAGTTCATGTACTGGTTCTATGCGGTAATGCTTCTGGCCGCAATCGGCATCGCCGCATGGTTCTACAAGAAAAAGAAGGAGAGTGACCGATGATGCGATTCAGAAAGGTCACTTTTGCGTTGGCAGCCGGCTTACTGCTGCAACCGATCATGCTTTATGCGCAGCAACCTGTGGCTCCCACATTCCTGGGCGCTGTCAACGACATCCGTACAATTGCAATTGCCGCCGGAACTTTGGTGGCCGGCATGGTGGGTCTCATTGGACTGGGACGTACCGCTTACAAATTGAGCCAGGGCGATAACGATTCGATGACTTCTCTCATCTTTGCGATCGTCGGAATCGTGCTCGGCTTTCTGGCTAACACATTTATCACTTAACAAATCTGCTAGCGTCCTGCGGCGCCCGGTGCAGCTGGGCGCCAATGGAACAAATGGCGATTGGATCATGATTGAAAGACCTATATTTCGGAACATCCAGCATGTCCCCAAGGTGTGGGGCATAACTTACGTAAAACTTTTCGCAACCCTGGGAAGCGGGCTTTTAGCCACTACCATCGGATTCTTTCTGACCTCCGGCTCGAATGCAGTTGTGAAGGTGATGGTGATCGGGCTGGGAGTTTTCATTACGTTGCTAATTTATGCAGTCTGTTTCTGGATGGATAACACGGACCACCTGGAGCGGGATTCATCCGGCTTTCTGAAGACTGAGATGAATTCGCAGTCGCTTTCTCTACAGAGACTCAGGTTCCTCGATCGGGAGGCTATTGATGCGATTTCGCGACCTGCTGCACGACATTAACCGGCACGAGCAGAAGCTGGAAAACGCTCTGTTGTACGTCGACTTTCTGAATCACGACCTGCCGATTATCCTTTTGAAGGATGGTTCTCTGCTGATCCTTTTTCAGCTCTCCGGCCTTGATTACGAAGGACTTTCGGAGGACCAGAAGGATCAGTTCAGCCACTTCACCCGTGTCGCATTCGAGCAGCTGCCAAATGAGGGCGAAGGTTTCATGCTCTCAAATCTTCTGATAAGAGACACACCTCAGCCTCTGCCTCTCCGGAAGAATCCCAAAGCTCCGCCGCTGATCCAATTCGTCCAATCCAAGAAGCAGGCTTTCTGGGATGATCTGATATCAAGGAGTTTCGGCAATCGGATTCTCTGTGGATTGCGCTATTTCCCGCCAAAGAAAAAGGATCCCAATTGGAGTCTGCTGATCCAGGAAAACAAGCTTCTCCGGTTTTATCGGGACCAAATCCAGGAATGCATCAAACTGCTGGAGCAAGGATATCTGGCTCTTGCGAGCAGTCTGACCCGTTTCGGATTCCGAGCGTTGGATAGGGAGGGATCATTCGCCGCTCTTTTCGAACTGATCAATTTCACAAAGCCGCATGCCTATCGACCGGACCTTTCGCTTAACGCACAGCTTGCACAGAGCCAGTATGTTTTCCGGAGCAGCGAGGAATATCTGGTCATCAATGGCCGGGAATATGTATCGCTAATCGGAATGAAGTATCCACCGCCGACTTCGCTTGCGATGTATCTACGGCGCTTTTATGAGCTCGATTTTCCATTGGTACTGCGGCAGTCAATCGGATTTGCCTCAAAACAGCGTCTCTTCAAGCAGCAGGATTTCAACACGCCCATCGCGATGGCTCTCTCCACGATGGATCCAAAGAATCTCAAATATGTGGAGGAGGTGAAGGATTTCCGCAGCCGGATTGAAAACGAAAAGGAGCTGCCGGTCTGGTGGCACTTTTCCGTTCTGGTGCGAGCTGACGACAAAGAGACTCTGCGGATCCGTTGTGCCGAAGTCATCTCATTGCTTAAGGAAATCGGATCCTTCGGCATCACGGAAAAACGCAATCTCAAATCCGGCTTTTTCTCGCTTTTGCCCGGCCATGACCGGTTTTATCTCCGCAAGGCGCTTCTCGGGACAGCCAATGCCGGTGATCTGCTAAGCGCTTATGTCCTGTACCAGGGGGATAAGGATCCGGTCGATTATCTTCAGGATCGGCTGCATGGCGTTTTTGCCTACAACCCATTCACCAGCCGGGAGAGAGCGCATCACCGCGCGATCTGCGGGCCCACAGTCGGGGGGAAGAGCTTCTTTGTCATCAAAGATCTGCTCTCACACCTGGTGGCCAATCCGATGATCTGGGTTGTAGATCTGTCTGCTTCCTATCTGGATCTATTCGAATTGCTGCAAGAAGAAATGCCGACCGAGACTGCCATCATGCGTGTTTCCCGGCACGAGAGTAATTTCCAGTTCAATCCGTTTCTATTGGCGGACCCAGCGGCGCCTGTTCCGGAAGAGCAGTTTGAGTTTTGTATGGGATTGCTGAAATTGATGGCAGGGCCAAAGCTGACAAATCCCGCCAATGAAATGGCTATGCGCAAAGGACTTGCTGAGTTTTTCAACGCATACCGAATTCTACTTCGCAATCAGTCTGAGCGCATCCCGGTTCCTCCGATGACATTACTCTCAAGCATTCTCGAAATGGAGATCCAGCATCCGGACCTGGCAAGCGCCTTTGCCCTCTGGACCGTTGGACGCCGCGGCGAGCTTTTCAATACCGGCAAGGACACCTTGCAGAGTGCGCGGTACTGCTATTTCGATTTGCGCGATCTGGATGGAGAGCCCGAGCTCATGACGGCAATCGTCTATGTGATCTTTTCAAAGGTTTATCGTGATATCGCGGATGAGAACCTCAGATCGGTTCAGAAGCGTTTTGTGCTGGACGAGGCCCATCGATATATCACCGATCCTGTTTTCTCCTACTGGATTGCGCTGCTTGCCCGAACCGGCCGTCACTGGAACATCATGCTGGATCTGATTACGCAATCGCTGGCCGATCTGGACAGCCCGGACCAGCCCTGGTCTAAGGCTATCATCAATAATCTCAAGCAGGCTTTCTTTTTCCCAGGCCAAAAGGATGTGGAAGCCTCATTTCGCAAGCTGCAGCTGACGGAGTACCACATCCAACAATACAAGAAGCTCGATGCCTCGCGCTACGAGGTCCTCTATTGGTCGGATGGCGGTTTGCGGCGGATGCTCCGATCAGTCGCCGACCACTACACATACTGGCTCGCGACCACGGACGCCCGGGAACGCATCATGAAAAAGCTGATGAAGCAGCGCCATGGAGGCAACGTACGCCAGGCGATTGAAGAACTTGTGCAGCTGACCAGTCATTGCAGGAATACGGAAGAACGGCTGGCTATCCTGGAGCCATTTTTCAAAGAACAAACCTCATTGCCAGAATAGAGGAGACCATGAAGAAAAGCGTATTTATCGCAGCTCTGTTTTTTCTGTTCATTACCACTGAGGCGAAAGCCTTCGTCTTTACTGACCTTGTAGCCAAGGTGCAGAGGATCCAAATGATTGCGCAGGCGTCGCAATATATCCAGCAAATCAACAACTATCGCCAGGAATTTGACAAGTACAAGAAGGAGTTCGACAACTACTTTAAGAGCTTCCATCTGGTCTATCGGCGATTATCCCAGGCCGATTGGAGAGACTTTGTACCAACCAACTGGAATCGGCTCAGAGACCATTACATAACAATCTGGCGGACCTTTGACGAAGCCGCCTGGCAGGCGCAGGTTCTCGGACTGAGAACAAGTTCTCTTTATTCCATCAATCCCGATTATCGGACATATGCGGACAATCTCATCAGCCTTTCCGAAGAACAGGTGGATCGGCTGAAGAAGGAAGAATCCGATCTCCTCGAACTCCAGAAACAGGACAAAGAGCACAACGATGACCTGGAACGATTCAAAAGCCGCAACGCTGCCCTGACATTGGGGCCCGATCAGGTAGGCAATGAAATCGCGCTCAGCCAGCAGATCGCTTTAACTAATGCCATCCTGATCGAGATGGCTTCCATTCAAGCTGAAACCAAGCTTATCGAGCAACGCCTGCTCACGGATCAAAGGGAGCAGCGAAACCTGATCATGCGGATGAAGCAGCTGGAAATCGAAGCCGAAAACGGCAACACCAGAAATTTCGACTACATCAATTCAATAACCAAAACGCAGTAATTCCTGGAAGCGTCCTGGGACCGCCGGCGTTTTCGCCGGCAGAGGCTATATGAATCTATCCGACCTGCTCACAACAATCTGGTCAGCCCTCCGCGGCAACATAGGTGGAGGCCAGGATTTTATCGTCGTCTACACGGCACTCGGTGCAATTCTCTGGGCATTCCTTCTCTTTAAGATTTTTCTACAGGAAGGACTTCAGATTGCCTCCGGCTACAACTCGGAATTGCCCAGGATTCTTGTGAAATACCTGTTCGTCGCCGCTGCGTTTGCAGTGTGGCCCCAGGCTGCGAATAGCATTTTCGCGGCAGTCAAAACGCTTGCCTCCATGTTCTACCCCAGCCTTAACCAACTGCTCGACACAATGACCGACGCAATGATTGCAATGTCCGGTGGACAGCAAGCTGCAACCAATTCCCAGGGCCTTTCCAGCACAATAATCGGTACAGTTTACAACTTCACTCTTGGCAGTCTTTTTGTAGGGATTGGAACCATTGTTCTTTTCATATGCTACGCCCTGATCATGATCAACATGGCAGGTTCATTAACAATCCTTGCAATGAACCTGGTCCTGGGACCTGTATTTTTTGCGCTTTCTTTCGACCGGGATTTCCGCAGCCATGCCCTGCATTGGTTCGCTGCGGTTTTATCCTACTTCGTGTTGATTCCGCTATATGGGGCGGCACTGACGGTGGCTACGGTTATTGCCGGCGCCGCCATTCCCGCCAATCTTTACGGATTGCCTTCCGGCGCCCAGTTTGCGGCACAGGTCATTGGTCCGCTTATGTCGGTAGGAGTTGTTTTTTCAACAAACAGAATTGTCAATGCGCTCGTTGGAGGAGCGGCAGGGTCAGGACTGGGATCTATGGCGCTTGGAGTTGCCGGAATTGGCCTCAGCCTTCTTCCTGGCGGCGCCATAGTTCGTTCCACCGTTACTACCAGCCGAGCGGTAGTACGTTCGGCCGCCAGCGCAGGCAAAACTGTCGCTTCGAAGATAAGTTCTACAGCCCGGGCCGCCATTCGGAAATAGAGGAGGAGCTTTGTCTACTGCAACCGACGATTTCATTCGTTCAAGCGGCAATCTGGCTTACGTCAATACCTGGCTGAAGCTGGTTGCCCTGGTTCTGCTTCTCGTCTGCCTGATGCTCGGGGCTGGGCTTTTGATCAAGATCATTGATGGCAGGGCAGAGCATGTAGTGCCAATTGTGATCAATCAGGCGACGGGGGATGCGATTGCCGTTGATTATCGAGTCATCGATGCCGCCGGCGAGGAGAGGTCTCCGTTTGAAGTCCACAAATTCTGCGAGGATTTTCTGACGGAGGCATATACCTACAACCGCTATACCGTCAAAACCAAACTGGAATCGATCGCCCGCTGGACGGTGCCCGAAGCGCTAACCCAGGTTCGCGAAGCCTTAAACCTTCCTCGCCGCGCGGAATTGATAGGCAGGAATGCTCAGGGCCTGGCAGAACTCACCAGCTTTTTAATCACCGAGAGCAAACCGCTTTTAAAAGTGCAGGCCTATTTCCATGTAAAAGCATTTTCATCGTCGGATGAGATCATTGAGGAAGCCGATTATCTTGCAGTCCTTGTCATAAAACCCATCAAGCGTTCTACGCGGAGCCCGCACGGTCTACTTGTTATCGAATACCGTCAGAGTCCATTTCAGAACAAATCGGAGGATAAATGAAAGTCTTCTACTTAATGATTGCACTGCTTTCCTGTTCACTCTCTGCTATAGCCGGGAATCAACCGCGGACGCAAATCTGCGACTTTGATGGCGATAATGCCAACAAGGTTTACAAAATCGAAACGGTTCCGGGAGTAGGGACAACCTTTCGCTTGCCCGAAGGATGGAAGATCTCGGATTTTGTGGTAACGGATTCAAAATCCTTCCACGCCGAGTCGAATGGCACGATTGGCATCGTTACTCCGCTCCTGCCCAATAAGAGCACATCGGTCAGCATCTATACCGATAACGACAAGCTCTTTGTATTCCATGTCACTTCCGAACCCGATGCTGCCGGATTCGTGGATCAGCTGGTGATAGTGCAATGCAGCAATCTCCAGTTTTTCAACCAGAAGGTCCGGACTGAAGTCCAAAGGGTGGCGAAATCCCAACTTGAAGCCGCAGAGACGCGCTGTAGCGCATCGCTCGAACAGAAGGCGCAGCAGGTCAGAGAACAGATGCTGTTTTCGATCAACAGCAGTTACGTAGTCCTCGGGGGCCATTTCTCTATTGATAGAGTCGCCGATGACGGCATTTTCACTTATATCCGGCTCGCTAAATCGCAAGATCGGCCGGTGGTCTACATCGGCGAGAAAAACGATCAGAAGAAATTGGAGCCGGTCAAGTATACCGACGAGGGCGAGTATTACATCGTCCACCGAGTCCTTGCGCCGGGAGAAAAACACTTCTTTTTAAAGCTTGGCGATCTGGCAACCGAAATCCGGCGCGCACTGTGATCCTATAGCCTGTTTATGCGGATATTCAGAGGGAGACACAATGGAGCCAAATAAAGAAGAAAGCAGGACTGAAATCGTGGAGGAGCTGGAATCAGCTCCCAAGAAAAAGGGAAAGAGGGTGTGGCTGTTTATTGGCCTTGGAGCCATCCTTCCTGTGATTGCTTTGGTGGCGCTGTTCGTTTCCGTTCGGAAACCACAACAGCAATCCCCTCGCCTCATGGCCGAAGAACTCGATCAGCTGAAATACGACTCAGAGCAACGCAAGCGAGACAAACAGAAGGCCGACCAGATCCGCGACCAGGCATATCTGGTCCGTGAGGGAGACGACAATCAGGCACAGCTCAATAGCCTGCTTAAGGATCTGGATATGGATAAAAACTCCGCCTCCAGCATTCCTACCCCATTGCCAGAGCACCAGGTCAAGGCAGAGGAGGATGCAATTGCCCATGTCCTGCTTAACTCCAATCCTCCACCTCGCGTTCAGCCGGAATCTTCACCACAACCGCCACGAAGAACAGCGCAACCCGCGCAATCGCAAACGGCGACTGATATGGCGGCGAACCCGATGTTTGTTTATTCCCGGAGCTTTGGTGGCGCTAAATACGTGGATGCGCCGCAGAAACAGGCCGCATCTGTTGATCATGCGGTCGATTCCCCGGCTAAGGTACTTCCTAAGAAGGAAGATCAGGCAAATGAACAGCCCGTCGAAGAGAAGGCTAACCTGATTTATACCGATTACCCGCCCGTCATGCTTTATGAAGGAGAATTGCTGGATGCGGTGCTCGTGAATCGCGTCATCGCCGATACAGAGCCTTCGCCTGTTGTTTGCCAGCTGTCAAAGGATGTTTTCGATCATACCGCCCGGTTTGTTGTGCTCCCAGCCGGTGCACGCATTATTGGCGTTTCCCAGGTGGTTACCTATAAGGGCGCACATCGACTGTTTATCAGTTTCCAGCGAATCATTCTGCCTACTGGTCCTTCCATTGATTTGCCATCCAGCCGGAAGGCTCTGAAGGCACTCGACCAAACCGGCGCTCTGGGTGTGGTTTCCAAAGTAGAGCGGCATTGGTTCCTGCAATTTGGAACTGCAATCTTTTTTGGAGTTTTGGACGGCTTATCAGGCGCTGCCCAGCGCAGCCAGGATGCTCTCTCTACCCGTTCAATCATCCTTGGTCGCACATCGGAAAACTATGAACGCGTCCTGGAAAACATAATGTCGCAATATTCCACGATCGTTCCAACAATCCGCGTCGACCAGGGCAAAACGATGAAAATCTATCTTTCGGACGACATCCTTATTTCGCCGTACGCAAAGATCAGCGATCGAAGCTACTATGCGAACCATTAATAGGCACGATGTTCTTTCCGCCATAATCGCATTGTTCTTTTCCATTGCGGCCTATGGCGAAGATACAGTAAAGAAAGTGGATCCGCGAACCTACCTGACGGAGCTCTCCCGCCTGGGCACGCGGAAACCTTTTCTAACCGATTCTCCGGATGTGTATCTGGAACCGCAAAGCCTCAATCATTTCTTTACCCTAGCCATTTACCGGAAGCTCCAGGGGAACGTCTACTTCGGCTATCGCTACGATGAGGGATTTTCATTCGATGGGAAGGAAGTCCAAATCGAGATTATCAGGGATCTGACTCAAGGCGCAGGATGCGCCACCGCCTATCGACTTGCTCTCGAAAAAGCTCTTATCGTCGCAGGCAGGGAACTCAAACCTAAAGCAACATGCCAGATCGGCATTTGCATTGTTGGCATCGAAGAGCGGGAAACCACCAAAACAATCCCGGGCGTAATGGTCGAAGCCTACCTGCGGAATTCGCAATTGAAAAAGTCCTTTTTTATTCGATATGGCGCCGGCAGTCCTCGCGGTCTGGCTGTTGCTATCAGGATTTCGGCCGAGATGTTGGTTTCTGAATTGGAGGTCAGACGCAAGAACAATGAACGCGCAAACACTCGATAATGAATTGTTGAAACTCTCGCTCAGCCCGATTGCTCCTTGGGTGGACGATCCGGAGGTAACCGATATCCTGGTCTACGGCAGCCGGAATGTTCATATCCGCCGCCGTGGAGGGGCATTTGAAAGTGTCAATGCCTGCTGGTTCTCAGATGCGGATCTGATGACGGCGGCAAAAACCATAGGCCGCCAGATGGCTCGCCGCCTGGATTCGCGCGAGCCCATCCTAGATGCCCGTCTGCCGGACAAGAGCCGCGTCAATATTATTGTCGAGCCCTGTTATCAGCGCGGAGCCTGCATTGTCATTCGCAAATTTCCCGAGAACCGTCTCTCGCTGCACGACCTTGTCCGTTTTGGATCTGTCGACAGCTCAGGCTCTGAAATTCTCGAGGCCATAGTAAGGCTTGGCCGAAACCTGCTGATTTCCGGCGGGACGGGAAGCGGCAAGACTACATTGCTCAATGCATTATGTTCGTTCATTCCCGCAGGCGATGTCGTGGTGACTGTCGAGGATGCGCGGGAGATCTCCATTTATAACGAACTCTGGGTTGCGCTTGAAACTAAACATGCGGTGGATGCCGATGATCGTGAGGTTACGCTGCGTGACCTGGTTCGCACAAGCCTGCGCTTGAATCCCCGCTGGGTGATAGTTGGCGAGGTGCGCGGCCCGGAAGCACTTGATCTCGTTCGTTCTTTCAATACCGGACACAGTGGCGCGGGAACGATTCATGCCAATTCCGCGTATGACGCATTGCTCGCTCTTGAGGGCTTAATTCTGCAGTCCGGACTGGATGTTCCGGCGCGCGCGGTCAAGGAGATGGTTTCCCGAGCCATTCATGTGGTGGTTCAGATGGGCGAACTGTCGGACCACTCGCGCCGGCTGATGGAAATTGCCGAAGTCCAGGGACTCGACTATGACCGGTCGGCAACATTTCCCCCCTATAAGCTGCGGACACTCTACCAGTTTGAATTCAAGCATTTCGACGCCGATGGCAAAACACATGGAAAGTTCAAGGTGAGAGAGACTCCTTCTTGGGTTAAAGATCTGCAACTTATCCGCAATTATCAAATGCCCGATTTCTGGCGGCATTAGTGGAGGTCCTATGCAACACACTCAGGATGCACAGGCAGTCAACGATCCGATGGATGAGAAAGCCCAACGCTATTCCGAGGGGCTGGCTAAATTGGGACAGCTTCGAGCGCTTCATCGCTCCCTGAATGGCCAGCAGCTGGAAAACGGCGGCATCGCCATTAACGAAAACAGTTTTTCCGGAAATGTAGTTGTCCCTAAAAAGACTTCCCTGGAAATCACCCTGCTGGAAAAGGGCAGGAGTCGCGCCCTGGAGGAATACAACGATCACCAAATAAAGACAGAAGCCTTTATGACTCTCGCCGGTCGCTACCGGGCATTGGGATTGGAGACTCAGGCCAACGCTTACAATGAGCGGGGGCATTTGGAGAATGCCGCGACGAAAGGTTTCCAGGCTGTACTGGATGCTTATGACAGGAAACTGGATGGTTTAGGAGTTGCCAATGCTCCTGAGCAGGCACCCAAAAATCTGAACATGACCTACCGGAGCCTGCAATCTGCCGAGCGGTTTCTGGAAGGCTATACCAGCGATATCAGCATATGCTGTGCGCATACGCTTGAAGTCTTGAAAGCAGAGGAATTGCTCCAAAAGCTTGAGACTGATCAGGCTGCTCGCCAACTAACACCCGACGAACAAAAGCGGTTTGAGACAGCAATGAGTCAACGCGACAGGTTTGTGCGGATGGCCGAGAGGGAAGCTCTAAATGCTGCCATATCTTTCAAGCACTTCCAGAAGGAAATTCAATCGGCTGAGAAATCTTATGATGCCTTTAGCCGGGCATTGACCGGCAATCACTCCCCGGAACATTCACAGGATCCTCAGGATCCTTCTCCAATCGGCTCAGAAAGCCGAATGAACAGACTCGCCGTCGGTATGGTGGTTTGTCAGACATTAAAAATATTGGATCGCGAATTATAGAGGAGGATCAATATGCGTATCCGTATTGAATCATTTTTCCTGTTAGTCGGTTTATTGGCTTCTCAGATTCCGGCAGAACTCAGAGCTCAAGATTTCACGATTGAGGAAATGAGTGATGAAGAAACCGCTGCCACAAAGCCTTTTTCAATCTCTCGGGTGAGTCCGTTCAATGGCGGACTGAGGCTATTCCTAAGCACCGGCAATCCCGATGCTATTGCAGAATTATTAACTTCCGGCGCCCTTCAAGCCCAGCTGTCGGATCACAATCCTGAGACTGAAACGGCTATAAGCCTTTCTCTCGGGAAAGCCGTGTGGTGCGGTGACGCTGTTGATCCGGTCTACGTGGCATTTAGAGATCCGCTCCCCAGCTGTGATGGCAATCCGCCGACACGCATTGACTATTTCTTCGAAGTTGCCGCCTCTCTGGGGCCAGGTCGCGACCTGACTATCGGACAGGATCCCGATTTCCTATGGCTCATAGAGGAGCGCTGAGTATGCCGGATAGCGATTGCAATAATTCGACCGTTGGTGCTGTGGATTACATAAGCGACAACTTCCAGCCTGATGATCGTGTTGCTGTGGTGATCAAGAACCAGCATAAGAATCAGCTCATCCAGCGTATCGTCACCGTCCAAGATCTGGCTGCGAATAAATTTCAGGCATGGCTGCGCTTCGAAGACAGGCTGGGAAGCGACATCTATGTCAGTATGAATCCGCTGAAACAAGACTCCTGGCATCGCACAAAAAACGATATTGCGGCTGTACGGCACCTGTATCTCGACCTTGACCGATACGCTGTTCAATCGCTTTTCTCTATCTGCAGAGATCCAAGGCTGCCCGTGCCTTCCTACATTCTTAATACATCAGACGGGAAGTATCAGATTGTCTGGAAGGTGGTTGATTGCGATCCTGATCGGGCGGAACAACTGCAGCGCTCCATGGCATTCGAATATGGCGCCGATCGCGCCGCAACCGATGTTACCCGTGTACTGCGGATTCCCGGTTTTTATAATCACAAATACGATCCTCCCTATCAGGTGACCGCCGAACACATATCGTCCGCTCAATGCATGATCAGGGATTTCAATATTCCACCTCCGGCTGAGATCCATACTTTGGCGCAAACCGTGGAGAGACGACTGAAAGCGCATCCGGGCTGTGGCCAGGCAAGCCAGTCCGAGCGCGATTGGGCCGAAACACTGCGACGCCTGGAACGCGGGGAACATCCCACTCTTGTGAAGGCGTGGCTTGAAAGCTCCCGTCCGGATAAATATCGCCCGGCCTTTTATGCAGCATTGACGGTAAAAAAGGCCCTGGCAGTGATTGAAAGACGACGTGAGGGAACATCGTTGGAATTCGAATAACAACAGACAGGAGGAATTTATGGAAAAAGAGGAGAAGAAGTATTTCATCACCGGCAATACGTTTGCAATTAAAGATCAGCTGAAGGATTTGGGCTGCCGCTGGGATCCGGAGACGAACCAATGGTACGCAACAGATAAGAAGCTTGCAGGAAAAGCCCAGAAGCTTGTTCCTTCTGAACCTGAAAAATACATCATCGGTCAGGCTCCTTATGAGATGCGGGACCAATTGAAACAGCTTGGAGCGAAATGGGACCAACAGGCAGGGGAGTGGTATCACACTGACAAGCAGATGGCAGCCCAGGCTCAGGAATTGATAGCCGAAAACGGGCGGAAGTATTTCCTGACCGGAAACGCACACGACGTTAAAGAACAACTGAAGAGATTTGGCTGCCAGTGGGACAGCGAAACAAAGCAGTGGTACCACACTGACAAAGTAATTGGGGCAGAAGCGCAGGCATTAATCGACAGAGGACCTGAAAAGCACTTTATCCAGGGTAACTGCTACCCCGTTGCGGAACAGCTTAAAGAGATGGACTGCCACTGGGATCCAGAAACCAAAGCCTGGTATCACTTCCATAAAGAGACCGCAGATAAAGCTCAGGAGTTGGTCAGGAATGGAGCGGAAAAGCACTACATCCCGGAAGTGCCCTATGAGCTGAACGAGAAACTAAAGCAGATGGGGTGCCGCTGGGATGCAGAAGCCAGATGCTGGTATCACTCCGATCCGGAAGTCGGCAAAGAGGCCAATCGCCTCGTACAAGACACCCGCGAAAGGCTCCAGGGGCATGAATCAAAACTCAATAAATCGTCAATAGTCCCGGCTTTAGCAGCTGAAGCCGAACACGGCCTATAGTCCAAACTTGCTTTCACATATCCATTTATCATGTTCACTTGCGCCAAGATCAAAGACGGAAGCACTTATCTGAGTAGTCATTTGACCGCCAATGACTATTACTGCGAAAACGAGCATGTCGCCGGCGCTTGGATAGGTAAAGGCGCCGAGCGGCTTGCTCTATTCGGAAAATCTATCGGGAAGGATAATGCAGATTTTGAAAACCTCCGGCGAAATCTGTTACCCGATGGATCCGGACGACTGACGCCAAGGAGAGTTGAGAGCAGCGTTCGCTTTTTCGACTTCCAGTGCGCTCCTCATAAAAGCATATCCATTATGGCTGTTGCTCTTGATGACCAGCGCCTGTACGACGCCCATGATACTGCTGCAGCCAAGGCTTTCGCTGAACTTGAGCGCTTTTCCGCTTATCGCTCCGGCCGGTCGCGTCAGCCACAGATTACCGGAAATCTCTGCGCCGCCGCGTTCCGCCACGACGCTTCCCGGTCTCTTGATCCGCAGCTGCATACTCATTTCGTGGTGGCAAACTGTACATGGGATTCGGAAAGCAAACGCTGGCTTGCTCTGGAAACCTGCGAAATGTTCAAAGCCATCCGCTACGCAGGGAAGTTTTATCAAAATGAGCTGGCGCTTCAGTGCCGGCGACTTGGCTATGAGATTCAGCCTGTCCGCAATGAAAAAAGTGTTGTTGAAGGATTTGAAATCAAGGGAGTCTCCAAAGAGATCCAGGAACGATTCAGCAAACGCCGGATGGAAGTTGAGGCCGGTATCGAGAGATTCCTAAAAGATAAAGGCCGCCAGCCAACCGCCAATGAGATTCACACAATCGCGCGAGACACTCGGGGCATTAAGCTAAAGGAAATTACGACTCCGGAAGTCCGTGCTATGCAGCGCGCACAACTCTCCGATGAAGAACTGCTGACTCTTGATGGCGTAAAAAAGGCTGCTCTAACCAATGCTCACGAAAATACCGGGATGGGATCCGCCTGGAAGGCGCTGATGCGCGCCTGTGATCATCTCTTTGAGCGGCACTCTGTTATTCCCGGACATAAGCTTTTGGCCGAAACGCTGAATCAGCGGCTTGGATATCTGGATTCCTCCGTTTTGGCCCGATACCTGCAAAGCGCATCTAACGGTCTTGTCCGGCTGGCCAGGCATATGCGCAATCCTTTGCTGTCCTGCCAATGGACTTCGCGGGAGGGATTAAGCCACGAGCGTTGGTCCATCCAGTTTGTCAATCAGACCCAGAATTGCTGCGCCCCTTTGGGAAAGACCGAGGGTGTCGAGTTTGATTTCAAATCAAGTGAGCAAAAGGATGTAGTTCTTGAGACCCTGCAAACGACGGACCGTGTATATGCCATTCGAGGCTGCGCAGGCGCCGGGAAAACAACCTGTCTGACTGAGGTCCGGAAAGGATTGGAAGCCGCGGGAAGAAAAGCCTTCTATTTGGCTCCGACCGCATCGGCTGTTGATGTGCTCCGGAAAGACGGATTTGTTCATGCCACCACTGTCGATGGCTTTCTTATCAATCAGGAAAAAAATTCAAACCTTAATGGTTCCGTTATCATCATTGATGAGTCAAGCCTTCAATCCAGCAAAATGGGCGCTTCACTTCTCAGGATTGCCCAAGCGCATGATGCTCGAGTTCTTTTTGTCGGTGATATCCGGCAGCACGTTGCGATAGAGGCTGGTGATTTCCTTCGCATTCTGGAACAGCACTCCAACCTGCATCGTTCCGAACTCAAGGATATTCGCAGGCAACGGGATGAAGAGTACAACGCGGCCATACGGATCATTGCCTCCGGAGACGCCCTTGGAGGTATGAAGCGCCTCGATGCCCTGGGTTGGGTTCAAGAAGGACATGGCCAATATATTAAACTTGCCGCCAATTCTTACTTTTCGGCAACTGCGGACGGCGCTGATTTGGATCGGTGCATCGCTATATCGCCTACCTGGGAAGAAAATCACCGATTTACCGAAATCATTCGCAACGGGCTCAAACAGCGAAACCTTCTCGGCAAAGGGACTGTTATTTCCATTCATGACCAATTAGATTGGACTGAAGAGCAGAAGAGCAATTCCGCAAATTATCGCCCGGGCATGTTAGTTACATTCAACGGGAGCGTTGGTCCCATCGAGCGCGGCCGCACTTTCACAATTGATAGGATTGACTCTGGAGGGGTTTGGCTCAAAGGCCTCAATCGTTCTATCGAGGTCGGTCGGTGTTCTAAGAAACTCACTGTTTCGTTGTCGAGAGCTATGGAAATCTGCGCCGGCGACAAGATTCTCATCCGCTGTAACCATCGTGCGGCTGGACTTGTTAACGGCCAGGTTTTCACCGTTAAGCAGCTAAATATGGATGGATCGCTGGAGACCAGAGAAGGCAAATTCATCCCCCATGACTTCCGACACTTCAGTCATGGTTATGTGGTTACCAGCCATAAATCTCAAGGCCGTACTCACGACCATGTAGTGATAGCCGCTGAACAGCTTGATTCCAAATCAGCATATGTGGCTTGTTCAAGGGGACGCTACGATGCCAGAGTTTTTACTCCGGACAAGTCGCATCTTCTAAAACGTCTTGATCGTTCTGCAGACCGGCTGGCTGCAACGGACGTCATAGGATCTTCACGAGCTGCATTCTGGCAACACAATGAACAAATTGCCAGGAAACGCGCTGCCAATGAAGCCGTTTTCATACACGCTGCAGTCGATCGTTCAAAATCGATCGATCTGCAACTCAATTAGCGAGGGAAATTTATTATGTCGTTCCAGTGTTATACATCCCGCACTTCGATGCGCTCGACTTTAACGGGCGGACTCTTTATATCGGCCGATGGCTCACAACGGATCATACCGGATCACTGGCTGGTTCAGGCTGAACTCCTGAATGGATCCCGACTACTTCGCCTGAGCTATTCGTTCTGCACAATCGAGGTGTCGGGCCGAAATCTCGATCCCATTTTTGAGGATGCCGGCATCGGCAAGCTGGGCGCAGTACAGGCTTCAGCTTCCGAGAAAATGCCGAGCGAGCAGCTTTGGGTGACAAATATTATCGTTGTAGCTCCCCCGGAACCACCTTCTTCCGCATCCGAACAGGAGTACTTCGATGCATAGATTGATCTGGATAGCTACAAGGGGAGTTAGGGAAATTCTCCGATTGGTCCCTTCCAATCGGAGACACAATACCTCCAAATTTTATTTAGAGGTATTGCGGATAGGAAATATAGTGGAAATCTGTTTCCGCTTAATTTCCGCTTCATTTCCACTCTATTTCCGCTTCCGACCATTGTCGCCCGAATAGTGGAAATATAGAGGAAACGCATTTCCACTTCGTGAACGCATAACATTAATAAAGGTAATGATTACGATGACCGGCAAACCACATCAATCAAGTCTGATTCCCCATGAAAACGAAATCATCAATCTGAGATGCCGAAAGCCTCCGGTGCCATATACGCAGATAGCCGAGCTATTGCGCGAAAAATACGATCTCACGGTGCAAGCCCCCGCCATTTTCAAATTCATAAAGGTGAGATCGCGCGGTCGCAAGGTCTACAGCTATGGGCGAAATGTGAAGTCGGAGAAACCGGCCAAAGCGCCAGCGCCTGCAAGAGCGCAGGGAAATCCCGATTGGAATTTCAAATACAGCGAACGCTACAACCTGACCCGGCTACCACCCGAAGTAGCCGCAGCGCGGCGAAAGAAACTCGAAGAGGAGGGACATTAATGGCGACCATTCTATTTACCGCGGGAGCAAAAGGCGGAACTGGCAAGTCCACAGCCGCTCGATTTCTGATCACATATCTGAGAGAACATGGATTCGATCCTCTACTCCTGGATATGGATGATGAAAACCGAACGCTCTCGCGTTTCTTTCCGGAAGCTATCCAGGTCGAAATCAGGAAAAAGTCTTCGCATGATGTCCTGGTTGAAAGGGCATTAAATGGAGATCGTTTGATTCTCGCCGACCTGAAAGCAGGTACCGGGAGAGAGGTGTTGGACTGGTGGCTCGATATTCCTTTTGACGAACTGTCATCTCTTCAGGTCCGATTTGTATGTGTTGCCTCGATAACCAGCTCGCCCGATAGCATTCAATCTTTCTTTAACTGGGTTTCGGCGCTGCAGGATCGTGTTGCCTATATCATTTTCAAGAATCTCAAAGATGGCGAATATCTGCCGGATTATGACGCGAGTGACGAGGCTCTCGCTTTTCGCGAAAAATTCACGCCACACCATGTCGTTTTGCCGCGCATGGATGAGGAGTATGTGACCGAACTTGAGCGGTTAGACCTGACCATCGCCGATGTGCTGTCGCCAAGATGCAAAGACATTGGGGTGCTTCTCGGTCAGCTCATGGTACGGGCCCGGCTACGCCGGTTTCAGCAGAATATCTACGATCAACTCGATCCAATTATCAACTCATTGAAACCTATGAGCTAATTCTATGCCCCAGGAAGAACAACAACCTTTATTTAAAGATCTGGTTGAAGGTCTCCCGGATGATCAAAAGGTCGAGTTTTATAGGACTCTACATGAAGCGGGGATAAGCCCAGAGGATAAAGAGCTAGCTCGGCTTTTGCGGGCGCTGCAGCTTTATAAGGCTTATTACGAATCAATTCCGTCCGCAGTTCAAGGAGCCGCCGCAAGGATTGAGCAGCTAAAGAAGGAAATTGAGCGTTTCAGCGCGGAAGCGCGAGGCAACCTGGATTTAAGCACACATCTTGCCGGCCAGGTTATCCAGGAAACCGAGAGAATCCATCAGGATTTCACTCAAATACATAAGCATATTGAGGAAGCGATGCGGCAGTCGGCTGAAAACCTGGCCTCAAAAATGGCAACTCAGTTGGAAGTCGGCATCGAGCAACGGATTATTTATCCGCTGCAGATCCGTCTGGAAAAACTTACAGGATCCAGCAAGGCATTTGATGACGCAATTGTCAGGAACAATAAAGCCGCAGCGGCGCTTGAAAAGAGCACAACCATGGCCAGGCGCCTTCAGATCCGGACATATTCCTTGTGTGGTTTGCTGGTGCTTCTGACTCTGACCTTGTTCACTGCATTATTTATGAATAGGTGGTATGCAAATCGTTTCGATGCTGAACGCCAAGCGATGGTCAAACAGACCGTGCAGAACCGCACAGTGTTGTTGCAGCTTTCCAAATCCCGCAGGACTCTCGAATTGCTTCCAAGCCCCGAACGTCCAAAGCGCAAGCTTCTTGTCATGAAAAATGCTTCCGGATGGCAATCTGCGGGCAAGCAAGGAGTTATCGAATTCGATGAATAGCTCTTCAAAAAGCCGGATAACTTCACGCGCTTATGTGGCTCATGATCGGGTTGTTTCTGCCGCCAGGATGTATATCCAGATGGGCGTCATCGGCTTGCTGCTGGCGATCATCCTTTATGGTGGGGGAATGAGCATGTTTCTTTCGCATTACTTTTCCGATCCCATTCCCGAGCTGCAGCACGTCAACGGCCAGCCGCGGATTGCGTTAAAACCGAATGCCAGACATCTGCGGATGATTTCTCTAGTTAAATATTTCATTTCATTCAATCCGAAGAATTATTTTAATCTTCAGCTCAGTACGGGGCCTGCTAAGACTTTTGAGAAATCGGAAATTGTTGAGCTGGAGCTTCGGCCGCTCTTTCAGCGCCCGGAAGTGCCAAGGGAAACATATCGCAAGGCAATCCTATGGATTACACACGGCCGTGTGGAGCAGCTCCGCTGGATCTTTCCGACCAGCCTGCTTTTCTTCCCGGTTTTCGGTTTTCTCTATTTTATCGGATTCAGTTTGCTGAATCGGAGAACCGAAAAGACAGAATTTATTCGAGGCGCAGACCTTGTGCCTTTTCAGCAGATGAAGGCTGGGCTTAACCATGTAATTAAGGAAGAAGCAAAAGACGATCCCTCGTTCGTGCCGCTATGCTTGGGAGAGGCGGCATTGCCCGATTCCGTATCCCGCAGGCATATCCTGTTGCTGGGAACTTCAGGCACAGGGAAGTCCGTCTGCCTTAACCATTACCTGGCAACACTGAAAGCGCGACGAGCTTCCACTAAAGAGGTCAATAAGTGCGTAATCTACGATGTTAAGGGAGAATTCTGCGGAAAGCACCTTGAAGAAGATGACCTGATTTTTTATCCCTTCGATAAACGGTCTGTCCCCTGGAGTTTTTTCAATGAAGTTCTCGATTATCCGGATCTTGATGTCCTTTGCACATCTCTCTACGAGCCCCCGAAGGATTCAAAGGATGCTTACTGGTATAACGCTGCGCGTGATGTGTTCCGGACCGGCTGTTTCTATCTGCTCCGCGTAGGCAAAAAGACCAATCGCGAGATCTGGGACTTCTTTTCACAACCGCTAACACAGATTAGGGAAGCTCTTTATACGCTACCGGTTCGGGAGATGGGGGCGTTGAAGCATATTGATAAGGCTGATAGTAACCAGGCGGCCTCAATCATTTCGATTCTGCAGGAGAGGATCACGTTTTTCCGCTATTTGACCGAAAGTGACGGGGCCTTTTCGTTCCGCAAATTCATCCGCGATGATAGTAAGAGGCAAAACCTTTTCCTCATGAATATTCGCCAGTACGACGCCATCTTCCGCTCGCTGATGACCTTCGTCATCGACATTATGACCCGAGAGGTTCTTTCCCTGACGGATAGCTTCAGCCGCCGTATCACCTTTGTTGTTGATGAATTTGGCTCTCTTACCAAAATGCCCTGCATTTTCGATTTTCTGACTATGGGCAGGTCCAAAGGCGGATTTCTTGTTCTGGCCAATCAGGACCTCGGCTCGGTGTCCAATATCTACGGCGCCGATCAGAAAGAAACCTTTTTCAACAACTTCAATGTCCACCTCATATTCCGGCTAAACGATCCGACGACATCAGAGTTTTTGTCGAAGGCCTTTGGTGAGCGGGAGGTGATCAAGAAATTCCAGAGCAGCCAATTCAGCCCGAGTGATTATGGCGATCGTTTCAGCATGAGCGAGCAAGAGAAGCTCGAGAAGATCATTCTCTCCACTGAATTCCAGAGTCTTCCCGATTTTCATGCTTACATGAAGATCGCAAACTATGGCCTCACCAAGATGAAGATGCCGCAGAAATTCCTGCCGCTTGTAAGCAAGGAATTCGTCCCGCGTGATTTCGGATTGCAGTCAATACTGTTTGAAAAATAGAACCAGCTCAAAGAAAGGAATAAGCACAATGCCGGAGAAGGATGCCAATTCTGAGTTGCTTGATAATTTGGGAGGCGAACCGCTTGATGGATCCGGTTTTGAAGCCGAGACTCCAGAATCTGATTCCGAATGGGGGGATCCCCGATGAACTTCAAAACTCCATCAATCAAGCGTGATCTTCGCCAGGAAATTTCTGACAGCATCATCGCTGCATTAGAGAAGGGAGTTGCTCCGTGGCAAAAGCCCTGGCAAGCCGGTGCATTTGAAATGCCGATGAATCCAACCACCGGGAAATCTTATCGTGGCGGCAATGCGCTCCATTTGATGGTCACAGGAATGCGCAATAGCTTCGAGGATCCGCGCTGGATAACCTACCGCCAGGCACAAGAAAGCGGCTGGCGGGTAAGAAAAGGCGAGAAGGGAACTCAGATTGAATTCTGGCAGTTCCCCAAGAATCAGGCTGACGGCCATGAAGAATCCAGAGATGATGCTCCGGAATCGAGCCGCGATCGCTTTCTTTATCGCGTTTATACGGTCTTTAATGCAAGCCAGATTGAGGGCATTCCGGCGTACACGCCCCGGATGCGTCAGCAATGGGAGATTGTCCAGGGTGCAGAGGCAATCATACAGAACAGCGGTGCCCGGATCATACATGATCAGCCTGATCGAGCGTTCTACAATCGTCTTGCCGACACTATTCACCTTCCTCCACGGGCCGCTTTCGACTCCGCCGCGAATTATTACGGGACGGCCCTTCATGAGACAGCCCACTGGACCGGCGCAGCACATCGCCTCAACCGAGAAACATTGAACAATAGTCATGGATTTGGCGATATCGAATATGCCAAGGAGGAGCTACGTGCCGAACTGGCTAGCGTTTTCTTGATGGCCGAGCGAGGCATTCCCCACAATCCCGATAGCCACGCCGCGTACGTCGGATCTTGGCTGACCTCACTTCGCAGCGACAAGCACGAAATCTTCCGGGCCGCCCGAGACGCCCACAAGGCTGCCGATCTTCTGCTCGCGCTCGAACACTGCAAGACAATGGACCAGGCGCTTGCACACATCAATAATTCCCATTCCTCACTGGAGAACCAAGCGATAAACATTGATACTCAGATAATTCCTTCCATGCCGGCGAGAGGCAACAGCCCGGAACTGGAAATGGAAATGTAAGGGAATTATTCAAAAACGCCTCGTATGAATACTTATGGGGCGCGATCTCCGCGCCCCCTTATCCCAACACTCCCTTTTAAAGCCTTGTCTTCCCATTCTCCCCGGCGCATTTCGGAATGCGAGCATTCCATTGCATGGTCTGCTCGCACTCCTCAAAAGCACGCCAGTCTGCGGTTAAATAAACCAGGAAACCTGGCTAATTTTGTTATGCAGCCTAATCCCTCAGCTAAATACATGACAAATATAAAATGGTGTTAGGAGTGAGCCTGAAATCAAGCATTCGTTTTTTCCTATACACCCGACACCAGGAATCTAGGATCATTTTTTATTGACATGTATTATTTTATAGCGTAATGTCAGTGTTGTACGTTCAATATGTATTGAACATACTGAATGGAATAGGAGGGTGTCATGGCCAAAACTATTGAAGATATTCGGAACGACTTTCTCCATATTGTCGGAGAGAAGGCGGAGAAATTCGGATTTTCGCGCATTGCGGGCCAATTGGAAGGATTGCTCTTATTCAGCAATCATCCGATGTCTCTTGACGAAATGGCTGACAGGCTGGAGGTGTCAAAAGGATCGGTCTCAACAAACATCCGGTTTCTGGAAAGGTTTAAAGTTGTTCGAAAGGTATACAACAAGGGCGACCGTAAGAACCTCTACGAGATCCGGGG
>JAFGIY010000188.1 GCA_016929335.1 Acidobacteriota bacterium | reverse complement strand
TTTCGATCTGGCAGAAGCCGGCCGGGATGTCGTCGTTGTTGAAAGCGCCACCCATGTCGGGGGATTGATGACGCAATTGGACCGGACCTTTCCCACCGACAATTGCGACCTGTGCTCGATCTTGCCCCGTCTCTCCGCAAACGGCTACAGTCAGCGCATAGAATTGCTGACAATGACCCGGCCAACATCGGTGAAAGGTGAGGTGGGCAACTTCACCGTCTCGTTGACTTCCTCGCCGAGATACATAGATCTCGAAAGGTGCACGGCCTGCGGCGAATGCCTTCGGAAGCTGCCCGAATGTGTCCGGTTCGCTCCGGGACTGGATTTCTTTTCGCCAACGTGCATGCGCTATCCACAGGCTTCACCTCAGGCGTTCTCCATAGAAATGGATAAATGTGCCGACCCCGATTTGCTCGTTAAATCCTGCCCGGCCAAGGCGATTCTGCTGCACGATGGTGAGAAGACGCGGGAGGAAGTGTTTGGATCCATAATTCTCGCTCACGGAGCCGACGTCTTCGATCCCTCCGGAATAAGTTCTCTTGGATACGGACAGCATCCCGATATCGTGACCAGCCTGGAATATGAACGAATACTCTCCTCTTCCGGGCCGACGCAGGGGCAGCTCGTTCGTCCGTCGAATGGCCGGCAACCATCGAAAATCGCCTGGATACAGTGTGTCGGATCGAGGGGACTCCGTGAGCATCATGCCACATATTGTTCCAGCGCCTGCTGCATGTTTGCGCTCAAAGAAATTTTTGTCACCAAAGAACGTTTTCAGAAAAACATCGATGCGTGTCTGTTCTACATGGACATGCGCACCTCCGGGAAAGATCACGAGCTCTATTATCAACGGGCAAAGGAAGAATTAGGAGCACGCTTCATCCGTTGTCGAACGCGAAACGTGATTCACAACGACAAAACGAACAGCTTATCCATTACCTACCTGCCGGACAATGACAGCAGGGTTGTGTCCGAAGACTTCGACATGGTGGTTCTTTCCACCGGGTTCAGAATCTCTGAGAGTAGCCGTAAGTTGGCACAAATAATGGGTGTCGAGATTAATGAGCACGGCTTTGCCAGGACAGGCAGCTTTGGCCCTGTAACCGCTTCGCGGCCGGGAATCTATGTATGCGGCCTGTTTGAGAGTCCCAAAGATATCGCGGAAACCATCACACAGGCCAGCGCGGCAGCCTGTCTGGCCGCAGGCAATGTGGCGCCATCCGGCGTCGAGGGGAACGGAAAAGAGAAAATGCCGCCGGAACGTAACGTTTTCAGCGAAGAACCCAGAGTCGGCGTATTCATCTGCAGCTGCAAAAGCGAAGCGGACAAAATGCTGGACGTGAACAAACTGGCCGCAGATATCAGAGCGCTGCCTCAAGTTGAAATAGTCGAGGTTATCGATGAAGTCTGCGGTCATGAAATCATGCGCCGCATCGGAGATGTTCTTGATGCGACGCATGTCAACCGATTGGTTATTGCGGGCAGTTCACCCAGAATTCTCAGGAAGCAGTTCTCAGACCTGCTTGCCAGGTCCGGGCTCAATAGACAACTGCTGGAAATTGCAAATATACGAGAGCAGAACACATGGGCTCACCAGAATTATCCAAAGGAAGTTGCCGAAAAGGCAAGGGACCTCATCCGGATGGCTGTGGCCGGCGTAAAGGCCGCCAAACCCGTTGCCATGAAACCGCTGCCAATAAACAGGGACGTTCTCGTTGTTGGCGGCGGCGTAGCAGGAATGACTGCCGCCCTGCGTTTGGCCGAACAACGACTCAACGTCTATCTAGTTGAACGGTCAGATGTGTTGGGTGGCACAGCCAGGAATATCCGAAAAACTCTGGAAGGCGAAGATGTCCCGGCAATGGTTGAGGAGTTGGTCAAAAAAACAGAGGGACATGGAAACATACACGTAATCAGGAATGCAGAGATCGTCGACCACGGTGGAAGACCGGGCATGTTCAGGACAGGCGTCCGGGGCGGTCCCAATATGGATTTCCGCCGGATCGAGCACGGAGCGACTATCATAGCCAACGGCGCACTGGCCAATCGTCCTCCGGAGTACCTCCTGGGCGAGCATGCGGCGGTCCTCACTCAGCGTGATGCTGATGCTCTTATCGAAGACCAGCCGGAAAAAGTGAAAGCCTGGCAGAAGATAGTGATGATTCAATGTGTGGGGTCACGTACTCCGGAAAATCCCAATTGCTCTCGCATCTGCTGTCAAGCAGCCGTCAAGAACGCGCTGCGAATCCTTGACCTGAATCCCAAGGCGCGCATCTTCGTACTCTATCGCGACATGAGAACCTCCGGCCTATATGAGGATAGTTATCGGGAAGCAAGAGGAAGAGGCGTTATCTTCTTCAGCTTCGACAAGGACGACCCTCCGAAAGTCATGGCCGCCGGCACGCAAATCAGAGTGACGTTCAATGATCCGGTCCTGGGCCGGGAAATAGCGCTTAATGCCGATCAACTGCTGCTTAGTACGGGATTTGTCGCTGACGAGGAATCGAGCATGCAGTTGGCGAAAACTTTCGGGCTGCCACGCACTAAAGACGGTTTTTTTCTGGAGGACAATGTCAAACTGATGCCTGTGGCCCTGCCAAATCCAGGTTTCTTTGTAGCAGGCACAGCCCACGGGCCGAAGACAATTCGGGAAAGCGTTGCCCAGGGCCAGGCTGCCGCTGCGCGCATCCTCGCCCTCCTGACCAATGAGGAGATCGACACAAATCCGGAAATTGCTTGTGTTGACGACAAAAAGTGCGCGGCTTGTCTGAACTGCGTTCGGGTTTGCCCGTTCGATGCGCCCTATATCACTGCCGATGGTCGCGCTCAGATCGATGCGACTTTGTGCCGCGGATGCGGTGCTTGCGCAGCTGAATGTCCGGCAAAAGCAATCCAGATGATAGGGAACGAAGATGAACGGATTCTGGCAAAGTTGGAGGTACTTTTGAACAAAGGAGAATCGCGAAATGGCTGGCTTTGAACCGGTCATTGTGGCTTTCTGCTGTGAATACTGCGCATACACCGCGGCAGACACGGCCGGAAGCAAAAGACTAAGCTATCCCCCAAATGTCAAAATAATAAGTGTGCCCTGCGCCGGCAGAGTCGACGTGATCCATATCCTGAAAGCCTTTGAAAAAGGCGCCGATGGCGTTTTTGTGGCCGCTTGCCTGGAGGGTGATTGTCATTATGAAAACGGCAACATCCGAGCTTCAAAACGCGTGAAATACATCCGGAATCTTCTGGAAGAAACCGGCATCGGCGGAGAAAGGCTGGAGATGGTTGCGCTGTCCGCCGGGATGGGAGCCCGCTTTGCCGAGGTCGCAAAAGAAATTACGGAAAAAATACGCAGACTCGGGCCAAATCCGATCAAAAGCAATTCTGAAAATGCGTGACTCCAAGCTGTTCCATCATGGATGCATCTTTTTCACGAATATCCGAATCCGCCTTTTTGCGGGCGAATCACTTCGCCCAAAAGCCGACCAACTTCAGCAGCAGTCGTTTTGCGCGAAGGGTTTTTACAATCGTTATTTTGTTATGCCGAGTTGCCGAGCTCGGGAATGCACTTCGCGATCATTGTGGCGTTTTTCTGAACTTCTTCCCGTTGCTCACTAAATTGGCGGGATACTGGGGAACAACGATTGCCCTTATCCTTCCAAGCTATCGATCATAAACTCCGCAGCCAATCTTACGCCTATACCAGGAGGCAAGCCGCATTTTTCAAAGCCCTTATCATGGCCGAACCGTACCATAGCCTGCTCGCTTTCACCTGGATTAATGCTATAGCCCATAATCACATGCTCAATGATATCCGCACAGTACAGATGCCCTATCTTGCCCACGAACTCAGCCATAAATTTCTGCGAGAGTTTAATCACCTTGTCCGTTTGTTGCACGTTAAGCCTGTCATCTGTGCCAAAGAAAAGGCCGAATGCGATCAGGCTTCCTGTAATGCCGCCGCAGATCTCTCCCGTGCCGCCAACTCCTGGAAACGGAGTCAGAGCCTTTATTATTTCCATGCTGCCTATGCCGAATTCTTCAAACAGAGCCAGAGCCGTGCCCTGAGCGCAATTTTTCAGAAAGTAGTTATATTCTTCTGCTCTTAACTGGACCCGGTCCAGAATCTCTTCTTTGTGAGCCTTCAATTCTTCAGGATCCAGTTTCTTCTTTTGAATTCCTTTTTCCATTAAATCCAGCATCTTCGATTCCAATGCCTTATCATCCCATTTTCTGGCTTCCAGCTCTTTGACTTTTGCTTTCAAAGCCGCACTATCTACCATAAATATTATTCCTCCCGAAATAGTCCGCCCTTGCCCGGGAAAGTGAGTTTTAACAACTTTTCCTCACCCGGCATAACCCGATTCGATGAATATCAAAATAAAGCAAGAGGCTCGAAATAGCATCAAGTTTCTTGCAGATATTACAGCCGGATTCCCGGAAGTTCCGCAACTGTTGGTCATAAGACCTCCGGCAGAGCCGGAACCCTGGATTTAGGGATCGACTGGGCATAAGCCCTGAAGGGGCGGAGCAGACAGCCTGTGCCGCCCTTATAGGGCTTTGCCGGAATCGTTTCCACCCGGGGCTTCGGCCGCTTCGCGACCTTCGCCCCGGGCTTTGCTGCCACGCCTGTCCGTTGCCAAAATTCCGTTGGCCGTGGTCATTGCATATACGTCCCTGCAACTTCCCTTTGACGCGAAGCCTGCCAATAGCCGTGCGCCCGAGTCCGAGTCTGGCCGATGTCTGTTTAACTGTCAGCCGTCCGGCGTCAAGCCATCGTTCTTTCAAGCCCATGATCTCGGCCGAATAGCGAATCCATTTGACGCTCACGTTACTGAAGGAGTCGCCGGCGTTGGTGCGCTTCCCCTGTTCGTTGAGAATGCGGGCAACCTGGGCATCGGTGTATTCGTCCAAGAGAGCGTCGATCTGGCGCCGCACGGGTTCATGAGTAGCGCGCCGTTGCTGAGGGGTCAGGGGGCGCGGCAAAGTCCGCGTTGTCGTGGCGCCGCCGCGGAAGCGCACCGCAGCCGTAATCTCACGCTGTTTAATCAAAGTAACGTCCTCGATCAGGAGTCCGAGCATGCGCTTAGGGCTCGCGCAAAAATAACTTCACATTCTGCCGGCTCTCACCCCGGGAAATCTTATGGAAAGCAGCATAGGAATTTGCAGATAGGAGAGCCGACAGCCCTGCGGGGCCCGGCGGCGGGCGGGCATCTGCGAATAACGTTCTGTTAACCGGCCAATCCCCCGAGTTACGAGTGGTCGGAATGGCACGATCGGCCGGTTGAACAGCGCATTAATTGGTCCAATCTATTCCCGCGCACTGTTGAATGACATCATGAGTGGAGCAAATCGCGCACGGGAAGAGCATTGGCCAGTTAATGTCACTATATTATGCGGGAATCAATAATTACCCGAAAATAGTCCTGTCCGGAGAATTCCCTGGCAGACAATACCGCATCGGCGGTTCCAAGGCTTTCCCTGGATAGCGAAATCGATCCGGACGCGTTTGGGCGGCGCCTGTCTCCGGTAATAGTCGCGCATCCCCTGGTGCTTCGGTCCAATGACCAGGCACAGCCGGGAATATCCCGCATCCGCAAGCCCGCTCAGAACATAGTCCAGGAACGGCCGGCCGATAGGGATCATCGCCTTGACGCCCGTGCCCGCCGCCTCCATCTGGTCCCGGCTCAATACGGCCGATGCGTCCGCCTTGCGCATTCGCGTGCCCAGACCGCGGGCCATGATCACAGCCTTCT
>JAFGIY010000187.1 GCA_016929335.1 Acidobacteriota bacterium | reverse complement strand
CTAAAGTCAATGGTTTCAGGGCGGACGGAATTTTGGCAATGGACAGCCATTTCGCCGGAGGAACGGGGCTTCTGGGTACACGGCGCGGGTCCCAAAGAATTCATTATTGACGTTACGCAGGGAGCGCGCATGCCCTTTATTTTGCGGAATCCGTGAATCCGTCGGTTCTGTCTTACAGGAAGAAAAGGATTTCCTGAACTGGAACGTGAACGCCTAAGGGAACACGCCGGCCGTTGCGATCCGCGCGGGCGGAAGGGATTCGCACAATCCTTAGAAGTCAGGATTCAGGGCTCTCGGCCGATCGAGAACTATGGAAATATTTCCTGATCCAGACTAGGAAAATTATAAACAGGACATAGCAGATCACCATCCACCAGACCATGATCGAGCCGCTGAAGAAGTTGTTGTTCCGCAGTAGCTCGATCTGCTCCAACGGGTAGCCCAATTCCCGATAGAATTCCAAGAGGTCCACTTTTAGAAAGGTGACAACTGCGGACACGCTAAAAAATGTGAACAAAATCAGGCTTACCCACCACGCAGCCATCTGCAGACGATAGGTTCCCCAAGCCAGGTAAAGGCCGATCCCCGTGCAGATCAACAGGATAAGAGTGGCGGGGGCGCCGCTCACGAGCACGCCGAAGCAAGGTACGACGCTCCGATAAAACGCAGGGATGATAAGAAATGATAGAGAACCGAGAACAAATCCCAGCGAAGTAGCGAGGACCGGAATCGGGCAGCTGTCGGTCCAGCGAGCGTGCGGATCGCGCGCCATGCAGGTGGCAATCACATTCCGGCTGCCGTAGAAGAGCACCATAAGACCGGGCAAAAGAATCAAGAAAATTGCCTGGAACACCATGCTGAAGCCCCAGACCAGCGTCGCAGCCGAATCGTGCAGCATGCCGGCATACATTCGCCGCCCGTACACGGCATAGAATATTAAAACAACAATTCCAGCTACAAGCACGCTCCAAGCGCCGATCAGAATCAAAACGCGGGCCCAACGACGGCACAGAATAGAACCTATTCCCAGCAAGATGAGGACGAGTGCGAGCAGTGCATAAAACACCAGGACAAAACCCAACATCTGATGCGTGAGCACTGTCTCCATTTGGGGATCCAGAAGCATAACTACAGACATCCCGATCATTGCCAGCACGCACAGCATACCGAAGAGGATGTGCAGAACGCCGAATGCAATCAGCCCGACGCGTCGATCTTTATAGTCGGCCGGCGACAGGGAATTTAACAATTCGTTCATGCTGCCTCCGCAATCAGTTTGACCAGAACAATCCGCGCCTCAGATGGAATCAGGAGATAACTATACTACAGATACCTAATTCGGTTGCAGCGCCGGCTATCCGGTTCGAAACAACGGCAAGAATCGATAAACCGAGATCACGCACGGCAATAGTGTGGACAGAGAATTCGCTGCTAATCCAGAATGCCATGGCTGCAATATAGGTGCGCGTCGATGCGCTCAAAATCCCTTTCAAAAGCCAAAATTTCAGGTTAGGATGCCACCGAATTCGATGAAGAGGGTACTTTTTATTCCAGAAGTTTAGTGCAAGGCATACGTATCGGAAGTTTATGAGCCGGCGACTTGGGAGATTTCATAACCGCCAGGCAGCTTATGTTACCTATCCTTGGCGATCTCCCACCGAATCAGGTTCTTTATTAACCTTACCAAAAGCTTGAAAAGCGCAGATTGCCGGGAGTGGAATTGAAAATGGCAGATTGTGGTTCCTGCCCTTAACCTTGGTTATTCGACAAAAATTATTCTGTCGGATAAATGGAAAAGACTTCCGCCATCCATCCATCGCACCCGTTCCTGGACCAGTGCAGGACGAAGGCGAAAGAATCCGCGTTCCCCCGGCGCAATGACCTTGATGGAACAGGCCGCACTTGCGGCAGGTTCTACAGGGACGCAGAGAAGAGTGCGGATCCCCTCAAAGATCCGAACCTTCCCGGCATATGGAGACAGCCAGTGATAGGCAAGGTGCACTGGAAATGGTTTTGAGGAGGATAAGGTCCGCTTCGTCCCGTTATGAATCTTTGCCAGAACGTTAAACGCACTGCCGCGCTTTACCCGGCGCGGGGCTTCGATTATTCGAAGACTGACATTCCTGGAATCCGTCTCATCCAATGACTCCATCCATTGAGGCGGAGTGTCTAAACCATAAACCTTTAATTCGTATTCTCCCAAACGCTGAACAGTTGCCTTCAGGTAATCTCCAATTTCATCACCATACGCGGTTTTTCTTGATTCATGCTCGCAGAGGACGCTCTCGTACAGTCGCAGGTATTGTTCCAGTGCAGAGGAGAAAGCGGCATCGCGCCTTATGTAAGAGCTCACCTGGCGAGCATCCGCGGGATCGTACCGCCGGATCTGTTCCAGAATATGATCGATTTCCAGAGGAAATCGCAGGCATCTCATGCCAAAATTCCATGCCCGCAGCGCTCCTACTTCGCTGGCTTTCACCATAGGGCCAAGACCGTGTATACCGCAGACAATGACAGCGGCGCTGCATGCCATTGCCTCCAGAGCGCTCCTCCCAACCGCAAAGACTATGTCGTAATTGCCGAGCACTTTCCCTGGCTCGGTAATGGTATTGCCATAAAACCTGCCGATTACATCCAGCGCGATACCACACTCGTCGCAAGCCTTCCGAATGGATTCAACATACCCGCCGGGCTTGGCATAGTTACTGTAAACAAGGGCATGCTTCGGTTTGGAAGGCAAATCCCGGCGGCACGGGAAGCGCTCCAACTGCACCCAATTATTAATTACAGCAATTCTGTCATCGGTTATATGTCCGGTAATGAGAATACGCTCTCGGCAGTTGAGACCCGCAGCCACATAGCGGAGAATCCGATTAAAAACCGGCGGCGTATCCTGCCAGGCAGTTCGGTCATGGCAGACATAGATCCCGCAGGCTTGAGGGAAATGAAGCAGCGCCTGCATGGTTTCTACGTGGTGATGCCCGTGAATAATGTCAGGTTTTCGAGGAAGGCAGCCAAGATCGTCTGTTACCGGGATACCGGAAGCCCGCAGATCGTCGGCGATGCGCCCCAATTGGGGGCTATACACCATGGGATAATGTCCGGCCGCAAGCAATCCGGTAGCAAGTTCATAAACCACCAGCTCCGTGCCCGCTCGGTCGAGCAGCCACGTATTGGTGAATAGAACGCTCAGTTGCCGATTCATAGCCGCGAATCATAGCACAGGTGGATGCTTTTGAAGCCGCCATCATGGCTATATACACATGTCATCTGCTCATGAATTCGTAGGACAGATTGAAGACGGACAGTCTTGTCTCCCGAACTTCAAAGAATGTCCTGAGTTGGCGATGGTTTTGCGTTTTGTACTGAAACGGATTCCTATTTATTGTCGCGAGACACAATATTCCCCGATGCCCGCGTTGCGGCGCCCAGCAGGGAGCGTAAGGCCGCTGAGAGTGCAGCCGGATGCTGATCTTGATGGATACGCCGTCTTGCCCCATCCCGAACTCTGATCCATAATTCTTCATCTTCGTGCAATCGGGTGCATGCGGCTGAAATTTCCTCATCAGAATCTGCAACCAGAATCTCACTCCCCGCCTGCCACCCCAGCTGGTTTGCAAGGAGCGATGTCGCGACAACAGGCAGCCCCTGAGCTGCCGCCTCCAGAACTTTGTTAGGGATGCCTGCAGAATAGCGCGTGGGTGCGATAAAAACCCTTGCCTGCTGCAGATAGCTCTCGACCTGTGGAACCTGGCCGGCTACGTGAATAGCAGGATCATGATGCTCTCGTACAAAATCCCGAATCCGCCGTGATCCGTGGTGCCCGACCAGGCAGAGTTGAGCGTTGAGTCCCATGGCACGCTTGATACAGGGGAAAATCCCCGAAATCAGCCGCTCGATCGCGTCAGCGTTAGGACAACAGTCCTCGAGGACCGGCCCCACAAACAGAAATCCCTTCCGGTCATAAAAGCCGGGGGTATCGGCTGCCGGATTGCATTCAAATGAAATGACCTGAACATCATGCAATCGCAGCCGTTCGCACCATGCCTTATCGCCCAGGCTTGTCGCTACAACCGCATCGCAGTCCCGCGCCGGTTCCAGTTCCCCGGCGACAAGCTTTTCGATGTCCTCGGGAGCAGCCGTTCTCCCCATCATCCGTTCACGCTCAATCTCTCTCAGGCAGAATATGGCCTCCGCATCATAAATCATCCGGATTCCTGAAAACCATTCCGGATGTGCTTTGCGGATTGCGGCCACGCATTCCATGTTGTGGGGTCTGCTTATCCACAGCACATCGTAGATCCCCACTCGGCTCTGAAGAAATCCTTCCAGCCCCGCCAATCCCAGTCCTGAGATAACCTCGATTTCGCAGCCCAATGCCGACCGGGCCGCCAAGGCGCTTTCATGAGCGAACCGGATCGGGTAACAGGAAACAAAGTTGCCATCCTCTGCGAGGTGCCTGATGATGGTTTGACTTCGAGGGAATCCCGATCCGAACTCAGGATGAGGGACTCGATCTTCCAGAAACAATATTTTCTTTCCGCCATATCGCGCGAAAAAAGCTCGTGGTCTGTTGCCTGGTTTATCATCCAGGTGATTTTGATCGAGCCATGTTCTGTGCTTCTGCGCGAGATGTTCCTGATTGATGCGCATCAATTCAACAGCCGTTTTGCGATCCTGCGAACTGGACTCGAGGTGGAGCACAAGCGCATCCGGTTCGTAAACTACCTCCCTGCCTTGCTCCCAAAGCGAAAGACAATAATCGACATCCTCGCAATAGGCAGGGGCAAAGCGCGGATCAAATCCGCCCAAGCTCTCAAAAAGGTGCCGAGGCGTCAGGAGGAAGGCTCCCGACACATAGTCCGTCAATCTTCTGAAGGTGAAAGCGGAGTCACCCGGCGCTTCGCCGCGGCCGAATCCGCAACAGGATCCTGTTTTCCAGACAACGGCGCCCGCTTCCTGCAGACGGCCCGTCCCATGTATCAGGCGGGCGCCGACAGCGCCTGCATTCGGTCGTTCCTTCAGTACACCCACGGCGGCTTCAATTGCGTATGGCTCCAGTTGCGTGTCGTTATTAAGGAAAAGCAGGTTTTTCCCCGTCGCTTCCCTGGCAGCCTGGTTGGCAGCCGCGAGGAAGTGGACATTGCGATCGTTGCGAATTATCCGGGCGCCATCGATTCGCCGCAATAATTGATCCGTTTCGTCGGTGGATGCGTTATCCACGATGATGATTTCGACCGCCCGGCAGGTGCTTCGAAGCAATGAGCGAATACAGTTGAGCGTCAACGCGGCTCGATTATACAGAACCAGCAGGACGCTGACCTCCGGGTCGGTTATCTTAGGAAATGCGATAATTTCTTCCGTAGCCAGGAATTCGCGCAATTCCCGGCTGGTTCGAACCTCGATACCTTCATCTCCGATCAAGTCTTCCGAAGTGCCCGGAAGTGATGCCCCCGAACTCCGGATAAGCAGACGCACCGCCTCGAATATATGCCGGTTGAATTGGCGCTGTTGAAGCGTGACAACCTGAGCGGCATATACAACGATTCTGGCAACGAATCGAGCCAGCGGTCTGAGAGGTTTCGGATACTGCGACATGAGGAAGTCTTTCGACGTCAGATCCGTCACCGCCTCAGCATCATCCAGGTGTCGCAACGCCTGCTCGATTTCCGGCGATATTTTTTTCATTGTATGGACATCCCGGATCTTGAATCCATCTTTAATGAAGGGTGTTTCCCGTAATTTCTCCAGTATAACAAAATCAACAAAATGCCGATCGTTGCGAAGAAGGCAGCGCTCACGATCCTGTAACTTGCAGAAAATATTTTTTTTGCGTGCAGATAGTCCTGCAAAACGAACGGCAATGACGCCGGAGTATCGTATGCATTCAGATCAACTATGGCAGACTTAAGTTTTCCTCCAACTCCCGGCATCTGATCATAGTAATCCCATTGTAATTTCAAAGGGGGGCCGCCAATTGTCCGGGATAGCCGATTTAATACGAGAAGCCCAAGGCTCCGGATTGGTGAAAGTGTCGGCACGAATGTGATCGAGGACAGGTTGCTGATGCCGTTTCTCAGTGGAATCAGATAAGCATAATCACCAGGGTACATCGCTGCTGGTATCTGTATGAATAATGATAGGAAAAGAACCGATGTGAATATCAGCCTGGAACGTATGCGAGACCGGTCGGCCGTCAACGATCGGAATCCCAGAATCATGAGCATGGGGACAAGGGGATAGAGATATCGCGGCCCCCATGTTTCATCTACGAGAGCAAAAGACCAGGGGATCACCATCAGAATGTTGGTTCCCATTATCAGCCCGATTGCCAGAGCGGTTCGCCTATGCAGACGGCAGAATTCCAGGATACCCGGGATTCCTAAAAGCAGAATCGGGCTATAGAAGAACAAGCCTTTTCCCGGACTCAGCAGAAGTCCCCAGAGGGTTTCAATCGAAACCCGGATTTTGACCTGATCCAGGAAAGCGGGCGTATAAAAATTGGTGCCTGCTGCGTTCCTGAGGTGTATCTGAAACATCCAGAGAGAAAGACCAACCAGGAAACCGGCAACGGGAATGGAGGCAAACACAATTCGTTTTCTGCCTGAGGAAACTGTCGCCATGATGCCAAAAATCAACAGGGGAGCTAAAAACCCGGGGCCATAATGCTTATGCAGTGCTACTGCCATCATCCCTGAAGTCGCGGCAATCACTGAAATAAAATCCTTCCGCCGACTGAATCGTATAAATCCCCATATAGATAAGAGGAGGCCCATACCCTGGAACGGTTCCATGCCAGTTTCTGCATAAGGCCACGCCATAGTGGCAGTACAGAACAACAACATCAATCGATTTGCTGCCGATGCGGTTGCTCCAAGGAGCATGACGATGCGAGCAAGCAGGATAGCCTCGATCAGCGTTACAACCGGATTGAAGAATGAAACGGCAACCAGAGACCCCTTCGGGAGGCGGGGCGGGTATTGCTTCGCCGAGGGAGGTTTTTCTTCGCGGATGCATCCTTCAAGGAAATCGCCTGCCGCATAAAAGGGCGCAATCAAGAAAACCTGCAATAATCCGTGGCGTGGATAGACGGGGGATCCCACAGGACGCGGTGCCACTCCCGGGATATCCGGGAAGTCCGTCGACATGGAAACACCATTACCCGAGAGAAGATTGCGGGCAGAAAGGAAATATTCGAATTCATAGCCGGCCAATCGCGTAAACGAACAGACACAGAAGAGAACCAGAATTAAAATAGCATTCGTCCAGTCAATTCCGTTTCCTCTTTGATACTCCAATTCCCGAGTCTGATTGTCCTGCGCGCCTGCCTCGTTCATTGGAATGGGAGTCTATTCCATCCGATTTTCGGGCGCAACCCTCATTTTCCATTACAGCCGAAAAGGAGGTAAAAACGGATTTTCATGGACTATGTGGACATATCAACGATCCTAACGAGCGTCAATATCCCTAAGGGAGTTCGTATAATCACTGCATTTTCATGATTTATGAAAAATGGCCCAGCACGGACTTGCAGTCAGGAGGTCACGAGTTCGATCCTCGTCAGCTCCACCACTAAAATTAATAGCTTACGGCAATCCGACACTTTCAAATTCCTCCCCGGTAGCCTCCATCTGCAGATTGCTTGCATTTTTTTATTGTCGAGCACGCCCGTCGTAACGCGGCGCATGCCCGGAACCGAGTGCGAATATATCCTTAATGTGATCGACGGATTAGCGTGACCAAGCTGGTTCGAGACGTATGCCAGGTCGGCGCCGGACGCCAGCATGTGAGACGCCCACGTATGGCGACTATTCCGCATGCGGAATAGGAGACATACTTTTGCGACCGAAATCCTTCGCGGTGGTGCGAGTCTGCCGGCAGTCAAAAAACTTCTCGGCCATACCAAAATCGATATGACGCTGCGCTACACCCAGGTCAGCCAAGTCGATCTGCAGCGGCAATACCAGGAGGGGCACACCTATATTGCAGCTTTCCCAAAGATTCTACCTGTCCCACTTCTTCTCCAGCTTAGCCTTCCTCTTTTCCTTGATGGACTTTGCAGGTTTCTTTTTGACATCTTTCCTGGCGTCTCTGGATTTTGCCATCACTGCCTCCTTTGTGAATGAGCATGATAATGGGAACAATACCAAAGCGCCACCAAAAGGATGATAAGCGTTATGGCATCAGCGAAGATTTTGTAAAATAGATCGACCACTCGCGAGACTACATCCTTGCACGGAACGTTGCGTGCTCCTGGAGTTTCAGGGCAGACCGAACGCTCCCAAGCCTCCCCTGACCTAATACAAGATCGTCGCAAAACCATGCAATTCAAAGATCCGATGAACTAATGCACAAGCCACGGCCCCGCCATGAGTTAGCGAAATCGCAGGGGGTAGCAGCCGAAATACCGGTAAGACGGCTTTGCATTTTTTAAGTCAAAACACACACGACTGAAGACTAAACCCACTTAGCCCTCGCTGTAACATTCTGCTAACCAGGCGATTTTTCCCGTCTGGCGGGGGCGGCAGAGCTACAGTAAGTTGTGTAAATAAAAGCCAATTTCCGCAGCAGGATTCTGCTGTAATATGCGCCTGCAATCAGATCGAAAGCATTCAAGTAAACATATTAGGGATTACCAGCTGTTGAGTGAGCGCACAACGAAAGGTACGCCCGAGCTTCAATGAAGAGACATCGAGGGAATTTGCTACGGAATGCTCTGTTTGAAATCGTACAGCAGTTGAAGCGCGGATTGGGGGCGCAAGGCGGTATCGAGCGCGAGCGCCCGCTCGAAAAAGTGTTGCCAGCCTGACGAGGCCTCCACTAGGTGTGTGTGGAACGGCCTCCACTTGCCGTCCAGTATCGCATTGCGCACTTCCGCGGATGTGCGGCCCGCGAAGGGATAGGCGCCAGTCAGCATTTCATAGGCTACAACCGCCAGCGCCCACAGATCCCAGATCTCTGCCGGCTTCTCCCCTCGCAACTCCTCCGGAGACATGTACCTCAATGTGCCGACAAGACGCCCCGGTTCCGTCTGGCTCCCATCCCCATCCTCTCCCAATCGCATCAGCGATTTCACAACTCCGAAATCCAGGATCTTTGCCGTCTCCGCTCTTTCTGCATTCGCCAGAAAGATATTTTCGGGCTTCAGATCGCGATGCAGCAGCCTCCTCCGATGAGCCGTGTCCACGGCAGCGCACACTCCGGATAAAATCTCCTGTGCCCGCATTAAGGGAAACCGATGAATCCGGTTCAGTTCCTGCCGCAGAGTTGATCCGTGCAACAGTTCCATGATCAGATATGCCCGCCGGTCCTCCGCTACACCAAAGTCATAAATCGTTACAACGTTTGGATGCGTAAATCCCGCTGCTGTCCTTGCTTCCTGCTTGAACCTTGCCGCCGCCTCAGAACTCTCCGTCAATCCCGGATGAATCAGCTTGATCGCAACAAGCCTGTCGAGTTCTATATCAAAGGACTCATACACTTGTGGGTGGCGAATTGCTAAATTAAGCCAGAATTCGTCATTTTGTCCGCGTTTTGCTACGATCCAAAGATGCGCGAAATCATCGTCCTCCTGGTTCATTTGCTCATCACGCTAGCCCTGCTCGCAAGGCCGGGTGGCGTCCGTTCTGTCATTGCCGAATCCGCCATGATCAAGCACCAACTCTTGATCCTGAATCGCTCGCGGCAACGGTCACCGAATCTCCGTGCCTCGGATCGCATCATCGCCGGCTTTTGTTCTCTTATCATTCACCCCGGCCGGCTGATTGGCTCTGCAATCGTCTTGAAACCATCAACTCTCATGAGGCTTCATCGAGCGCTGAAAGACCGGAAATACCGCCTGCTGTTTTCGCCCAAGTCATGGAAGAAACCAGGTCCCAAAGGACCCGGCCATGAAGTCATCGCCGCAGTTGTCCAGATGAATCAACATAATCCAACCTGGGGCTGTCCGCGCATTGCTCAGCAGATAGCGTTGGCTTTCGATATTCCGATCAACAAGGATGTGGTTCGGCGGATTCTCGCCGCTCACTACAAACCAGAACCGGATTCATCTGGCCCATCCTGGCTCACTTTCCCTGGTCACATGAAGGACAGTTTGTGGAGCGCGGACCTTTTTCGCTGTGAATCGCTCACTTTACGAACGCATTGGGGGCTGGTTGTAATGGATCAACGCACACGCCGCATTGTCGGGTTCGGCATTCACCGCGGAATTGTCGACGGGTTGGCATTGTGTCGGATGTTCAGAAAAGCGGTTCAACGGCAGCCTTTGCCGAAGTATCTCAGCACGGACAATGATCCCTTGTATCGGTTCCATAAATGGCAGGCCAACTTGCGAGTTCTGGAAGTGACGGAAATCAAGACGGTACCCTATGTGCCGCTATCGCATCCGTTTATCGAGCGGCTCATTGGAACAATCCGGCGAGAATGCCTGGACCGAACGCTATTTTGGACGAGGGCCGATCTGGAGGCGAAGCTACTTGATTTCCAACATTTTTATAATGGATATCGAACACCTGCCGGGTTGGAAGGACAGCCGCCCGAACCGATAGCTAAGGGACCGGCTTCACCGATAGAATTTGCTTCGTACGGCTGGCAGAAGCACTGTCGAGGGTTGTATCAGGCGCCTGTCGCCACGTGATCTCATGAATTCGCCACCCACACGTAGCAATGGAGCCGGGACGGTCGGGCCCGGGCCAATCTACCGACTTCTTGTAACACGTGTATGCGCTTTCAAGAAATTGACATCCAGCTATTCATATGTTACACCAGACCGGTGTCTACGACTCGGCCCGGGAGGTGAGTGTGTGCGCCTCCTGTTGGCGTTGCGCGCTCTTCAACAAAAGGAGAACTCATGAAATCGACGCTGATTTTTTTGATGTTGGTCTTGATGCTGGGCGCCGGATTATGCTGGGCGCAGGCTCCGGCCAACTGCACGCCCAATTCGCTGAATATTCCCGAGGCGAAGTACCCCTGCATTTTTCCCGATAACCGAGTGATGTATCGCGTGATCGCGCCGAACGCGCAGTCGGTACGCGTCGGAAGTCTGGCTCTGACGAAGGG
>JAFGIY010000186.1 GCA_016929335.1 Acidobacteriota bacterium | reverse complement strand
TTTATATTTGAGAGCCGTCAACCCTTCGGGACGCGGCGGCGGGCGGGCATCTGCGGCGTTGCCGCTCCTCGACAATGTCCCGCATTGTCTGCGTCGCGGCGCCTTGCATCTGCCCGCCCGGCGCTCGCGTCAAAATGTAAACTTATTGTTGCGCGGGCCCTAAGGTGGATTTTCCGGTCTGCCGGGGACCGAGGAGAAGGAAGCTCTTCTTTGAAGCCGCCAGGACAGGTTGGAGTGTTCTTGTAAGCATGCGGTTATTTTACGCGGTATTTCGCCCGCTAGTCAATCCGAAGAAAAGGTGTGGGAAAGGGGGCCCCATCCGGACTGTTCCTGTTCCAGACTGGGTCAAGCATACCATTGATGAATGGATCACGGCTTCCGGAGTTTCAGAAGGGAGGCTGTTCAGGTGTGTCTGCCGAGCCGGAAACTCATGGGGTGAAAATATGACGGGAAAATTTGTGTGGCACGTCGTAACGGATGATGCAGCAAAGCTTGGGTTGTCAAAGGTCGCTCCACATGACCTTCGCCGATCCTGCGCTCGACTGTGCCATGCGGCCGGCGGTGAACTAGAGCAGATTCAATTCCTGCTTGGCCATGTTTCAATACAGACCACAGAGAAATATTTGGGATGCAAACAGCGTTTGAGAGGTGCAGTGAACGACCGAATTGGCATCGAGCCAGAAAAATAAAGTGCTGTGGAGAAAGAAGGGCCTGTGCAATCATGTCAAAACGGGCAAATAGGGGACCAAAAGCAGAGATACCAAGGACACCCGAGGCACCTGTAAAATCCATATCAAAACTGATATGGCCAGAACAAGAAACGCCAGCCTCGTTGCGCCACGTCGATCTCCCCAACCCAGTCTCAGATTCCTGCGGGCGAAAAAGATTCCGCCCAACAGGACGGGCACAACAAAAAGCGCAGCGCCGATATCAAAGAGGCGTGAAACGGTCGGCCCCTGAGCAGACTCCGCCGGAGCCTTCTGTATCCACGGATCCATGATTTCAAAGCTGACGGGCTTGCCTTGATACGCCGCCGCTTCGATCCGGACCGGCACTCCGGGCCTGTTCGGAAACGAACCCACCCAGGCATATCTGGTCTCGGCATAGGAATCGGGAATCCGTTCCGCTCTCTCAGGCTTCCATTTGGAGATGTTGAGACCGGCGGCGCTAAACAGTGAAGTCCAATCCGGGGGCATCGTGGTTTCAGCTTCCGGCTGCGCCTGGAGCGGCACAGCGCGCAATGATACGAGGCGGCCTTCATCTATTGGGAAAATATTTATGGGAGCGGGGCAAAAGAAGCAAAGATGACGTTATGGAACTTGAGAGTGATGCGCTGGAGGAATATTTGATAAAATTGGCATCAGACAAAGGTGCTATCGACTCTAATCTTATGAAATCGCTAAGAGATGCCAAAAAGAGGAATGATGATTACCGAAAGTTGTCTTATGGAAAGTAAGCTATTGAGGACGGTTGTCGCGGAAAGCCCAAATCGAGAGCGAGAAATAGGCGTTGTTAAAAGGGAGCTGTGGAATGGTTGATACATGAGGATGGATGCTATAAAAACTAATCGTTATTTTCAGGTCTAGTTCGCTCAAAATCCCTTTCAAAAGCCATAATTTCAGGTTAGGCTGCCACAGAATTCGATGAAGGGGGCACTTTTGTTCCAGAAGCTTAGTGCAACCTGGCATTATCAGAAATTTATGAGGCGGCGGCGGCCGAATTCATAACCGGCAGGCAGCTTATGTTACCTATCCTTCGCCTTCATCCCACCGAAGGGACGCACGGCGATCCGGCCGTTTTCTTCCCGGCTCCACGGACAACCCCAATGCTCCATCTGGAGCATCTCGGCGGGAGCTTCCCTGACGAATAATTCGACGGCGTCCTGATCACACATCCAGTCGCCGCCGGATACGGTATCGTAGGCATGCGCATCCGCGCTGTCGTTTTCTTTGATAGCGGCGGCGGCGCCACCTTCGGCGGATACCGTGTGGCTTCGCATGGGATAGACCTTCGAGAGCACGCCGATGCGCAAATCGGGATTTGCATCCGAGGCCGCAATGGCCGCCCTCAGACCCGCGCCCCCGCCGCCCACAATCAGGACATCCACGCCCATAATATCCATAGCTATCTCTGGTGAGGCGATAAAGAGACTCCAAGGCAAGAATGGTGCAGCGCGGCGCGGGCGGCAATCAGGATTTCCCCTACCAGGCGCTTCAAATTTCCTTAACCCCCTTAGCCCATAGTCATCTCTGATCATTCAGCGGGGGACGATCCAAATTTCATGTCAGGCGGGACTCCACTGATTCGGGGTTTATTTGGGATGCTCTCCCGAAGGCACACCCATGCGCCTGCGCATCGGCTCGTCGTCTTCTGCACGAGCGTAGATGCATTCGACGGCTATTTTGCAGTAACAGGATCCAGCCAATAGACAATGCCGACGAGGGCTTTATCCGGGTAGATTTCGGTTGTGGCTTTAACAGCAACGCCCAGCATGTTCTTAAGACGAAGGGTATCGACATCGAGCAACACAGGATTAAATAAATGTCCGGGCTGAGCGATCGTTTGCGTCTTCATGTTCTCCTCCTCGGCCTGATCGCTGCATCCCACAAAGGCAACATATGCGATGAAGTATTGAAATCCCTCCTCAATACTAAACGACAGCGCCATCGTTTTGTTCTGTTCATCAAAGATCTGTTCAACAAGGTACATCCAATTGATGAATCCGTAGGCCGCATACAATCGCTTTACTGCGTCCAACCCTTCTTTGATCTTTTTGAAATTAGCGATTTCGCCAGGCTGTATGTCGAACTTGGCGGCAATCGCATCCTTCCTGAATGTCTTGACACCCGTGATATTGAGTGAAGCGAGGCGATATTGTGAACCTTCCGATATCATCACATGAAGATTGATGTCTTCTGCCGTTAGCTGCTCCTCTTCGAATGTTATCCCGCATTTCACATATCCATGTTCTCTGAAAAAAGCCTTTATGTTTGTCTCAATATCCCATTCGATGATGGATGAAGTAACACGCTCGCCAACCTTGACCATACAAAACTGATTTTCGAGGGTTGCTCCATCAAATGCGGTGTTCCCGGCAAACCTGATTGCATTAACTTTCCTGTAACCGTGAGCTTGACCGAAGGCGACCTGAACCAGCAGAATGACGATTATTATGATGAGTGGCCGTACGCGCACGGGTCAACCTCTCTAAGGAATTTGATATATTTTACACCGGTTATCGGGGGCTGCCAAGAATCACCGCTGTCCAAAGCAGATATACGCCGGCAAAGCCGATGGATCTCCCATCGAATTAGGATGAAGCTCCATCCCAAACGAGATGGTGGTGGCTCTTATAGATTGACAGGACGAGTTTCTGCCCAGAGTGATTCATTGTCTTTCCTATAGGTTTAGGAAATTGAAGGAATGGCACACGGACGCTCTTCCACATCGCGGCCTGGGAGTGCCACGAAAGCGTTCGCTTAGGATACGTGCTGATATCAATCACCTTTCGAAAATGATCTGCTTGACGGGAATGTAAGCTGTGCTGCCAATCGCATCAAAACGGAAGACGCCGAGCGAACGGCTAGCAACATAGAGATGCCTATCTTTCTCGACCACTCCTTGTGGGAAGCCGCCAACGATCACGCCGGGCCGCTCGTAAGTAATGTATAAGTTCCCGCTCCAAAGGATACTAAGAGGCTTGTCTGCAGCATAAGAGAACAAACCGGCTTCAGAGGCAACCAGCAAGACATCATCTTCAGCATTGATCGTCATGCCGTTGATTGCCGTAGGTTTGGGCAATACCACTTCGGAACGGATCGCCTGTTTTCCGTTCTTCTCATGAAAATCGTTGGCGAAAATGATCGGTCTGACAGTCTTGCCGTTATAATAATGGAGCGATGCCTGCCTTCCAACCATGTGCGACAAGCCTCCGGCAATCCATATACCGTCTTTTGAGTCGAGATTGATGGCACAAACATTTTCCGATGTCAGTTTTCTATATTCTGTTGTAAGTCCTTTCTCGGATACCTTAATGGCATAGGCGCCGCCGCCCCATTCACCCTCATCATAGCCAAGGATTAATTCGTCGTCCGTCGCGACGATTGCGCGTGCAATCGACTTCCAGCGCTCGGTCAAGATGACATCTAATTTAATTGTTCTCTCAACTCCTCGGCGTGGAACTTCCACAACCATGTCGGTGAAAACCAGGTAGATGAAACGATTGTTCTCCGCCAGGTGAAACGGGCCATCGTCCGGTGTCTTAATGTAGGTGGTACGCGTCGGTTGATCCGGATAAACCAAATGAATCTTATTCTTTCCTGCCGAGGCGGCGATCAACGTTGAGCGACTATTCCCTGTAACAGCAATTACACGTTCGCCATTCTTCACAGCGAAGGGGATCAATCTATCCTTTTGCTCATCGACTTCCCAGAACGAGTGGTGAAGATCCCCGCTCTTCGCGGTCTGTTCCTCAACACTTACGACAATGTGGGGGCCGATTTTATATATGGAATCGATCAGCGGCTGTTCTTTGATGAGGGGGGGAACAGTGAGAGATAGTTCGTCAGCAACAGGGGAAAGGGCCGCGGCAAAAATTGCGAGAAGCAGTAATTTAATGAGGCTCATATCACTCCCTAGATATGGCGCTTCTGGACATCAGGGTTTTCCGGAGTAATCTTGAAAAACATGGCTTCGGGATCATAACACATCGGCAAAGACACCGGTCCTCCCTGGAGAGTTCTGGACGCTTCTGAGTGCACGTAGTGGGATCGAGATCGATAAGCGGCCATGACGGCGATTCAAGGATTCGGATTTTGTCACAACGCTTAGTGCGGGGATTCGAAGTTGATCTGCGCCACATCCGTCCAGCTCACATACTCAGGATGATTACCCCTCCGGCGATTGTGGATCTCGTCATGGATTTTTCAAACCGGTTGGGTAATCTCCAATTCTTCATCGTTATGGCATTGTTGACGGAATCTGGATTGATGGACACTCGCCGTAAAAGAGCCGCCGGGACGCCGGCGCTCCCGGCCGGTATTGATGTGTGGCTGGGAGCGCCGCGGCCTCGGCAGCTCTTATGCAAATTCCCCCGGGGTGAACCGATTCGAATCCGCTCATGTCAGAATGCTATTTGCACGCCGGTTCATCCGGCCAGCCTATCGTTTTGTATTGTTTTCCATATTCAAAATAGGCCTGGATCCAATCCACATAGCCGTTTCTCATCTTGAACATATGGAAATCGGGCCAGACGTTGTTAAAAAGAGTGTACGCGACCACGATGCCGGTTTCCTCGTCCACCAGAAATCGACGGGGGCTGTGGGTCATGTCGGCGAAGCCTACGGGCGAGCAATTGTGCGCCGGCATCGTTACCCCCTGATTGGTGCCTCCTTTTGTTGTCTGCATGCCGTTTTCCCAGCGATCGCAGACCTTGGTGTAGGGAAGGATGGAGACTTTCCGAGGCTGCTTCTGGACGAACAGCTCAAAATAATCGTCGGCTGCGGCCATCATCGTCAGGCGGGAGCTCCGCTGCTCCGGCGGAAGGATGCCTTCCCAATCCTGGTCCTTTGTATCCAGGATGGCTTTAACGTCGAGCACTTCCTTTCCGCGAGCCAAAATGGCTTCTATCTCGGAAATCTTCTCGTTGTCCACTTTCAGCCGGACACCGTAAAGCATCGGCTGGCCGGCTTCATCGATGATGGCTTGCGTATGCGTGCCACATTTCTTTGTGTCAACCATGCCGCGCTTGAACGTCGTTTTGCCGGCGGTTTCCCAGGAGCCCTTGCCTATGGCGACCTCCAGGCCGTTTTCCGTGTACCGCGCTCCGGATGCAAGCGGCACGCCGGACGGATTGTGCGCTTCAAGCGCCGAGAAGAATTTATCGGTGATGGCCTTAAGGCCTTCGCGCGTGCAGGCCTGGCCGCCTGATTGCGCTATCACCGCCGTATTGGCCGCCAAAATTATGAGGCAAATTGTCCCGCCTGCTAATGCCCATCGCAGTACGCTTTTCATTGTGGAATCCTCCTGATTGGTTCGCTGGAATTCATGCCTCCGGGAAATGGATTTCGTCCCGCTCATCGAGGCCCGATTTCGGAAAAAAGCAAATCCCTGCCATAAAAAGATCAAAAAATCCGGTCACGCTTCTGCACTGAAACTGCGAAGGCGCCGTGCGCCGGCGCCAAACTACGCCCATGGTACTACAAAAGGACTATTCCGGTAATCATTTGGTTGTTTGACCAGCCGGCAGAAAATTGCAGCCGATCACAACTTTCTTCGTCTGGCATTGAGTGCGGGGGCTGCCGGTTGCAGCTGTCAGCTTACGTCGAGAAAGGGCATCATCATGGATGAGCATCCGTCCAAGTGCTGGACCAACCATCACTCCATTGTCGAATACAAAGGCCAGTGGTACCTGTTTTATCACCCCGGCATTGGCTGCAGAATCGGCAGGATTGATCCCAGCCGGCCAAGTGAACGCCGAAGAGCGCGATTTCATGGATTTCGTCTTAGAGGCGGCCATATAAAGATCGCAGCTCCTGAAAAACAAGCTCCGATGAAGTTCGCTCTTGCATTATAGATGCGTCTAAAATCTCTATTTAAGCCTTCGATCCCGCGATAAAATAGCGTTGATTTCGAAAAATCGGCAAGAATGGATGTTCGTAGTTTACATAACCTGGCATTATCAGAAATTTATGAGGCGGCGACCGAATTCATAACCGGCAGGCGGCTTATGTTACCTATCCTTATCGGCTCCCTATACCAACAATTCCTGATTCTATTGTCCCAATCTGAGGTAGAATCTTCACAAAACGCCGGAGTGAATGCCTTAACGGGAATCAGGAAAGGTTGAAAGTCCTAATTATCAGAAACCATGCTGGAAAATAATGAATTGACGAAAGGGATTGCTTCGGAGCCAGGCCGGGCGTCGTTGACGCCGTTGGGCCAGGTTTCGTGGGAAAGGATGATTCGAGCCGTGGAAAAAGTTCGCGAACGATTACTCCGGGCGGCGGCAGCCTTGGAAGCGGCGGGAGTGCCTTACGCTGTCGCCGGTGGCAACGCCGTAGCGGCGTGGGTTTCGCGGGTGGACGAGGCAGCGGTACGAAATACGCAGGACGTGGACTTTCTCCTGCGCCGCGCCGACCTGTCTGCGGCGATAGCGGCGATGACACAGGCCGGCTTTTTCCATCGTCACGTGGCTGGTATCGAGATGTTCCTCGATGGCCCAAAGGCCGGAGTCCGCAACGCGGTTCACCTGGTTTTCGCCGCCGAGAAGGTGAGGCCAGAGTACCCAGCGCCAGCGCCGGACGTTGCCGAATCCGAAGCGACCGAGTCATTCCGACTCTTGGCTCTCGACGCACTGGTGCGGATGAAACTGACTTCATTCCGCGATAAGGATCGGATGCACTTGCGCGACTTGATTGATGTTGGATTGGTGAATGCCTCCTGGGTGCCGCGCTTGCCTGCGGAACTGGGAGTCAGGCTGCAAAGTCTTTTGGACAACCCGGAAGGCTAAACACAAAAAACAAGATCAAAAACTCAATCCAAGCCCGCTTTGGGGGCGGCATTTTTGATCTATTCACAGGCTTGTTCTTCTGCCGTACTGGAAGACCCTCTCGATCATTGGGATACAATTTGATCAAAAGTCCGTTTGAAAAAATCGACCTCTGCAAATTTCCAAGTTTCTTGCACTCATCTGCATCCTATGGTAGTAACATCCCCGATGCAAAATCAAAAACAGTTAACGTTCAATGAATCTTATCAGAGGCAAAGGCCGCCTGATCATTTCCAAACCTTCCTCCGGGATAATGCGTGTCACAAAAATCCTGGGCTTCGTCATTCGGCTCCTTTAAGGGATGGGCGTTCTTCTCCTGGGCAGGCTTAAGAGAAACTACCCTCTCATTAATTCATTCGCATAAATAAGATTGTTTTTAATCATTTCAGGAATGGGAAGGTTATAGGGATATCTTCCCATGCAGTCGCCGCACTCGGTGCAGCCGGCGGCTTTCTGCAGCAGATTTGAGAACATGGGAGTCTGCAGTGCTCCCAGCCCCATTCTCTTTATAATGGACCGCATGCCTAAAACAAACTGGATGGGAATTTCAGGCTTTGGTTTCATCATTAGCTTTGAGAATGAAGTCGCGGTCGAATTCCGGATCCCCAACTTCAATGTCCTGCATTCCAAAAAACTTCCCAATGCCGCTGAATATATTCTTGCGATAAACGGCAAATCGGAATCCATCCGTGTTTACATAGGGGGCGCGCATCCGCGTGTAGGTTACATGTCTCTTGTCGGTGGAAACCGTGTAGGTGTCGAGCGTGACCGTCCATTCTCCCACCCGCGCCTGCACTTTGTTGCCGCGCCAGAATCCGCCCTCGACAAAGTCTGCGCCGATTTCCTTGCACAGCTGCTGCCAGATTTCGTTCTGGCTCGGACCGAAAATCTTTCTTAGGATATCCATAAATCCTTCAGTTTACGAACCGATTTGATGTTTTGCGGCGCTGCCTGGTCTTGCGGCTTTAGGCCAGGCCGGTGAATTTATCCTGAGTCGGTCATTTTAAACCAACAATGTAGAGGCTCACATTGCATTTTATAAAAGAAAAGGAATATTTGGAGATACGGGTCGATGAGGTTTCCGCTGCATTTAATGGATTGTTAAAAACCGGATGAGGAGTAAAGTTTACCTCGGCAATCGTGCTTCGGTTGCTGCGGGGAAGTTTATGCTTGCGTGCATTATCCATGAATTGGCATTTCCCTGAGGGGGGGCAGACCCCGCAGTTTTAGCTGTGGGATACAGCGAGGGCTCTTTCGTCGGTAGGATGTATTTTCGTGCGTGCCTTCGGCCCGCGGCCGGCCGGCTGTCTTATCAGTGGAAAATGTAAATTTGTTACTGCACCTATTTGTTGCAGCCTTCGTAATCTTTTACCTTTCGATGATATTGGAAAACATCGGCAATGTCGCTAAACAGGAATTGCCCTTTTCTTTCTCCGGCCGCGCTGCCGTTCAATATTTCGCGGGCGGCTCTGTTGTCGTGCGATCTGCCGTCGAGCGGGGAGCGGATTACTGAAAAGCGGCAATAAGGAATACTGAAATATGCATAGGCGGTCTTTTCTGAAAAATATCGGCGTTCTGGGCGGGCTTTCCTTATCTCTTGAGACAATAAGCGCTGCGGAGTACGGAAACGAAAACGGGCCCCGCAGGCGTACTTGTGGATACAACCCGTTGTATCGGGTGCAGGATGTGCGAGAGGTCCTGTGCGGAGGCGCATGACCTCCCCCCGCCGGAAAATAAAGGGAATGGGATATATGATAAGCCTCGAACGATGACGGAAACGCAGTGGACGGCCGTCAGCCGCTATGAGACTGAAATCCGCAACTATTATGTTAAGAAACAGTGCATGCATTGCCTGGAGCCGGCATGCGTATCTGCCTGCCCGACCAAAGCCATGTACAGGACGGACCAGGGAGCCGTCATCTGGCGGGCGAATAAATGCCTCGGCTGCCGTTATTGCATGATTGCGTGTCCGTTCGATGTTCCCAAATTCGAATATGACAGCGCTGTTCCCGGAATACAAAAGTGCATTCTATGCCGGGACCGGATACAGCAGGGTGAGATCCCCGCATGCGTCAAAAACTGCCCGACAAAGGCACTTGTCTTCGGCAGCCGGCGCGACCTGCTTGAAACGGCAAGAGAGCGGATTTACAAGGATCCGGACAAATACCATCACGAAATATACGGGGAGCACGAAGTCGGCGGGACGGCATGGCTCTACTTGTCGGCGGTTCCGTTTGAACGGCTCGGCTTCAGGACGGATCTCGGGACAACCTCCTATCCGGAATATACAAAGCAATTTCTTTATAGCGTTCCGGTCGTTCTGCTTCTCTGGCCGGCCTTATTGATGGCTCTGAATAAATCAACGGAAAAGGAATAGGGAAGGAGAATCCAGGCAGGCGTTATGTCCGATGCGGGTATGGCGGTTAAAGAAAGGATTGGAGGAGCAGCGGCATTCGCTTTGGGTGAATTGAAACCCAGAGGAAAGTGGCTGACGCCCTTCAACATTGTTTCCATTCCGGTTATTCTGCTGGGCGCCGTGCTGATAGTCGTCCGGTTTGCCGGAGGACTGGGCTCTGTAACAAGCCTTTCACAGGATTTTCCCTGGGGACTGTGGATCGGCCTTGATGTGAATGTAGGTGTCGCGTTTGCCGGCGGCGCCTTTGTTCTGACATTTATGGTCTACATACTCAGAATGGAGAAGTATCAAAGCCTTGTCCGGGTTACAATACTCAATAGTTTTCTCGCTTATGTATTCTACGCCGGAGCATTGCTTTTCGACCTCGGTCGCCCTTGGAATGCCTTGAATCCCATCATCGGGAATTCATTCGGAGTGAGTTCCATACTATTTTTGGTATCCTGGCACTTCCTGCTCTATATGATAGCGGAGTTGATTGAATTTTCGCCCGCCATTGCCGAATGGCTGGGCCTCCGGAGGATCCGAAGAATCCTGTCGGGAATGACGCTTGCTGCGGTCGTATTCGGTATTACGCTCTCTACGCTGCATCAATCCGGACTGGGCGCCCTGTTCCTTATAGCTAAAGGGAAAATTCATCCTCTCTGGTATACCGAATTCATCCCGATTCTCTTTTTTGTATCCAGCATCTATGCCGGCCTTTCGATGGTGATCTTTGAGGGCACGATCAGTCACAGGGTTTTCAACCATCTGATCGATCCCGATCATCGTGAATCCCATCCTGCATTGATGACCGGATTGGCAAGAATATGCGCCGGTTGCCTGTTCATCTATTTTTCTCTGCAGGCGCTCCTGTTCATTCATGAAAGGCGCTGGATGTATATCGGCGATGGGATGTGGTACTGGTACCTGATCGAGATCATCGGCTTTGTGTTCATACCCTGGTTTCTATTCATGCAGGGCCTGAAACAGCGGAGCCTGGCGTTTATTCGGATCGCCGCGATACTGTCTCTGATCGGGATCATTCTGAACCGCCTCAATGTCACGATTGTGGCTTTTCGCTGGTATGCGCCCGTGCGCTATGTCCCTTCCTGGATGGAAATTGTAATAACGCTGGCCATTGTTTTTGCCGAGATATGGATTTTCCGATGGTTTGTTTTTCGGATGTCTGTACTCAGCCGACCGCCGCAGTGGGCCGTCGAACAGGATAAACGGCTGCATGCACGGCAATAATCAGGAAGTGTGTCGAAATACGGCTGATTGCGTTTGTGTATACCCCCGGCCTTGCCGGAAACACATGACTTTTCCGCGACTTTCGGAAATTAAACAGGAGTCAGGATTTGGAAACCTCAGGATTAGACATTTTTGCTACAAAAGGGATTGAATACCTTTTTATCCTCGTTTTTCTGCTCGCTTTTGTTTTCTTCTGGAAATTTCTGCATCGAGCCGGCGAAGTTCGTCCCTCTGATGGCCGCGACAAAAAATCCATAAGCAAGGCAAGTCGAGCGGTGCAATCCCCTGTCACGGCAAACTCAAAATATGCCGTCCGTGCATCCAAAGCGCCATTCGAGCAAGTTTAGGGCGCGCCGCATTCTATTCGGGCTTCGCTTTCTCTTTCGGCTGGGGGATTTCACAGCCATTCGGGCATACGGTAAGGGTATGGACATATCGAACTATCCCATTTCCAAGCCGGAATATGTGTGAATCCGGCCGGCCGATTTCCTCGCCGATGATCTCCGTGAAGCTTTCGCACATTTCAACATCAGGCAGACTGCGATGAAGATCCATTTTCAAGGACGCTTGCCGGATTTCCTGACCGAAAGGGATTTCTTTCCGATTCTCGATTTACTTGGCCTCGGGAGCGGGAGGCATGGATGACGGCGTCCCCTTTTTAAGGGCATTCAGATAACTGTCGACTGCCCGAATCATAGAGCCTCAATACACGCAACCCAGGCCGCGCCCGTTCTCGACTCCGCGATAATGCAGAAATACTGTCTTGAACTGATTCCCGAAGGCAGTTCTGCCGGTAATATTGCATTAACAAAGGCAGGGACGATTTACCCTGAGACTGAACGAATTCTTTCAGGTGAATAAGATGATTAGCAGGACGGCTTGTTCATGAGTCCGTTCACTCCAGGGATAATTCCCGGCAAAAGCCTCTTCAAATTTCCGGCAGGATATATCATAAGCTGCAAGCAACGATTCCAAAATGATGCGGCTGATTTCACCTGTAAGCCTGCACGGGGGCGCCGATGATGCTATGCACAAGAACAGCCGTGCCGAAGGCTGAACTTACCAGCTTGTTGATGCTCAAAGATTCATTCGGAGCGTGCGCCTGATCGATTTCGCCGGGACCGAAGCCCATCGTGGGGATCCTGCGTTCGCCGGAAAGCAGGCTGCCTGCCAAGGATAGGTATTTCAAGCTGCCTTTTTGATTGCGAATCCTCCGAGGCAAGTTCTGATCAGATGTATTATGTAAACTTCCGATTCCG
>JAFGIY010000185.1 GCA_016929335.1 Acidobacteriota bacterium | reverse complement strand
GCTGATTACCCCGATCGCTATGGAAAAGGGCTTGCGGTTTGCGATCCGCGAAGGCGGACGGACTGTCGGAGCCGGAACGATTTCTGACATCTTAGAATAATCCGGGGCAGAAATGCGAGATATCATCACACTTGAATGCACAAAATGCAAAAGCCGCAACTATACGACAACCAAAAACAAGAAGACTACGACGGAGCGGCTGGAGTTCAAAAAGTTCTGTAATCGTTGCCGCGCTCACACGCCGCATAAGGAAACTCGCTGAGCGAAGGTGACGCGTTTATGGATACAAGAAGTCTACAGGCCAGTAGCTCGAATGGTAGAGCGGCGGTCTCCAAAACCGCATGTTGGGGGTTCGAGTCCCTCCTGGCCTGCCAAATGAGGATCGTTGTTCCGGCAACGAAATCCGACGCTGGCGTTCAACCGTTTGCGGAGCAAAGCAAATGACAGATTTTTTCGAAAAAGTGAGGAATTGGTTTCGCAACATAATCGATTTTCTCAAGGATACGCGGAAAGAGCTTAATAATGTTTCGTGGCCGGGACGACGCGAAGTGACGGGAACAACCGTTGTGGTGATTGCGGCTGTGTTTTTCTTCGGATTTTTCCTTTTTGTCGCGGATATCATCGTTCAAAACGGAATGGATTACCTTATGCGCGCATTTTCGGCGCGATAATGAAACGGGAGCATGGATAATTCGAAGAAGTGGTACATCATTCATACCTACTCTGGATATGAGCGCAAGGTTGCTGAGAGTTTGATGAACCGCATTCAGGCCTATGACTTGGGTGAGTGCATCGGACAGATCTTGATCCCGACCGAAGACGTGGTCGAGATGAAGAGTGGGAAAAAGATTGTGTCCACAAAACTGACTTTCCCGGGATATATCCTTGTTGAAATGGATATGACGGACAAGGCGTGGCATATCGTGCGGGGCACGCCGAAGGTTACGGGCTTCATCAGTACCGGCAAGAAGCCGACTCCTCTGACGGAAGAGGAGATTAATGAAGTAGTCAACCGGGTTTCGGTTACAGCCGAACAGCCCAAGCCGAAATTTACCTTTGACCGTGGCGACTCGGTAAAAATTACCGACGGTCCGTTCAAAGATTTTACCGGAATGGTCGAGGATGTTAATCCTGATAGGAATACCCTGAAAGTGATGCTGACCATTCTCGGGAGGGCAACCCCGGTTGAATTGGAAACGGAGCAGGTTGAAAAAGTGTGACGAATTGCGAATCGCATACGAAAAGCTTTCAACTGAATTTTCATTTGTAATTCGTTATTCGTTTGGTGGAGTTTTCGATGGCAAAAAAGATTATCGCAAATGTCAAATTGCAGGTGGCTGCAGGGAAAGCGACGCCGGCTCCTCCGGTGGGATCGGCTCTGGGGCCGCATGGCCTGAATATTATGGATTTCTGCAAGGCTTTCAATGCAAAGACCGCCAAGCAGGAAGGACTTATCATACCGGTTGTTGTGACGGTCTATGGCGATCGAACTTATTCCTTTGTTACGAAGACTCCCCCGGCTGCAATACTGCTCAAGAAGGCGGCCAATATAGCAAAAGGATCAGGAGAACCGAACAAAACGAAGGTCGGCAAAGTATCCATGAAGGACGTCCGGGAAATCGCCCAGCTTAAAATGCCCGATCTCAATGCTTCGGATATTGATGCCGCTATAAGGATCGTGATGGGAACGGCCCGCAGTATGGGTGTGGAAGTTGAAGGTAAGTGACGATTTCCGATTGGCGATTGAAATCCATTCCGGTCTTTCAATCGTAAATCGTAAATCGCAAATTGTCGACGAGGTGTAATGCAATGCCTAAGGCGGGAAAGAATTATAAAAAGGCTGCCGCTGCGCGAGAAAGAAAGCTCTATAGGCTCGATGAGGCGGTTCCGCTGCTGAAGAAGATCGCTTTCGCGAAGTTTAATGAAACGGTCGAGGTTTCGATGAATCTTGGAGTGGATCCGAAGCATGCCGATCAGATGGTGCGCGGCACTGTTGTGCTGCCCAACGGCCTGGGAAAGAGCAAGCGTGTGATCGTCATCGCTTCCGGTGAGAAGGTCAAGGAAGCCAAGGATGCCGGAGCAGATGAAGTCGGAGGCGAGGACATTGTCGAAAAGATTGCGGGCGGATGGATGGATTTCGATGCGGTTGTGGCCACCCCTGATATGATGCGAAGCGTGGGCAAGCTTGGGAAAGTGCTGGGGCCGAGGGGGCTGATGCCGAATCCCAAAACCGGCACTGTGACTTTCGAGGTTGCAAAGGCTGTAAAAGAGATAAAAGCCGGGAAAGTGGAATTCCGTGTGGATAAGACCGGAATCATCCATGCTCCTTGCGGGAAAATACAGTTTGAAGAAAAAAACCTGTACGAAAATGCAAAAGCCCTGATTGACGCCGTCATCAGAGCAAAGCCCGCGAGCAGCAAAGGGAAATATGTCAGGAGCATTTCGATTTCCTCTACGATGAGTCCCGGGATCTGGATTGATGAGGCTTCCATCGAGACTCATGCTTAATGTCCGTTTGCCGTTCCCGGTTTCCCGTTTATTGCGGCAGATTTGAACGGAGACTGGAATAAGGGAGCGGAAAAATGGAAACGGGGAACGGGAAACGAGAATCATGAATAAAGCGGAAAAAGAACAAACAGTTGAATATTTGAGCGATCAGTTCAGGTCCATTGAGAGCGCGTTCCTGATTAACTATCGCGGTCTGAAAGTGGTTGATGCGACCGAGCTGCGCCGAAAAATCCGGGAAATCGATGGACGCTATGTGGTTGTGAAGAACACCTTAGCCCTGCGCGCTGCCAAGCAGACGAAGCTGGAGCAGCTGGAAGACTATTTCGAAGGGCCGACGGCCGTGGCGTACCATCCCAAAGACGTTGTGGGACTGGCCAAGCTCTTGAATGAAATCAGCAAGAGCAATCCAAGCTTTGTATTCAAGGCCGCGCTGGTCGAAGGCAAAGTGGTCCCTGCGAGTGAGATACAAGCGATTGCCTCAATGCCTTCCAAAGAGGTATTGTTGGGCAAATTGGCCTTTCTCCTTAAAGCGCCTTTGCAGAGACTTACTACGGTTCTGAAAGCTCCGGTACGAGACTTGGGCCTTGTCTTGAAGCTGGTTCCAAAGCAGGGAGTCCAGACGAATTAGGCAATTCATCTCTATCAATCCTATAGGAGTATAAGATGGCGATTACAAAAACTGAAGTTTTAGAATGGATAGATCAAGCAACAATGCTGGACATTTCAGATCTGGTGAAGAGTCTCGAAGATAAGTACGGCATTAGTGCAGCGGCAGCAATGCCGGTTATGATGGGCGGCGGAGCTGCTGCCGGTGCTGAAGCGAAGCCCGCAGCCGAAGAGAAAACCGAATTTAACGTGATTCTCAGCGCCGTCGGTGAAAAGAAGATCAACGTTATCAAGGCAGTACGCGAGGTGACGAGCCTGGGCTTGAAAGAAGCAAAGGATCTTGTGGAAGGGGCTCCGAAACCCATTAAGGAAGGCGTTTCCAAAGAAGAGGCCGATTCGATCAAGAAAAAATTCGAGGAAGCCGGCGCCACCGTGGAGATCAAGTAAGGCTGATTGCCAGCCCGCGCATGCGTGCAGAAGCCGGAGATCGGCGGATTTTCTGCATATTCGAACCTTGGATGTCGTTTAGGCCTGCTGGCTCCAGCAGGCCTTTTGTGATCGACAAACCCCAATATGAGGTCACCGTGCACAGGCCTTCAGATTCGGGGAAACAGAAAGAAAAATTCTTACGCTCTCAGGCGGATAAGGGTCTGCGTGTGCCTTCCGCCTTTTATCCCATGAGTTGGGCTCTCTCCAAAGGCACGTCGAAACCTAATTGAGCATTTCGAGGTATATTTTTCAATGACCAATATCAGCACTTCGAATGTGTATCGGGATCGAATGGACTTTGCCAAAATCCATACCAGCATCCCCATTCCTAATCTAATCGAAGTTCAAAGAAAATCGTACCACCGTTTCCTCCAAATGGACGTACCTCCATCTGAACGGGAAGATGTGGGATTGCAGGCTGTTTTCAATTCGGTATTCCCAATCAACGATTTTCGCGGCGCCTCTTCCCTGGAGTTCGTGGAATATTCCATCGGGAACTGGCAGTGCAAGTGCGGCAATCTGAAGGGACTGAATTACCTTCGTGCCAACTGTTCCGAATGCGGCAAGGCAATTATCAGCAGTCCCTATAACCCGGAAAGCGGCAATTGCAGACACTGCGGCGCGAAGAACGAAATTGAGAATCCTCGATGTGAGTTCTGCGGGGGTACTGTAGAACTCAACGTCAAATATACCGTCGAAGAGTGCCAGGAAAGGGGAATGACCTTTGCGGTTCCCCTGAAGGTGACTGTGAGGCTGGTTGTCTGGGATAAGGATGCCGAGACGGAAGGGAAAAGCGTTCGGGATATCAAAGAACAGGAAGTCTACTTCGGCGATATTCCGCTTATGACCGAAAACGGAACGTTTATTGTGAACGGTACCGAACGGGTCATTGTCAGCCAGTTGCACAGGTCTCCGGGAGTATTTTTTGAATCCAATCCGGGACGAACCTTCATCCTGGCGAAAATTATTCCCTACCGGGGATCCTGGGTCGAGTTTGAATTCGATCAAAAAGGCATCCTGTACGTTCGGATCGACCGGAAGCGTAAATTCCTCGCCACTACGTTTCTGCGCGCGTTGGGGCTCAGTTCCGATGCCGAAATACTGCGCGCCTTCTACCAGCCGGTAATCATCCGGTGGGAAGACAAACAGCTCTACAGGACGCTGGGACGCGATCTTATCGGATCCAAGGCGACGGATGATATCAAAGATCCCAAGGGCAAGTCCGTTCTCATTCCCAAGGGCAAAAAGATCGTGGAAGGCCTTTACAATCAGCTTCTGAAAGCGGGCGTAAAGGAAATCAAAATGGATGTTGAAGCGCTGGAGGGCGCTCTCTCCATTTCCGAGGTCATCAATACTGAGACAGGAGAAATCCTGGTCGAATCCAATTGTGAAGTGACGTCGCGGACCATTACTGTGCTGAGCGAGTCGGGGATCGATTCCCTTGAAGTGTTTTTCCCCGAGCGTGAGGACACCGGATCCATTATTTCCCAGACACTTAACAAGGATCATATCAAATCGCAATCGGATGCCCTTATTGAAATCTATCGCAAGCAGCGGCCCGGCGATCCTCCGACTCTGGAGACCGCGACGGCTCTTTTTGAAGGAATGTTCTATGATCCCCGCAAATACGATTTCTCCAAAGTGGGGAGACTCAAATTTAATATCAAACTCGGATTGAATACGCCATTGGAGCAGCGCACTCTGACTGCAGAGGATTTCTATGCGGTCATCAAGTACGCGCTCAAGCTTACCAGGAATATCGGGAATGTCGACGATATCGATCATCTGGGCAACCGCCGCGTCCGTGCCGTAGGAGAACTGCTCGAGAATCAATTCCGGATCGGATTGGTTCGAATGGAGCGGGCCATCAAGGAAAAAATGTCAGTGCACCAGGAAATGACTACAGCTATGCCGCACGACCTGATCAACGCCAAGCCGGTCATGGCCTCCATTCGTGAGTTTTTCGGCAGCAGCCAGTTGTCGCAGTTCATGGATCAAACAAATCCGCTTTCTGAAATTACCCACAAGCGGCGCCTTTCGGCCCTTGGACCCGGCGGCTTGAGTCGTGAGCGTGCCGGATTTGAGGTCCGCGATGTGCATCCGACTCATTATGGACGCATATGCCCGATAGAAACTCCGGAAGGTCCGAACATCGGACTGATTTCGTCTTTGAGCTGCTACGCCCGGATCAATGACTACGGTTTCATCGAATCTCCGTACCGGAAAGTCAAAAACGGCCGCGTATTGGAATTTGCTCATATCGTCTATCCCGGCGATACACATTTTAAAGTCGGGCAGCAGGTTGAAAATGAAGCGGTGGATAAGGAGAATCACCGCTGCCTGGCTTCGGATAAGCGCCCGGCGCAATACGAGCCGTTCTCGTTCTATCAGACAGCATGGGAAGCGGAGGAATACACTATCGCGCAAGCCAACGTCGAACTTGACGAACATGGAGAAATAGTGCTGGAGCGCGTCGACGCACGGAAGGCGGGCAATTTTGTGCTGGTTCCCCGCGAAGAGGTGCAGTATATCGATGTTTCTCCAAAACAGCTCGTCAGTGTCGCGGCCAGCCTGATTCCTTTCCTGGAACACGACGATGCCAACCGCGCGCTTATGGGTTCCAACATGCAGCGCCAAGCTGTGCCTCTGCTAAGGGCGGAAGCTCCCTATATCGGGACGGGCATGGAATATATTACTGCCAAGGATTCCGGCGCGGTCGTGATCTGCAAACGCACCGGAATAGTCGACAGCGTGGATTCCACCCGTATCATCGTGCGGGTGGAGGGAGACGGCGAAAACGGGAAAGCCGCATCCAAAGACGCAGGCGTCGATATCTACGCGTTGACCAAATTCAAACGCTCAAACCAGAACACCTGCATCAATCAGTCGCCTCTCGTGCGTAGAGGCGACACTGTTATCAGGGGCCAGGTCCTTGCAGACGGACCATGCACGGATAAAGGCGAACTCGCTCTGGGCCGCAATGTGCTGGTAGCCTTTATGCCCTGGCGCGGTTACAACTTTGAGGATGCCATTCTGGTCAGTGAAAGGCTGGTTAAAGAAGACAGTTACACCTCCATTCACATTGAAGAACTGGAAATTGAGGCCCGCGATACGAAACTCGGGCCCGAAGAAATTACCCGCGATATCCCGAATGTCAGCGATTCCAGCCTCCGTGATCTTGATGAAAGCGGCATTATCCGGATCGGAGCAAAAGTCCGCCCGGGAGATGTGCTGGTAGGAAAGGTGACCCCCAAAGGCGAAACCCAGCTTTCGCCCGAGGAGAAGCTGCTGCGAGCCATCTTCGGCGAGAAGGCCGGAGAAGTCCGCGATGCTTCTCTGGTAACCCCTCCCGGCATTGAGGGAACGATTGTGGATGTAAAGATCTTTTCCCGCAAAGGCGTTCCAAAAGACGAGCGCGCCAAGCAGATCGAGCGGGAACAGATCGATAAGATGGAAAAGGATCTCAACGACGAAATCCGGATCATCAAAGAGGAGAGGAACAAGCGCCTCGTTGATATCTTCAGCGGCGAAATTCTTCCGGACGATATCGTAAACAGGTCCGGTGATGTGATCCTCAAGAAAAAGACAAAGCTGACTCGGTCGATGCTCCTTGAACTCAGCACGGCGGAGCTTAACAAGATCAAAAACGATTTCAAATCGGAAAAAGAAGGCAAGGTCTACGAGAGTATTAAGCGCCTGGAAGATAAGACGGAAAAGCAGATACAGATATTGAAGAGCCTTCACGAGGAACAGCTCGGCAAACTGCGGCGCGGAGACGAACTCCCGCCCGGCGTAATCAAAATGGTGAAGGTGTATGTCGCGATGAAACGAAAATTGTCGGTAGGCGACAAGATGGCTGGACGCCACGGCAACAAGGGCGTGATCGCGCGCATACTGCCGGAAGAGGACATGCCTTATCTGCCCGATGGAACGGCGGTCGAAATCGTTCTGAATCCTCTCGGTGTGCCTTCCCGTATGAATGTGGGGCAGATTCTTGAGACGCACCTCGGTTGGGCGGCGAAAGCGCTGGGACTGTACTTTTCCACACCCGTGTTTGATGGAGCCTCCGAATCGGAGATCAAACGCATGCTGCAGAGGGCCGAATTGCCCGAAAGCGGCAAAATCGATTTATATGACGGAATGACGGGTGAGAGGTTCGATCAGAAGGTAACGGTCGGATATGTTTACATTCTGAAACTGTCCCACCTTGTGGATGACAAGATTCATGCCCGAAGCATCGGCCCCTATTCTCTGATCACTCAGCAGCCGCTGGGAGGAAAAGCCCAGTTCGGAGGCCAGAGGTTCGGAGAGATGGAAGTCTGGGCGCTGGAAGCCTATGGTGCTGCGAATATACTCCAGGAATTGCTGACGGCAAAATCCGACGATATTCAAGGCCGGACCAAAATTTATGAAGCCATTGTAAAAGGGGAATCCCACTTTACTCCGGGTATTCCCGAATCTTTCAACGTGCTGATTCGCGAGCTGCAGAGCCTCTGCCTGGATGTGGAACTGATAAAAAAGCAGAAAGCGCGGCGCGCGGAAGCCGTACCCGAATGACGATTTACGAATTACGAAGTACGAATTGAAACATTCGTCATTCGTAACTTTAAATTCGTAATTCAGAGCGGATCGCAAACGAACCAGGAACGTTGAAGAACCAAAGAGACGGGTATCGAAACTAAACCTCATACGATTGGGGGGCCAATTGAGAAGTTTTAAAGATGTGATGGAAAAATCGGATTTGAGCACTGATTTCGACAGCATACGAATCAGCCTTGCTTCCCCGGAAAAAATACGGGCATGGTCGCGCGGCGAAGTTACCAAGCCGGAAACGATCAACTACCGTACTTTCAAGCCGGAAAAGGACGGGCTTTTTTGTGCTCGGATCTTTGGCCCGGTTACGGACTGGGAGTGCTTGTGCGGCAAATACAAACGCATGAAATATCGTGGCGTGGTCTGCGACAAGTGCGGCGTAGAGGTCACTCTTTCCAAAGTGCGGCGCGAACGGCTTGGACATATCGAGCTTGCGTCTCCCTGCTCGCATGTATGGTTTTTCAAGGGACTGCCCAGCCGTATCGGTCACCTTCTCGATATAAGTTTGAGGGACCTGGAACGCGTGCTCTACTTTGAGGCTTATGTCGTGATCGATGCCGGTGAAGCCCCCGTCAAACCGGGAGAGCTTCTGAACGAGGAAAAATTCCGGGCACTGATACAGGAGTTCCCCGGCAAATTCAGAGCGATGATGGGTGCTGAAGCCATCAAGGAACTGCTGAAGCGCGTGGATATCGAAGAAACTGCCGACGAACTCCGCGCAGCCATGAAAACCGAAACATCGCAGCTGAAACGCATCAAGTACGCCAAGCGGCTGAAGGTTGTCGACGCTTTCCGCAAATCCGGAAACAAACCGGAATGGATGATTCTGGACGTCATCCCGGTCATACCGCCCGAATTACGTCCGCTGGTTCCTCTCGATGGAGGACGATTCGCGACATCGGATCTCAATGACCTGTACCGCCGGGTCATTAACCGGAACAACCGTTTGAAAAAGCTCATGGAGCTTCGGGCTCCCGAGGTCATTATCCGGAACGAAAAGAGAATGCTCCAGGAAGCCGTTGACGCGATGTTCGACAACGGCCGGCGCGGCCGCGTGCTTCGGGGTGCAAACAACCGTCCTCTGAAGTCTCTCAGCGATACTCTCAAAGGGAAATCCGGCCGGTTCCGCCAAAACCTCCTGGGCAAACGCGTGGATTATTCCGGCCGTTCCGTAATTGTGGTCGGGCCCGAGCTGAAGCTGCATCAGTGCGGGCTTCCCAAGAAAATGGCCCTGGAGCTCTTCAAGCCCTTCATCTACAACAGGCTCGAAAAGGAAGGACACGCCGCCACCATCAAAGGCGCCAAGGAGATGGTGGAGCGCCAGGAATCTGTTGTCTGGGATATTCTCGAAGAAGTGATCAAAGACCATCCCGTTCTTCTGAACCGCGCCCCCACGCTGCACCGCCTTGGGATCCAGGCATTTGAGCCTGTGCTCGTTGAAGGCAAAGCCATCAAGATTCCGCCTCTGGTCTGCGCTGCCTTTAATGCGGACTTCGACGGAGACCAGATGGCCGTTCACATTCCTCTTTCTCCGGAAGCCCAGATTGAAGCTTCCGTACTCATGCTCAGCAGCCATAACGTGCTGTCGCCGGCTAATGGGCAGCCGATTGCGATTCCGAGCCAGGATATTGTGCTCGGCTGCTACTATCTGACCAAGGCGAAGAAGGGAACCAGTGGCGAGGGACGGGCATTCGGCACCTACGACGAAGCCATGTTCGCTCTGGAAAACGGGATGGTGGAACGGCTCACTCCCATCCGGTACAGGTATTCCGGCGCTTTGATGGATTTGACAGCACAGTATGACGATCAGGCCGTCATGCGGGCAGATATCCGGGAAGTCAATAACGAGTTTGTCAACACCACCATCGGACGTTTGGTTTTTAACTCGATCCTTCCGAAGGGGATGCCGTTTATAAACGGCTTGATGAAAAAAAAGGGACTGCAGCAGCTGGTCAACTACTGCTATCTGCAGTTCGGCCTCGATGTTACGGTCCAGATGCTGGATGATTTGAAGGATCTCGGTTTCCTGCATGCGACCAAGGCCGGCATATCAATCGGCATCGATGACCTGATCGTGCCGGACAGCAAGGGAGATCTGGTCGACAATGCCAGGGAAAACGTCATCGAAGTGGAAAAACAGTACCAGGATGGCGCCATTACCGACGGCGAACGCTACAACAAAATCATCGATATCTGGTCGGATGTTACCGAAAGAGTGTCGGATGAAATGTTCCGAAAGATGGCGCAGCAGGATGCGAGCGGAGATGAGTTTAATCCGATCTATATCATGGCGGATTCCGGAGCCCGCGGCAGCAAACAGCAGATCCGCCAGCTTGCCGGAATGCGCGGCTTGATGGCCAAGCCGTCCGGCGAAATTATCGAAACCCCGATCACGGCCAACTTCCGCGAAGGATTGACCGTGCTGCAATACTTTATTTCGACGCACGGCGCGCGAAAAGGCCTGGCGGATACGGCACTGAAGACGGCTGATTCGGGATATCTGACACGCCGTCTGGTGGACGTGGCGCAGGACGTCATCGTTTCTACCCTGGACTGCAATACCCTGGACGGGATTTACGTAACGTCCATTATTGAGGGTGGCGAAATCATTGAGCCTCTGCGAGACCGCATCGTCGGACGCGTTTCGCTGGAAAATATCAAGGATCCGCTCACCGGAGAGACGATCTGCGGTGTGAATGAGGAGATCACCGAATCGCTGGCGGCTGAAATTCAGGCGGCCGGTATCGAACAGGTCAAAATCCGATCCGTGCTGACCTGCAAAGCAAAGCGAGGCGTTTGCATCAAATGCTATGGACGGAACCTCGCGACCGGCCAGATGGTGGATCTGGGCGAAGCCACGGGAGTCATTGCGGCCCAGTCCATCGGAGAACCTGGTACGCAGCTGACGATGAGAACATTCCACATCGGAGGTACGGCGAGCCGGACACACGAACAGTCGACGGAAGAATCCAAAAACGACGGTATCGTGAAATTTTTAAATATCCAGCATGTTACCAACAGGGATGGGAACCTGGTGGTTATGAACCGGAACGGCACACTGATCATCGCCGACGAAAGCGGCCGCGAGAAGGAACGCTATTCGGTGGCATACGGCGCCATTCTCAAAGTGAAAGAGGGACAGAAGATCAAGCCGGGCCAGGTGCTGGTTGAATGGGATCCCTACTCCTTCGCCATTCTTACGGAGTTCGGAGGAGCGGTCGTATTTAAAGACATTCACGATGGAATTACGGTTAAGGAAGAACGTGACGAGAACACGGGGCTGGTCCGTCAGGTTATTACCGAATCTCCCGATGAAAAGTATCAGCCGCAAATCAGCATCAAAAACGATAAAGGCAAAATCGTCAAGAGCTATCTGCTTCCGTCGAAAGCCCATCTGTGGGTGGACAATGCGGAGGATGTCTACCCGGGCAGCATCCTCGCCAAGATCCCGCGCGAGACACGAAAAACCAAGGATATCACCGGAGGTCTGCCGCGCATCGTGGAGCTCTTCGAAGCCCGGAAACCCAAAGAAACAGCCGTCATCACCGAAATTGACGGCATGGTTAATTATGCGGGCCTCGTGAGAGGGCAGCGGAAGATCGAAGTCCACCACGAAAGCGGCATGATCAAAGAATACCTGCTGCCGAGAGGCGTTCATATTAATGTCCAGGAAGGCGAATATGTGCGGGCGGGCGAAGCGTTGATGGACGGTCCGCGCAATCCGCACGACATCCTGAGAGTGCTGGGAGAGAAGGAACTCCAAAGCTATCTCGTGAATGAAATCCAGGAGGTCTACCGCCTGCAGGGTGTCAACATCAACGACAAACACATAGAAGTGATCGTCCGCCAGATGATGCGCTGGATCAAGGTGGAAGAAGTGGGCGATACCGAATTCCTGCTGGATGAACAGGTGGATAAATTCCGGTTCTACGAAGAAAACGAACGGGTTGAGACCGCGGGCGGAGTTCCGGCAAAAGGCCGGCCTCTGCTGCTCGGCATTACCAAGGCATCGCTTTCAACCGACAGCTTCATCTCGGCTGCCTCGTTCCAGGAAACCACCCGGGTTCTGACCGAAGCCGCCATCAGCGGCAAGGTGGATTACCTGCGCGGCTTGAAGGAAAACGTTATTATGGGCCGCCTCATTCCAGCCGGCACCGGCATGGAGCTTTATCACAACATTAAACTCACGGAAGAGATGGTTCCGATGGAAGCTCCCAAAGCGGAAGGGGAGAAGGATCTGGAAACGGATCTTCTGGCGGGAACCGTCGATATCGAGGCGATTAAAGCAAAACGAGCTGATATCGGGTAATTGCCGGAAGCTTCATGTGGGGGCCGCGGCTTCAGCCGCGACCGACATGGAAAAAAGCGGCGGAAAATAAAAAAGGCGGCTTTGTATAGCCGCCTTTTTCTTTCGATATTGAGAAAATGTACTAGCTTCCGCTGCCGCCGGTGGTTCCGATAGGAGCACCCACTTCGCAGTCACTCTCTCCGCACTTCATAGCCTCTGAATTTGTGCCAAGATAGCGGACGATTTGATCCGATGCGATGCCATATGTGTATCTTCCGGTCGCTTCACTTTTGGGCTCTGCAGTAGCTCCGAATGAATCGGTAAGCGTTACAACTAGGTCGGATACGGCTTCCGATCCAATCGCATAATCATATCCGTTGAATCCACCATCGAAGCGGCTATCCAAAAAACCGCGATCCATTAGAGTTGCGCCGTCGGTATAGCTCTGGTTGTTAATGGCTGAGAAAGCTACCTCTGCCGATCCGATTGTACGGCAACCCTGGATGGCGCCGGATTCGTTGGCGGCCATTCTGGCCTGCAGCATGCTGGGAACCGCGATAGCCGCGATAATGGCGATAATCGCCACAACGATCAAAAGTTCAATAAGTGAAAAACCCTGTTCTCTTTTCATTTAGCTCCTTCTCCTCTCCGTTTATATGGGGGCTTCATTGCGTGACCAGCAGGTTTACCTGCAAGTACCGTGCCAGAATTATGGGAGAAAACGGCTTTTTATAAAAATCTATAAATGCTTTATCTGCAGTTGTTTATTATCGCATTATATTCGACCGCAAAATGCTGTATTGGCGCTGTGTCAAAATTTTGCTGATTTTCAGCATTTCTCGTGTTGAAAACCAGCACTTTACCTAATGGTTTGCGGGGCAATGTTGCTAATAAAAAATTAAAGCTATCGATTCGAGATTCGAAATTCGGGATTTAAGGACGGGCAGGAGGAACCAGGAGCCCGACCGAGGCCGCTGATCCAAATTTTGAATCTCGAATTTCGAATCTCGAATCAATATTTTATCTGCAGCGAATGGAGGCGGTGGCGGAGAGATCCCTTGGTCAGATTAAGCCTTTGTGCCGCCATTGTCTGATTTCCGTCCGTCTGGCGAAGTGCCTGGGATATCAGGCTGCTCTCTATCTGACTCAGGAAACGTTCCAGATCGAACGGCCCCTCCGGCAACGTGAAAAGATCACTCTCGATCTGGCTGCATGGATGACGGATCACTTCAGGAAGACGTTCCGCCTGAATTTCACGCGTTGTTTCCAGCGCTACGGCCCGCTCGATCGTGTTCTCCAATTGCCGGACGTTTCCCGGCCAGCTATAGGACTCCAGACAACGGAGGGCTTCCGGTGATATGCCATCGATGCTTTTACCGGCTCGCTCGGCGTACTGCCGCAGGAAGGAGAAAGCCAGCAGTGCTATATCCTCGGTCCGCTCACGTAATGCGGGGATGTGAAGGTTGATAACGGCAATTCTATAGTAGAGATCTTCCCGGAAGGAGCCTTGTTGAATGCAGTATTGCAGGTCCTGATTGGTGGCCGCGATAACCCTCACATCCACAGTGATTTCATTTGTGCCTCCCAGCGGCCGCAGACGGCGTTCCTGCAGTACCCGCAGGAGTTTAACCTGCATGGCGGCTGTCATATCCCCGATTTCGTCCAGGAAGATGGATCCGCCGCCGGCAGCTTCAAAAAGCCCCCTTTTATTTCCGACAGCTCCTGTAAAAGCGCCTTTCATATACCCGAACAATTCGCTTTCAAGCAGCGTTTCGGGAAAAGCGCCGCAGTTAATGGAGACAAATGGCTTTTCTCTCCTTCGCGAAGCTTCATGAATTGCCCGGGCAACCAATTCCTTTCCCGTCCCGCTTTCTCCGGTGATAAGGACCGTGCTGTCCCCCATGGCGATTGTTCCGATTGTGCGATAGACCTCGACCATCTTGGGGCTTCTCCCAACGACGTGACTGCCATGCAGTGCTTGAAACAGCTTTTGTCCCTGCAGAGCTTCCATGTTTGTGGATGGAGCGGGAGACTGTTGTTTTTGACTCCGCTTTTTCTCGAGAGCGCGGTAAACAATATCGCGCAATTCTTCCATTCTGAACGGCTTTGTTATGTAGTCGTATGCGCCGTGCTGCAGGGCTTCAATGGCCGTTTCAGTGCTGGCAAATGCCGTGATCATGATAAAGATCGTATCCGGCGATAGTTGTTTTGCTTCTCTCAGAAGCTCCACTCCGGAAAAATCCGGCATCCGGATATCGGAAATGACGACGTCGACTCTCTTTTCCTGCAGGAGAGCAAGCGCTTCGCGTCCGGAGCCGGATTTCAGAACTTCCATCCCTTCATCCTGCAGGACGATTTCCAGAACTTCGATAATGTTTGGCTCGTCATCGACGACTAGAATTGTCGGCATTACGCTTTAGCTCCTTTATGCATGCATCGCCGGCTCGAGATACTCCGGTTCCTGGACCTGGCTTTCCAGAGGAAATCGAAGGCTGACCCTGGTGCCTTTCCCTTTTTCGCTTTCAAATGAAATCTTTCCCCGGTGATCTTCCATGATCTGGAATATGATGCTGAGGCCAAGACCGAGGCCGCCTTTGAACCCCGATTGAAAGGGCTGAAAGATCTGGTTCTTTTCCTCCTGGCTCATGCCTATTCCGTTATCCTGAAAAACTATTTCGCCGGTCTCATTGGAAGCCCTGTGGATATCAATTTTGAGTTCGCCGCCATTAGGCATGGCGCGGATGGAGTTCTGCGCCAGGTTCCAGAAAACCTGTTTGAGCTGGTCGGCGCTCCCCATAATCCGTATCGATTGCGCTTCTATGTTCAGGTTTACGGAGTGCCTATCCCTTATTTCCGGATTATTCCGAAGCAGGGTAACGGAATCGCGCAGAACCGGAACCAGATCAATGGGATGCTTCGCATATTGTCTCGGTCGGGCAAAGGAGAGAAAATCCTCGACAAACTTGTTCAGGCGGTCGCTCTCCCGAACAAGTATATCGAGAAGCCGCTCATCCTTAGCCGGGAGATTCGCGCGCGAGCGCAGAATTTCTACCGATCCCTGCATGGATGTCAGCGGATTCCGGATTTCGTGAGCGATTCCGGCCGCCATCCGGCCGATGGCCGCCATCCGGTCCTTGAGCCGCACTTCTTCTTCCAGGCGCGTGATTTCCGTCAGATCCTGAAAGGAGATGATATAGCCGAGCAGCTGTTGGCTTTGATCCAGCAATGGAGAAACGCTGAAACCCAGATAACACTTCGGCCCGCCGGGAATTGCAATCCATTCTTCGTGGCGCAGAGCGCGTGGATTCCGAAGCAGGTTCGCATTAAGAATTTTAGTCCAGAAAGAATCTCCAATCAGTTCCTGAACGGACTTGCCGATCATTACCTGTGCATTCCGTCCCGTCAGTTCCTGAGCCGCGAGATTGAATACGGCGATGCGTCCCTGCAAATCCGTTGTGATCAGGCCGCTTCGGATGCTGCTCACGATATGCTCATTGAGCCTCTGGAGTTCCGTCAATGAGTCGATTTTTTCCTGAAGCTCCCACTCGACAATCTGCAGGCGCTGATGAAGGTACATCCCCAGGTATGCAACGGCCCAGAATCCGATCACATGCGCGGAAATCCTGAACGTTGCCAGTGGGGTGCTGCCGCTGCTGTAGGTGGAGCCGATATAGCCGAGATGATTTGCTGCCAGAATGCCGGCATACAAAAGAGTGCTCAGAGCAGTTCCGACCAGCCCCCCGTTACGGCCCAGAGTTAAGCTGCAGTAAATGATGATCAACAGGTAAAAAGAGACGAAAGCGCTTTCAATCCCGTTTGTATATACCACCAGCATCGTCGTAAGAATCAGGTCGGCGCAGATCTGGGCATAAAGCTGGAACAACTTGTAGCGGCCGATCCACCAGAAGATGACAAACAGGAGAGTGAGAATGAGCGCCAGGAGATTGAACAGATGCAGGAAGGGAAACGATCCGATTCGTTCTGCAAGAATGCCCAGGCGGTCTGCAAGGTTCAGCCCGAGCAGAAGCACAATGGCACGAACGGCAATCAGTTCGAGCAGATATCGGCTTAGCTCTTTATTCCGATCCGGCGCTTTGCTGTCTTGAATGGATCCCATATCGGGAATTCCCGGAGCCTTGAAGGATCAAACCCAGGGCTCCGGGACTCGAAAACTAGCCGCCGGAGAGTACCTGGATCAATTTGAACAGCGGCAGGTACATCGAAATCACGATGCCGCCCACGACAACACCCAGGAAAGCCATCAGGAACGGCTCAAGAATTGTGAGGAGGTTCGCTACAACGACGTCGACTTCTTCTTCGAAGTAGTCGGCAACCTTGACCAGCATAGTGTCCATCTCGCCGGTAGATTCACCGACAGTAACCATCTGTGTCACCATAGGCGGGAAAAAGCCGGATTGGCGCATCGGATCGGCCATGGTTCCGCCTTCTTCGATCTTCTGTCTTAGCTGATAGATTGTGTCTTCCAATATTGCGTTTCCGGAAGTTCTAGCCGTAATATCCAGCCCCTCCAATATTGGAACGCCGCTCGTCATCAGAGTTGCCAGAGTGCGCGTGAACCGTGCAACCCCGATTTTGCGCAGCACTTCTCCAAGAACAGGTATTTTCAGGAGCATCCGGTCTATGACATGTCGTCCCTTCTCGGTTTTGTAATAGCTCTTAAGCCCGAATACGCCCAGTCCGACCAAGATGAGGAAGAAAATCATATATCGTTCGACAATCCCGGAGAGCGCTATCACAATCCGCGTGGGCAGAGGAAGATCTACATTAAATCCTGCGAATAGCGTGCTGAAAACCGGCACGACCTTCCACAGAATAATGGCCACAACCCCGATTGCAATGGTGAGAATCGTTGAAGGATATATTAGCGCCGAACGCAATGCCCGCTTCAGTTTGACAATTTTTTCGATGAAGGAGCTCAACCGTTGCAGGATGGTGTCCAGTATGCCGCCGCTTTCACCGGCGGCGACCATGTTCGTATAAAGGGAATCGAAGACTTTGGGATGGCGCGCCATGGCAGATGAGAGGGTAGATCCTCCTTCGACGTCATTCCGTATCTGTTCCAATATGGATTTGAATTCCTTGTTTGGATGCTGCTGAGCAATTGCATCCAGGCCCTGTATCAGGGGCAATCCTGCGTCCAGCATCACCGAAAACTGGCGGGTAAAAATGGCCACCTCGGATTGGGTCACCTTCTTCTTCCGGCGAAAGCTGAAACCGCCGGCCTTTTTTTCACTGATTGCAGTCGGAGAAACCTGTTCTCTCCGAAGCACGGCGGCTAAAGCCTGGGCGCTATTTGAAAACCTTTCACCCGACACGTTTTCGTTGGTTCGAACATTCCGGCCACGATAGTTATAGACTGGCATAGCTTATTCCTCCGTCATCAGCGACGCAGTCCGCCCACAAGTTCAGCCCGCTGCGTGCGTTGGGCACCAGACTGAAAATTAAGGCCGACTCCCCGTTGAATGAGGTCCTGCAGTTCCTCGATATTTGAAGACTTGTTGAGTGCATCTTGTGCAGTGATTTGTTTGGACAGCACCAGATGAGATAGGGATTGATTGAAGGTCTGCATCCCGAATTTGTCCTGACCGGTCTGCATCACGCCATAAATTTGATGGATCTTGTCTTCACGGATCAGGTTGCGGATTGCCATCGTCGGAATCAGTATCTCCATTGCCATGCATCGCCCGGTTCCGTTGGCCTTGGGGATCAGCGACTGGCACAGGATTCCCTCAAGAACCATGCTCATCTGAGCCCGGATTTGAGGCTGCTGGTTGGAGGGAAAGATGTCTACGATTCGGTTGATGGTAGTAGCGGCGCTGTTCGTATGAAGTGTCGCAAGCGTCAAATGCCCGGTTTCGGCGATACGCAGAGCGGACTCCACAGTTTCCAGATCGCGCATTTCTCCGATCAGCACGACATCGGGATCTTCGCGCAATGCTACCCTTAGCGCATCTGCAAATGAATGAGTGTCAGAGCTGACCTCGCGCTGATTCACAATGCAATTCTTGTGACTGTGCAAGAATTCGATGGGATCCTCAATTGTGAGGATGTGTTCATGACGCTCCGTATTGATTTTATCAATCATGGCAGCCAGGGTTGTTGATTTTCCGCTGCCGGTCGGACCTGTAACCAGAATAAGACCTCGAGGCTTATCGCACAGCTGCTCGACTATGCCGGGCAAATTCAGGCTTTTGAATCCCTTGATTTCAAAAGGAATGAGACGAAATACAGCCCCGACTGTGCCGCGCTGTGTAAATACGTTGGCGCGGAATCGGCATAAATCCTTGATGCCGAAAGAAAAGTCTATCTCCCATTTTTCTTCAAACTGATGCTTTTGACCGTCGGTCATCACGCTGTAGGCAAGCCTCTTGGTGTCCGCTGCGGTCAAAACCTGGTCGTTAATGGGACGAAGTTTCCCATCCACGCGTATTTGTGCGGGGACGGCTGTAGTCAGATGGAGGTCCGAAGCTCCGGCTTGAATCGTCTTTTGGAGCATCTCGGGCAAAGTACTCATATTTTTCCTCCGGCAGAAAATCCCGCCACAAATTCGCAGCCATTACATGGTGATCGTCATTTAGAGCCGGCGAATTTGTGATCGATGCAGCATTTCCCAATATAAGTTAAGATAAAACTGTTTCTCTAAGCACCTCATCGAGGGTTGTAGAACCTGCCTTTATTTTTGCCAGCCCGCTCTGTCGAAGCGTCAGCATCCCTTCCTCCACCGCTTTCCGTCGGATCTCTCTGGCTGAGGCCCCCACAAGGATCAATTCCTGGATATCTTCTCCAATATCCATCACCTCATACATACCGATTCGGCCTTTATAGCCTGTTCCATTACAGGTCTTACAGCCTTCTCCTTTGTAGGTGCGGATATTCTTGGCTTCCTCCTGAGAAAAGCCGGCGTTAATGAGCGCCTGGAGCGGTGTTTTTACCTCCACTTTGCATTCCGGACATATTTTGCGGATGAGGCGCTGAGCGCAGATCAGATGAACGGATGTCGCGACCAGGAACGGCTCGATGCCCATGTTAAGCATTCGTGAAATCGTGGACGGCGCGTCGTTAGTATGAACGCTGGAAAGGACAAGATGCCCGGTTAATGCAGCCTTTATGGCTATTTCGGTGGTTTCAAAATCGCGGATTTCTCCAACCAGGATGATATTGGGATCCTGTCTCAGAAAGGATCGGAGCGCGGCAGCGAAAGTGAGCCCGATCTGCTCCTTGATCTGGACCTGGTTTATCCCGCGGAAGTTGTATTCCACCGGATCTTCGGCGGTCATGATATTGGTTTCGGGAGTATTCAAACGATTCAACGCCGCGTAGAGAGTTGATGTTTTTCCGCTGCCTGTCGGACCCGTAACCAGAACCATGCCATACGGTTTGAGGATGGCCTCTTCAACTCTTTTTAACGATACCTCTTCAAATCCCAGCTTGCTCATGTCCAGCGGCAATATATCCCGATCCAGGATTCGCAGAACGAGCTTTTCACCGAACAGCGTAGGGAGTGAGGAAACGCGGTAATCGATCTCCTTCTTTTTCCCGTTAAATGTGGTGCGGATCTTGATTCGCCCGTCCTGAGGCAGGCGCTTCTCGGAGATGTCCAGCTTGGCCATGATTTTGACACGGGAGGTGATGGCATCCCTGAGACGCAAGGGAGGATTCATCATATTGTATAGAATCCCATCAATGCGGAATCGCACCCTGAAATCCTTCTCATAAGGCTCCAGGTGGATATCACTGGCTCCCTTTTTCAGAGAATCGGAAAGGATCAGGTTCACAAGCTTGATGATGGGAGCGTCTTCGCTTGACCGCTGCAGCTGATCAAGTGAAATTTCTTCTTCATCTTCCGAGCTTTGTTCAAGATCGAGATCAACCCCTTCCTTGTCTCCCTGGGCAATCTGTTCATAGACCTTTTTGAGTTCGATCGAATGAGCCGTACCGTAATATTTCTCTAATGCCTCGGAGATGGAGGCTTCGGTCGCCACCACAGGCTCAACATTAAATCCCGTCATGAACTTGATGTCGTCCATGGCGAATACGTTTGTAGGATCTACGCTGGCGACGGTGAGCGTGCTGCCGACGCGGCTCAAGGGCACAACCATGTACTTCTGAGCCACATCGATCGGAATAAGTTTGATAACGGACGGATCGATCTCAAAAAAGGCAAGGTTGATGGATGGGACTCCGTACTTTCTGCTCAGCAGAGAAGTTATGTCATCGTCTTCGACGTAACCGAGGTTAATCAGGATAGAGCCCAGCCTGCCGCCGTTCTGACGCTGATGCTTCAGAGCAATATCAAGTTGTTCCGCCGTTATGAGATTCTCTTTAACTAGCAGTTCGCCGATTTGAGTTGGCATCTTCTACTTCAATCCGTTCCACAGCAAGTCGATCATGGCTTTCCTGAACGGGAGGACGCTGATCCACCCGTTAGTTGTGAAAAACGCAGTGTTGGCCCGGCTCAAGGCCGGAGCCGAACGGGTCTATGTTCATAAGCGAGCATTTACCATGCGAGGACTAAGCCCATGAAGCTTATCGTCCCCAATCCCATTTTTCAGAACAAAAAACCCAGGACAATATCAATGGTCGTAAAGGGCAGGTCAAAGATCGTTTGCACGATCTTTGACGTCTCCAAATAAATTTGAATTTCCCCGGGCGATCCGATACCCTGAAGCTCCAATAACCCCATTTTTGAAAGCGGGCCTTCGCATCTCTCTTGAACCTGTTGTTGTGTAACAGACGGAATTTTGCCGTCTGTCGCATATTGTTATCGACACAAACACACGTTTTGATGAAGCCGTTGTCAAAATTTCTGCTCTTAAAAATCAGGGCAGCAGAGCAAAAAGCAGCCGGTTCGGCGTCAAATGCGCCACAATCTCTCCTGGCGCGGCCCGGGGCCGAAACCAAATCCATAGAGGCAGCGCGCTGTCAGCCTTCAGATCTCAGCACTCAGCTTATTTATCTATTGAGATTGGTTTCAGCTGCTTTTAACAGAAAAACATCTATGCAAAACACAAAGAAGTCATGAATAAAGAAGCCAATTCGTCTCAATCTCTCCTATATAACTGTCAAGCATGCCAGGTGATCAAAAAATTTTTCCAATTTCTCCATTATTGCTTACCAGGTGAATATCCCCGGTTTCATACATTGTTTGGAAACGATGGCCTGACGACCTATAATCAGTTTGTTATGGAATCTGAGCCACTTAGAAGAACCAACCGGGTGATCGGTATCCTCGGAGGGATGGGACCTGAGGCAACACTGGATTTTTACAGGTGCATTATCGACCTCACTCCCGCCCACAGAGACCAGGATCATCTCCAAGTCATAATTTATTCCAATCCAAAGATACCGGACCGGACAAAGGCCATTGCCGCGGGCGACGAGAGCCCTGTGCCTTACCTGATAGAAGCTTCAAAAATTCTGGAAAGAAGCGGAGCAGGAATTATCGCCATGCCGTGTAATGCGGCACATCATTACCTTTCCGAAATGCGGCGGGCAGTCGGCATCCCGTTTCTGGATATGGTCGAAGAAACATCGCGGAAACTCCGTGCCCTTCTGCCTCGCGCAAAGGCTTCAGGGCTCATGGCAACAATCGGAACAGTATGCAGCGGTGTGTACGCCAGATCGTTGTCCAACCTGGGTATTGATCTCGTGCTGCCGAATGATGACGATCAAAACAGGATTGAGGCGGCGATCAACCAGGTTAAGGCGGGAGCACATAACCGGTCCACGCGGGATACATTCCAGTCGATCGGTTCACAACTAATGAAAGCCGGAGCCGAGGCCATCATCCTGGGATGCACGGAAATCCCCCTGGCGTTCAACGGCAACGATGTATCTTATCCAACGCTGAATTCTACAAAGATACTTGCCGAGGCAGCTGTGGATTGGGCGTTCGCGAAGGGAAATTATTCTCCGAACTCCTGCTTAAAAACACAGGCAAGATAAATTGCGGAATTATTTTTCGTCGGAGATAGTCTTATCCGCCTGCAATAGCAAACACGATAGAAATTATGTCATTTTCGTGTACAGGCGTGTCCAGATTACCCAGCGATTTGATGTCCTTATCGTTTAAATACAGGTTCATATAGCGAGCAGTTTTCGGAGAGAAGAAAAGATCGCCGGCATCCGGAAACCTTGCTTTGAAGCGCTCCACAACTTCACCGACAGTTTTGCCCTCAACCTCAATTTCAGCCAATTGTGCGGTATATTGCCGAAGCGGCGCAGGAATTCGAAGCGTTATACCCATTAATTACCTCCTCAGAAAAGAAAAATAGCATATTGATGGGCTTCGGACATACATTGAAAATAGGTCCGACCAATCTTCCCCAAACCTCAACAATAGCAGGGCCGCGAATTACATGAATCGAGTTTGGAGCAGGCATTGGTGCAATTCGCGGTTTTGTAATTGGCAAATGAATAGCTGCTGATTGACAAAACTGTAAAAAATATTGACAATATCTTTTGCCTATGTTCCATACATTAATCTGAAGATCTTTAATGAAAATGAACCTTATAGGGTAGCGGCATATCCAGTAAAAGCGATGGGCTGTCAGCGATTGTCAAGACAATATACAGGTATCCAATGATTAGGCGGGATGGCGCTTCTCAGAAGTCCCAATTTGTTCTTTTTCACAGTGTAAGAAACAAGCTGCTTATTCTGATGATTGGCCTGTCGCTCCTTCCATTGGCGGGCATGTCTCTTTTCTCCTACTGGATCGGTAAAAAGCAAATACAGGAACGCATCAATCTATCGCTCGGGAAAATGGCTCAGGATACAGCGGACAAGGTTGACCTGATGTTGAGGGGAAAAAAGGAAGATATCCGATCCATGGCTGCTACGTACCCTTTTATATATAAAGAATCAAGTGATCCAAGCCGCTTTAATTCTGAACCGCTGCTGAATAACTATTGCTTCAATTATGATTCCTACGACCTTCTTATTATCTTGGACAGCATCGGCAGGGTGATAGGGATTAACACGATAGATCGTGACGGAATCCCTTTCCCGGAAGATAAGCTGAAAAGTATATTGGGCAAAAACATTTCAAAATTTCCCGAGGAACTGGAGCTGTTTCAGTCTTCCGTCACAGGTCACAGTTACCATCATGACTGGTATCAGTCCGGTCTTGTCAAATATCTGTATGATAATCAGAAGGAAGATATCAGCCTTCAAAGAAGCGTTGCGCTGTCGGAACCGATACGTGATCCGATGGATCAGAAGATTACGGGCGTTTGGATCAACATCCTAAATTGGGGATACTTTCAGAATATATTAGACAGTGTTGAAATGGATTTGGCAAACCAGGGTTTAAGAACAGGCTATGCGTTCATGGTTGCCAAGGATGCGAATACCTATATCGGCCATAAATACAGATCCAATCGCAAGTATGACGAAAGCGGCAGGAGCCTGAGAAATCAGAATTATTACGGCACCAAGCTTGTAGAAGACTACCAGTTGACAGACCTGCACCGTGCAATTTTGAACCGTGAACGTGACTATTCCTATCGTCTGCCGGGCGGAGTCGGCAAAATTTCAGGACTTGCTCCCATCGATGATACTTTTTTCGGCTGGATCGTAGGTGTAGAGGTAGATCAGGTTGACGTATTCAAGCCTATTAAAATCCTTAGTTACTGGCTCTTCGGAGCCACCTTTTTGCTTGCATCGCTGGTTGTGCTGTTCACTTACTGCATAGCGGAAGGAATCACGGTTCCGGTTAAAACCCTCATACGCTCAGCCTTAACGATCGCACAGGGTAATTTTAAAGAACGTGTGCCCATCCGTTCTTCGGATGAGGTCGGGATCCTGGCGTCCGCATTTAATGAAATGGCTCAAGCCCTTTCTGTTCGAGAAACGCAGCTCCAGGATCTTAACAGGAATCTGGAGAGCATGGTTCACGATAGAACCATGGAGCTGGAGAATTCCCATGAAGCTCTGAAAAGGGCTTATCTGGATCTTCAAAGTGCCCAGGAGCAGTTGATACAGACTGAAAAGATGGCTTCTCTCGGTCAACTGGTGGCCGGGATCGCGCACGAAATAAAAAACCCGCTCAATTTCATCTATGGCAATACCGGTTTCCTGGCCGATTACACACAAAAACTGCAGGGCTTGCTGGAGGCCTTTGAGAGCTTTCCAAGCCTTTCCGACCAAGATCGGGCGGAACTGGAACACCTGAAGAAAAGCGTCCATTACTCCTTCATTAAGGATGATCTCAGAACCCTGATTGACAACTTTACGGAAGGCGCTCGAAGAATCAATATGATCGTTTCCGACCTGCGGGCTTTTTCTCGCATGGATACCGACAGGATTTCCGAGGTGGACGTCCACGCATCGCTTGAAATGTCCTTGAATCTGATGCGCAACCAATACAAAAACCGTATCGAAATCCACAAGGAGTACGGAGACATACCCAAAATCCAGGGCTATTCGGGAAAGCTCAATCAGATTTTCATGAACCTGCTATCGAATGCATTTCAGGCAGTACAGGGAAAAGGCGATGTTTGGATACGTACCCGTTCCGGCGATGGCGTTGTGGAAATAGAAATCGAGGATAATGGAATTGGCATTCCGAAAGAAAATCTAAAACGAATTTTCGAACCTTTCTTTTCCACAAAACCGGTCGGACAGGGGACGGGGCTCGGGTTGAGCATCAGCTACGGAATAATTGAACAGCATCGCGGCAAAATCCACGTGACCAGCGTTCCTCAAAAGGGGAGCACGTTTGTTGTTCGCCTCCCAATCTTTCAGGAGAAAGCCGAGTGATCAAAAGGAAGTATGCTTTGTTGCTGGTGGATGACGAGCAGGCCAATCTGCAGAAACTCCAGCGGACATTCATGGATCAGTATGATGTTCATCTGGCGCAATCGGGCGAGGAGGCGCTGCAAATTCTTCAAAATGCGCCGGTTGATGCGATCATAACAGATCAGAAAATGCCCGGCATGACCGGAATCGAATTTCTGGAACTCTCCCAGAAGACCTATCCGAACCTTGTCCGGATTGTGCTTACGGGATTTACGGACGTCGAGGATCTGATAGCAGCCATCAATACCGGCAAGGTCCATAAATATATAACCAAACCTTGGGAACCCGAAGATCTTCGCCTTGCCGTTCAGGATTCACTCGAAAAACAGGAACTGGTCCGCGAAAACGAGCGTCTCGCTACTGAACTCAAACAGGCTAATGAAAAACTGCAGACGGAAAACATCATCCTTCGACAGGAGGTCGAAAAGCAGGTCTATCCCAAAAGCATTATTTACGGCAGCCCGGAAATGGAGAACATACTGCGCCTTCTGCGCAGAGTCACCGGAACCGAGACTACGGTTCTTATTCAAGGCGAAACCGGTACCGGCAAGGAACTGATCGCGCGTTTCATTCATGCGGAGAGCAACCGCCGCGACCAGATTTTCATTCCCGTCAATTGCGGCGCCATTCCTAAAGATTTGGTGGAAAGCGAGTTCTTTGGCCATTCGCGGGGCGCATTCACAGGTGCGACTCAGGAAAAAAAGGGCTATTTCGAGATGGCCAACGGAGGCACTATTTTTCTTGACGAAATAGGAGAAGCTCCGCAGGAACTCCAGATCAAGCTCCTGCGGGTTATTCAGGAAAGCGAAATAATGCCCGTCGGCTATCATCAACCCAAAAAGGTCGATGTCCGCATTCTTGCCTCAACCAACAGGGATCTTAAAGCCGAGGTTGCGGCAAATCGCTTTCGCCAGGACCTGTTTTTCCGGATTAATGTTTTCTCGGTTACCATTCCGCCCTTGCGGGAACGCAAAAAGGATATCCTGCCGCTGGCGGAATTCTTCCTGGAGCAGTTTTCCCGAAAACTCAACCGAAAATCCGGGAGCCTCAGCAAGGATACAGAAGAACTGCTGCTTGGCTATTCCTGGCCTGGAAATGTCCGCGAACTGCAGAATGAAATCGAACGCCTGGTCCTCCTGTCCGAGGCAGGGAAAAAAATCGGCCCGGAGCTTCTGTCCGACCATATCAGACAAAGACATCGCCCCTCCCTGCTGTCCAATGGCGACCTGAAATCTGCCGTGCGGGAACTCGAGGAAGAGATGATCCGTGATACGCTCTCCCGCTTCGGCGAAAACAAATCCCGCACTGCCCGCGCACTCGGAATCAGCCGCCAGTCTTTGCTTGAGAAGCTGAAGCGTATGGGCATCTGACACAGAATCCATTCCAGCATAAATCAAACCATAAAAAATTCCTTGAAACCTGACATGGCCACTTTAAAAGCTGTAATTGCCATAAATCCGCATTGATCTGTAAAGATGGTGTGCTATTAGCTGTAAACTTATTGGGCACACATAAATCTTTATAAATCAACAGATTATCTTGAGATTAGATCCGGCTGTCCATTTTTTTGACAATTTGAAGATTTCTTGCGAGGAAGGGAATTGTCAGTAAATTATTTAAAATGAAATACTTATGTAGATCAATAATATTGGCCCCTGATTTGCTAAGACAAGGGTAGTTGCGAAGGACAGGCGTTTGGGAATTTTGGATATGGGACAAAAGGGGGCCTCATGCTGGTAAACGAATCCCAGAATAATGAAGAGATGAATGCAGCACTTTTGCGCCGGTGCCGAACAAATGATCCGGATGCGTGCAACGAGCTGTTTGAACGATACAACCGCAAAATCTTTAAAACCGCGTATCGCATTCTGGGTGAGGAGTCATCGGCGGAAGATGCTCTGCAGGAGACTTTGTTGAATGTTTATCGCGGGATTTCCAGTTTTCGGGGAGACTCCAAGGTTTCCACCTGGATCAGCCGGATAACAATTAATGTATGCCTGGGGATATTGCGCAAAGGCAAAAACAGGCAATATACCGAGTTTGAGGACGAATTTTCCGCGGACCTGCCTGCTGAGCCTACGCCCTTTACCGATCCTTTAGCCTATGCTTCGCTGGAAGAGCAGAGATCTCTGGTCAGCAATACCTTCAGCCGCATGTCGGATAAGCAAGGTTTGGTTGTTCGCCTGCATGATATGGAAGGCTATACAATTCAGGAAATTGCGGAAATAATCCACTGCCCGCCGGGGACGGTGAAGTCGCGGCTTTTTTACGGCAGACAGGAATTTAAAACAATCTTCAGCTCACTGGCAAACGGCGGTTTTAAGGCTTCCACGGCTGCTATGAATTGATATTTCTGAATTCTGAATAGGCTTGCCGTCCAGGCATTACTCAAGCTGCCGATTCTTGCTGATACGAGCAAAAATTATACTATCCTCCGATTGACATTTTCCCGACATGCCTTCGCGGATTCCGGGTTGTTGCCATCCCGTCTTAAATAATAATTCCGAAATTTCTATCCTTCCCTAATCTGGATCTGCAATTGAGTATAAATTTCCCGACATGATAAGATCATCATGCAACTTCTATAAGGACAGCGATTCCGATGCCACACAATATAAAAAGCCATCGACCACCCTCAACGGATAAGATCAAGCACCTGTTTTTGGATATGCAGGACGTTCAAAGGGCTGCAACCGAATTTTCGCCCTATTATTATGCTGAAATCAGAATTGATTTCAGCGACGTCCGAACAGGCTTCAGAGCGACAGTCAGCCTGAATAAAGCGATTGAGCTCTATTTGATTACGCCTGATTTGCTCTGGGCGGAAGATATGATCCGGGATATCGATCCCAAAAGGACAAGATCATCCAAGCCTGACGGAGCAGCAATACGTCCATTACCGCACTTCGTGAATGCGGGATTTATGTCGCAGATGGAAACTCAATTCATACATTATCTTTTGCGCTCTTATAAAGAAAAGGTGTTTCGAAACTTCGACCTGAATGCCTATTCGGCTTCGGGCGAGTCTCTATCCAATTTTGAGGCGCGTTGCTCGGATTTGCTGGACGAGCCGAAGCGACGCGAGTTGGATGTTCTGCATGATGTTTTCGTCAGGAGGCTTGAGCAGATCAAGCAGAAGTATCTGATAGCCCATCCTTCCGACAACCTGGAAACGGCTAAAGCAGAGTCTCAGGATAAAAATCTTTTTCTATACCACTCGGATCGCGTATCGGCTTTTTTCCTGAATCCCGCGAACAGCGCCAATGCCACAATGAACGGCCCTCGCATGTGGGGGAATAATCCGGATTTGGCAGACCGGCTGGAGTCTCTGGAAGCGGAGGCAAAACGTGCGATCGCGGGAGTCCTGGATTCTTATGAAAAAAGAGCTCGATCCATCGATGAATATATCCTTCATCCTAATCTAAAAGATATCCACTTTGTGAGGTGTTGTATTCTCTGGATTCCTGTAAGGATGGTTTAGATGGAAAAGGTCAGAGTCGCCATGGCGATGAGCGGAGGAGTGGACAGTTCCGCCGCAGCCGCTATCCTGAAGGAAAAAGGATTTGATCTGGTCGGTTTCACCATGCAGCTCTGGGATCATCGGCGCAGCATTCCCGCCGGAGATGATTACCGATCCGGCTGCGGTTGTCCCGTCGAGCATCTTCATGACGCCAGAGAGGTCGCGGCGCGCCTTGGAATCCCCCATTATGTTGTTGATTTCAGGAAAGAATTCGAGCACACAATTGTAAGGAATTTTATTGAAAGCTATCGAATGGGATTGACTCCCTCTCCGTGCGTGCAATGCAATTCGCTCATGAAATTCAGTCATTTGTTTGATATGGCGAAGGAGGCCCAGACTTCCCGAATAGCGACAGGGCATTATGCCCGGGTTTCCTATGATGAGAAAAACGGACGGCACCTCCTGCTGCGGGCATGCGATAGGGATAGAGATCAATCCTATTTCCTGTTCGAGCTAAGCCAGTCCCAGCTTGCCATGGCGATGTTTCCCTTGGGTAATCTGGAGAAAGACCAGGTGCGCGCGGTCGCGAGAAAATACAATCTTCCGGTGGCGGAGAAACGCGACAGCCAGGAGATTTGTTTCATTCCTGATGGAGACTATGCTGCTTTCATTGAGCGTTATTACGATGAAATTGTCGGATCGGAAGTCGAGCAGCCGTTTCCACCCGGCCCAATCATCGACACTGAGGGGAGGATGCTGGGAACACACTCCGGAATCCACCACTACACCATCGGTCAACGGCGGGGGCTTGGTATTGCCCACGCATCTCCATTGTATGTGTTGGAGCTTCATCCGGATGGAAACACGGTTGTTGTTGGAGAGCGATCGCGGCTGGGGCGAAGACGCTGCCGTGTAGAGAAGATAAACTGGATATCGATCCCCCGCCTGATCGAGCCTCTTCGTGTGTGGGCAAAAATCCGATCGCGCCATGAAGCCGCGCCTGCTGCGATCACGCCTCTGGATAATGAAAACGTGGAAGTCATTTTTGAAACGCCCCAATCCAGTATTACTCCCGGGCAGGCCTGTGTTTTTTTTCAGGGGGATGTGGTATTGGGCGGTGGCTGGATTGCCCGTTTTATTGAAGAAAATCATTGCCAAAGATCCTGATGCCTGGGCGGAGATAATGATGGGGAAGAAGCGGATTCTGATTGTAGCCGGGGAAGCATCGGCGGACAGGTATGGCGCCCGTTTGGTCCGGAAACTGCAGGCTTTGCATAAATCCGATTCAATCTGCTTTTATGGCACCGGCGGCGATGAAATGCAGCAAGCCGGAGTTCAGCTTTTATGCCACATCCGGGATCTTGCCCACATAGGAGTTCGCGAGGCGCTGTCCGGCCTGCACACCTATTACAAAGCTTACAGGCGGCTTTTGCGCTACTCGGCCGACCATTCTCCGGATCTGGCAGTCCTCCTTGATTTCCCCGAGTTTAATCTGAGGCTGGCAAAAAAAATGAAACGCCGGGGTATTCGGGTTGTCTACTATATCAGCCCGCAGATTTGGGCCTGGCGCAGCGGGCGCATTCGGGCGGTGCGGGATTATGTGGATAAAATGTTGGTGATCCTCCCTTTCGAAGAGGAATATTATCTTAAAAGGGGAGTTCATGTGGAGTTTGTAGGACATCCGCTGCTGGAGGATTTCAAGCCTGATCGTGACAGGAAGGCCTTTTTAAGCAGCCTGGATCTTGATCCGTTGCGCAAAACAGTGGCGATTCTGGCGGGCAGCCGCCGCAAGGAAATAGACTACATTCTGCCGACTGTCCTGCGTGCAGCGCTGCTTCTTCAAAAAGATATATCAGCGCAGTTTCTTATTTCAGCTGCCCCGACAGTTGAAATGAATCATATACGGAGAGTTGCCGGCAGTATTCTCCCCCAAGATTTGCTGGAAAGCTCCTTTCGCATTCTTTCCCGGGATTCCCGGGACATCTTGGCCAATTCTGATTTTGCCTTCGTTAAGAGCGGAACCAGCTCGCTCGAGGCAGCTCTGGCCGAAGTCCCTTTTTTGATAACCTATAGGATCTCTCCGTTTAGCTGGTGGATAGGATCCATGTTAATCCGCACTCCTATGAAAGGTCTGGCGAACCTGATTGCGAATGAAAAGATAGTTCCGGAATTTTATCAGAGTGAAGCTCAACCCGAGAAAATGGCCCGGATGGCGCTTGAATTTCTGGCAGATCCCGAAAAAAGCGCGGCTATGCGTTCGCAATTGGCAACCATACGAGAGAAACTCAGCGTACGCTGTGCCTCGGATGCGGTGGCGGCAACGGTGAGTGGCTACCTAAAAGGATAGAATATGCGCACGATATTTCCCCCGGTTTCAAGAGTTGTGTTGTTTTTAGTGCTTACCGGCATTGCTGTCGCCGCTCATCCGCAGACAAGAAGCAGTCCTTCATCTCCGCCGCTGTTCGAAATCCTTAATTACAATATAGAAGCGGTCCTGACTCCCGACGCTCATGAAATTGAAGCCAAAGCCCTGATTACTTTCAGAACGGTCGAACAAACCGATTTCATTGTATTTGAGATCAGCGAAAACCTCGTCGTTCAGAAAGTGCTCAATGCGGAAGGAGTGGAAATGGAATTCGGGCAGGATGAGATCGGCCCTGGTTATTTAACAGTCCGTTTCCCCGATCCGCTTGCTCCCGGAACAAGTGCGGCCATCAGCATTGAATATGAAGGAGGATTCGACCGAGATCGCTTTAGCCGGTTGTATACCCGAGATGAGAGCAGCGCCTATATTGGGATGGAAGGCACCTACCTGCTGCATTCTGCAAAATGGATTCCGATCCGTAAGCTGCTTGCGGATCGATCAAAAGGACAGATTGAAATAACCGTCCCCCTGGGCATGACGGTGATCGGGCCCGGAGTTCAGATGCCGGTAACCACAAAGGGAATTACTGAAACATTTGGATGGAAAGCCGAAGAGCCGGTTCTTCAGGGTTCATTTGTGGCTGGGCAATACTCACAAACCAAAATTCAGATCGGCGATTACACTTTTGAATGTTACACAAAGGAAGGAGGACGGGATTCCATTCAAAGATTTGCGGAAGCCGCGGCGAAGATATTGAAGTATTACAGTCAATCCTATGGTCCGGCCTCCTCAGGAGAGGATTTCCGTCTGGTCGAGGTAGATGATCAGCTGGCAAGGCGCCACGGAATGCTTGGATCCATTTTTATTACTCGGCGTGAACTGAGGCAGCCGGCCGTGCCAATCCGCGAGCTTGCTCGGAGAATCGCCTATCAATGGTGGCACGAGACCGTGGGCGTCAGAAATCCGGGGGACCTGTGGCTTGAAGACGGGATGGCATATTATTCCGCGGCACATTATCTCGGCGAATTTGGCGGTGCATCTGCTTATAGAGAGGAGATCGATAACCTGGCTGTTCTCGCCCTAAAATTCGAAAGCAAAAGCGCGGTTCGCAACGGTCTGGATCTGGGATACGGCACCGATAAATATGAATCAGTTGTTGCAGGCAAGGGCGCCTGGGTTTTAAACATGCTGCGTGGAGTGCTGGGAGAATCAAAATTTACTCAACTCATCAGGCAATACTTTCGCAAATATGCCGGAGTCGGAGGAAGTACCTCGGCATTGCGGAAGTTGGCTGAGGAGCAGTACGGCAGGGAGCTTGAATGGTTCTTTTCCGAGTGGATTGACACCATAGGAGTTCCGGAGCTTCAGGCCGATTATGTCGTATACAAAACCGCAACAGGATTCCGCGTGTCGGGGACGATACGCCAGGATCGCGACCTGTTTCGGATGCCCGTCGAAGTGGTCGTGACAGGCGGGGACAGAGAAGAGAAAAAAACAATAGAAGTGGTTGGCAAGTCGGCAGCCTTTGATATCGTCACTCTTACCCAACCCGAAAAAGTCATCCTGGATCCCGGAAACAACTTGCTGCGGGACTCCAGAGAGCTGCAGACATCTGTCCAGCTTACCCTGGGTAATGATCTCAAACAGAACGGGAATTTTGTCGAAGCCATTCGGGCTTACGAGGCTGCTCTCAAGCTGAGTCCCCACCGCTCGATAGTTCATTTTCAGCTGGCGGAGACTTTTTATGAGCAGTTCAACTATCAATCCGCGGCCAATTCATTCCGCGATGCTCTGAATGGTGATAAAGATCCCAAATGGATTGAAGTATGGTCCTACATCTACCTTGGAAAAATATACGATATTTTGGGGCAACGGCAGCGTGCAATGGCCGAATATACTAAAGCCCTCAACACAAAAGATGATACAAACGGCGCTCAAGCGGAAGCCGGCAAGTGGCTGGCCGCTCCTTTTACCAGAGAGAGAACGACGGTGGAAAAGGAGCAATCCAATTGAGTGCGCACCGGCTGTCGAAGGTTGAGATTCCACCCGATTTTCTCCCTGAGCATGACATATGACCTCATGGAATAAGCTCGCGCAGAAACTGCGAGTGCCGGTTGGGACCGTCCTGGGGATCCTCTTTCTTTGGTTCATGCATCCTTCATCACGGTCGCTGTGGATCGGTGCTGCGATCGCCTTGCCCGGCTCCCTTTTGCGTGTTTGGGCTGCCGGGCACATTGAGAAGGGAAAAGTTCTTACTCAAGGCGGTCCTTATGCCTATACCCGTAATCCTCTCTATCTGGGTTCATTTCTTATGGCATTGGGCATTATTCTGGCAGGTCAAGGTTATTGGCTGCTGCCTGCATTTGCCGCATTCTTTGCGGTCGTCTACTTTCCGGTAATGAAAGCGGAAGAGCAGGAACTGCTTGCCGGCTATGGAGAGAAGTTTGTCGAATATTCCAGACGAGTCCCTCTGTTTATTCCCGCTTTCCGGAAAACCGCCTCTGCTTCATCATCTTTTCTCTGGTCGAGAGTAATCCGCAACAGGGAACACCGCACCATCGCCGGATTGCTTGTCGCGGAAGCCATCTTGATTCTCAAAAATCTGCTTTAGCGGCAATACCGTTATTGTTAAATAATTGTTATCTCATTTTTATTGATACTTTAGCCGTAACGTTTTTCTGGAAAGACGTATATTCGAGGTAATGCGAAAACTTATATCCAGATTTTTTAATCCGATCGTGCCGGCATTGTGGTGGCTTATATGCATCGCATCCGCTTTCGCGCAGGGGAATGCTTCCATAGCAGGCATAGTATCAGACTCCAAAGGCGTCTTGATCCCCGGCGCTACGGTTAGTATTGCCACCAGCGATGGCAAGCTCGCTGAGGCGCTTACAGACTGGGATGGAAGCTTCAGGTTTGAAAGCCTGCAATCAGGAATTTATCAAATCACGGTAGAAATAGTGGGTTTCGCAAAGTCCTCGACCGAGGGTGTGGACCTCTCATCGGATTCGGGCCGAAACCTCGCCATACGAATAGAACCGGTGCCTCGCCCTGTGTTGGCAAAAGCTAAATCGGCAGCTTCCAGGGAGCAATCCCAGCAGCAACAGCAGACTCCGATTTTGGATTCTCAGGCATTCCAGACTGCGGCCGTCATGGATCTTCCCGGGCTGAACCAATTTCAGCAGGATTTTTCTTCGGAGACCGACGGCACTACCACCGCTTCATCCCGAACGGAGAACCTTTTATTTGTAAGCGGCAATTCGGCCAATCTGGATTCAGGCAACCTCAGTGATCCGGGCTTCCGCGAGCAGATGATGGATGCGGCGCGCCAGATGGGCTTTCAGCTTCAGGAGTTCTCTGCCGGAGGCGGCGGTCCCGGCGGTATGGGTGAAATGGGCGGCGGTCCTGGCGGTGGAGCCCCCGGAGGCGGCGGACCTGGAGGCGGTGGACCCGGCGGCATGGGATTCGGCATGATGGGAAGAAGGGGCCGCGGAGCTTCCTTCAAACAGCCCATCATAGAAGGCAGTCTCACAGAAACCTATAGTAATTCTGCTCTCAATGCCCGGAATTATTCGCTGACGGGTCAGACTCTTCCCAAACCAGTTCAGATTCAGAACAACTTCAGTCTGACAGTCGGTGGCGCGCTTCCTTTCATGAAATCCAAGTCAACGTCAACCAGCCAGCGAGGATTTTCTCCCATGGGCCCGGTCAGCCAGCCGGGTTGGAGCTTCACTTACGGCGGCAGCCGCAACCGCAGCGCCATGGATATTCTCACCACTGTCCCTACTGATCTTGAGCGCACGGGAGATTTTTCGCAGACTTATGTTCAAACGCTTGTGAAGAATCCGGAAACCGGCCTGCAGACTATCGCGATGCAGCCGGTTCAGCTTTATCTGAATCCGAATGATCCGGCTTCGCGCTTTTCCAAAATTTCTGCGATGGATCCCATCGCGCGCCAATTGCTTGAATTTGTTCCCGGAGCGAACCTGCCCTGCGCTCCCAATGCTCCGTGTGTAAACAACTACGCGCTGGAGCGGAGCCTTCCTTCTTCCTCGGATCAGATCCAGATAAGCATCTCAGGATTGAAGCTCACTTCCAGAGACAATCTCGGAGTCAATTACAGCATGCGACGAGGCAGTTCATTGGGAGCCGCAACATTTCCAGGCCTGGATACAGACCGATCCAATTTTGGCCAGAATATCGGCATTTCAGGCATGCATTCCTTCAAATCGAGGCTGATGGCCGACTGGCGCATATCCTTCAACCAGACCCGCATAGAATCAACCAATGCGTTTTCCTATACCCGTGATGTTCAGGGAGAACTCGGGATGCAGGGCGTTTCCAGGGATCCGATCAATTGGGGCCCGCCGACTGTCAGCTTTTCCAATTACGGCAATATTTCCCTCGGTGCGCCTTCTCTGAACCGGAACCAGACTATTTCCGTATCTGCAGGTTTTATGAAGATGGGCAGGAAGCATTCCGTTCGTTCCGGGGCAGATATCAGTTGGAATCAACGCAATTCCAGGAGCGACAGCAACGGACGCGGCACCTATGCATTTACCGGATACGCTACCATTCTATATGACGACATGGGAAGTCAGGTGCCGGGAACCGGCAATGATTTTGCCGACTTTCTGCTGGGACTGCCATTTTCAACCTCACGCCGGTTTGTGGATACAAGCATCAATCCGTATGGAAACGGCATCTACCTGAGAAGTCGCAACTGGAACCTGTATATTTCCGATAACTGGCGGGTCCGCTCCAATCTGACGATTAACTATGGTGTTCGCTACGAATACACCGGGCCATCATACGAAAAATATGACCGAATGGTCAGTCTGGATGTGAACTCCGACTTCTCCGAACTGGCACAGGTGTTTCCGGATCAAAAAGGATCCTTAAGCGCACGCAGTTTCCCGCGTTCGCTCATTAATCCGGACAGGAATAATTTGGCTCCGCGCGTCGGAATTGCCTGGAAGCCAAAGCCTACTTCTCCGTTCGTGTTTCGATTGGGCTACGGAATCAGCTATAACGCCGGAGCCATCTCCTCGATTGCGAACCAATTGATAAACCAGGCGCCGTTTGCGATAAATCAGAATCTGGCTGCCGATCGCGCAAATCCGCTGACGCTGGAAGTCGGCTTCCCCGCCAATCCTGAATTAACAATCCTGAACACTTTTGCCATCGATCCGGACTATAAAGCTTCCTATGCACAACAATGGAGCCTTGATATTCAAACCCAGCTTTCAAGGTTGTATGTCCTGAATGTTTCCTATATGGGCAGCAAGGGGACGGGTCTGGATATCATGCGAGCTCCGAACCGAAGCGGCAGCGCTTCGAATTTTATCTATCAGACCAACGGTGCGAACTCGATTTATCATGGGCTCGACCTACAGCTCTCGCGGCGATTTTCCCGCGGTTTCAATATGACGAATTCCTATACCTTTTCAAAGAGCATAGATAATGCTTTGGGAAGCGGCGGCTCCGCTGTCGCACAGGATGATTCCAATCTTGCGGCTGAGCGCTCATTGAGCAATCAGGATCAGCGGCACAACTTCCGGACGAGCTTCATGTATGAACTGCCCTTTGGTCAGAACAGGGCATTCTTTGCAGGCGCATCGACAAAGGTCCAGAATTTCATCTCCGGCTGGACATTCAACGGCAACCTGACGATAGCAAGCGGAACTCCTATGAGCGCCCGTTATGCGAGCAGCAGCGGAAGCGGATCGGGCGCTGCGCTTTACAATTCGCTGCGGCCGGATGCCACGGGACTTCCAATTTCTCTTTCCAGAGAGGATCGCACCATTCGGAAATTCTTCAATACGGCCGCTTTTTCGATTCCATCCGGACAATACGGAAACGCCGGCCGCAATACCATCCCGGGACCGGGAAGCAGTACGGTGAATCTGTCGATGCGCAAAAGCATACGTCTCGACGAGAACAACCGGAGGTTTGAAATCAGCTGGCAAATACAGAATCTTCTGAACCATCCCAATTGGGGGAGTGTAAGCACGACTGTGAATGCACTCAATTTCGGACAAGTGACCGGCGTTCGAGGGATGCGATCGATGACGGTAAATCTTAGAATCAGGTTCTAGTCCATCTATGGCGCAACCAATGCTATTTCTGAAAACAGGTCCCGGCAAAAAGACGTTCCTCTCGTTGGCCTGGTGTGTCGCTTGCCTTCTTTGCGGATTGGTTTCTTTTGTTTATCCCACATCACAGCAGGAACAGAAGCAGCCGCAAAGCAACGTGCCGCAGAAGATGCCCGTGTTTTCAGTTGAGGCGGCGATGGTTGTCGTTGATGTAACGGTCCGTGATGGAAAAGGCAGATTGATTGCGGATTTGAAGAGGGAAGATTTTAAAATTTATGAAGACAATGTCCCTCAGGATATAGTCACATTCTCGGCTGAGAATGTAGCCATAGGCCCGGTTCCTGCGACATCTCCTTCCGCTGCCGGAACCGCAGAAACGGCTCCATCGAGACCTGCGGCGATCGTCAACCTTGGACTCAATCCGGATGCGCCGATTAAAAAGGAAGATATTGCGGGCAAAAGACTGATTATCCTGTTTTTCGATTTAAGCTCATTGGGTACAGAGAATTTATTCTATTCTATTGATGCTGCACATGACTTTATCGCCAAGCAGACGGGTCCTCAGGACCTCATGGCGGTTGCCACATACAGCAGCGCACTAAGCCTTGTCCAGGATTTTACCAACGACCGCGACCTTCTCCTTAAGACTCTCAATGCCATATCTTCTTCGGAATCGGGAGAGAGCGAAACGGAAAGCACGAGTACTTCCGATACCTCAACGTCTTCCGATACATCCTCATCCGAGGAGGTTTTTGTCCCGGACAGCGTTCAATTCAATATTTTTAACACCGACCGAAGGCTTTCTGCTCTGGAGACGCTGGCAAAAATGTATCGTGAACTCCCGGAGCGCAAATCGTTGATTTACTTTTCAAGCGGAGTGGTTACCACCGGAGTAGAAAATAATGCACAGATCCGCTCCACTGTGGACGCTGCCAACCGGTCGAACATGTCGATTTATACCGTGGACAGCCAGGGCCTCGTAGCTCTTCCGCCGGGAGGCGATGCCTCCCGGGGAGGAGGGGGTGGAGGTATGTTTGGCGGTTCCGGGATGATGCGACAGAGAAACAACCTTTCCAGCTCTCAGGAAACGCTGGTTACTTTATCCTATGATACGGGCGGCCGGTCTTTTAATGATACGAATGATCTGAGTCTGGCGATGAAGCAGGCTCAGTCTGACACCAATGTTTATTACGTTCTCGGCTATTTCAGCACGAATCGGAAGGAAGACGGGAAATATCGCAAGATCCGCGTTGAACTCGAGCGGCCCAACGTGAAGAACACCCACAGACCGGGATATTTTGCATCAAAGGCTTTCGGTCAGCTGAGCCAGGAGGAACGCGATCTGCAGTTGAGCCAGGCGATGAATGTCGAGCGGCCGTTCGTGGATGTTCCGTTGATTTTGCAGGCGGACTACTTCCGAAAAGACGACAAAACAGTCTATGTGCCCATATCGATCGAAATCCTTGGCGATGCTTTGAAGTTTGTGGAGAAAGGTTCCAATCGTGAGGGAAAATTCGAATTTGTCGCACAGGCTTCCGACAGCAAGGGGAGAACAACCGGAATCGCGCGTGACGCCGTAACCCTCAAAGTGCCTTCAGAAAGAGCCGAGACGCTCAGGTCAGGAGGCATTTTTTATTCGACCGGCTTCCAGTTGCGGCCGGGAGAACACAAACTGAAGTTCCTTGTCCGTGATAATACCAGCGGGAAATTGGGAAGCTTTGAACAGCCGATTACTGTGCCGGTCCTGGATCTGAAGAAGTTAGCCCTTAGCTCCATCGTGCTCGGCAGCCAGTTGGTCAATACCCGGGGCGATTCCAGCCTGAACATTTCTCGACAGGGTCCCATGCGGAGATTTCAGCAGATGATCCCGAGCTATGATCCACTGGTAATGGGAAACAGAAAGGTCGTTCCAAGCATCGGAAATGTCTTTCTTGCAAGGCAGACGGTCTACGTTTATTTCCATGTGTATGGCGCCGTCGAGGATAGCGAAACAAAGACACCCTGTATCGAAACCGACCTCATGCTGCTAAGAGATAATACCAAGATACTGGAAACCCAGCCTCAATATACACAAAGCTGGACGCAGGTAAGCATGGGACCGGGATTCGGTCCCGGTCGCGGCGGCGGGATGGGACCGGGCATGATGGGACCCGGGATGGGAGGCCCCGGTGACATGGAACCTCCTGACGGGGGACCGGGTAGAATGGGCGGCCCTCCGGGAATGCAGGGCGCAGAAGAGAGAAAAGGTGAGGCTACAGTGGCGATCTCTCTGCCTCTGAAGAACCTCAAAAGAGGGACCTATATGCTTCAGGTTCATGTCAGAGATGAAATCACCAATTCCAACATATTCCAGCGCGTCCCCATAGTAATCGAATGAATTCGCCTTCCTCCTGAAAAATTCCTGGACACCCAAAATCCCTGCTATCCCGGGACGATCCCGGGAATCGGCATTTTTTTAATGTTTTTGATGGGTGTCCTATTTTCCTTTCATGTCCGACAGAATGGACCGTTGCTCCCGGATTGTCTTTTATCGAAGCCTAGAAATGAATGGACGTGAATCCAAAATACTGGTAGTTTTATCGCTGTATTTATTTATTTTGTATAGGTTTATGTTAGCCATTGGGTAGTTACTGCAATAGCAAGGATTGATGTATGTACGGCGAAGCCATCTCCGGGGGGAACGGCGGAAACGGCTCTCTCCTGAATCGCATAAAAGCATCTGCTGTTGTGCGAATTGCGGACCTTGCCTGGAAAAGCTTTCAGGCAGTCAACACCAGAATGCCCGAAGGCGAACTTCCCAAGCCGGCCTGGGCTCCAGGGAAAATTGCCAAAAGCCGTGAGCGGTCTCATCCTCCTTTGGGCTTCCCACGAGAAACTGATTCGCTCTGCCCGCGATGCGTTCCGGAAATCAGACAGCAGATCGTAGAAGGGCGTGCGGGTGTCGATATCCTCTTGAAAGGCAGTCCGGGCCATGTCAAAGCCCGGCTCGTTGAAGAGAACGGACGCATTCTGATACGAAAAAACTGCGGGAAACACGGTCTGTTCGAAGACGTCCTCTCAACCAATCCCGCTTTCACTCGGCGGATCGAAAATCTGTTCTTCGGCCGCGACTTTCAGACAATAGACGATGAATGTCTGCACCGGCACGGAGCTTCGGCGATCAGGTATGGGCGCGGAACTGTATTAACCGTCGATCTGACAAATCGGTGCAACATGATGTGCACTCCGTGCTTCACGGATGCCAATCAGGTCGGCTATGTGCATGAACCGGATCTGGAGGAAATAAAGGCAATTCTGGATCGCGCAGTTTCTTTCAAACCGCGCCGTCAGATCATAATTTTATTTTCGGGCGGAGAGCCGACCTTATCCCCTCATTTCCTGGATGCTGTCGCTCATGCGAAGAAGATCGGATTCTATCGGATACTGGCTGCGACCAACGGTATCCGATTTGCACAAAGCGAGGAATTCGCACGTCAGGCCATGGAAGCGGGGCTGCATGGGACCTATTTGCAATTTGACGGCGTGAGCAATGAAAAGAATCAGCATCGCGGTGTTCCGAACCTGTTTGATGTCAAAGTGCAGGCCATCGAAAATTCGGCCAGGGCCGGTTTGAAGACGACTCTGGTGACCACTGTCATCAATAGGGTGAACAATGACGCTGTCGGCCCGATCGTTGATTTTGCCGTTCGCAATGTGGACAAAGTCCAGACTGTGGTATTTCAACCCGTTTCCTTTACAGGCCGCGACGAAACTATCGATGACGAATCCCGGCGCGCCCACCGATACACGCTGACCCATCTGGTGGAGGATTTGAAACTGCAGCTGAAAGGGCAGCCGGAGCCGATGCGCGACTGGTTCCCGCTTTCCACCTATAGCGCATTTACCAGCATAATGGATATTCTGCAGGGACCGGCTGCACCCTGGGGATGGAGCGCTTGCAACTGCCATCCGGATTGCGGAGTGTTTAGCCTGCTCGTGGTCAACCGCCGCACGCATGAATGGATACCCCTGTTTCAGTTTTTTGATTATGAGCGGTTTATCCGCGACGTGGCCGTCATCACCGATACGGCTCGCGGCAAGTTATTGACCGAAGCGCAACTGGCGTTGGCTATTCTGCGTAATTTCCGAGCGGATAAGGCGCCGAAGGAATTCCCGCTTTCGCAGCTCATTCGGCTGTTCCGTCCCACGTCGGAGAAAGCCGATAGTGACCGGAATGACCGGATGAAAGCGAACTCGCAGAGCGACCAATGGCGAGTTCTTTGCGTGGAAGGCATGTGGTTTCAAGACCTCTGGACCTATGATTTCCGGCGCACTGAAATGTGCGTCATTCCCTACGGTACTCAGGAAGGGGAGATCGCCTTTTGCGCATACAACACGGGCATCGGCTGGCGTCAGATCGTTGAAAGCAGACACCGGAATGCGAGCCTTTCCGACTGGTACAATGCCAGAGGAAAGCATGATGTATACGCCGGGGGGAGAACCGTGGAACTGCGCACTACCAGGCACGACTTGATTCTGCCTGTTCTAAATAATGCTGCTCCGGCGAGCTCCGGACCGGCTGATGATAAGGACATGCAGTCTGCGTCCAAATTTGCTAAATAGGCACTAAAGCCACTCCGTCATATTTCGCGATTTCTGATATGAGTTACACCATAAGGCAAATGGCCGCGTTGCTGGATTTGGGATACCAGGGAGACGGCTCCCGTCTGTTGACGAAGGTCGCGGGATGGAATGCCGCGGACGATACTTCGCTGATATTTGTGCATGGGGCTGAAAGCAGGGTGTTCCATGCCGAAGGTCAGCGTGCCGCCTGTGTTATTGCGCCAAAGATGCTTGCGTCCGTAGCAGCCAATATGATTTTTTCGGAACAGCCCCGGCTGGATTTTGCCAGGGCGGCTTCCTATCTGAATCCGTGGCCGAAGAGCCGGGGCACGCGGCACGCTACGGCGGAAATCGCTCCCGGCGCCGAAATCGACGAAGGTGTGGAATTGGGTCCCTTTGTGGTTGTGGAGACAGGGGCTCGAATCGGCCAGGGAAGCATTCTGCATGCGGGGGTTGTGATTGGCGGAGCGTGCTGCATCGGGAAAGAATGCATATTATTCCCCGGCGTCGTCCTCTATCCGGGTGCGCAGCTTGGAGATCGTGTGGTGCTGCATGCCGGGGTTGTCGTCGGGAGCGATGGTTTCGGTTATGCTTCGGACGGAAAGAAGCAATGGAAGTTTCCTCAGGTTGGCTCGGTGATCATCGATGATGATGTCGAAATTGGCGCCAACAGCACGATCGATCGGGGATCCCTCGGTACCACGCGGATTGGGACAGGCAGCAAAATCGATAATCTTGTCCAGATCGCCCACAATGTGGAGATCGGCGAGCATGTGGTCATCGCATCTCAAACGGGAATTTCCGGGAGCACGATCATCGAAGATTATGCCGTGATCGGGGGGCAGGTGGGATTCGGGGATCATGCGCGTGTCCAGTCCGGTGCCGTAATTGGATCCAAGGCGGGCATTCTGCCGGGCAAAATCGTGCGCGGCGGAGAGGTTTACTGGGGAGTGCCGGTTCGCCCGCTCCGCGAATACAAGCGTCTTAACGCTCTTTTCGGCCGACTGCCCGAAATGAAAGCGGAGATTGATCTGCTGAAGAAGGAAGTTGCAGAGTTAAAGGGATCGCCGGGAAGGAAATAGCCAGGCGTCGACTCAAATGCCGGCAGGCGCTGCGTGCGTGAAGCCAAAAAGGGAATCCGTTTTAAAATGATTAAACAGGAGGATAAAAGCGTTCCCGAACTGCAATGGCTGTGCCGCTCGATATTGCAGGCTGCTTCACCGGCATTCCGCGACATGGAAATCGACGCCTGTTTTTATCCCTATATCGGATTAACCCACACTATCCGGCGGAAGGGCGCGAGATGGATTGTGCGGATCAGCGACCATTGCAGGCATGCGCCTGTTCCGGTCCTTGAAGCCATCGTTCGGATATTAGCCTGCAAAATAATGCGGCGTCGGCCGCGCCAACAATATCTTCAAGCCTATAATTCCTATCGCAACGATCAATGGATCGAGGAAGCGGTTCGGGAACGCAGGCTGAAAAAGGGGCGGAAGCATATTGGCGAGGAGGACGGCAAGCATCATTCGCTGCGGGAGATTTTTCTGGAGCTCAATCATCAATATTTTAATGATCAGGTTGAAATCCGCAGGATAGGGTGGGGATTTCGCAAAAGCTGGAGGAGATTGGGACACTATGATCCGGCACATCATACCATCACACTGAGTCCGGCGCTTGATGAAGCCGGAGTCCCCAGGTTCGTTGTGCGCTATGTCGTTTACCACGAGATGCTGCACGCGGTATTTGAGAGCACCTCATCGGAAAGGTTCAAGCGGCATCATACATCCGAATTCCACCGGGCCGAGAAGGCGTACCCGGACTTTGCTGTTGCGCGGGATTTTATCAGAGACTATGGCAGCAGGTGCCGGCAAAGGAATCAAAGACGACGGAGCTGAAAGTATGGTATAAAGCCGGTTCTTTATTGAGAGTATAAGGCTTATGAAATGCAGTTTATGTGACCAAAGAAAAGCAAAGCGGCAATGTCCGGCAAAAAATGCCCTGATTTGCGGCCAGTGTTGTGGCGAAAAGCGTGTTCTGGAAATGGACTGTCCGGAGGATTGCCAGTTTCTGAAGGCAGGACGCGAAAGAGAAGTGGAGGATTACGCGAAACGACTTCGCAGTCTGGATGTGAATGCGCAGGAACGAAGCCGGCGGGTCCTCAACGAGCACCAGGATGCGGTTGCCTATATCGAGTACAAAATTGCGAATGAACGCCTTTTGTCCCACGATCTCACGGATGAAGACGCTGCGAGAGCCATTGATGCTCTGCTGGTGACGTATAGAACCGAAGATAAAGGGGTTCTTTACGAAACGACTTCAGAGAATCTTCGCGTCGAGCCATTGCGCCGTGAATTGCGGACGGTTATAGAGTCCATGAGGAATCCGGAGAACCAGAACGGCAAAGGCATTGTGGATCCCCAGAATACCCGTTTGACACTGAGTGCGACCATAGACTGTCTTGAATATATTCGATCGATCATCTCAGCCTATAAGGAGGATCGAGGTTCCTCCTCAAGCTATGTTGATTTTCTTGCTCGCGTAACGCCAAGAAAAGAAACGAACCATTCCATCATTCTGCCCTGATGCGGCAGCAAGAGGTTCATGATGTTCCGTCGGTATGATTGTGATCCGGAGTCTTTGGTACAGGCGATTCGAAAATTTCGCGGCAAGCGGATTCTTGTATTGGGAGATATGATGCTGGACAGGTTTATCTGGGGATCGGTGTCCAGAATCAGCCCCGAAGCCCCGGTCCCGGTCGTGGAGATTAAGACGGAGAGCACCTGTCTGGGTGGGGCCGCCAATGTAGCCTCCAACATTCACAGCCTGGGAGGAGTGCCGATTCCTCTTGGGATCTTGGGTGATGACTATGAAGGAGAACGCCTTCGTGAGCAGTTTCGGCTTATTGGATCTCCGGTCGGAGGCCTGATCGTCGATAAAAGCCGGCCGACCAGCATCAAGACACGCATCCTTGCGCATCATCAACAGGTTTGCCGCACGGATCGGGAAGATCGATCCCCGCTTTCTGAAAACCTCCAGATGAAAGCTGCCGGCAAATTCAAAGCTATTCTGCCCGATGTCGATGCGGTTGTTGTTTCGGATTATGCCAAAGGATTGATTTCGGCCGCTTTGATGAAACAGACGCTGCCGCTCGCAAAATCCGCAAAGAAGATAGTCTGCATTGATCCCAAAATGCGAAAGTTGTCCGTTTACAAACCCGCAACTGTCATTACGCCGAATACGATTGAAGCCGAGCATGCATCGGGAATTACCATTTTTGGAAAACAGGACCTGGTTCGTGCGGGAAAGAAAATCATTAAAGAATCCGGCATTGAGCATCTTCTGATCACGCGCGGAGAGGAAGGCATGGCGCTCTTCGAAAGCAATTCCAGAATAACCTATATCCCTACCGTCGCTCGGGAGGTCTACGATGTTACGGGAGCAGGAGACACCGTTATCTCTACGCTCGCGTTAAGCCTTGTCTCGGGACTTTCCATCCTGCACGCCGCAATCCTTTCCAACATTGCAGCCGGAATCGTTGTCGGAAAGCTTGGTACTGCATCTGCATCCCCCGACGAGCTCATCTCCGCCATCCGCAATATATAATCCATCCTGTCAGGCCGCACAGCTTTTCACGCATATCCGGAGAACCGGCGGATTTATAGACTGGCATCCACGTGAATGAAGACCGCAGAACGAACGGTGTTACCGGCAAGATTACGGGTTAAACAGCCGGTGAACGATTCGTTTCAGGGCTCTTCTATTTTAGCCTCATCGATCAGCAACACGGGGATGTCGTCGCGAATGGGATAGACTCGATGACATTTTTTACATTTAAGTCCGGTGCCGTCTGGCGTGAGGAGGACTTCCTCCTTGCACAGGGGACAAGCAAGAATTTCCAGAAGCTCTTTGCTGATTGCCATTCATTCCTCCTAGCCGCACACGTCAGGATCGGGCTCCAAGAACAAACCTATTTTCGGTGCCCGAGAAAAGCCGTTTTATGTTCTGTTGATGTTTCACGATAATGAACACTGCTCCAATAGCCGCTCCCAAAAGCAGTGAAGCCGGTTCTCCATAGAGATATGCCAATATCGGGAATGCTGCAGTTGCTCCGATGGAAGCCACGGAAATATATCGCGATAGGAGAAGAATCAACACGAATAGGCCAATAGTGGTCAATAGTGCCAGTGGGGAGAGTGCAAGATAGCCTCCGCATCCTGTAGCCACCCCCTTGCCCCCCTTGAATCGCAGCCAGATCGTGAATACATGGCCGATGATGGCAAAAACCGCTGCTGCGGCCTGCCATGCGATATCACCTCCAAGCCATCCGGCCAAAATGACAGCCAGATATCCTTTCCCTGCATCCAGCAGGAGCGTCAGGATGCCGCCGAGGCGGCTTCTGCGAAACACATTCGTAGCGCCGATATTCCCACTCCCGAAGGATCGGATATCCTTCCCTTCAGTCGATTTCACCAGTATATAACCAAAGGGGATGGAGCCCAACAAGTAGGCTATAAACGGAATCAGATACTCAATTCTCATGATCGCTTAAAGACATCCGTTTCTATTCATTCAAAACGATAGATTTCAGGATCGAATACTCCGCACCCTGAGGTCTGAGAATACTCCTGTAGATATTAATCTGATCTGCGTTAAAGCTGCATTCCAGATCAGAGCCAATCTTAATATAGTCCAGAAGAGGCTGTAAATTTCTTTTGCCATTGACCCGTCCCAGAGTGAGATGAGGGTGAAAGGGCCGCTCCTCGCAAGCAAATCCCAGTTCTGCGCAGGCATCTTCAACGCATCGCTGCAGGCGTAGGAGATTATCGGCTTCCCCTGTCAAGCCGCACCAGATTACTCTCGGATTCCTTAAATTGGGGAAACATCCGAGGCCATGAAGACGGAGTTCAAAAGAACGCTCATTTTGGACCGCGTCCTCAATCATTTTGCTTAATTTCGGGATTATCCCGGGATCCACTTCGCCCAAAAACTTGAGTGTCAGATGGATCGATGGAATGCCAACCCAACGGACCTCCGCCTTAAATGAGCGCAGTTTTTCCTGAAGCTGTTCGAGCATCAACCGGCATTCCCTGGGAAGTGGAATTGCTATAAATGTTCGCATGATGTGAGAATACGGAATGCAGTAGTCAGAATATCAGGCATAAATTCTGTTTCCCGCCTTCTTGATATTAAGGATTCGAGACAGTATCACGCATTAAAAATCTTCGCAGCCATGAAAGAGCAAGATATGTCGAGCGTTCTCGAATGGATTCGCGCTCTCCAGGCATAATTCGGTGCCGACTCTCGGTATGTTTACCGTCGGAAATTCCGATATAGACAAGCCCGACGGGTTTTTCGGCAGTGCCTCCTCCCGGTCCGGCTATGCCGGTTATGGATAATCCAATGGAGCTGTGCAAGGCATTTCGCACGCCACAGGCCAGGGCTTCGGCCACTTCGGCACTGACTGCTCCATGTTTCTGAATCAATTCAGGCGGCACATTGCACAGTTCTATCTTAGCTTCATTGCTGTAACAGAGAATGCCGCCCTTGAAATAGTCCGAGCTGCCCGGCACGCGCGTGATATGCATCCCGAGCATTCCCGCTGTGCAGGATTCGGCAACAGCCAGAGTCCGGCCGTGTTGCCTGAGCTGACTGCCGATTACTTCTTCCATGAACTCGCCTTTGGTCGAGAAAAGCGAGTTTCCAAGCGCCGCTTGAAGTCTATCTGAAAGCTCTATGATGTCGGGAGGTTCTTCTTCGCCCGTTGCCCAGCGGTAAAGCCGGATTGCGATGTGCCGCGTGCCCGCCAGGATGGTTGTCCGCACCTGGGGATAATCCGTGTAGATGGGGGCAATCTGCGAGTCGAGTTCCGACTCGGTTATCCCCGTAACATGGAAAGATTTATACACCAGCCTCATCCCGCCGCTCCGCAGCCTGATTCTTGGCAGAACGGACATTTCAAAGATTGTCTGAAGCTCTCTGGGCGGGCCGGGCAGCAAAACAATGCAGCGTCCTTTTTCCTCGATCCACATTGCGGGAGCAGTTCCGAACGGATTGTCGAGCACTTCTGCCCCTTCGATGACTTCTGCCTGCTTCTCATTGATTTTCGCCATCCGGAAGCCGCGCGCAATAAATCTTTGCCGGATGATTTCGAGCAAGCCTTCATCAATCGCGAGACGGCGATGGAGGACAGCCGCTACGGCGTTGCGCGTAAGATCATCCTCGGTCGGACCGAGGCCGCCACTGAAGATTATCAACTCCGAACGCTCCAGAGCCTCACGCAGCACGCGCGCAATATCATCGCGATCATCCCCGACGACAGTTTTCAGATGGACCTGGCATCCGGCCTCGTTAAGCTGGTGTGTGAGAAGCAGAGAGTTCGTATCGACATTATCCGGCGTCAGCAATTCGGATCCGACGGCAATAATTTCTGCTTTCATAGATGACGCCCCGGCGGTTTCAGATAAGGCGGTTGAGGAACTGGAGAACCAGATTCGCGTAGACACCTGCCAGCAAATCATCCGCCATTATTCCAACCCCTTTTCCGATGGCTTCCAGCCTGCGGATGGGAAAAGGCTTCCATATATCAAAACATCGAAACGCTATAAATCCCAGGATGAGATTGTGTGCATTGACCGGCAAGAATAATAACGCAAGCAGTTGCCCGGCAACTTCATCTATTACCACGAAAGAGGGATCTTCAATCCCGGAACTCCGGCTTGCGTCGTAGGATGTAATTACGCCGATGAGGGAAATCAGGCAAACAGCGCTAAGATGAAGCGCCGGTATGATCCGCCAGGAAATCATGAATACAAGCAGATAACCGATAGTTGTTGCCAGAGACGCATAGGTCCCAGGCGCTCCGCGGATAAAGCCGATGTGCAGCGCACTCGCAATTGTGATCGATATACGTTGTCTCATTCCTTATTCGAATCCTTTTCGAGATCGGGGGCTTCCTCTTCGGTTGCCTCCGACTCCTGCTCCGGAATGCGGTAGGCGCCCGAAATCCAGTTGCCCAGATCAAGAAGCTTGCAGCGCTCGCTGCAAAATGGCCGGAAGGGATTCCCCGTGAGATCCGTTGCTTTACCGCAATGCGGACATTTGATGTTCATTTCAATTTCAGAAAACATGCCGATTGAGCTATTTCACGATCTTGCCCAAAAGATCATGTCCAAGAATCCTCGTGATCCGAATCGTTCGAAATTCTCCGCTTTGAATATCTCCAATTTCTGAATCGTTGATCAGGCAGACTCCGTCAATCTCCGGCGCCTGGGACTCCAGCCGGCCCTGCAGCAGAAATTCGCTCTCCTGTGACGGTCCATCGATCAACACCAGGCAATCTTTGCCGATAAGGCGTCGACTATTTCTGGCAACGATAGCGGCCTGCTGTTTCATGAGCGCACGGCGCCGCTGCTCCGCTGTGCGTGCCGGCACCTTGGGATGCAGCGAGTACGCTCCGGTATCTTCTTCATCGGAGTATGAGAAAACACCCAACCGATCGAATTCCACTTCGCGACAGAACTTCTTCAATTCAAGGAAATCCTCTCTGGTTTCTCCCGGGAATCCCACGATCATGGTGGTCCTCAACGTTACGCCGGGAATTCCGGACTTGATGCGGTGAATCATTTGCGCAAAGCTCGAGCGGTTGCCTCCGCGCTTCATGGATTTCAGGATCGGCGAACTTACATGCTGCAGAGGCATGTCGATGTACTTGCAGATTTTATCGCTCGAGTTGATGACGTCAATCAATCTGTTGCTGATCTGATTCGGATAGGCATAAAGAAAACGGATCCATCGCAGACCGTCTATTTTGCTTAACGCTTCCAGAAGGCAGGCCAACCCGTCCTGGATTCCCATGTCCAATCCAAAGCTGGTGGTATCCTGCGATACCAGGGTTATTTCCTTAACTCCCCATTCGGCAAGATGCCTTGCTTCCTGGACCAGCGATGGGATCGTGCGGCTTCTGATTCGGCCGCGGATTTTTGGAATAATGCAGAAAGCGCAAACATGGTCGCATCCTTCGGCAATCTTCATATAAGCCGAATGACGCGGGCCAATAAGAGTGCGGGGAGTTGTATGGTCATAGAGGTAGAGATCGGCGTCGCTCCGGCCAAAGGAATTGGGAGGAGGGATGGATGCTCCCTCAGCGGCTTCGACGATTTTTTCGATTTGATTCGTGCCGAGAATGGCATCCACTTCAGTCAGTTCCGTGCCTATTTCTTTGGGATAGCGTTCCGAAAGACAGCCTGCGACGATCAGCTTCTTGCATGAACCGGAGCTTTTAAGCTGTGCCGCCGCCAGGATGGTCTCAATCGATTCTTTCCTGGCATCCTCAATGAAACTGCAGGTATTAACGACAAGGATTTCAGCGTCCGTGGGATCCGGAGTTATCACATGACCATGAGTCTGCAACAAGCCGATCATTACCTCGCTATCTACCAGGTTTTTAGGGCACCCCAGGCTTATAAATCCGATCTTTGCCACCAATCGCTCCCAAGAACCGAAATAGTAGCATAAAATAGTAGACTCCTGACGCGGGCTGTTTAATCTATAATGCGGGCTGGCGGTTTGAGATCCATTAAACTGATGATATTGTTACGCTGTTCGGGTATGGCGCTGGCCGGTGTATTATTTGGTCTTACATGTCCCCATTCGGGTGGGCAGCTTCAGGCCGGGATTGATCAATGGACCGTATGCTTTTCATTAGGGCACTTCTGCGATCCCTTGCTACAGGCGCTTTCATTCTGATCCTAACAGCCACTGCCACGGCTGCAAGCGAAGCCGAACCGACGGATATCGGCTGCATAGGTTGCCATACCACACCCGGCTTGAATACCCGCTTCCCCGGCGGCGAAGTGCTTTCTCTTGCCGTTGATGTGGAGGGCTTGAATGCCTCGGTGCATAAAACACTCCACTGTACGTCTTGCCACAGCGGAATCCGGATGTATCCTCATCCGAAGATGACGGCATCCGACTACCGGGCATTCCAGATAGAAAACGGCAAGCAATGCCGGGTCTGCCATCCGAACCAATTCGAGCAGGAACTGGACAGCATTCATGCCCGGGCAATGGCGGCCGGAAATCTCAATGCCGCGATTTGCGTCGATTGTCACGGTAGTCATGCAATAGGCAGGCCGAACCAGCCACGGCATAAGATATCCGCAAACTGCGGCAAATGTCATGGCGTTATATACGCGCAGTACATCACCAGCGTGCATGGTAAAGCACTTTTGGAAGACAGCAGTCCCGACGTGCCGGTCTGCACGGATTGCCATACGTCGCATAAACAGGAAGATCCCACCACTCAGGCATTCCGGCTGAGATCTCCCAAGCTTTGCGCCAAATGCCATGCCGATGTGAAACTGATGCGCAAATACAACATATCCCCCGATGTCTTTAACACCTATGTAGCGGATTTCCATGGGATGACTGTAACGTTGTTTGAAAAAGAACATCCCGACCAGAAGATGAATGCCGCTGTGTGCACGGACTGTCATGGAATTCATGACATGCAGAAGGTTACCGATGCCAATTCCACAGTGGTCAAGGAAAATCTCCTGAACACCTGCCGCAGATGTCATCCCGGAGCCGCTTCCAGCTTTCCCGACAGCTGGGTCGGCCATTTCCCTCCGACTCGAGATCGGTATCCGCTTGTGTACTATGTGAACTTATTTTACAGGTTCCTCATTCCGATCACGATCGGGGCAATGGTTTTGTTTGTGATTATCGATGCCGGCGGGAAGATCGTCCGGCGGTTCCGCAAGGGGCGTGCATGAGAGAAAGGGAGCTTATGTCAGCATGAGTAACGAGAAGGAAATTACCCACGCCGATCTCCAGATTCCCCGTCGATTCACCGTACCTCAGAGGATCGAGCACTTTCTGCTGGCAGCGTCCTTCACCATCTTAGGTTTGACTGGGTTGGTACAAAAATACGCCCTGAATTCCATATCGGAGTGGTTGATAGCTCTTTTGGGCGGGATCCAGATGACACGCATTATCCACAGGGCAGCGGCAATCGTGTTTGTTTTGCTGTCCATTTATCACGTCATTATCATTGCCTATAAGTATTTTGTGTGCCGTCTGAACATGACAATGCTTCCGACGCTGAAAGATGTCACGGACGGAATTCATTCGCTTCGCTTCAGCCTGTTTCTGCATAAAAATCCTCCAAAATTGCCGAGATACAACTTTGCCGAAAAGCTGGAGTACTGGGCATTGATCTGGGGAGGCATTATCATGGTGGTGACAGGATTCATGCTCTGGAATCCGCTGATCACCACCGCATTTTTACCCGGTCAATTCATTCCCGCTGCTAAAGCGGCACACGGCGGCGAAGCTGTCCTGGCCGTCCTGGCTATCATCATCTGGCACTTCTACAATGTTCATATAAAAATGTTCAACAAGAGCATGTTTACCGGAAAGCTGACCAGGCACCAAATGGAAGAGGAACATGGCGCGGAGTGGGATGAATTCCTGTCAGGCAAGGCGCATGCCCGACCTTCCCCGCACGTGCTGCGCCGCAGGCGGATTCTCTTTATGCCGATCGCCATTCTGGCTGCGGCATCCGGAGTGGGGGGCATTTACTGGGCAGCGACAGCCGAGGCGACTGCCGTTTCGACCCTGCCTGTACCGCTCACGCGGACTCAAGTTTACAGTCCGCAGGCGGCTTCTGAAGCCTCTGTTAAAGCTGCTGCTGTATCGGCGCCCTCTATTCCACACCCGATCGCCGGCCAGGAAAAGTGCTTCCAGTGCCACGGTAGATCAGGTATGAAACCTATGCCTGCAAATCATGAGAGCCGTCCGATAGAATCCTGCCGGATCTGCCATAAACTCGGTCCGGCGCCAAAGCGCTCGGAACCCGTTGCGGAGAAGGCAAAGGCAGCCGGTCCAAAGCCGGTGCCCCACCCTACGGAAGAAAGCCTCTACAAGGATTGCCGGAACTGCCATGATCTTGGCAAACTGAAACCGTATCCGGCGAACCATTCCAACTATCCTTTGACGACCTGCAAAGCCTGCCATAAATAATTATCGGATATGATTCCCTTCATTTATTACCTGCAGTGGGAACGAAGCAACGAATCGTGTCATTGGCCAGGCTTTGGCTGCTTCGTATCACCCGTCACTTTCGGGAATTAATCCCGGTTCGCAAGTCCTTTGAGCCTCAGGGAATCGCGCAATAAACGAAGCTGCATTTGGGCTTCTGCGCGGTTATATGACCGGCCGGGAGGTCCGAAGCGGATCGAGTTGTATATCTCAGTCAGAGTCAGAAAAGATGGCTGATACGGCTGTCTGGCAAGCGTTTGTGCAAATTCCAGTGGGGTTTGGCCCTTTTCCGGCTTGAATCCCCTATCCTCGAGCATTGCCAATGCTTCCCTGTAGAAACCGGTTATTGCAGTCCGGTGATTGCCCGAATGCAGGATTCGCCTCACCCAGCCTGAAAAATGCCTTCGCCATGGTCGGATCATGAAGACCATAAGGAGCAGGATACATAGCATCCAAACAGGCCAGCTTTTGACGATGCGCGATCCAAGGTTTTGGGAACGAATCCAGAATACGGACATCCGCCCATGCTCATATGCGGACTCCAGAAGTCTGCCCGTTTCGCGCCGGAAAGTCCCCAGGCTCGAGTAGAGTGCGCTGAATACTCGAAATTGTTTGGATGCATCATAATTGACAACGCCTTCCCACCACCAGAGATCAACGGCATCGCTCAGATTGGAAATGAGGCGTGTAAATTCAGTCCTGGCGCGCGGGGGTTCGGCGGGTGTGGGATCAAACTCGACCCAGCCATAGGGGGGGAAATAGGCTTCAATCCAGCTGTGAGCGTCATATTGCCGGACAATCCAGTTGTCGCCAATGTAGTTGTATTCTCCGGTGCGGAAACCGTTTACCAGGCGGGAGGGGATTCCGATCTGGCGAAGCATGATAGCCATGGCCGAAGCGAAGTATTCACAGTGCCCTCTCCGAACATCAAATAGAAACATGGCAAGCGGATCCCTGCTGTTTGGAGTTCCCCGCAAAACAAGACTGTAACCGTAGTTCGAGCGGAGATACCGCTCCAGTGCCCGGGCTTTGGCATACCTGTTCGGCGCTGTCTTCGCGACTTTTTTAGAGAGTTCGGCAACCCGTGGATCCAGGCGGGGCAGTTGCATATAAGCGCGAAGGATCTCCTGCGGTATTGGCAGCAGGTCGGATATCTTGGAGGGATCCGGACGGATTGGTTCGGAGATAGCCGAATATCTCAGCTTGTTGAACGGGTGCGGATCGGTATAGAGAGCTTCAGCGAAGTCTTTTTGCAGGGCCCCAACATCTCGCGAGATGGCAAGTGCTTTATGTGCGGCAAAGACAACGTTCGTGGGCAACGCTTCGACAAAAAAAGTCTGATTCAACCATCTGGTTCCCTGTGCGGAATTTTCCAGTTTGTAATAGCTTCCCTGAGTAGGCACCGTGAACCGGTTCCGGTCTGTGCGTGTCCAGGAACGGCCGTCAAAATAATTCAATGCAATACCCCGCCATTTTAAATCAGGCGGTATTTCTTCAGGGGCGGCTGCTTTGATCCTCATCACGACTGCATCGGATTGCTTGATTGAGCCGATCTGCCCAAGCTCAACATGATCGGTAAAGCCGGAGACATACTGTGTATTCCCGGAAGGGCGTTGATAAAAGCCCCGGTTGATCCGGGGGAAAAGGAAGAACAAAGGAACCGCTACGGCTATGATCAGAAGCGTGATTCCGATCGTCGTGCCCGTGAAGAGGCGGGCGGGAAAGGGGGCGAAAAGCTCAAGCGCGCTTCCTTCCCGCTTCCGGTGTCGGACAAAGGGCTTTGCTACGGCATGCTCCTGCATCCTTGCGTTACTGCGGCGCATTTCAAAAAGAATCAACGAGCTGATCCCGCAGAACAGGAACAAAAGAAGGCAGAAGGCAAAGACAATATTTACGGTGAGGGTTGAAGCCGCAAGCATTTCTGCAAAACTGATGAGATAAAGATGGAAATAGTCGCTATCCTTCGCAAGGGTCAAAAGTTTTATGGCTGCAAGAAAAAATAGCAGATGAATTGTCGCGGCCAGAAAGGAACGCGAAAGAATCCGGTAATCCAAAAGGAAAAAAAAGACGTAAATGACCGTGGCGCAGTTCAAAAGCCACTCGGGAATACGACGATGCAGCCGGACCGTGTCGACGAATAAACTGGTTACATAAACTGCGGCAAACAGGCATATGGGAATCAATCCAATGCTTCCGGTCGAAATGACGGCCACAAATCCGGCGCCGATCAGGCAGTAGGAGGATGTTTTGAAATACCGTTCGAATGTCATAGCTCGTCGAAAAATACCACGTGGGCGGAGCGCCATATAGCGGACGGGAAACTGCCCCTGGGTTTGGAACTTATTATTATCTTGAATACCTTGTCCGACATGATATTTCGAATCGCCGGCAGATCCCGCGTTCCGGGAAAGCCGTTTGGGCCCCAGTAATCGGCGGCAGCCGCAAGGGAAGTCCTCTCATATTGAACGACTGCCAGGGACCGGAGTATCCGATACAAATGCTGTACTCCGGTTCCGCGGGGTACATGCTCGTTCGGAGTAAGAAATTCCATCCCCGCTCCATCATTAAGAAAATGGGCGGCAATGCTGGCGGCAAGAGAAACTGCTTTTTCGAAATCAGCCTCGCAGCTTTCAGGCGCCGGGGAATCCATCCGGGTGTCCAGAATTAAGCAGAGCTTGCTTTCTTCTTCTCGCGCAAATTCTCGAGCCATGATATCGCCCGTCTTTGCGGTGGCTTTCCAGTCGATGATACGGGCGCTTTCGGATTCCTGATATTTCCGAATAGAGAAGAGATTTTCGCCGGGCCCTACATGCCGGCCTTCGAGGTGACCGGGGAGAAAGGGGAGCAGTTGAAAGAAGGCGGAAATATCCTGAATCAAAGGATAGACAAGAATTTCACCTTTCGCTCCGATGTGCTCTCCTCTGCGGAAGAGCCCAAAAGGGAATCGCGTGGAAATCAAGAATCCTTGAAGACAGTAGAGCCCCCGCTGTGGGAAGGACTGCACAATCAGTTCAGAGCACGTCTCCCTCGGTTGAAGAATTGGGAAGTAGGCGGACTGGCGAAACATGGCTCTGTCCGGCGCTTCCGCTCCTGAGTCCTTTTTGCGCCCATGATGCAGCCACCTTCGAAAGAATCCCTGCGATGCTTGTTTTAAGCTCAATTCGGGATCTTCCACCTGGATCGAAAATGATGGGAAGAACCGCTTGAGGTTCTTTAGCGTAACCTTGATGAAAACCTTCTCGCCGACGAAGACATTTTCCGGAAGTTGTAGAGATAGCGAAACCTGCCTAAGAGAATTGCGGGAGATGATTCCCGAAACCACAATGGTGGCAAGCAGAACTGCGAGAACGATAAACAGGAGGTTATTGCTGGTGTTGACTGCGGCCAGAGAGAGCAGAAACACAAATAGAATATATAGGATTCCTTCACGGGTGATTCTGAAGGAATAGGGGAAAAGTCTCCGGACGTGTCCCGCCCGCCTGGAATTGCTATCCGGGTTAAAGCGGGACTTCAATGCTTCGAAGTATCTCAGCAAGAATGGCCTCTGCCTCTTCGCTTCGCTTGTAAGGCGAGGAGTATTTGGAACTGACAATCACCCGGTGGGCAAGAACAGGCAGAACCAGCCGCTTGATATCGTCCGGGATGCAGTAATCACGTCCTTCATAATAGGCCAGTGCCTGCGCCGCACGGCGAAGCGCCAGCGATCCGCGAGGGCTTGCTCCTATGAGAAGGAATTCCGATTGGCGTGTAGCTTCGACGATCGCCATGATGTAGTCGAGCAACGACTCATCAACCCGGACGCCGCTGACCGATGACTGGGCTCCCAGTATGTCGTCGGCCCGCATTATGGGCTGAAGATGCTCCAGATCAGGCATGCGATTTTGTCGTCGAAGGATTTCCTTTTCGGCGTCGTTTTCCGGATATCCCATTTTAATGCGCATCAGAAAACGGTCCAGCTGGGATTCGGGAAGAGGATACGTGCCGTGATGCTCGATGGGGTTCTGCGTGGCTACGACCATAAACGGACGGGGGAGCAGATGGGTATGATTGTCGACACTGACTCTGCCCTCGCTCATCGCTTCCAGGAGGGCACTCTGCGTTTTCGGGGTTGTACGGTTGATTTCATCCGCGAGAACGATATGCGCGAAAATCGGCCCTTTGCGAAAACCGAACGTTTGGTCGGTCTGGTTAAAAACGGATACTCCGAGGATATCCGAAGGAAGAAGATCGCTGGTGAATTGTATTCTGCGGAAAGTGCAATCAAAAACGCGTGCAAGCGAATGCGCGAGAGTTGTCTTTCCAACACCTGGAACATCTTCGATAAGCAGATGGCCGTCTGCGAGCAAACAGACCAACGCAAGCCGGACGGCTTCCGGCTTTCCCCTGACTACGGTCTCGATCGCGCTCTGCAGCCTGCGGATCCCTGGTTCCAGCTCCACCGATTTGGTCATAGGCTCTAGAGTATACTATCGGATCCACGAATACAAAAAGGGGTAAAGGGGTAAAGAGGCAGAGGGGTAAAGGGGCAGAGGGGTAAAGGGGCAGAGGGGTAAAGGGGCAGAGGGGTAAAGGGGTAGAGGGGTAAAGGGGCAGAGGGGTAAAGGGGTAGAGGGGTAAAGGGGTAGAGGGGTAAAGGGGTAAAGAGAGAAATGTTGGCGATGTAAACTTCTGGATTAAAAAGTGCCCCCTTCATCGAATTCGGTGGCATCCTAACCTGAAATTATGGCTTTTGAAAGGGATTTTGAGCGCATCGGCGCGCACCTATATTGCAGGCAATTACTGAAGTCTGTGAGTTTCTGAAAGCGGCGAATATAAAGAAGATTTACGGAGTAAATTATTCGATCGCCTATCCGATTTACGTTCTCTCGAAAGGCAAAATTCGCGTAGAGGAGCTGGGTTTTTCGGAATTGAACGGTACCCAAATTGACGAGCTGCTGAGCAGCGTAAAAAAGGATCCGGAGACCGCGATTGTTTACCGTCTCTGCGGCTGCAAGGAAGGGGATCCCAATTGGATCAGCTGGTTGAATCACGATCCGCAGATCTATGCCTTGATAAGGAGCGTCGAATCTCAGCGCTCCTCGCTCGATCTCAAAACCATCAGAGATAGCAGGCGTACGGAATTTGTAGTTATAAGAAAAGCTCAAACGGTGACGTCCCCGAATGCTCCCTGAAGAGTGGGCGCCAACTAATCGGTCCGTCCCAAGGCAGTCGATATGTATGATTACGCTTTTTGCTGCCGGCCCCGGACGAATGGGCGGACTGCCGGGTATGCAATCATCCGAAGAGAGAAAAGCAAATCTATGGTTGCGATAACCCTGCCTCTTAAAAATTTCAGGAAGGGAACCTATACTCTGCAGCTGCATGTGCGGGATGAAGTTGCGAATTCCAATCTGTTCCAGCGCGTCTCCATCATTATTAAATGAGACCGCTGTTATCGTCGGCGAATCAAGCTGCAATAAGAAGCCATAAGGGTGCCAAAAACCAATACTAACAATAGGATTCCACTGCAGAATGAGTCAGGACTAAAGTCGGGAGAGCGATTTTTACGGCCTCTTGCCTAAGGGGTGACTTGATTGACTTGCGCAGAAACGCTGCCGAAGGGCTCCGGGCTAGACGCGCGGCCTGCCAAAAACTCCAATGCCTGGAGAATCCTCTCGCTGGCCATACCATCTCCATAAGGATTGATCGCCTCGGACATTTTGCGATAAATCCCGAAGTCAGAGAGCAACTCGGAAACAGCGTGTGTAATGTTGCTGGTTTTGGTGCCGACCAGCCGGGCTGTCCCAGCCACCACGCCTTCCGGCCGTTCCGTTGCATCGCGCAGCACAAGCACAGGTTTGCCGAGAGCCGGAGCCTCTTCCTGAATTCCTCCTGAGTCCGTCAGAACCAGGTAGGAGGCCTTCATGAAATGGATGGTCTCAAAGTAATCGATTGGATCGAGCAGAATAATGCGGTTGTGCTGTCCCAATCGCGGCAGGACAACATCGCGAACAGCCGGGCTCAAATGAACGGGAAAGACAATTAGAATGTCGCGAAATCTTTCCGTAAGCTCAAGCAAAGCGGAACAGATCTGCGCCTGCGGCTTCCCCTGGTTTTCCCTTAGGTGAGAAGTAACAAAAATTGCCCGCAGCTTTTCCCGAGCTACTCTTTCCAGAACCGGGTGATCGCATTTCTTCTTCCAACAAAGCACATCCTGCAGCGTGTCGATGACGGTATTGCCGGTCACCCAGACTTTGTCCGGCGGGATCCCTTCGTCCAGCAGGTTTTGTCTGGATTCCGATGTAGGAGCAAAATGAAAGTCCGATAGAACCGTGGTTAGGTGCCGGTTGATTTCCTCAGGGAACGGATAATACTTCTGACGCGTTCTCAAACCTGCTTCTACGTGCGCCACCGAAATCTTGTGGTAAAAGGCTGCAAGCGCACCTATGAACGTCGTGGACGTGTCCCCTTGAACCACCACGTAATCCGGCTCTTCCTTCCTAAGAATTGAGTCGAGGCCGGTAATGGCGTTAGCCGCGATCTGCGAAAGGGTCTGGCGCGGCTTGATGATGTGAAGATCGTAATCCGGCTGGATCGAAAAAAGCTCCAGAACCTGATCCAGCATCGCGCGATGCTGAGCGGTAACGATTGTAACGGCGCTGAATCGCTTCGGGTACCCCTTTAGACGATGGATCAGAGGTGCCAGTTTAATTGCTTCCGGACGAGTCCCAAAGATAATAGCGATTTTAAGAGGAGAATTAGATGCCGGAGATTTCGAGGGAATATGGATCACAATTCGCCCCATTATGAATTAGGAGGCCTATGATAGCATTTTTGCTCGGTTGGATTCGAGACGCATTAATTCGCCAATCGAGGATTGATGAGAGTTGATGGCCATGAGTGCAAAAACAATTATTGCATTTTTGCTGATTACGAAACCATTTGCGTGTTTTGTTAAGAAGCTCTTTGCTTAATAATCTTATTGTAGATCGAAAGCAGTCTTTGAGCGCTTGCATCCCAGGAGCATTCACGCAAAATATGAGGGGCGGGCAATTCACGGGAGCGCCTGTACGTGACATCACAGAAAAATCGGCGAATGGGATCTTCGAGTTCCGCAATCGAGTCAGCCGTTACCAAAGCATGAGAATTGAGATGAGAAAACCCCCTCGCGCCCTCGTTCGTTGAAATACACACACGTCCGGCTATTAGCGACTCGGCTACTTTCAGGCAACTCCCGCGCACACCGTGGAGCGGATTGATAGTGAGAGAGCATTGATCCAGGATTGGCCGGACGTGCTCGACAAAATCCATGACCTCAATGCCCCTCTGACTGAAGCACTGAAATCTTGATGCAGCTTCTGTCGCGCTGTGCCCTCCCAGCACCAATAAGCGGAGATTCGGTATTGACTCCGAAAGATACGGGTAAACATTTTCCAGGAATGCTTTGATGCCATGCAGATTGGGAAGATATCGGAAAGGCCCGATAAAAAGAATGGGACCCGATTGCGGTGAAGGGATGTATGGAGCCGAATCGATGTCGGCGCCATTAGGGACTACGTATACGGCTGGGTGATTCACAAGTCGTGCGTCTTCTTCACAACAGGTAATGACCGCATCGAATTTGTCGACCACATGGGATTCGAAGCTGTCATCGGACATTGCCGCCTCTGTCTGATGCGATTGCCAGACTTCGTGCTGTGTCAGCAACCACGGAGTTGATCTGCGCTTGGCATCGATAAGCCCTGCCAGTTCCGTGAATTCGATTTGAACGATTGCGGGGGTTCTTGAAGCAATAAGCATCGCCAACATGATTTTTAAGTCCGGATGAGAATGACTTCGGATCCTCTGGATTCGTGATGCGCCGGTGTCGCTCTGGCGCCCGGATACAAGGTGGACTGAAGAAAGCGGCTTGAAATACTGCAAAGCGTCGGCATGATAGTTTCCCGCTTCATCACTCAGGAGAATCACATTGAAGAACTCCGATACGGCTGCAATAAGTCTCTGCAAACGCATGGCACCACCATGCGATGGAGGGTATATCGCATATGGTGTTACAACTATAAGAGTAGGCTTGGCCGCTGCCGTTGACCAAGGTGTCATGTAACGCATGTGCCATGTGAATTGCAGCGGGAGTTTATGGTATGGATACGTCCAATATTTGATCCTGGCCCAGAGGAGCATCGCCAGGGCCGATGGCCTGAGCATTTCCAGGCATGCGTTGGTCTCCAGTTTGCATACCCGGTCGAGAATAGTCCGACGGACATCGGGCGTCAGAAGAGTGTTCCTCAGTTCGTAATGGATTCGGTTTCTTTGAAAGATCCAATCAATCGCAGATTCGGAGAAAAAGAGCCTGTTCGTTGCCCTGTGATGGTGATGAGCGATTGAGCGCGGGCAAAAAAGCGATTCGAAACCGCATCGCCACGCAATCGTACCCCATTCCACATCTTCCCAATAGAATGGATTGTAAATGTGAGTTCCGGCCGAGAAACGGCGGAGCAAACCTTTTTGAAAGAGCGATGCACCTCCGCCGGCATAAAGCGTTCCGCGAACAAAATCATCTTCCGGCAGCACATCGAAAATCTCAGGCAGACTGTCCAATTGCCGAAATCTCGTCCAACCGGTTTCTTCGCGGCGAATAGCCTGATTCCTAAAGATAATTTGGGAGGCGATTGCAAATACATGAGGTGCTCGCCAGGGCAATAGTTCGACAAGCGCCATTGGATCCACGGTCATATCGCTGTTAAGCAAATAAACCCAGTCATATTTGGCGGCTTTCAGGCCCTTGCGAATGGCTCCGTTGAACCAGAGTGGTTTATGAAAAAACATCCATCGGATAGATGGATGCCGGCGGATTAGATCTCCATAGATCAACACAGGAGCTGCGTTAACGACCACAATTATCTCGACGGGTTCCTGGATGTTATGCAATGCCTTGACCACGCTTTCAATGCACTCTCTCAGCATTACAGGATTTGCGCGCTCGGGAATTATCACGGATATTCCCGGTCGGCGTGCGGTGCGCGACCGAACGGACGGAAATGAGATCCATTTTGTAATCGCCGTGCCGATGAAATCGATTGTCCGCAGTGCAGTCAGGAGTGCGGCAACGAGCAAAGGGAGTATCTTTCGTCTCAAGTTCGGCTTCATATATTCCTATTGAATCTCGATCTTCTCCAAGGCGAAGCCTAGATCGCGAGTGTCTGAATTGATCTCCCACAATACAGGGCGGAATGTGTATTCGCAGAAAAAGCTGAAAAACAGCTTTGAATCCCGGACGGGCAAAAGAAATTCATCGTTGAAATGCCGTTCACTCCCCCCTGGATTTGCAATGCAGCCGATGTCGCGTTCATTGCACTTTATCCGAAGCGTGTTGATTTTTCCTTTGGGAGCGCGTGATAAAAAACCGCAGATTCGGATCCGTTTGGCGCGCCTCGAATTTTCCAGTGCGAGCAGGCTCTCGCGCCTGCTCCAGATTGAAGTGTCGCCTTCATTGAAATACCAACCCCGTAGCAACTGGGGACTCATACCATCGGCAGCAGAGATCTCTGATTTCCACGGCATCGGCAGGAAAGCCATCTTCCACACGCAATCGCAACATTCGGGGATTTCTGAATTCCTGTATTTCCTTCGAAACTCCTGATAGCGATCGCCATTCCAGATCTCCCTCAAGCTTTGATTGTGCAAATTTCCAACGGGGACTTCGTCATGCACTTCACACACAACAACGTCTCCGTTGGCCAGAATATGCACGCTTTCGAAAGGACTCTGATCGCATGTATGAATGCTGGCCCCAGCCGGCAGTCGTGGAGCGAAATATGCTGGTGAGCATCCAAGCCTGGGATGGAGATTGATATCGGGATTCAATACGGTGACCGGGATGTCCGGAACGGCTTTGCGCGTTACCGCAATGACCTTCCGTAAATCCTCCTTAAAAGAATCCGTCAGTTTGTTCGCCGAAAGCTCTTTTGAGAAGTCGTGAGATACGGGATGACGCCCGATTACAGGATGAATAAAAATCTCAGCGTTTCCCACATGCCCGGCATAGCGAGCGACTTCGATGAGCTGATCCAGGTTTTCGTGAATTGCCACAAAACAGAAGTCGAGTCTTGGTTTATCCGTGTGCTGTTCTAGCTTGATCCGTAACAGATCATCTACCCGCTCCTTGAGAAGCTCCAGTGTCGCAAGGCGATAGATGTCTCTGTATTGCCGGGCGTCCATGGTATGGAGCGAAATGGCAAGCCGGTCGAGCCCCGTTTTGACGATGGCTCTCAGCAGCTCGACGGATATAGTCGAGAAGGCTGTTACAAGCTCCGAACTGGCGCCCGTGGAATTGGCCAGTTGTATGGCTTCAATTAGATGCGGGTAAAAGATGGATTCGCCGGAATAGTTCAGCCCAATGAACTCGGGAAAATCAAGTTCATTGATCAGCGATTTATAGATGTCGAAATCCAGATGCCGGCCTTCGCCAAAGCGGATCTTTCTTGTGCAAAATATGCAGTCATAGGGACACTTTGATGTAAGCTCGATCCAGAGAACCTTCGGCATCGCGGCTGTTATGTGATGAGGCTCTGAGTCGAATTGATGTGACGAATTCCCTCGCATTCCAAGAGAGATTCCTTTTAGCAGCCTTGAAAAGGACGGCATGGTAAGACCTACCCTAAATCAGGAGTTGCAGCATATGATTATCGAGGGAGTTGCCCGAAGCAATCACTTCATAAAAATATAGCGCCTGATGCGCGAAAATGGCCGACCAGACGTTTTTGTGCCGATAATGAGGAGATTTTGAAAACAACATGCCTCCGTCAGGAGTCGTGAATTGTTCCAGTTCATCTGCAAAGCGCTGCAGCCTATTGGTGAGATCGGAATCCTGCAGTCCGTTGCAGAGGAGACATCCGATACGAAGAGCCTGAGCGAGAACATCAGACCGCTTCAAAGGTTCCTGCGCCGCCACAATCCGCCTGAAGCCGTTTTCGATGAGAGCAGGGGCTTGAGTATCCAAACCATTGACCGCCGCCAAAACCAGGCCTTCAAGATGATAAAAGGCGGCATGTGTGCCATCCGGACCCGGTATTCCTGTATAATCGCGCCAGCGCTTGTATACCGAATTAGATGTATGAAGAAGCCGGGCCGGAATCTGCGAGATTGAATTTGAAGACAGAATTGCTGTGGCTGCTTTGATTTGCTGGGGGCCATGAGCACAGGACCAGCGCGAAGGGGTATAGGTTTCATTCGGCGTGTGTTGCAGGAAGGCGTGGAGCCTGCCAGTATCGTCACAAAACGGCAGGAGGCGCTCAAACAATTGCTCCAACAAAGATCGTCTCAGATTCTCGTCCTCAGGATTTTTGACAGATGCGACTCCTCGAGCCAGCATGGCAAGATCGAAGGAAAAAGAACCGCTGTTTCTCCAATCTGGGATATTTTCCGGTCCAAGATAAATGCGAGTTTTAAGGGTCTCGCCGGCTAAAAGATATTTTGCAATCCATGCCAGCGCCAAATTAGCCCGGCGAATGAGTTCGTCTGCTTGCCCTGTGGATTGAGCCAGAAAAGAAAGCCAGCTCAGATAGTATCCGGTTATCTCCGGATATAGGAATTGAGGAGACCCTTGCTCGTCAAGCCATCCAATCACTGCTCCACAATGCGGGCCGTCTGTAAATTGCACTTCCGGACCGAGCAGCCAGGATTGGATGTTGCGAATGGTGTACAGAACGCTAGCCATATAATTTGTTAGTGATGTCAGCTTTCATTATAGATTGCGCGTCCAAAAAAATGGCTCAACCTGATTGTCATATTCTATCGTGATTTGGCCTTATATCAAAAAGCAGAAACCGATATCTACAAGCTATAGATCGGCGTTAAAGGATAGGTATTTCAAGCTGCCTTTTTGATTGCGAATCCTCCGAGGCAAGTTCTGATCAGATGTATTATGTAAACTTCCGATTCCG
>JAFGIY010000184.1 GCA_016929335.1 Acidobacteriota bacterium | reverse complement strand
TCAAATATAAAAGTTCCAATAATGCTTTCGAACGAAATTATTATGGATGAGAGCCGTCAACAAAATGTAAAGTTATTGTTGCGCGGGGGGCCCTAAGCCTCCAAGAATAGTCCAGATTCTCCGGCAGCGGGCCTGCATTCGTCTACCTGTTCAAGGCAGAGATCGATCACCTTGCCGGATTCGGCTTCGGCCGCCGCTACTCGACGGGCTTAGGTTCAAGCTCCTTTCCCTTTGCCCTTCCTTTCAGCGAAGGATGCAAAGGCGGCTTTGCAAAAAGTATGCAGAAAAAGGCAAGCACAAGAAGAATAAAGAATATCCTGAAAGCAGGCACATAGCTGCCGGTCACGTCGCGGATGTAGCCGGTGAGAGGTGCGGCGAGACCGCTGATGAAAGTATTGAAAGGCATTGTGTATCCCATGATCTTGGCGAATTCGGTTCTGCCGAAATAATCCGGAAACAGATTCCCCACAGCTACAGAGCCGATACCGCCGCTTATCCCGTAGATGACGGAGTATGCAAGCATCAGCGGCACCGAATCGGCGAATAGAAGGATGGAAAATCCGGCCATTCCAAAGATTGCCGCAATAACAACCAGTTTATGCATTCGGATCCGGAGCCCCAGGAAACCTATTCCCAACTGGCTGATGCCCATCACTGCCGAGAAGACTCCTCCGATCATCCCGGCCGTCGTCGCGGAGATTCCGATATCAAACTGGAAGGCTATTATATGAGCCCCAACTCCCATCATGGCAAAAAACCGCAGAGCGCCGTAAGCCACCAGCAACCACAAAGTCGCAGTCCGCAAAGCCTCCCTGGCTGTAAAATCAACGGGAGTTTTGTAAAGATTTGTATGGGACGGTTTGCCGGATAGGACTGTTTCAGGCTTTGCCGAGGCAGGTCCGTCCGGAACCTGGCCGAGATCCTCGGGCTTATTTATAATCAACAGCGCGGGCAGCATCACGCAAAAGACGAGAGCCGCGGCTGCCAGGATCAGGTAAGTGTTTCTCCATCCCACCGTATTAATCAGGGCCATCATAGAAGGATTGATGATAACGCCGGAGAATCCCATTGAGGCCATGGATATGCTCAATGCAACGGGTCTTTTGACTACAAACCAGTTGTTAATCACCGTCATCATGGCCAGCATTCCGCCGAAGCTGACGCCCAGTCCAAGGAAGACCCCGATTCCCAAATACAGCTGCCAGATATGATTTTGGAACGCCAGCAGCACCAGGCCCGCAACACTTAAAAGGTTGCCTATAACAATTGCCTGCTTCGATCCCCGCTTCATGATAAAGATGGCAACCAGCGGAGCAGCGAGTCCCATCAGTATCGTGGATACAGTCTGTGCTCCGGAGGCCAATCCCCTGCTCCAGCCAAATTCTTTAACCCAGAAGGGGAGAAAAAATGTAAATGCCATCATCATCGGCATTAAAGCAACATTGAATAAAAACATCACAACCAGATTGACCCAGCCATAGAATCCGTCTTTGCCCAGCAATTTTGGCGCCATATTCGATACCCTCGCATCAGATCAGGTCCGGCGGACAGGAAGCAGAAACCGATTCCCCTGCCGGCTGCTGCCGGAAATGTTTCCGCGTCTGGTTAAGAAAAATCAGGCAAGCTGCAAATCGCCCAAAGGGTAGGGTCTTTATCTATGATTTCTTTGCTTTTTGCAAAGAAGTTTTTCCGCTAAAAACAGCTGAAACCAACTGCTGCAGGCAAAGAAGCTGAGTAATGAAGACTGAAAGCTCATTCGATCCCGCGAATGATCAGGGACGTCTCACTCGTTGTCTGTTTATGAAAAAAGCTCTCTGCGTTGAAATCGAGCCGTCCATCGCTAAAAACGAGGAGACGTCCATGATTTTAATCCGTGCACGCCTGTTTCTTGGACTTGCGCATTTCCCGCAATTGTGAATGCATGCAGGGCTCCGCTATTCCAGCCGTTTGAACCGGTACTTCACGGCCATGTCGCCATAGCCCATTTTCCCATCGGCTGAAGGCTTCATGCCTTCCATTCCCGGCATTTTCATTAAGTGATATTGAGGCTCCAAAATAAGAATATTGTCCCCTTCCATGGAGCATTTGAATGTCATCGATCCCAGAGCAGGAAACGCGGAAGCCATATGATGAACGACCAGGTTTTTGCCGTCAAATTCATAGGTTCCTGCATCCGCCGCTTTGGAATTGGCGGTGCTTGATTTTTCCGCCAAATCGCGGATTGCGCTGTAGTGTTTCTCCGTAATGAAAATCATAAACGCCTTGGGAACGATCGTTTTCCTGTTTTGAACCGTTCCCGTATCCATCGTCTCGATCGACCATACGCCTCGAATCTTTTTCGCGTCAACCGGGGTTGACTCATCGGGTCCCGCATAGCATGTCGCTAAAAGCAACACCGCAATAGCGAGACAGAGAGAAAATGATACATATTTCATTAAACGCCTCCTTTGTTGTGTTTCGGATTCGCGCAATAACAAGCATTAGATATGCCTTTTTTGTAAAAGGTTGCACTGCCGTTCGGAAAAAACAATCGTTTTCCTCTTCACTGCAGCGATCCGATATCATAATTCCCGAAAGTACTATACGGGCTTTCTCCGGGATATTCATCCTTTAATCCCTCGATGGAAATACGCAGAAAAGGGAAACCGGCAAAAACGCCCCGGCCGGATGCCCCGACATGCGATACTCGTCGCCTGCGAAGGAGCAAAGCGATATCTCGCTCAAAGAGCAGAAGGACTGGCTAAAGGACAACCGGATCGTGCGGAAAGGCAATCCTCCCTTCACCGAGCAGCATCGCGCACGGATCGGAAGGAGGCGCTGGAGTCGCAAGTTTATCCAAGCAGCTGTTGATAAATTCGTTCGTCTTCAGAGGTGAAAACATTGAATACGACGCGATCAATGGCTGAACCGCTATCCAGGTAATCTTTCACCGTCCGAACCGCTATCTGCGCGGCTGTATCCTGAGGGAACCGGAATACGCCGGTGGAAATGCAGCAAAAAGCAATCCCATGAAAGCCCGATTCTTCAGCAAGCTTCAAACACGAAACATAGCAGGAAGCCAGCAGATCGCAATCGCTCTTTGAAAGGCTGTGATCAATAATCGGGCCAACCGTGTGAAGCACATGTTTTGCCGGAAGGTTATAGCCGGGCGTGATCTTTGCCTGTCCCGTCGGCTCTTCATGACCCTGTTCCGCCATCATCTCGTGGCATCGCATTCGAAGCTGCAAACCGCTGAATGTATGGATGCAATTGTCGATGCAGGCATGGCATGGCTGCCAGCATCCCTCCATTTGACTGTTCGCAGCATTGACAATGGCGTCGATTCGCAGAGTTGTAATGTCGCCTTTCCAAACAACAATCCTCGGATCCGATGCCGTTGCCGGCAGTGTTTGCGCATCCACAATGCCGTGATCCGCCATCCGTTCCGTTAAATACTCGTTCTGCATTTTCAGGAAATCTTCGGCAACCGGCTTCGCAGGCCGGACATTTCTACGATTGACTCCATGAAATCAGAGCTCTTTATTGAATCCTGATTAACACTCATAGCTCTCCATCTATAGCAGACTAATCAAGCAGGAGCATTATAAAGGATTGGGTACGACCCCAATGGAGGAAGTAGAAGGAATCATTCAAATTCCGGATCCGGAGGCATGATGATGAAGCGTTACGGCGACAACGCAGTTGAAAATCGTGGTGGTGATGACGCAATCTGCATAAGCAACGATTTCAATGTTTCGCGAATCCCGTTTATCGGTAAAAATGAAAAAGTCCCATATTGTCAATCACCCCCCTTATCCGATTTCTGCTTCCTGGCAATCGATCTCCAAATGACCATGTAACACACTCAGAGTGTAAGACATTTTTACAGTCGGTTAAAATAATCGTAAACGGTTGACATATCGTTAATTAAAGCAATCATCCGATATATGGAAGAAAAAAGTGTCGGACAATTTAACACTAATTCAAAGCTTCCGTCCTGATCGACACATGTTGGCAAGTTGCCGAGGTGGCCCATAAATAATTGATAAGATGATGTTTATTACCTTTGATCGCCACCTGTCCCGGCTCTGGTAAATAGTTGGTATGGGCCTTGCTTATACACAATATGGATGGAAAAGGAGTACTTATGAAAAGGTTTGGTTTTTTAGGTGTGATGGCGCTTCTGATTCTTGTTCCGGCGGCAAATGCCACCACAATTTCATTCACGAATCTTGAGAATAATTCCGGGTTGGCTGAAACTCTCGCTTCACAGCTTTTCCTGGACGTGACATACGACGATATCAATCAGGAAGTGGCGTTCTTATTTAAAAATGGCGATGGAGACGGCGATATTGCCTCGACTATTACGGAAATAGATTTCCGCGATACTCTGTCGGCGTTCCTGGCGCCCAATCCGGTTCTGGATCCGTCAGCAGGGGTTGTTTTCAAGACAATTACCAATGCCAATGCTTCTGAATTTCTATGGGACGATGTGTTCTTCGCCGCTCAAAAAGATGGGAATGTGGCAAACGGCATTAATGACGGGGGCACTGAATACCTCAAGATCGTTTTCGATCTGAATGACGGCGCTTTATATTCCGACTTGCTGACTGCGCTTACAAATTCATCCGATGTCCGCAGTCCCTCGGGAGCCGTTATAGGTCTGCATGTCCAATCTATTGCAAACACGGGAAATAGCGATAAATTTTATAATTATGGGGAACTAGGTGAAGGACCTATTCCTGAAGTGCCTGAACCGACCTCGATCGTTCTATTGGGCATTGGGCTTATCGGGCTCGGAATAGCCGGGAAAATGCATCAGAAATAATTGATGATCCCAGATTCTGTTTTAAAATGGCCTGGTTCATAACCGGGCCTTTTTTATTTCTGCACAATAAGTCACTGATTTGCCGAGCTATCTGTTATTTCAGCCCGCCTTCGCTAAAGCTATGGCGGGCGAGCCAGCCGAAGCCTTGGCGGAGGCTGGAGCGGGAGACCGGGATCGAACCGGCGACGTCCAGCTTGGGAAGCTGGCATTCTACCGCTGAATTACTCCCGCTTATATTACTACAATAATTAGAATAACTTACAGCGCGTTCTGGCATTCTGTGCCACAGTACGTGCAACAAGTCGAATTCGCAGCATCTCGGATGCCTTCGATAATTGTTGCACAATTGCTGCACACCAGTTTCGCATGTCGCTCAATTTAGCTTTACTTGCGGCTTTTTGCAAGGGGCAAACCAAATGAGTTCGCGAAGAAGCGAAGCCCATTATATTTCATCCACGGCTAGATCGATTGAGTTCGTCTCTGCCCCCAAATCCTTCGCGGATGTCATCAAGCGCCTGCTTCATCAAATCCTCATTGTGATGTTATCCACTTATAGCGGCTATCTCCGATTCCCATAATCTGATTTGTCCCACTTCGGAACTTTAATCTGGCACACCTTTGAATTATGGGCTATCTGAGAAGAGGCTATCTTTTTGATTCTGCAGCACGGGTGGCGTTCAGGATGCCTTGGCTAACGCTATTGGGGGTCTAAAAGAGATTGCTTTTAAACGCACGCCGAACTTGCTGGTGATATATAAATAGCTTATAGGTCGTTTAAGCGCGTTTTTTGCCTTTTCCTGCTCGGCAACGGCTCCAATCGCGGATACGGTTGGGGCCTTTCTTTTTTCGCCTCCTGGAGGACAATAAACCAAGCCAAAAGAAAATAGATCACGCAT
>JAFGIY010000183.1 GCA_016929335.1 Acidobacteriota bacterium | reverse complement strand
TAATCCCCAAATGGCTATTCGGCCGGCATTTAAAGGTGGGCCAAATTAAAGTTCCGAAGTGGGCCAATTTAGAGTACCGAAATCAACAATATGGCGCCGAACAATTCGCTCCAGCTGACGGGCCGCTTTGCGGCCCGCCACTGAGCTCAAGCGTTATGCACATAAGGAATAGCGATGTTTTGGAAATGGTATGGGGTTCGCACAATATACCGATCTGAGCCCGAAGGTTGCCCGCAGGGAACTGATCTGGATTATTCTGCGAACGTGACTCTTGTTGAGGATCGAGTCATTATTGGACGCGGCAGAAGCCTTGAAGAGGCGAGTATTTTTATTGCAGAGGGAGTCATAATGCAAAGATGAAAAGACCACTCCTTGGAAAGATGCTAGCTGCATTGCTGCTGGTCGCAGCATGCGCATGGGCCATTTTCATGGTCATGCGATCAAGGATTCCGGAGCAATATGAAGTCTACTCAGTTTTTATTCGTGATTCCTTTCCCGAATGGTTTATAGACTCAAATATTTCGGTTATTCCAATCGCACGCGATTATATGAGTTGCGCTGGCAGCTGGCTCCAATCCTCGGAAGCCTCCGAGAAGCTAACCTGGCTGCGTAAATCACACCCAGGAGTTTCGGACGACCTGTTGCTGCGTTACTACTCCTCATACCTATCCCAAGAGTCTTTAGAAAATAAATTTAGGTTAACGTTGCCAACGCTATTGGTACCCGCAGAAGAGCTGGATGAAGACAAGCATGAGGATTATGTGGATAATTTCTTTAAGCGATATCCTTCTGCTCCTGGGGTGCTACGCTTCTCCCAAGTGGCATTCAGTTCGGATGGCCGGCTGGCAATGTTTGAGTATTCGTATGAGCTCTGCCCTCTTTGCAGTCATGGTGGCACTGTTCTCATGGAAAAGCGATCTGGCGGCTGGCGGATTCGCGAGAATTTTGGAGGATGGGTTTCCTAGCGTATCAAGAAGATCGCCTAACTAAGCGCTGCAGCGGCCAGCGCACAAAGCGCGCTGCCGCTGAGCGCAGACGTTAGCTTGTCAAAGATCGACTTCGTAAATACCATGGACTTTTTAACTCAGTTGAGATTTAAAGATAATCGCATTCGCGAAATTGTGAGCATTGAAAAGCCCGGAAAAGGTCTGAGAATAGTACTGGCTTCAGGTAATGACAAGTCTGATCGAGAATGCTTATTTTTCGGAGAAATATTCGAATTTCATGCAACTCTTTTTGGTGCACCTGGAGACACTGGGAATCTTTCACAAAATCTGATTGGTTTGGATTATTGGCATCGCGCTGGAGAGTTCGGGAAATATAACTGGGAGCTTAATAGCGACGAATGTACATGGAACTGGATTGGAACTCTTCCCGAAATGGAAGAGTGTTGATAAGGCAAGCTAACTGCTCGCTTAAGCCGACGCCGCAAAAAGCGCGCCGCAGCCTAGGGATACGTTCGGCACTTTTCATTGCTGTTGGTGTTGTTGACAACAGCAGATATTTGTTGGCATAATCACCAACATGAAGACCGTCGAGTTATTCCGAAACAGGATCGTGCTCGCCGAAAACAGGTTCGCGGATCTGGTCATTTGGCGTCTTCAGCGGCCTTTGTCCGGATCAAGACATTCCTATAAGTACCGCTTGGCATACATAGTCAACGAGCTTTGCGTGCTCCGGTATGACAATGAAAGTGGCAAGGGGGACCACAGACACTGGAATGAGCACGAGTCGGAATATGCATTCCAAAGCCCCGAAAGACTTTTGGCGGACTTCCAGGCTGATATTGAGAGGTGGAACAATGAAAACGGTTATTCTTGAAGTAAAATCTCCAAAGGACGCAATGGCTGGGTTTACCCAAGTCTGGAAATCCGGCAGGAAACAGAAGGCGGACCGAATTGTATTTGCTTCACCGGAGCTTTTATGGAAAGTGCTGACAGCTAAACGGTGGGAGCTTCTTAAAGCGCTTTGCGGGGCCGGTCCTGTATCTATTCGAGAAGCTGCCCGGCGAGTTGAGAGAGATGTGAAGAGCGTTCACGGAGATGCCATTGCGCTCATTAAAGCAGGCCTGCTAAATCGTAGCAAAAGCGGCGGTATCGAATTTCCATATGAAGCGGTTAAGGTTGAGTTCCTTTTGCAGGCGGCATAGTTAGGGGCAAGTGCCTAACTATGCGCTAAAGCGGACGGTCGCCTTCGGCGCCCGCTGCTTAGCTCAAGGGTTGGACACAAAAAAACAGGAAGGTGCCCGTGAAACGCATCATGTACATTGAAAATAAAGGGGACGGACTAGACGGTCCTGGTCGCATAGGATGGGTTGAGCTTTCCAGATCCACTCGCTCCTATATTTATGCTAGAAGGAGATTTCTTAAGACGAAGTCTGGTTTCAAGCACAATTGTATTGAAGAAGCAACTGGCGAACTCTACTGGATCTCTGGTCCGAAGAAGAGAGGTGGGGATAAATTGTATGGTGGCAAAGTAGATATCGATGAAGATGCCCGAATCGAGTACTGGACTAAGATTCGAAACCAACCAGAATCAATTCACCTTAAGCAAACGAAATGATGGTGTCTAACTAAGTGCTCCAGCGGACGGCCCGCTTCGCATCCCGCTGCTTAGCTCAGGCGTTAGGCTTTGGAGAAATTGCGATTAAGATCACCAATCGCTTTGGACTTTCCCGTAAAATACCTGAGCCGGTGCGGCGTGAGGTCAGGCAACGGAGTGGGTTTGGCTGTGTCATCTGTGGTGCTGCCATCGTCGTATACCACCACTTCGATCCACCCCTCGTTGATGCACGCACTCACAATGCTGACGGGATCACGATTCTCTGCCCTTCATGCCATAAGAAGGTTAGCTGCTGTCATATCTCTTACGCTGGGCTTCTCCAGGCGCTCGCGTGACCCTTCTCACGACAGGTCGGGCCCATCTCTGGATTGTAGACGAATATCGCATTAGGATTCGTCCCGGTGGTGAATAACACCATGGAACCAGCCAGCCAATGCGCTGCAACGGACGGCGCATTAGCTAAGCCGGAGGCGCCGATCGTTGCTCATTCTCAGCCTTTAGGACCTACATAAACGTTAGGACTATTCAAACGGAGGGAATGACAGCCGGAAATAATACCAGCGCTTAAAGGATCATGCGGTGACATTAATGCAGTCTTTTCTCGAATGCCTTGTCGAATCGACAAATCATCCCTCTACCCCTCTACCCCTTTGCCCCTTTACCCCTTTACCCCTTCAAAGGGGACACTGGTGACTGTCCCCCTACGTTTCGGTGCTGTAGGTGACTTGCATGCGGAGGATGGCGAGGCGGGCGATCCATAGGACGACGATCGTTACCGCGAGCAGACCCAGAATGGCTCCTATGCGTGAAGCGGGCTCGGCCGGGACCAGAAGCAATCGCAAGATCGCAGGCATATCTTTCTCGATAGGAGCAGGAACCGGACATAACGACTGCAGGTAATACAGCACGCTCGCCTTCTGCAGTATTTCGGGCAGAAAGCCGTTGATGCCTTCCCATCCGAGGATCAATGCCGCTGGAATAATCGGATTGCGCATCAGAAGCCCTGCCGCCAGAAAGACGCTTCCATAACCGATACAGCCGAGCACGGACGCCACTGCATACCAGAAGGCATGTCCGATGCCGGCGCTATGCCAATAAGCCTGAACTTCGACAGGATTGTGCGTCCAAAGCATCAAGGCAAAGCATAGCAGCGCGCCGCCGGCAAAGATGGCCGTAGAGGCGATCAACCCGGCGCTGTATTTCCCGGCCAACAGCACTTCGCGCCGCGCGGGAGCGAGGAACCAGAAGTGAAGAGTCTTGTCCAGCATTTCACCGCGGAAGAGATTCATGAAAATGCCGAGACAGCCGAAGAAAATGGCGAGTCTTAAATAGAAAAACTGGAATACGCCCGCGAAAATTTCGCGGTCTTCGCTAAAATTCAGCAATGGATTTATTTTGACGGACGCAAGCTTCCCATTCTCGAAAGACAAACGGGCCTCACGTTCCCCGTCAAAATACCCGATCCTTCGATGCGATGTGATTTCATCCACAAGCCGTGCGCCTGTTCCGTTGACGATGGTCGTGAAAGTTTGATTGTCCCGGCTTGCCTGAACACTGAACATGGCGGTGTTTAACTCTGCTTTTTCTCCCCCGGCGCCGGCATGCTTAATCACGATACGTTTGATCGGGAAGACGTTTCCCAAATCCACCTGCATATACCGCTGCCATCCGGACGAGCACCAGCGGTCCTTTTTCCCGCCCGCGACGCTGCCGTTCAAAGCCTTCTCCGGACCCTCGTCGGGATTACAGGGCGGACTGCTCGTGGCGGGACGCCGGAGCGCCAGGTTTGCAGGGCCGTCGCCATATACTTCGAATTCATATATCCTGGCAAAAGGATCATTCAGGTAGTTATTCGCGATGATGTTGAGCCGGACATAGCGGGCTTCGCCTGCAGGCTCGATTTTATGAACCGTGATTCCGTCGGAGTCGGATTTATCGCGGATGTGCCTGGAGTTTTGCCATTGGAAATCCGAGGCGGGTTTGCCGAGGCGCTGAAGGATCGCTTCCTCCGATTCGCCGGATTTAATGCCGTCCATAAGCGCCGGCTTCGTCAAACCATGGGCCGAGAGGCTCGCGCGCCGGAATTTCATATGGAGACTGTTGCCGAAGAATATAATGGATGGGAACAACGCCAGACCATAAACCCAGAATGCGCGTTTCGAAAAGAAAGCCCGGCGCATTTCGATTTTTGCAATCGTCCACGTTTGTTTCAGCCAAGACTGGTAGTTCATAGCCCGGATTTATTTCCCTTCGCCGATCAGATATTCATACAAAGCATCCACGTTCTCATCCGCTGGGATTACGCTGTCGATGCCATACCCATCCAGAGCAATGCGCCCGATGGACCTGGAGAGTTGTTCGCTGCTTTTGGTCATGACCAGTAATCCCATCCTGTCTTCGTTCAGGCGGATTTCGGTAATGTGGTCTTCATTGAACAGCAGCGCGGCAACCTTCGAGGCGTTGCTGCAGCGGATGATGAATTGGCAGGGGTGCTCGTGAATTTCTTCTCTTACATCGCGGATTTTGCCTTCCGCGACGATCATGCCGTTGGCGATCAGAATGACCTGGTCGCTGATCAGATCCACTTCCTGCAGCACATGGCTGGAGATAATGACATGCCGTCCCTGCGCAGCCCACATGCGGAATAACGCGATGGTATCCGCGCGGATGAGAGGATCCAGCCCGTTGAGAGGTTCGTCAAGCAAAAGCAAATCAGGCTCATGCGCGATGGCCTGCGCCAGGCGGACGCGCTGCCGCATGCCCTTGGAATAGCCCGCCATCTTGCGGTTCGCCGCTTCGGTGAGACCCAGACGTTCCAGCGCCTTCCATGCCTTCTCTTCAGCCTCTGCCCGGCTGTATCCGAACAGCAGCAACCCGGTTGCTATGAAACTGAGACCTGTGGCCCAGCGCGGCGCCGAATCATATTGAGTGGCGTAGCCGGTGATGCGCATCAGGTGCTCCGGATCACGAGGCGAAAGACCGCGCAGGCTGATGGTCCCGGCGTCGGGATGAATGAGTCCGGTCATCAGATTCAGCAGAGTGGTTTTACCGGAACCGTTCGGTCCGACCAGGCTGGTGATCCCCGGAGGGATTTGCAGCGTAACGCGGTTTACGCCGAGAACTTCGCCGTAAAATTTCGAGACTTCGTCGAAGATTACCGTGGGTGCGGTCACTTGACCACCTCCACGGGGCGCAGCTTGCGCTCGAGCACGAGAATCAGCAGAAAAAGCATGATCAGCATGGCCGCTATGCAGGCAATTACTCCGGGGCCCGAAGGAGGAGTTACACCAAGCATGGTCTGCCATATGCGGCGCATGGCCCATGAAGGATTGATCAAATGGCCCCATGTTGAGCGCAAAACGCCGTTGATCATCACGGATGCTCCGCTCAGAAGAAAGAAGAAAGCAAGTACGAATCCCCCTGCTACCGCCCTCAGCTTTGCATAAGCGGAACTTGCGAGCGCCACAAAGCTCACCAGCAGTATCCAGATCACAAACCCGGCAAAAATGCCGAAACCGAGTTTCCAGTTTGAGCGAAACCACGATCCGTCGGCCATGCCCGCCTGAATGCCGAACAACAGCAGTCCGGGAACCCAGGTGATTGTCGAAAGCATGCCGAACAAAGTAATCAGCCGCGCGCAGACATACTCCGATCGGGTAAGCGGGCGGCTGAAATAAAGAGGCAGGGCATTATTGCTCAGATCCGGGGCGATCAGGCCGGGCCCCGCAAGCGCAGCGAGAAAGATCGCGAATCCGGCCTGCACGTTCATAAAGACCATGAAAAAACTGCCGTTCACCTGGATGAAGTTCTTGAACTGAGCAGTTGCACCCTTCAGTAACTCGGCGTTGTTGCTGACATAGATGAAAACGCCGAACAGCAGCGGACAGATCAGTGCAAAGACCGTAAGAAGAAGAACCAGACGCTGTTGATACAGCCTCCGCCAGGCAAAACGGGGCAATACCATAAACCGCGCCCAGCGGCCCTTAATCGGTCCCTGATAGCGCTGGTATCCTCGTCTGTAAACGGCCATAACTGATATCCACCAAAAATATATTCGGGGTTGAAGCCTTTTTTTTAGGGCAAAATCTAAAAGCCGACCCCGATACCGCGCCCGACCCCGACGCCGATTTATCTATTATCCCGCCGCCTCTCCCGGAGTATGCGCAATATGTCCCATCGCCTTCAGGAAAATTTCCTCGAGCGTATCGCGGCGGTGAGTCAATTTCCGAACCAGCAAATTCTGCTGCGCCAGTATTCCCCACAGGGCTTCGACTTCCACGCCGGGCGGCAGGACGATGCGCCAGCGGCCATTGCCTTCCGAGACTCCGTCCGCCCCGACGGACGGCAATGCGTCCCGCAGATTCCCGTCGTTTCCGGTGACCTCCAATTCGACGAAACGCCTGTTCGAGCGGCGCTCTTCCTCAAGGTTGCAGGCATGCACAATCATGCCGTCTTTCATAATGACGGCTTCGTCGCAGACCTGCTCGACGTCGCGCAGTAAATGCGAGCACATGAGCACGTTCATGCCCTGTTCTTCCTTCATTTCGCGAACCAGCCTGAGCATGCGCTGGCGCGCCGAGGGATCGAGGCCGTTGGTCGGTTCATCCAGGATTACCAGTTCCGGACCGTGCACGATCGCCTGGGCCAGCTTGGCCATCTGCTTCATGCCCAGCGAATAGGTTCTCAACTCGCGGTACCGTGCTTCGCCCAGACCCACGTGGAACAGCGCTTCATGCGCTTTTTCCAGAGCGATTTCGGGCGGCAATCCGGAAAGCTCCGCCATGAGGCGCAGGAAGGTGACGGCCGTCATGTTGGCGATGAAAGAATCCGTTTCGGGCATATAGCCGATTCGGGCGCGAACTTCCCGTATCTGCTCATGGCAATTGAAGCCCAGCACACGAGCCTGACCGGAGAGGATCTTGTGGAATCCCAGAAGCGTCAGAATCAGAGTGGATTTGCCGGCGCCGTTCGGGCCGAGGAGGCCGATTACTTTCCCGACGCCTGAAGTGCCGAGACGGCAGGAAATCCCTCGAAGGATCTCCCGCCGTCCGAGTTTCACCTTTAGATTTTCCAGCTCGACAACGGTCGATGTCATAGGTCCAACTAATAAATTAACCGCGGATTTACACAGATCCTCACGGATGAAATACATCCTGTATCGGAATCATATCCGTGAAAATCCGCGGAAATCCGCGGTTAAATCTCTACAAAGCTGCCGGCTGCGATCCGGTTCGTAACTGACTCAATCCCTGCAGCAGCATTATATCCATAATCAAGCCCGATAGCCTAGTACGGCTGGCAGCTCGAATTTGTTCCGTCGTGGCGCTGAATGTTACAAGGATCGGGTCTCGTTCTGCGATCAGATTCCGGATTGCCGGATTGGTCGCCATATTAGCCAAACCCTGCAGAGCGCCCTTTGTATTCAGCCATGCGAAGCCGGACGGATGCAATCCCGCGCCCGGGGACAATTGCTGCTGAAACGCCGCGGAATAGATAAGCGGCGATCCGCCATGGCGTGTTGTAAGCGCCTTCAGAACAACTCCACGATCCGAGCCTGCCACGATGTAACCCTCATCGTATGTCCACGTGATCGAAGCGGGCACTTTCGGGGGCTTCAGTGTGGTCCATGTCCGCCCATCGATCGTTTCCCGACTTAAGATGAGCTGTTCGGTTTTGCCTTGTCTCGCCAGTTCCGCATTGGCGACGTCGACCAGTTTTTGAATGGTTGATTCGAGCTTCGCGGGATCATGAACCATCCCGGCCATGACCCATACCGGGCCCGTGAGCGTGATATTCTCCAATCCGAACGCCGACTCCGTTCCCAGAGATGCGGCAAAATCGTCGCCGAAACTGATGCCGAGTTTCGCTTCCGCTTCCGCGAGCTGCCCCATAGACGCCTGGGACGACCTGGAAATCAGCGCCATCATCTCGTCGAACATCTGCCGGGGTTCGCGGGTGGAAATATAGGCAGCTGCAATCGCGTCGCCGGAAATATATTCCGCGGCTCCTGTCGATCCGGAATTTGCCAGGAACGATGCCATGCCCATGCGCGGACCCTTGAAGGTAATGGCCATCTCATTGTCTTCCGTGCCTTGGACTTCATGCCGTTCCAGGAAGAGATGCTTGACCTGGTGCTCTTTTGCCAGAGTGCTGTCGGCAGATGCCGAAAGAGAGATCATCGAATCCATATCCATTGCGAGCATCCAGCCGACTCCGCGCTGATAGCGTTGTGCGATAGCTTCGGTGAAAGGCGTTGCCCCGCTCTGTCCCATGTTACCCTGGAGCCATTGCAGGTGCGCCGGCGAGTCGGAGAAAACCATCAGCGAATCGGTCAGGTTGTAGGAAAATGAAGCCTGACCCATCTGACTGCTCAGCATTGACAATGCAGCCGCAAGGTCGGCCTGCCTGCCGGGCTGTATTTCGGCAAGAATCATGGGAACTTTCTCGTTTGTGCCCGGCGTGCCGAGCGAAAATCCGAACACAATTTCCCGTCCGAAGAAATGCGTCACCGTTTCCACGCGGCTGATAAGCTGTTTCAGCGACTGGCCGGAGCTTGAATTCCACCATTGGCCGAAAGCCGGATTTTCGCTCGACTGTTGATCCGCAAATCCCATTGCCTGGCCGATCGTCTCGCCGATGTTCGGGATGGCCCCGTAGATGATGGTATTGGGCGGCAGCAGCTGAAGCAGCTTCGATTCGGTGCGAGACGGTTGAGATGGCAGTGCCGCGATCTGCTTCTCAATGTTCGCCAGCGAAGCGAGTATCGCAACATATGTCTCGGCGTCGGGGCTCCAGGAAACGGCTTCCTCAACAGAGCCGATGAGGGCCGGATTGGAGGCAGTCTGTTCGCCGGGGCTGAGGACCGTTTCGGCTCCGGATTGAGCAACGGCCACCGAGCCTTCGACTACCGATACCAGAGAACCGCTGATGCCCGATGAAACGGCGAATATTGTTCCTTTGACGGATGCAATGGAATCCCGCGTCTGAACACGAAGATATCCATGCCGCTGCTTGGCTGCCTGAACGATGACGTCGCCTCGCGCAAGGTGAACAACCTTGCCGCTCCACGCGGCATGCACCGACAGCTCCGTGCGTTCATTCACATCCACCAGAGAGCCGTCGGCCAGCCGCAACACGGCGCGCGCACCGGGGCTGGTCCGCACCACCTCGTCCTGGCCGATTTCCGATCCGGCCTTCAGAATGCCTTGCGGGACGCGGTGCAAATCTCCATTGAGGGATACGACCGTGGCGCGCGGACTTCCAAGCGCAATCAATGCATCAAGCTGGGCGCGTCCAAGATAAACCGCCGCCATGATGACGGCTGCTATGGCTGACCATTTTCCCCAGCGCGGCCACCGGTTTGAGCGGCGCATCGGAATCACCGTCGCCTGCCGTTCGCCCTTCAGAGCGGCAAGTTTCGTGCGGCAGCTGGGGCAGCGGCTGAGGTGATCCTCCATCAGCATACGGCGGCCGTCATCCAGCCGTCCGTCCACATAATCCTGGAACTGGAGCCGGAATTCGCCGCATAGCGATTCGCCCGGGTTCTGCAGCCTTTCCCATACACGGTCATGCGCAGACGCGATCTCCGTGGCATTTGCATCTTCGCTCTTCATTGCTTCCAAAGCCTTGTCCAAACGATCTTCTGACATTGCCGACCTCCTGTCTAACGTTCCATTGCAGCCTGAAGCGCCTGCCGGATACGGTGCAGCCGGACGGCTATACTGCCCTTTCCCTGCCCAAACATCTCGGCTAATTCCCCATTTGTCAAACCCTCGACATAGCGCAGCAGAAACATAATCGCATCGTTGTGTTCCAGTGTCGCAAGCGCACGCCGCAGCTGTTCCTTCAATAATGTCGTGGATTCCCTGGTCTCGGGTTGGTGCATATCGTCCAGCTGGATCTCGGCATGAGAGACTCTGCGCCGCAGCAGATCGATCGCGGCGTTGGCGGCTGCGCGCCGGAAGTAAGCTTCCGGTTTCTGCGCAAAGTCCAGTTGTTCCCCCTGATTGAGAATCCGGAGAAAGATTGTTTGAAGGACATCCTCGGCGTCCGCAGGATTTCCGGTAATGCGAAGCGCAGTGCGATACACTGCGGTGTAGTGGCACTCGTAGAGTTCTGCAAAATCCGCTGATGGAGCCATGACGATAGGTTGCGCATTGACGAGATTTTTGGCCGTTTCCATATCCGTCGCCTCAATCCCTTAACGCGCCAGAGCCTCAATTATTACACAGGCGCTGGAAAAACCGGCAATTTTGACAAACCAGCGTTCAATAATTCGAGATTCGAGATTTTTATCGGGGCAACTGTCATCAACCATTCCTCTGTTTTTAATCTCGAATCTTGAATCTCGAATCTCGAATCAGAAACTGAAATTATCCGCGAAACACGAGAGGGGATCGCGGAGTAATCAGGTTTATATGCTTGACAGGGAAAGGTATGCCGCCTAGAGTGATGCACATCCGGCTTCTTGAGAATTTTCGGTTACTTGCTGAGCTGGAAATGGTTAGAGCTATTGCTTCTTGTCCGTCTGCATGTATGGACTTAGGCATTCGAGATTCCCTTATTTCAGCATTGGAGGCCTTGCATATACCCGGATCCTCCGGATTAACGAGCGGCGGCGGTATTCCATGTGCGTCCGGCCTGAAGGCCGGACCCACAAGCTGCTTTTATTAAGGTATTTGGGGATTCACCTCGATTGTGGCATCGACATTGACATGTGGCAGTAGCAAAATTGTAAAGACGGCAAACAGAAGTCAGAGGGACTAATTTTATTGAAGGAGGATTAAAGCATGAAGGCTCGAATAACAATAGCTGTCATAGCAGTGCTGTGTATCGGCCTGTTCTGCAGCTTCCCGGCTTTAAATCAAGCACAAGCGCAGGGAAAAAAGGCGGTATCGGCCGCTGAAAAAATCACTGTGCTCAATCCGATGGGCACGCCTCCGCCGATTACGGTAAAACCAATGGCGGAACCGTTGTCCACGCTGGACGGCAAAACGCTTTATCTGGTCAACACGGGTTTTGTCAACACCGAACGCCTGATGGAAGAATATAGGAAGTGGTTTGAGGCTAACTATCCCAAAACCATTATTGTCGATAAAAGAACCGGCATGAGCAACATGAATGCGGCATTGAAGACGGAACTGAAGGAAAAGGCGGATGCCGTGATCTTCGCCCTCGGGCATTGAAGTGTCTGCGCGCCCGGGGCGGTTCGCCTCGCAATCGAAGTCCAGGCAGATTTGAAAAAACCGGCAGTGCCTGTTCTTTTGTCCGAGTTTGAAGAACAGGAAACTAACCTAGCCATACTGGCCGGCATGCCCAAGGTTCGGATTCACTATATCCGTGGTCCGATCTGGGCTAAAACGAATGAACAGATCCGAAAGCAGGTCATTGAGGGAAAGAGCCCGGTCACCGGGAAGCCGTGTATGGCCGAAATTGTAGAGATGCTTACCAAACCCTTGACTGCCGAAGAAAAGAAAACGGGAGAAATCAGAAGAGATAGAGGTCCGGCTACTTTTACCGGCACTCCGGATGAACTGCAGAAATTGTATCTGGAAAAGAGATACACCGATTTCATGCCGATAATTCTTCCGACCGAAGAAAAGGTCAACGAGATGCTGAAAGGCACCAGCCACGCTCCCGAGGAAGTGGTCGGCCGTATGAATCCCGGATCAGATGCCGGCGATACATGGAGCTATACGGTTAAGGATTGTGCTGTTAATGCCGTTATGGCAGGAGCCAAGCCGGAATATTTCCCGCTCATTCTGGCCATAGCGTCGGGCAATATGACATCCATCAATATCTCCGATAATGGTTTCGCGGCTGCTGCCGTGGTGAATGGAAGAATCCGCGACGAAATCGGGCTCAACTACGATGTCGGCGCCGTGGGACCCTATGCCCACGCGAATGTCGCGATTGGAAGAGCCTGGAACCTCATTTCCATTAATGGCGGAAACTGCGGAAAAATCGGGACGACCTATATGGGCACCGTAGGCAACGCCCAGAACGCACTCGCCACCATCATTGCCGAGAATGAAGAATCATCTCCTTTTGAGCCGCTCGCGGTCAGGAGATCCAATGCCCCGGCAGGCAAAGGTTATGGTTTTGGCAATGCCCCGGGCGGCGCCTCTCCCAAGTACAAGAGAGGCGATAATGTTGTCACCTTGCTTACCGGATGGGGCGTGCTTTCCGCGGCGAACTGGAAAGTCAACGCTTGGCAATCCCTTATGGACTATCCCAAGATTATCAAGGGCATCCATGAACAACAAAATCCTGGCTTGTTCGGGTCCTTCTTTATCCTGAGTCCCCCGATTGCCAATTTTGTAAAGGACGCCGGATACGATACGGTTGAAGCTCTGAACAAATATGTTACCCAGCCGGATCCGGCAGCCCAGGCTGCGGCTCCAGCCGCGAAGCCCGGAGGCCGCGGCGGCTTTGGCATGATGGGCGGCGGCATTGACCTCATCGTTACCGGAGCATCCAACAATAACTACTGGATGGCCGGCGGCCTTAGACCTGGCCAGGCGATCGCAATTGACAAGTGGCGATAAGCAGTCGGCAGTCGATAGTCGATAGTCGGCAGTGGGCTTTGCGGTCTGCTGCCGACTTTTTTTGTCCGGCTGCATTCTCTTTGTGGACATTCGGAATCTGTCTGTCCTAAGATGCTGTTTTTTTGAGGAGGATTGGCTCATGAAGTGTCGTTTAACAATAGCTGCCATAACAGTGCTGTGTATCGGCCTGCTCTGCAGCTTCCCGGCAATAAATACGCAGGCGCAGGGCAAAAGGGCCGTTGATCCCCCGATGCCGAAGATCACGGTGCTTAATCCGCTGGGCACGCCGCCCCCGATTAAGCTGAAAACCATGGCGCCGCGCCTGGATACGCTCGACGGCAAGACCATCTATCTTGTCGATGACGGCTATATCGGCGGCGATAACCTCCTGTATGAAATTCAGGATTGGTTCAAGGCCAACTATCCCAAAACCACCGCCATCTATAAGAGAAAAGGCGGAATGGGATTTGAAGCCGAGGATCCTGCCCTGTGGGCGGAGATGAAAGAAAAGGCCGATGCCATCATTATCGCGCTGGGCCATTGAAGCCAGTGTGCGCCGGCAGTTGTCGGCCACGCCATCAATTTTGAAACCAAAATGGGCATCCCTTCCGTTGCAATCGTGCTTTCGGAATTCTATCAGCAGGAAACGGAAAAGGCCCGGAACGAAGGACTGCCGGGCTTGCGGACCCAATGGATTCGCGGCCCGGTTTGGGCAAAGACGCGCGATGAACTGCGCCGCGATGTTATCAACGGCAACAATCCCATCACCGGCAAACCTGTGATGCAGGAGATCGTCGAGAAATTCACCAAGCCGCTGACAAAAGATGAACAGAAGACGGGAGAAATCATCCGGGATAAGGGGCCCGCTGCGTTTACGGACACTCCGGAAAAACTGCAGAAGATGTTTCTGGATAACCGCTGGACGGATTTTCTGCCCATCGTTCTCCCGACGGAAGCGCTGGTTAATGATATGCTGAAAGGCACCAGCCACGCTCCCGACGAAATAGTGGGCAAGATGTCGCCGACCAACACAGGCAATTATTTCGAGTACTGGACCTTCACAGTCAAAGATGTCGCCGTCAATGCTGTCATGGCCGGCTGCAAACCGGAATACCTGCCGATCCTGCTGGCCGCAGGTTCCACGAATAAGGAAGCCATCTCGGTGTCGGATAACTCCTTCGTGGATGCCATGGTCATCAACGGCAACATCCGTGATGAAATAGGCCTGAATTACAGCGTCGGCGCCATGGGGCCGTTTGCTCATGCCAATACCACTATTGGAAGGGCCTGGAGCCTGATGGCCATCAACCTCGGCAATTGCGGAAAAGTGGGAACGACTTACATGGGCGTTGTTGGAAATCCCATGAACTTGATCAATATCGTTATTGCCGAGAATGAAAAAGAATCTCCCTGGGAGCCGTTTTCCGTTCGAAGAGGTTTTAAGAAGGGGGAGAATATCCTCACCTTGTTTGAAGGATGGGGAGTGCTCTCTGCGGCGAACTGGAAGGCTGCGAATTGGGGCAAAGTGATGGATTACCCCAAGATCATTAAAGATATCTTTGATCAGCAGGGCGGTTTGTTCGGAGCCTGCGCGATCCTCAGCCCGCCGATAGCCAATTTCGTCAAGAATGCGGGCTACGCGACGGTGCAGGATTTTGAAAAATTTTTGGCGCCCGCTCCGCCTCAATTCCCCGGGGCGAAGATGGCTCCTCCAGGCGGAGAAGCGAAAGCCGGGGCCGCGATGCCGAAAATGCCGATGATGGGAGGAAGCACCGCCATCATCGTCACCGGCGGAACGAACAACAACTACTACAGCATCGGAGGCATGCGCGCCGGGCAGAGCGTCCAGATCGATCGGTGGCGGTAGTCAGTCGTTAGTCGATAGTCGTCAGTCGGCAGTGGGCTGAAGGCCTGCTGCCGACTTTTTTAATCCCTTCCCTAGTTTTTTGATGGTTTCGCGGATGAGACTGACATTCTTGGAGTCTTAGCGGCTTTGAGGCTTCGAGTTTATCTAACACAAAGACGCAAAGGCTCCAAGGCGCCAAGAATTGCAGCTTTGCCGGAAGCCGCCGACTTTATAACAAAAAACCGCGGGCCTGCGCCTTATTGAACGCAATCCCGCGGTTTCTTACTGCCGACTGCCGATTAACGACTACTTCCACTCATCAACCAGAACTCCCCGGCCGACTCCGAAATCGGTGACAAACCAGGTCGTCTGTCCCTGGCCGGTCACAATCACTCCGATTCCTCTCGGCTGGAAAGGCTTCATCATGGATTCCGGCGGAGCCTTTCGTTGCGAGGCATAGGGCTCCAGGCCCTGGATGGCCATGGATGCCCACATTGTGGAAACAACGCCGTTGCCCCAATAGGAAGCGACGGTTTTCTCGACATTATTCGCGAGCCATGTCGCCAGATCCCGCTTTGTTTTAAATCCCTGCGAGTCTTTGAGGATTGCCGCAACTTCAGGAGCCATGATTACAGACGCTCCCATTCCGCTGAGCGCTCTCATATAGTCACGGATCAGGAATTGCGGAGGATAGCCCCTCTGGACTTCGCCCACACTGGAGACATAACTCCATCCCGTGGATACCGAGAGAACGTTGTCGGTTGGTTTGAATCCCATCTGTACATGGACGGGATCCCATCCCGCAGGAAGAGCTTCCTCGTTTTCCGCGATGCACAGGCTGTTATATTGGATATTGCTTCCCAATCCGCTGAACGTCGTCTTCCCTGCGTGGAGTCCTCCGGCGGTCTTCGACATGATAGCGAAGGATCTTCCCAGCACGGCATTGACTTCGTTATGCGGTCCCATGACGTTCAATCCGGAATTCATCCCCACCTGGTTGCGGATGGGTCCGTTAACCACAATCATGTTTGCCATGGAGCTGGTGGAGTTGCCGAAGGGAACGTATGTGGAAAGCGCGAGAACCAGCGGGAAATGCTTTGGTTTTGCCCCTGCCATCACGGCATAGACGGCAACCTTTTCTACAGTCATCGAGCGCTTTCCGCCCGGCCAGTTGATAACCTTGACGACCTTGTCGGGCTTCTGGCTGCTTCCGGCGAGCATTGCGGCCACTCGCTCTTCCGTGGGAAGAATGATTGGAAGGTAATCGGTCCAGTCATTGTCTTTAAACAGCTGCTGCAGGTCGTCTTCGGTGCCCGGCGGCAGGAGCCTTGGCTCGACTTTCGCTCCCGGCGCTTTACCTGAATATTTCTCTTTGTCAGCAAGAGGCTTGGTGAAGCCGTCGACGATTGCCTTCATCATCGGCTGGCCGCTTAATACGTCATTGCTTTCAAAGACATAGCGGTGATGCACTTCCTTCGGCTGCCCCGCGACGGGGAAGGGGAATCCTACATAGCGGATCGGCATGCCGTTGGTGTATTCAAAATCGTAGCCTACCGCGTACTTCACGACATTGGCGCCGGCGGCGCCTACGGTAGGAATATTCATCTTCTCAAGAGTTCTGCAATGTTGGCTCACGGCCGACGTGCAGCCATCTCAGCCGGATATGCCGATCAGCGCGGCATTGGCGTTTTTGGCAATTTCCTTCCATAGTGCCGGATCATCGGTCGAATACATTCCCGCTTTTCTCTTGATGATAATCTTCGCGCTGGGGATATTTTGTGCAAACCAGGACTGGATTTCTTCGAATACGCTGTAAGCGGCATCCGGTCCGCCCCAGTTAATATCGACCAGGTAGATTGTTTTTCCCTCGAGCGTATCCAGGCGAGGGGACAAAGGCAGTCGATCCACCATCTGGCTTTCAATGGCCGGATTGAGTACCGTGATCAACGGTTTTGCAGCCTGTTGAGCCTGCGACGGCGTCAATCCGGCAAACGCCGCGGCTCCCATTATCATTAGTAAAACGCTTGTTAGTAGTTGCTTTCTTCTCACGTTTTCCTTCCCTTCCGATTCGTTGTGACCGGTTTTACCGATAATTCTTCTGACTTCTCCCTGGCTCCACATGGCACAACTATGGCTGATTTTTGCACAACAAGATGTTGCGGCACAAGCAGAAAGGGGGTCTCGGTGAACTCAAAGACTCGAGGACTCGAAGACGCCAAGAGCTGAATCCCATGGGATCAGGTTTCCCGCGGCTGAAATCAGTTTATCCAGCCCCGCCCTCTTCAGGGCACTCACCGGAACGGCGTCGTTGCGGGAGCACAGGCCCTCGAGAATTGAGGCTTCGACTGCATCCGCCTTATTCATGACGACCAGCCGCGGGATGGTGTTCAATTCCAGGTCGGTCAGGACCCGGTTGACCGCATCCATCTTTCTTTCCACGTTGGGATCGGATGCATCCACAACATGGAGGAGCAGATCCGCTTCGGAGAGCTCTTCAAGGGTTGCCCGGAATGCATTTACCAGATCGGGAGGCAGATCGCGAATGAATCCGACGGTATCGGTGATGATGACCTCTCCCTGTCTTGGGAAGCGCAGGCGGCGCGACGTAGGATCGAGTGTTACGAACATCTGGTCCGCGGTGTCGATTTTGCTTTCGGTCAAAGCGTTCAGCAAAGTGCTTTTGCCCGCATTCGTGTAGCCGATGATCGACAGCACAGGCATTCCCTGGCGGACCCTCCGGCGTCTTCGAACGCTCCGCTGGCGGGAGAGGCGCTCGATTTCCTTTTCAAGATGGCGGATCCGGCTGCGGGCGCGGCGCCGGCCGATTTCCAGGACGGTTTCGCCGGGACCGCGTCCGCCGATTCCGCCGACAAGACGCGACAAACCGGCGTCTTCTTCCGTCAGGCGGGGCAGGGAATATTTAAGCTGCGCCAACTCGACCTGCAGTTTCCCGTCGCGGCTGCGTGCGCGCTGGGCAAAGATGTCGAGAATCAACTGCGTGCGGTCGATGGCTTTGAGACCCGTCATATCTTCGAAAGCGCGGGCTTGAGCCGGTTTGAGATCGATGTCGAAGATTGCGACATCGGCACTGCGCCGCATGGCCGCAAGCGCGACACGCTGCAGGCGCCCCTGGCCGACGATCGTGCGCGGATGAATCTTCCCGCCTGAAAACGGCATGACCTCGGCAATCTCGACTCCCGCTGCCCGGACCAGCTCGGTGATTTCCGAAAGAGCTGTCGCGCCCGGTGTGATGGACAGGATAAGGGCGCGCTCCTTCTGTGTCTCGCCGGCCTTTTTGCCGGTCAGCCTGGAAAACTCGCTTTCCAGCGCCCGGATTTCATCCTCAAAATCGAAATGAAGATTATGGATGTCCCTGGCTTCGACCTTGCGAAATGGCTCGATCTGCGGGTCGCCATCCTTGCCGGGCAGGATATGAGCTATTTCGACCTTGCCGGCGTTGCCTTCTTCGTCGGCCTGGATCATGGCGACCAGATCCAGGCGCAGCAATGCCAGGTCGTTTAAGTCATCCTGAGTAAGAGATTCACCGCGCAAATGCGTGTGGATGAGGCGGAGTCCACGGAATCGTCCGGTCCCACCACGCAGCCTTCCTATGTCGGGAAGCTCCAGATGCGTGGCGTCTCCGAGAATGACGTTGCGAACAATCCCATCGCGGGAGACCAGGACACCCACCTGCCGTCCAAGCTCACGGGAGAGCGCAGACAAGTGCTTGGCCAGCTCCGGCGAAACGACCTGCTGAGGCAGGACGCGCCGCCTGAACGTACGTTCCAGGGCACTGCGCTGGGATTGTTTAATGCCTAAGATGTTTCCGTCTATCTGTTGGATGGATCAAGCCCCCTTCGTTTACGATGGAAAGCAATTATAGCAGGTTGTTGGATTGACTTTAAAACAGCGATTATAAAAGGTCCAGGTCGAGGACCAAGTCGAAGTCGAGGAGTCTGTTTGTTAGTACCTCTAAACCCACGGCCTCGGGCCGTGCGAGCCTGACAGGGTAAGCCGTTCCGGCGTGCCTTTGACATGGAGTGATATGAGACGAATGGGAGCGGGTTTTTTCGGGGTCGGTATCGGGGTCGAATCAGAAATGATATAAAGTGCGAACGCAATTGATACGCTCCATGACTAAAAGCCGACCCCGATACCGATACCGACCCCGACCCCGAGATATCAAAAAGTCGCCCCGCTGTGCGGGGCAGCCTGCCACGGCTTCTAGCCGTGGTCTGGAGTTTATACATTTTGGAGGCGGCAGCAGCCATGGAATTCGTCCCGTTAGGGACGAGTTGATTTTAGCCCGGCGCTTCAGCGCCGGGATTTAATGGTAAAAAACCCGAGTCCCGTAGGGACGATTGAAAGGATACGTTAGTGGCCGACTCCTATACATCCATTTTTATCCACATTATCAGGAGGAACGCCGGTCTTTTGTAAATAAAATAGCATTGAATATGATGAAAAATGTGTTTGGGGATTAATTCAATCGTCCCTACGGGACTCAGTTATTTATTTTCGGCGATCCCGGGATCCCGGCACTAAAAGTGCCGGGCTAAAATCATTCCGTCCCTGACGGGACGTCCATCTCCCCAAAATATGTATAAACTCCAGGCCACGGCTTCTAGCCGTGGTCGATCACATAGTAATTGGGGTAGGGAATGGGAGATAACGATTTATGAAGCAATCCGGTGTCACAGATTAATGAATCCTTGACTTGGACTTGGTCCTCGACCTGGACCTCGACTTAGACAGTTTATCTCATACAATCAGCCGATGTTGGTATCCGCAGGTAATGATTCCCCTGTTTTATGGCTGTCCCTATTTCCTCTTTGTATTCTGAAAATCCCTTCCAAATTTTTTAGCTCAAAAGTCCAAGCGTTCATTTGATTGAGTGTCGGATGCAGTCCAGAAAATCCGCAACAGCAAATGAGCTTGATCAGCAGATATCGATAACCTTTCAAACACTCATAAGGAGGGGACAATGCGATGCAGGAAAAACGAAATAATCAGGCTTCCGGCCGAAATAACTGCTCTCGGAGTCTTGATACTTTTCGGGTTCTTCCTTTCAGGCGCTTCGTTGTATGGGGCGGATCAGCTCCTGAAAGAGTACATCTACCTCGATGGAAGACTGCTTGCCATCGAGCGTCAACCGACTCCGGCATTTGCTCAAAATTTTTCAACAATTGAAGACAAAGATTTTCGAGCCGGAGTGCCTGTCGATGACGATTTCCCGTTCATTCAGGCCTACATGCCCGGAATGTCTTTTTCTCATTCTCAGAAATCATCAGCGGAAAGCGCAACACTCGAGCAAGGTCGGGAGTCCCGGCATCTGCAGCAGAGTAATCCGCAAATAGAAAGGAGGATTCCATGAAAGCACTGAGGAATAGAATATTGCAAAAAAAACACATTTGGGCAGACCTGCTTTGCATGATCTGTCTGGTGATATTGGCTCTGTCGGCCCATTCCGTGGCCGGTTCGCCCGGGAAGGCTGCGTCCGCTTTTCGCCGGATGCCTTCCGGATTGAAACCGTATGCGATTGCCCTGGGCCAGCGGCTTCAAAAAGCGGGCAGAGAGCGAATTACGGCGACAGGAACAATCCTGCAGCCCGGGGACTCCGGGCAGCAAACAGACTCAGTACGCATAACCTGGCAGTACCCGCTGAAGATCCAGTTGGATAAAGGAAAAGACTCTCTGACATTTGACCGGAATGGTCCTGCACGCGCTGAAATTGGAGACCGGCAGATGGCGGATACAATCCAGATGCTTTTGGAGGATTCGACGGAAGGTCTGTTTGCCATACAGAAAGATCGCATTTCGCAGCTTTATCTCGGCTCAGGATTCACGCTGGAAGGTGCGGGCGAATCCGATCCTGCGATGGATATTGTGATGATTTCCTATCCGGACGTTTTCCGGAAAAAGCAACCCATTCTCAAATCCTATTGGTTTGACAGCCACACAAAGCTGCTTGGTGTCGTGGCTTATGCAAACGCTTCAGGCGCGCTGGTGCATGTTGTCATCAATGACTGGCGCGAGGTCGAAGGCGAGAAGATCCCGTTCCGCATAGAACGTTGGGAAAACAACAAACTGGCGATGCGGCTGAACCTGGATTCGGCGAAAGTGTCGGCCGGTGAAGATGAAGAAAAATCAGGAGGGAACTGACATGATGGGGAAAAACATTGCTTTAGGTCTTATCTTTGCGGTTTTTATTGGCGGCTATACGGTTCCTGGACATGCCGATGATCGGGTGATTTCGCCGTCTACGGGTTTCCAGCCGGCACATACCTATGCCATATCCGATATTGAATCGATCGACAAAGCGACCGGTTCGCTGTCTCTTCACATCCCTCTGGCGCAGCTTCCCGCCGGGCCGGGCGGCTTTTCGACCGGGCTGACGCTTGCTTACAACAATAAATATTGGGAAGTGGAGCCGAAGGATGACCTGTACGCTCTGGAAGAATCCTTTTCGGGTGGCTGGCGCCTTGCCATGGCGCCCAGCGTTGATGTGGAATACGTCGTGAGCAAAGGCGAAAATGATCCTTGCGGGTATTATTTAACTAGTGAACTCTTCCAGTTGCGGCTGACGAATCCGGACGGCAGCAGAAGCACCTTTATGCTCAGCAAACCGGTCCGGCAAATGCCGGGCATGTGTGAAGCCGGCACTTACCGGATGTCGCAGCTGAAAAATGAAAATGCGCCAAGTGTCTGGTATACGGCGGATGGATCTTATCTGCGGCTGGAAATAGATGCGCCGAGCGTGAGCGGGATCTGGCCTCACAACTCGTCCTGGACCTTGTACCGTCAGGATGGATCTTCTGTTCGGTATGAGGTGGCATCCAAAATTACCTACCTGCGCGACCGGAATGGAAACAGGATTTCCATAACGAAGTCCGTTGATGCGCAAAATCCCACGCATACCTACGAAGTTATGACGGATGACTTTGGTCGATCCATCCGCCTGGACCACTACGGATATACTCGGGACGAGGTCAGCCAGACGGGCCATAACGGGACGCCGATGATTTGGAAGATATACTATTCGTCTCCCGGCTCCGTCGTCCCCAATTCGTATATATGCGACCATTCTCTGGTCCTCAACTGTGCATTTGAGAATGTCCCTCGCATGGCTGCAAGGATTGAATTGCCCAATGGTCTTTCCTACACGTTTGGCTATGAGCGCACGGCGCCGTTCGCTTCAAATTACCGCGAGCTGCGGACACTGACTCTGCCGACCGGCGCAAAAATCGATTATGGATACAGGTTGGATGATAAATCGGGTCCCACAAACTATTACCATGTCTTGGCCAATCCAATCACATCCAAGACGGTTTCGGCAAACGGGACAGTAATGGAAAGGTGGGAGATCAGCTATGAAATTAACCAGTCCACCGGTGCATATTCCCGGAACACGCACAAAGCACCGGATGGCGGTCTCACCACAAATGAATTCAAGCTGGTTTCCTATAAATCCGGTCTTAATCCGGATTCCGGCGTCATAACAAGGATCGTGAATCCTGACGGCTCGATCATCAATCGGGATTGGCAGAAAAACTTTCCTCGTGAAAGGCCCTCGAGTCTTCTATGGGCCAATCCATGGGTCCGGAGGGAATATGCGACCACGGCTGCTTCATCCGGCAGCCCGATCGCGACTTCGGTCAAAGTATTCACCATCGATAGAAACGGCAACACAACTTCTGTTGAAGAACGAGGCTGGCGGTCTTACAGCTCAACCTTATGGGATCCATCCGGTGCTCCATTAATCAGGAAGACAAGGAACTGGTATGTGAACGGCGCAGGTGATTCGGCGGATACCGCAACGGTGGATACAAAAGCTTATTCCTATGCATATCTGACCTCGCCTTCAACTCCCCGCAATATGCTGGCTTCCACCGAGACGCAGAACAGCAGTGGAGCTGTTCAGTCACGTAGCCAATTCGATTATTACGAAAGCAATCCGGGCCGGACCGTGGGCAACCTGGTAGCGGAGTACCACTGGGATTCGACCAGACCCGGCTACTCCGGCATCAGCAGCGGAACGCCGCTGAACGCGAACAATGCGATTGTGAAAAGATACGAATACACTGCGAAGGGGAATCTCAAGAAGGAAACCGATGCCCGCGGCATTGCGGCGACCTATGATTATGGGAATATTTCAGGTTGTCCTCCCAACAACACCACGCGCACCGACCTTTATCGCACAGGCGCTCATCAGGGACAGAACGGAGGTGCGGCGCTGCTGGATTGGTCTTACAGCTATAACTGCAATTCCGGGAAGGTCGTTTCGACAACGGATCCCAACTCACTTGTGACCGGCATCAGCTATGACAATTACGGCCGGCCGGTCACAATCGTCGACGGAAATTACAGAAAGACGGTGCACACCTATAGTGACGCATCCCTCTGGATCGTTACGCAAAGAGATGTGAAGACGTTCAACGATCTGCGCAATGTTGCGGTGATTCACTATGATCCTCTGGGGCGCGTTCGTCTCTTACGACAGCTGGAAACCGCGGTCAGCAGTCCCGCCGCAGCTGCCGCTGACGAATCGATCGGAATCAGGACGGATACGAAATATGTATTCAGTACGGGCCGGAATGAAACATGGACGTCCAATCCCTATCGGAATTCGGAGAGCAGCGCGCCGACGCGCGGCTGGACCGTGAAGCACTTTGATAAGGTCGGAAGAGTGTGTGTCGAAGAGGGGTTTGCCGGCGCCGGCACGCCTGCGGTTGCCTCAGGCTGCACCGCGTCTTCAGGGAGCACAGGCGCGACCACATACAGATACAACGCATCTTTAAGTTCGACCTCAATGGAAACAACGGACGCCGCAGGGAAGGGACGTCGGATGTATTTTGACGTACTGGGCAGGCTTGTAGCCGTGCGAGAAGATCCCGCATCGGCGAGATATGATACGTATTATCAATATGATCTGCTGGATAGCCTGACGGGAACGCGGCAGGCGGGCTCCTGCGGAGCAGCCGATCCGGTAGCCGCACCATGCGGCGGCGGGCAAACGCGGTCGTTTGCTTACAGTTCGCTGAAGCGGTTGGCTTCAGCGGCAAATCCGGAAATGGCCGGAAATACTATCAGCTACGCTTATGATGCAAACGGCAATGTGACGAGCAAGCTGAGCTCGGGCAGCCCCTCGTTGCTGGTGAGTTTTATGTATGATTCGCTGAACCGGGTGAAGACACGGGACTATAGCGACGGAACGCCGCCGGTGACTTATTGCTATGACGGCGGCAGCTGGAGCGGCAGTTTCGGAGGATGCAGCGGTGTGCCGTCGGCTCCATCGAAAGGTCATTTGACCGAAGTGGGTTCGGCGGTTTCTAAAACCTCCTATACCTTTAACACGGCCGGACAGATTACGCGGAGCGTTCAGACTACGGCCGGCCGGTCCTTTGCATTCGGCTATACCTATAATGCCGGTTTCTCGCTTTCTTCGCAGACCTACCCAAGCGGCCGGAAGGTGACGACCGAGTATGACGATGCGGGACGAGCGAGATATCTGCTGGGGCAAATGGGCGCGGCAAATACGTATTATGCCGGGGGCCCGGGCAGCTCAATCCAGTATGCGTCGCATGGCGCCATAAGCTCCATGACAATGGGAAACGGCATTGCAGAGACAAGGACCTATAATAGCCGGCTGCAGCCGACCAGAATACAGGCCGGAGGGCTTTTAACCATTCGAAATTGTTATCAGGGCTCCGATGATGCAGACTGTCCTTCGCTTGTATCGGTTTCCCTGAATAACGGGAATGTGCAGGGGCAGAAGATCACAAGAGGCGCGCAAAGCTGGATTCAAAAATACACCTACGACAGGATCAATCGCCTGAGCTCGGCTCTGGAGGCAAACAACTGGCAGCAGAACTATGGCTACGACCAGTATGGGAATCGCTGGATTTCAAGTTCGAGCGGATTGCCGGTCAGCGTGCTGACACCGACCAGCCAGAGCGCTTTTTCGGCGGCGACAAACCGGCTGGCGGGGACCCATACCTACGATGCGCGAGGGAACTTGAAATCATACGGTTCCTACACGCTGGCATATGATGGCGATAGCCGGGTCTCATCTGCAGGTGGAGCGGCGCCGTCGGTAAAATATGAATATGATGGCGAAGGACGGCGCGTGCGGTCTCATTCATGCGCGAGCTCGACAACATGCGCTCCCGGATCCGGGGCGAGCACGACGTTTTACGTCTATGATGCTTTTGGAAATCTGGCGGCGGAATACAGCCCGAATGTGCCGCAGACAGGGACAAGCTATTTCACACTGGATCATCTTGGGTCGACGCGCCTGGAAACGAATGCAGCCGGCCAGCAGGTCAAATGCAGCGATTACCTGCCGTTCGGCGAGGAAATTCCGGCAGGGTATGGTGGCCGTTCTTCCTGCTTCGCTCCTGCCGACACCAGAATAAAATTCACCGGCAAAGAACGCGACCCGGAAACCGGCCTCGACAACTTCGGAGCACGGCATTACTCAGGAGCGGAGGCACGATTCGTTTCAACAGATCCCTTAAATATTCCAAACCTTCAACAAATGTCGAAAGAAAAGTTCCAGAGCGTTATTGTGAATCCACAAAACTGGAATGCGTATTCCTACGCACAAAATAATCCACTTAGCATGCTTGATCCGGATGGATATTTAACAATCATAGTGCCGGGGACGTTCTGGAGCCGAGATGATTGGAATCACAACTCTGAATTCTATAGGCGTGTAAGTAATTCGTTTAAAGACGAGACAGTGATCCTTGCTTGGACTGGAGGAAATTCTCGCGAAGATCGAAAAGCCGCAGCAGACGCACTGGTAAAGCTTGTCAAAGAGCACAAATTTGCTGATGGAGAGAAGCTTAACATTGTTGCACACAGTCACGGAGGCAATGTCGCATTCCAAGCTAGTTCGAAGTTGTCGCGGAAAATTGACAATCTTGTTACTCTTGGAACTCCGATCCGTTCGGATTATCGACCTGATACAAGTGCTATCGGTAATCACATTAATGTGTTTTCAAAGTTCGATGGTGTCCAAACTAGAGGAGGTTTCTCCGATGTGACTACGCAACATGGATTCGGAACGTTTATTACCACTCATACTGAAGTTGGTCCAGCTGGCAGAACTTTAGGATCTGCTAATAACATTGAAGCTGGCTATAAAAATGAAGGTTGGATGGATTCTCACAGTGCACTTTGGCAAAAGGAGTCCGTATGGCGGAAAGTAGAACCTCTATTAAAGCGCTGATTTTCTATGGGATCAGCTTTTTCATCATTGCATTGGTTCTTGCAGTGGTTATCAATTGGACCTATCCAATATCATATGAGTATGAGTTGAGGCGCCGCCCAATGGAACTGTGGTTTGCGGGGTATACGCTAAGCGTTGCCGTGCTTTCCGCCTTTATTATTGTCACTTCTGTGCTTTGGTCGAAATGGCAGATCGTCCATCCCGGCCGTGCTTCCTTCTTCGCGGCATTAACTATTTTTGTGGCTATTTCAGCTTATTGCTTCGCAGTAGTTAAGAGATTTCCCTCGAAACTTGGACTGAGCATTATCGACATAATGAATGCCAAATTCCTTGCAGAGTGGCAATTTCTCGCTTTCATCGTGATCATAGCGCCAATTTGTGCAGTTCTATCCGGGATCTTGACATGGATTAGACTTAAATATATGGGTAGACTGCCTCATTCCAATGTCTCATCCAAAGCGTCAGCTTAGGGCTATTACAGGTCTTTTCTCATGAGAGCGACACATAACCAAATATCGATATTCTGATCCTAGAACTGAACACGCAAACAGGATTGGATTATTACATCGCGAGGAATTTTCTCTGGAAGCCCAGGGCACTTGCCCTGGGCTTCCAGCAAGACCTTTAAATAGAGTGCGCAAAGGCTTCTACCTGATCAATGGTTAGAAAGCCTTTACATTCTGCAGATTCCTCGTTCGTTCTATGCATGACTTGCTCCGACATCTTTTAATTTGCTATATGCGGATTCTCATAGCCGCGCCTTTACATTTCTGCTCGAAAATTCTCATCGAATTTTTCATCGGCGGTGGAGGACTATTTTCCCATAGTTAACACTATAGGTCAGATGTACGGGCTTGAGAATCTTCTCCAGCGCTTTATGACAGGATTTGTTTTTGATTTTGGGCCGGATCCAGGTTCTGCATGCGGGATCGGTGTTTTTGAAAGATGTGTCCCAGTCATAGCCAAGCCCTACCTGTTTGCCGATTTCGATAACGGCATACTGGACAGAGATTCTGCCATCCGGATCGTGGTTTGGGACGGATGCGTAGGGCGGAACCAGCGTTACGAGATTACCTAATGGATAGGCCACCGGCACCTGAGTTGCACAGCCTGTAACTATTAAGCCAAATACAAGCAGGACGACTACGGTAGCATAAGTTGTCTTGGTACGCATTCCTGGTTGTCTCCGTTCTTGCAGGCACTGCCTGCCGGAATATCTATAATTCCTGTTTCAAAATCCATTGCCATTCATGGGGGAAAAACAGAAGCATTCTTCCTCCAGGTTGATAATGCAATGATAATGGGCGATATTTCGAGCGCAAGCCGGTTTGCCTTCAGCAAACGCTGAGAAGCATTTTGCCATAGCGGAGAATATCCTGCGACATCAAATTTCCAAAAATATAAGAGTGAACACCTATAGCGCGCCGGCCCCAGGCTGTTTGACCGCCCGGATTCTCGCAATATATGAATTGTTGCAGAGGCTTCATGAATAAAGCGGTTAAGGAGTATCGAAAAAGAAAAAGGCCGCTCCGGAGAGCGGCCTTAATCCTGCAAAGAGAGAGATGTAGATTAAGATTTCTATTTCCTGCTGCGCCGTATGGCCAAAGCGCCCAGGGCGCCAAGACCCGTAAAGAGAAGCAGGAGGGTGGATGGTTCGGGAACGGCCGGACCAATGCTTCCGGGCAGGACGCGTACGTTAATCAGGTCGAATCCTAATGCGAGGTTACTTTACAAAGTAGAGATCAGTAGTCTGACTCAATGACCAATTAAATCACTGCAGGATAATGGTTTAATATACGAAACCCCGGTTGTAAGCAATCCCGACACTTTCGAGTCTTCAAGCAGCCAACGTACAGTATCGCCGATGAAAAATAGTGCATCGTTTCCGGATTCGGATACCACTACTGAAATTTTTTAGCTCAAATGTCCAGTCGGCTGTTGGATATAGGGAAGGGAGATTGAAGCGCATGCTTTTCCGTGTACAGTCGGCGGCCGTATTCGGCATCAAGGCTTATCCAATATTTGTTGAGGTGGACCTCAGCTCCGGGCAGAAGCTGAATTTTATGACCGTGGGCTTGCCGGATACGGCAGTGCGCGAAAGCAGCGAAAGAGTAAAAGCCGCTCTCCGCAACTGCGGTTTCATCCTGCCGGCGCAGCGCATTACGATTAATCTCGCCCCCGCAGATCTGAAAAAGGAAGGTTCTGCCTTCGACCTTCCGATGGCTGTCGGCATTCTTGGGGCATCCGGCTGTGTACGGATGCGGAATCTGTCGGAATTTCTGTTTATGGGAGAGCTTTCGCTCGATGGATCGATCCGGCCGGTTAAAGGTACCCTTTCCATGGCCGCCATGGCGCGCGAAAGAGGATTGCGGCATCTGATCGTTCCGGAAGCAAACGCGCATGAAGCGGCGGTAGTAGATGGAATTCGCGCATTCCCGGTGCGCAACCTGTCGCAGGTAGTGGAACTGCTCAACGGGAAAGAGCCCTGGATCCCGCTGGCGGTTGACCGCGAATGTCTGTTGGCGCAGCGAAGCCAGTATGACGTGGATTTTAAGGACGTTAAAGGGCAATACCAGGCAAAGCGCGCGATGGAAGTGGCCGTCGCAGGCGGTCATAACATCATTCTCATTGGCCCGCCCGGTTCCGGCAAAACAATGCTGGCGCGCAGGCTTCCGACCATTCTGCCGGCGATGAGTTTCGACGAGGCGATCGAGACCACCAAAATCCACTCCGTTGCAGGCCTTCTCTCGGACAAGACCGGATTAATTGTGTCCTTTCGGCAAGCCTGCATGACTCGATTTGAGACATTTTGATATCTTCCGGCTGTCGGCGCGAGAAGCGCATGGAGGACAGC
>JAFGIY010000031.1 GCA_016929335.1 Acidobacteriota bacterium | reverse complement strand
TGGAGTGCAAGCCTCACAAACTGAGCTTCGCTTTGGTCGAGCGCTTTCGCAAACCGAGCGGCCCTCTCTGGACTGACCGCTCTGCGGCCCTGCTCAATGTCACAAAGGTGGGACCTGGATACTCCAAGAAGCTTTGCATACTCCGCAAGACTTCGCTCGTCGGACTGGCGCAGACCCGATAGTGCCGCCCCGAGAGTCAGCGGTCCGCCCATCAGGCCTTCAAGGTACTTAGACGCTTCTCGGCGGCCTTTTCCCTTCATCTTCCTAGTAGTCATGTTTGTTGACCTCCTCGACGTAGACCAGCCGAATGCTGCCAGCTTGACGTTCTTGGTATATGGCCCTGTATGCATTGCTCAGACGTATTGCCCGGTACCCTTTCCATTCGCCCTTTAAGAGGTGGTCTCGATATCCCGGAATGGCTCGTGCGATTGCCAACCCATCCACGGATACAAGGTCCACCCAGAGCGCGAACTTCTTGACGATGTACTCGGGCATCTTGGCAAGTTGCTTCTCGGCCGTACTCGACAATTCGACATGCACGTTCCATATTGTACCCCATGCAGGGGAATCGTCAAGCGTCCCGGCAAGTAATCCGGAGGCGGACAAATCACCTGCCAAATCGACGGGGTTACTTCACCCAAGCGCGTTTCTTGATAATGACTCGCTGCTTTCGCGGTAATTCTCTGTAATTGCATGAGCTAAATAGCAACTGTAATTTTTGGAATCAGGAACACATAGGTCCGATTCGACCACTCGGCTAAGCCCGCCCGCCCGTCTGACTCCCTTTCCTGAAAACCACTTGTGTAGCGCTCTGGCTGCGAGCGTCATAAAGTGTATCAGCTGATTATATTTCTTATAACCATTTCTGCCCTGATGATTCCATGAAATGGAAAGCTGATTCTTTGACAAACTACCATCCGCTGTTACAGAATGTCCGAAATCAAGAAGACAAAAGGAGGAACTCGATGAAAGCGTTTATGATCGGTTTCAGCATCGGTCTTATTTTTTCGGTTATCCCGGCGTTTACCCAGTCTGTCAAATCTGATTTTGATGCAACATATGATTTATCGAAGTGGAAGACGTACGATTTCGCTCCTGACCAAACCCAGAAAACATTTCTTCAGAATTCATTGAACGAGAAACGCATCAAAACAGAGGCCGAATCGCAGCTGAATGCGAACGGTTTTGTGAAGGCCGCGACTGGCAAACCGGACTTTCTTATTTCTCTGACGATTGCGGGCAGACCTGTTACCACAATGGAGTCACGAAGCTTGCCGCCGGTCGTAGTGCCGACCGGAAGAAGAGGCGGCCCCGGCACAACGATTCCCGGTGCAACGGTTCCGGTATCGAGACGTTCTTTTGAGGCGACCGTCATGCTTGATTTCCTAGACCCGGCCACCAATCAACTCATATGGCGCGGGCTTGCGACCGATTCGATTGATCCTGCCAAGCCCGAAAAACTGATCAAAAAAGGGGTTGAGAAGGTAATCAAGCAGTTCATGAAAGATGCCGACAGGAAATAGCCTAAAAACGCACAACCACGAATATTCAAAACACACGAAGTCGCCGTGTGAGAAACTTGCCGCAGGCCCGAGCCCACCTTAAACCGCACTGCGCGGTCTTTTCCAAGCGCGTTTATGGACCGCGACCTCGGCTAAAGGGTAGCAAAGCCAATTGGGTAGGTATTGGATAATAGAAATTAGCTGCCTGACAAAGAGGTATAATCTCAGGGGCTGCGGTGGATCCATAACGCGGGCTCCTGCAAAAGTCACATTGCATCCTTTTCGCGCGCGAGTGGCCAAATCAAAATGCTAAGAGTATTGCCTGTCCCCATTCTGCTAATATCCATTGCCTTTCTGACAACGAGTACGCCTACACCCGGCCAAGGGCCCGTTACCTGTCCACAGATTGCATCCAATATGCGCCCGGCACTGCTAGTCGTGGAAGGTAAAACGTATGAAGAAAGCCGTCTTTGGGTTGCTTATCAGTATGGGGGTAAACTCCATCGCGAATCGATCATCTCAGGAAATCGTCTTGAGGTAACACAGCTTGATAATGCCACCTTTTTAGTAAGCACCTCACAGTCACCGTACATTGGCGCGACTGGATCGACTTATGTGCTAGATCTCAATTCTGGAACAGTCAAGCAAATCAGTGAAAGCCCTGGCATACGTTGCCTGCGCTCCGAGCCATCTCGTAAGACTGCGATGCTCATCGATTCCGTTAGAATTCCGGGGGAGGATCGACTCACAGAGCTTGGACTCACATCCTTGGCAACGGTCGAACGGCAGGCCCTGTCCAAGGCGTTGTTAGGCGACGAATACTCCAAAATTACTCATTCTAGACCCAAGATAGTGTTAGACAATGAATATTTCAGGATCACCCATCCCTTTAAGATATCGCCGGATTTCCTGCATATTGCCTACATCAGCAATAAGGGCGACTTCGATGGTGGTGATTTCGAATTGAAATCCCTGGATTTGCAGACCTTAAAAACCGAAGTCCTTGACCGCCATGTCAATGCTCAAGTCCCGGGCATTTCCTCCTTCTTGCATGGCTTTCCACCATTTGAGTGGATCAGCAACAGTCAGGTGCTCTACCAGAACATGGTCAGCCAAGACGGAGTGAATGCGCTGTGCGCTTTTAAAATCGTTGATATCAGAACCAAAGAAATATCGGAGCAATTCCAGAAAAAAGTTCGGATGGAACTAAATGGAGGGTATCTGGAGACCGATCCGCTGACAGGACAGATGATATTGAATCGCAAATACGTGTTGGATTACAGCCGGAACCAAATCATCGACAGAATTCTTCCGTTCACAGTAGTAACTGACCCTCTGCAGAAAGGAACAGAAATTAGGTCTGCCAATGACGTGCTTTACAGCGGCAGTGATATGTGCATCGGAACATTACTGTCAACATCCGGTTCCTCCTTCGCATACGTGCTCACCCCACAGTACGGGGCTTCGTCAGCTAAGGTTTATGCATTTTTCGGTCGAGATCTCAAGCCTCTAAGCCTACCAGTGGCCCAAGGGTATTCTGCGTTCACGCATCCGATCGGATGGATTCAATAGTCTCAGCCACTCACGGATGGTTTTTCCGTTATGCCTCTTAAGTCCCGTTATGGGACATAAGGGATTTCAGGACCGTAAATCCACTTGACCGGATTGCCGACTATAGCTCCAGGTGAATGAGTATGATTTCTGACAGTCTCTGAATCTTTTCTAATGGCGCTATTGTCCCCTCCGACGGGCCTTTTCGGCACGGTATATCGTCGTGTAAACCGCTCCCCGGAATTCGGACGCAGCGTCCCAGACTTCCTGAATTGCCAGCCAATAAAGATCCTTCAGATTTTTAGAACTTGAGACAGAGTATTCAAGCTGACACGCAGCGGCGAAACGCTTCAAGTATTCCTGCGTCATCGGGCCTGCTTGTTCGATTAATTCGCGCTCAGACTCCCTGGCTGTTTCATCCATATATCTGTCCAGTCCCTGCACTCGCCTTTCCTGTGGAGTCGGCTCCAGAGATATTTCAGACGCCTTGCGTATTTCCGGATAAAGATCATAGTGCCTGAGGAGCGACTTATTAATATTGTCGGGCGGCGTCCACAAATCCGACGTGGCGTATACCGTCAATGCAAAAACTATCGGACATGAATATAGGCAATAATCCGGGAGGAGTCTAATGTCTTTCCATATGGCTTCCATAGGAACAGCCAGGGACTTGTCCTTGAGAAAAGCCGCCAGGTAGAACAGTTGATCCAAGGCTTTCCCAGTAGGTTTGAGTTGCCCATTCAGGATGGCTACAAAACGATCCCTGACCAGCGGAATATATTGCTCAGGTGAAGACGCTATTTTTTCAAAAGCTGCGCGTTGCTCCGACACACTGCCTGAATCCAAAAGCGTGTTTAGGGTTTCATCTGTGGCGTCAGGCCAGGCAATTGAAGAAAACAGAATCATAAGCAATGTGAAAGAAATAATCCTGGAAGCGGACATATGCACTTAATCCTCTTTCACGTGATTACAGGGAAACTGTCCTTATAATACCACGTTTGAGCGAGTTCATTTGTGGGGCATAGTCCGGGCAGCTTCGATGTGGCATAGATGAGTATCGCCCTTCTCTTTAATGTAAGATCTACCATGACTCCCACGAAGTCCCGTTGTAGGAAGTTGCTCGATTAATCCAGCTTGCCGTCACTTGGATGATTAGTCGCGTAATCGGACAAGCGGATTTTGACTACCTCCCAAGGTACGTTTGGACACTGTCGGGATTGTCTTCAAAAGACCGAATTTGAACGGCACAGAAAGTCGTGGGACACTTACGATAGAGTCACAGGGAAACTATGGGCCTCAGCGGACATATCACGCCAAACCGGGAAAGATACTTTTACCAATTCCTATAACAATTATGATGACATTCCGCCTGCCAGCCTATGTCGCGCGCTGAAATGGCAGAACCACAATGGAATTTTCACTATCAGCAGCGAGTAAGAATTCCCAATTCCCAACGGCTTTGCGCATGGACTAAACAGTGTCGCGCATGATTATGCCGGTTGATTTGTCTTTCCAGGAGCCTCTTTGCTGCAACGGCCAATTGAAGGGAATGGCTCCCGGTTGCAGGCAATCCATGATACAGCGGCCGCAATACAGGAAGCCTGTTTCAATTAACAGGACACCCTTCAATCAGGCATTCGGTTGAAAAAGGGGAGCTCTGCAATTTCACGGTTTCCTGCATCAGTCTGCAGCCTACGGTAGTACAATTACCGCCGGAAAATGAAGAATAGTAGACGGTATGGATTTTGTCGGAAATGAGCGAGGGTCTGAGACAGGAACCAATATTTATAGCCGGGGATAAATTATCCTGTCGGCTGAGATGAGAGTGTAAGGAATATGATCAAAAAGATCAGTATGCTTTCAGCGATTGTTATTCTTCTTTTAACGGCAAGTCCGGCGCAAACAGTACGCGATTCCGCATTGCTTCGCTATGACAGGGAGATTGACGCCCTTATCAAACAAATGACGCTCGAAGAAAAGGTGGAAATGCTTCACGCAAAACACATGTTTGATTCCAGCGGAGTGGAACGGTTGGGAATTGCCGACATGAAATATACCGATGGGCCGTTCGGCATTCGGGAAGAATTGCAGCCGAAAAGTTGGACTCCGCTGGGTCTGGAGAATGACAAGGCGACCTTTTTTCCCACCGGTTCCGCGCTGGCCGCGACATGGAGCGCCGAGCTGGCGTATGAATATGGCGCCGCTATGGCGCGTGAAGCCCGGTTGCGGGGAAAGGATATGCTTCTTGGCCCGGCCATCAATATCCAACGAATCCCAACAGGCGGACGCACCTATGAATATCTGAGCGAAGACCCGTTTTTAAGCTCGCGCCTGTCGGCTGGTTACACGAAAGGCGTGCAGGACAACGGCGTAGCAGTTTGCCTGAAGCATTATGCGCTGAACAATCAGGAAAACAATCGGGGAACGGTCAATGTCTTCATTGGTGAACGCGCCATGCGGGAGATTTATCTTGCTCCTTTCAAAGCCGCGGTGACCGAGGCGGATGCCTATGGGGTCATGGCCGCTTATAACAAGGTAAACGGCCGGTGGTGCGCCGAAAATGACGTGCTGCTCAATAAAATCCTCCGGGATGAATGGGGATTCGCCGGGATGGTTATTTCCGACTGGGGCGGAACCCACAGCACGGTGGATGCAATAAATAGCGGGCTGAATGTTGAAATGCCCGACAAACGGTTTTTCGGCAAGGCCCTGATTGACGCGGTGAAATCCGGACAGGTTTCTGAAAATCTACTCAACCAGCGCGTCCGGGAAATAATGAGGGTCCGGTTGGCAATCAAGCCGGTTCCCGCAGAAATGGCGAACAAGGAAATTACTTCGCAACCCGCGCAGCAGCAAATAGCGTATAGAGTTGCCTGCAAATCCATCGTTCTCCTGAAAAATGAAGGTGCGCTTCCGCTGCAGCTGAAAAACAAACCGAAAATTGCCGTTATTGGCGCCAATGCCACTCAGATCATGGCAACCGGCGGTTTGGGCGCCGGCGTGAAAACATTGTATGAAGTCACGCCGCTTGACGGATTGAAAAACAGGATTGGGGATAAAGCGGAAATCATCTATGCGAAAGGATATGAACCGGACGGATCCGGTTCTGCCAACAGATTCAGAAAAAGATCGCCGGAAGAAATCGAAAAGGAAAATCGCGAGAAGGAAATTACGGCGCAAAAGCTTGCAATAGAAGCGGTGGATGCAGCGGCAAAGGCGAATACTGTTGTTTTTATAGGCGGCAATAACCGGGCGGTTGAAACCGAAGGAAAGGACCGGGATGATATCTTCCTGCCTTCAGGGCAGGACGACCTGATCCGCAAGATTGCAGAAGTGAACCCAAACATCGTTACCGTGCTGGTAAGCGGCGCTCCCAATGACCTTAATGTCGTAAAGAGCGTTTCCAAAGCCTTGCTTATCTCATGGTTTAACGGCTCCGAAGGGGGAAATGCCCTGGCCGATGTGCTTATCGGGAAAATTTCTCCGAGCGGACGCTTGCCGTTTACTCTTCCGGCAAAGCTTCAGGATTTGCCGGCTTATGCCTTGGGCAACTATCCGCAAGGAAGAAAAGGCTCCGATATTTTCGCCAGCCTGGTTTCGCAAACCAATCCGGGAGGAAAACCGGAAGCGGAAACTGCCGGCAATCCGGTCAACAGCGACCCTAATACAGCAATGTATTCAGAAGAATCCCTGGTCGGGTATCGCTGGTTCGACACCCGCAAGACGCCGGTGATGTACCCCTTCGGATACGGGCTTACGTACACTACATTCAAGTACGCAACCCTTTCCACCAACAAGACCACTTACGGCAAAAACGATACAATAGCTATTGCTTTTAATCTGAAAAATACCGGAGCGGCGGCGGCTGAAGAGGTTGCGCAGGTTTATGTCCACCGGATAAACCCATCGGTTGAATGGCCGTATAAAGAGCTTAAAGCATTTTCGCGCGTAGAGCTCAATCCCGGCAAAAGCAAAGTGGTTGCTCTGGAAATCCCGGTTAAGAGCCTTCAGTACTGGAACGACAAACGGCACGCATGGGATGACGACCTTTGCGATATCGAGATCCTGGTCGGCGCTTCCGCCGGCGATATCAAACTTAGAAAGACGATTCACTTAAGGTAAAAATACAAAAATGCCACGGATTTCACGGATTATACTGATTTATATTTCTGTGCAATCCGTGAAATCCGTGGCGTTTTTATATTTATACATGGAGGGAATGTGAGGACATTATCGACATCTGTTCTGCTGGTTGCTTGTTTCATGATGATGCTGGTTGCCTGGGGAGGATCGGAGCCGGCTGCGGCTCAAGATCACACGCGAGTGAAGAATCCGGCTGTTCCGGGGGAACAAGCGCCGCCTGCCGCTCCGGGACAGAACAACTTCGGTATGCCGATCCTGTCGCCCGGCGCCGGCGGGCAGAAGCCGCCGATCCGCGCGCCGCGCCCGGAACCACAAATCAGGACCGTTTCACTCGACGACATCTCGATGAGCGACCCCTTCATCTATCCCGACGAGAAGTCGCGAACATATTACTTGACGGGCACCGGCGGGCGTCTCTACAAGAGCAAGGACCTGCAGACGTGGACTGGCCCTTATTCCATCATTGATCTCAAGGGGACGTGGATGGAAGGGAACTTTGTAGCCGCGGCCGAGATCCATCACATCGGGGACAAGTATTACCTGGCGGGCACCTGGAACGATCACAGCCACCTGATCGAAAACATCCCTCGCCGGTACAACGTTCCCACCAACCAGACGCAGCTGCTGGTAGCCGACACACCCGGCGGGCCGTACAAGCCTCTTGTGCCCGAGTATGAGTTCTGCCTCGGCCCCGGGAATTGGGACATCATCGACGGCACGCTCTATCAGGAAGACGGCACAACTTACATGGTCTTCGTCCACGAGTGGACCCAGATCATCGACGGCACGATGGCCTACATGCCGCTCTCGAAAGACCTCACTCGTCGCACCGCCGAGCCCACTACCATCTTTCGCGCCAGCGAAGCGCCATGGTCGAAGGAGATGAACAGCATCGGCGAAGCGACTTTCGGGCTGAAGATGCCGGGGTGGGTGACCGATGGACCGCAGCTGTTCAGGACCCAGACTGGCAAGCTGGGAATGCTGTGGTCGAGTTGGGGCGAGCACCGCTACGCGCAGGGTGTCGCGTATTCGGCGTCGGGAAGCATCAAGGGGCCCTGGGTGCAGGAAACTGAGGCCTTCAAGGGCGACAACTCCGGACACGGCATGCTCTTCCGAACATTCGAAGGGAAGCTGCTTTTCATCATTCATCACTCGGAAGCCAGCGGACCACGCAAGCCGCAGATCTGGAACGTCGACGATTCCGGCGACAAACTTGTGCTGAAAGACAGATACCGCTCATAAATCAATGGTCTTCCTGTCACAAAGGATGAGAAGGGCGATCCGGGAAGCACTAATAGGAGTCGAGTGCAGAATTGATGGCAGCAAATAGCATTTTTGCGTAATGTCCTCGATCGGGACATAACCGGCCAATCTCTGCCCGTTTTTAAGAGTGTGGGTTTTGTGTGCCGTAAAAATTATAACACGATTAGTGATAATGAGCGGCGGCCGCATTATTGCTGGTTATAAACGCTTGCATACAAAAGCTCTCGTCAAAAATAAAAAGGATAAAAGAAGAAAATGGGAAAAGCTATTTATCTGAATTTTATATAAATATTCACTGGGAATCTCTGTTTTGAATTATAAAATTGGCCGGTTATTTTGGACTTTTCGGGATCTACTCAAATACTTAGAATCTTTAGAGCCAAAATGATCAATGGTGTTACGCCCAATGCCAAAGAAATCCATGGCGCAATCAATTGGGCTTTACGACTCCATGTTGGACAGACTCCCAGTAATCTGTCCCGCGCACACTTGCCGCCACCACCCACGATATTCTTATGCAATCCATAAAATTTAGCTACGCTCAACGTAGTGAACGTAAGACCGACAACGGAGAGCGGAAACCAGTCATGAAAAGGAATCATCAGTTGTTCGCTTTCTCTGATTTCAATTTTGCTATGAATATATCATGATACAGCGGATATCATGATTCCGTCCCACAACGGGACTTCAAGACAACATTTGTATACAATCTATTTATAGCCGCCACTGCGGATCCTGAAAACTGCTGAAACTCCTGAACGCGAGACCATGAGCGCCCAATATAGTGCCCACCATAAAAAGACAGCCTTTGTGCCCACAAAATTGGAGTGATCCCGAATTTCAAGCCAGCGCGGGATCGGCCAATCATAATCAATCGATATCGATCGGAAATACATGCTTCGGATATATACAATGGGGACCGCAATAACTACTGAAAGCAATATTGCGAATACGTCCAAGCGCCTTATCACCTGTTCTCTTGCAGCGCCAGCAAATCCAACACAACAGATCAAAACTGCCGTGATTTGAAAAAAGGATATCGGAGTAAAATGCCCGGCTAGCCAGTAAACCAATAATTGAAACATAATGAACAATGAAAGAATCATTGCCATAGTCCAAGCCCACGATTGCGATTTCCAAATGCCAATGAAAATGACGATTCCGGCTAGAGGAAGGCAGCAAAGCAATAGTTCATAAGTTGTAAGGCGGCCCCGGAGATAGGAAAAAGCCGTGGGAAGGCATTCAGTTAAATCGGGGTCAAACCAGATTGTCTGAACCAAGACTGAAATTCCCGCTAGGATTCGAAGTGTCCCGAAACTCATACTGCAATTTGACAACGGAACCCGTGGAATGATCCACATAAATCCACTGAATAAATCCAAAATGTTTTATCTGGGCTTGCCCAGTTCTCCAGATACGCGCTTCGGTTTCATAATAGACCCAGCGATAAATAATACAAACGCTGACTTTGCCCGCAGAAAGCATCATGATAGTGCGATATTATTGGGGCGATTATCATGAATAGAGGGCATCAATAGTATCGGCTGTCTATTGGAGATGGAATCGTCATGAAACGATTATTGCTATTCTTTCTTTCCTTGCTTTGCATTCCAGGTCTCTTGGCTCACGAAGGGTTTGACGCGCCGCTGAAACAGAAGAAAGTGTCGCTTCCTCAAATTCCTGGCGTTCCTAATAGCCGTAACCACGTTGCATGTTTTTATTTCGATCATTTCATGGTCAAACAAATCGATATGGGTGACATCGGGGCTGATCAGCTTTCAATAATTCCTGTTGGGGAAAATACGGGAGGCCCGCCTTGCCAAAGAGATCGTATTCCAGGCGAGATATCAATTCCTAAGGAAGGGACAACGGGCTGGTCAGGCTATTTCAAAGGCGCAAAATCACACTTCGTCTTTTTTGATGCAGACGACGGATTCAATGGAGCCCTAGCATTTGCTATATACGACGCAAAAGATGGGAAAAAGCTTTTTGAAGACAATGCCGTTGGAGCACTTATATTCACCAAGAGCAGCGAATCAGCTATCGCGCTACGCTATGAAAGAGCATATGTCGGATCTTGTTCAATCCCTAGAGAAGGAAAAAGCTGCTGGAATAAGATTAGCGCGGAAATTCACATGAATTCCTCCAAATATCCGGATTGTGCAGCAGGCTACCTGAAATCAAAGGCTGAATTGTCAGTGATCATCCCAAAACGTAATTATCTAAACACCTGCCGGAATTAATCACTTCAACATCATCCACGCCGCAGGCGTGAGG
>JAFGIY010000182.1 GCA_016929335.1 Acidobacteriota bacterium | reverse complement strand
CTTTCCTATGGCGATCGGTGAAAAGGGTGCAGCGCTCTGCGCTGTCCCATGCGTTGACAAGAGTGATGAATCCGTGGAGATCCGTGAAAATCCGCGGTTCATTACTTTATGAGCCGACAATAATCCAACTTCGGAATCCAGGTTTATAGCCTGCTCTTTTCCACCCAGACCTGCACAAGATGAAGCAGCGTGCTTACGGAGCATTCCATTGCGGAAAGTGAGAGCCATTCGGTTTTGCTGTGAAAATTCTTGCCGCCCGTGAAAATATTCGGTGTGGGCAAACCGGTTGCCGTGAGTCTGGAGCCGTCGGTGCCGCCGCGAATGGGAACCCACTTGGGCTCCAGTCCTGCACGCTTTGCAGCCTCCCATAGATAATCCAGGACCCGGGGATCTTTCTCGACCCCTTCCCTCATGTTCCTGTACGACTCGATGATTTCCATCTCAATCCGCACTTTGGGATGAAGCGGCTGCACTTCTGCGATGATGTCTTCGAGCCGCTTCCTCAATTCCGCGAGCCCCGCGGTCCTGAAATCCCGCAATAGAATTTTAAGCGTTGATTTTTCTTCCTCTCCCTGCAGATAGTGCGGATGAATGTAAGGTTCATATCCTTCTGTGGTTTCGGGAGCAATATGTTTGGGCATGCGGGCGATGATATCCGCGATCGCGCGGATTGAATTCACCATGATGCCTTTCGCTTTCCCCGGATGAATATTGCGGCCCTGCACCGTAATGACGGCCGAGTCCGCGCTGAAAGTCTCTTTATTCAGCTCGCCTGCAACATCGCCGTCGACGGTATAGGCAAACTGAGCTCCAAATTTTTCAATATCGAAATACCTTGTGCCGGCGCCTACTTCTTCGTCGGGGGTGAATCCGATTCGCATGTCACCGTGGAACAGCGAGGGAGTATTCACGAGCTCCTGGACGGCTGTCATGATAATGGCGATGCCGGCTTTATCATCCGCGCCCAGGAGCGTGGTGCCGTCACTGGTAATGATTGTTTTTCCCCTGTTTCCCATTAATTCGGGATTCTCGGATTCTGTGATGATCACAGATGAATCACCCGGCAGCACGATGTCACCCCCCTGATATTCGAGAACCTGCGGTTTCACATTCGCACCGCTGACGGAAGGAGAAGTATCCACATGCGCAATAAATCCGATCACGGGAACACTTTGACGGCCGGGAAGGTTTTCGGGCAGGTTGGCGGGCAGCGTCGCCATAACATATCCGTAGCCATCCAGAGTGACCTCGGGGAGGCCGAGCTGCTTCAGCTCATCCGCAAGAAGCCTGAGCAGGTCCAGCTGCTTCGCCGTGCTTGGGTACATTGAAGATTCTTCACTTGATTGAGTGTCGATTGCCGCGTAACGCAGAAATCGTTCGAGCACCGTATCGTGTATTGCCATAGCCTCGCTCCGAAGATGCATAGACAGGTTTCCTAGAGATTGTATCAAAAGATTCACAGAATAAAGGTGTCTGAATCGAAATCTACCTTATAATCAAATCCTCCTCAGGAGGCTTTTGCGCAAGAGTACTTGAACATGCCAAGTAAAGGGATTTTACATGCTTTTGGTGCGTACTTTATCTGGGGATTGGTCCCGATCTACTGGAAGCTGTTGAAGCATGTACCTGCGATTCAACTCATCGGCCATCGCATCGTCTGGTCTTTCATGCTGCTGATCATCCTGCTTTTCGTCATGCGGAAATGGCCGGAACTGCGCAAGGCCGTCAGCAGCCCCAGGATATTCCTTATATACTTCGCGGCGGCAGTTCTATGCGGTTTCAACTGGTTCATCTATGTCTGGGGAGTGACTGCCGGATATATTGTGGAGTGCAGCCTTGGATATTTTATCAATCCGCTCCTTAGCGTGCTTCTTGGAGTCCTTTTTTTGGGAGAACGGTTGCGCCTGTTCCAATGGATTTCTATCGGACTGGCTGCGGCCGGAGTGATCTATCTCACGCTTGTCTACGGCAGGTTGCCTTGGATTGCACTTGGCCTGGCTTTTACCTTCGGCTTTTACGGACTGGTCAAGAAGACGGCTCCCCTCAATTCTCTGAACGGGCTCACTCTCGAAACCGGCATTCTTTTCCTGCCGGGTCTGCTATTCCTTTTACATCAGGACGCCGTTGGGCTGGGCGCTTTCTCTCATGTTGGGCTGGGTTCAGACCTGCTGATGGCCGGGGCCGGATTGATTACAACCGTTCCACTGTTGATGTTCGCTTCGGCGGCTCAACGCATTCCGCTTACAACCATCGGCATTATGCACTACATCACGCCGACACTTCAGCTGCTGCTCGGTGTTCTGGTCTATAAGGAAGCTTTTAGCGCTGACCGGGCCGTTGGTTTCGGAGTTGTCTGTATCGGATTGATCGTTTTTTGTGTGGAGAGCTTCGTGTCCCGCCGCGCCGCACCGGTCAAACCTCTTCCTGAATTGAGCTGAGCCAAAAAGGCAGGCAGTCGCGAATTGACACCAATTTTCACAATGAGTCAGACGTTAATTTGTGTAATTCGCAGCCCCAAATTGCTTCACCCGTGAGACCCAAATACCACCGGTGCGATGACGTCTTTTAGCTTTGCTTTTTGGGCGTTTCGACCGCCTTTCCAAGCCGTGGAACGCTCCTGTAAATAGCTAATATATATAGACTTATCTGCGCGGGAATTTGTCCTTGACATCTGGTTTGAGCTGTTAGAGTGTAGACCGCGTTGTTTTATAGCTATGCGGAGTAACCGCAGTAAAGCTGTGTGTCAGCCGGCCGAAGCAGCGCCGATTTGAATTTGGAGTGTTCTCGGCATGGAGCTGAGGTCGTTTGGCGGTAAAGAGGGAAAGAGCATTAACGGATATTCTGAAATATAGGACGAGGGCGGATGATAAAATTCCCGTCCAAGTCTGGACGCCGGATTACCGGGCGCGCCGTGCTGCTCACATCTGTTAACTCATTCTAGTTACTATCTGTAGGGACCGTTTGGAGCTTCTTGAAGAGTGCCGTCAGGCGCTTTGTGCATAAAGTAAGTCGTCCCAAAAGATAAATCCCGGCACCTGGAAGAGGGACCGGGCCGCCGATGCGGAAAGGAGTCTACAATGATTGTAGGAGTGATAGGTTCGGGATCCATCGGACCCGACCTTGCTTATGGTTTCCTCTCTGCCCTCGCGGCGGGCGAGGGAGGAAAGGTTTACCTCCTGGACATAAAAAAGGAGGCATTGGATGCAGGGGTAGCGAGAATTGAAGGCTACATTGGAAAAGCGTTGGCGCGTGGTCGCATGAGTCAGAAGTCTGCGGAAGCCACCCGCGCAGCCCTCATCCCCACAATGGAAATCAAGGATCTTGCCGATTGTGATTATGTCCTTGAAGCCGCTACTGAAGAAGTAAAGATAAAAAAAGTCATCCTGAATAATCTCGAAAAGGTCGTCCGTGCGGATTGCCTCATCGGATTCGCCACATCGGGCATTCCGAGAGCCTGGATTGCAGCGGACGCCAAGCATCCCGAACGATGCTTTGTGAATCACCCGTTTTATCCGGCCTGGCGCGCCATTCCCATCGAGGTAGTGCTTTCCGGGGATCCGGTTCTCGGCAATCGTATGATCGAGGTACTCAAAAAGCTCGGCAAGGTGCCCATTGTCACCGCCGATGTCCCATGTTTTGCGGCCGATGATATTTTCAGCAATTACATCGTTGAGGCCGTGCGCATCGCGGAGGAAGGGATTGCCACACCTCCCCAGGTGGATAAGATTGTCAATGATGCTATCGGCGGCGGCGGGCCATTCAACGTCATGGATGGAACTCGCGGGAATCTGCTGGTTAAACACCTGCAGGAATTGATGCGCGACGCGCCGGGGGGTACGGCATGGTTTGCTCCGCCGGCCTTGCTGGCGAAACAGGGAAACGCTCCCTGGCGCAATCCCAAGGCGCCCGAAGATACGACGTCAACGGAAGAACAGAAAAAAGTTGTGATGGACCGTATTCTGGCAGTATTGCTGGCACGCTCTTTTGCAGTGGCTGAAAATGGCGTGTGCGAGCTGTCGGATCTCAACTGGCTGATCCGTGTGTCTCTGGGATTTACCGAAGGGATGCTCGACTTGGGGCACAAGCTGGGTGCGGAACGCGTGGCCGAGCTTTGCCTGAACTATCAGAAGACGCATCCGGATTTTCCTGTGCCGAAGTGCATAGTGCAAAAGAAGCTGCCCGCATACCTGCGGGATGTAAAAATCGAGCGCGACGGCGATATTGCCGTCGTGATGGTTCGCAGGCCCGAGTTCAAGAATGCGCTCTGTATGCAGACGGTGCAGGAACTCAAGACGGCTTTCATGCAGATAGATGCGGATCCCAAGATCAAGGGAGCAGTTTTTACCGGCTATGAAGGCGCTCTCTCCGGGGCCGATGTCAACGAGTTTACATCTCTAAACACGAGAGAAGAGACCGAGGGCATCTGCTATAAGGCCCATCCGGTGCAGAAGTTTATCGCCAATATGAAGAAGCCTGTCGTTGCGGCGGTGAATGGGCCGGTTATGGGCGGCGGTGCGGAATTTTGCATGGCTTGCCATGCCCGCGTCGTTGGCCCGAATCTTTTGTTCGGGCAGCCGGAAGTGAATCTCGGAATCATTCCGGGCTATGGTGCAACGCAGCGTTTGCCTCGTCTGGTTGGAGTGGAAAAGGCGCTCGAGCTGCTGCGGACAGCGCAAACCATCGGCGCTGAGGAAGCCTGCAAGATAGGCTGGGCTGCCGGCAAACCGGCGGCTGATCCTGTAAAGGCGGCGATAGATCTTATCCGGGATCATATTGCAGGCAAGGTCAAGTTGGCTGCAGTCAATCCTGCTCCTGCAGCAGTTCCGGACCCGGTTCCCAATGTGGAGATCGGGCATCGTTCGTTGCTTATTGACGCTATCCTGGTTAATGCCGTCAAGAAAGGGCTTCAGCTCCCTCTCGATGAAGGGCTTAAGGTTGAAGCCAAGGCTTTTGCCGATTCCAAGGAGACCATCGACGCGGATATAGGCATTAAAAATTTCATATTAAACGGCCCGCGCACGCCGGCCGCCTTCATGCACGAGTAGGAGGAATCGATTTATGGCGAAAGAAAAATCGGTCGTCATCCTCGACGGCGGCCGCAGGCTGCCTCGAGCGGACATATTACACAAGAACAAAGCGCCGGGCCTCTATGCGCGGTTTTCCACTACTCAGCTTGGAGGAATGGCGATAAAGGCAACGCTGGAACATACTGCGATTGATCCCAAACTGATAGGTCATGTGATCATGGGAATGGCGGCGCACAGCCATCGCGACTCGATTTATGGAGCACAGGGGATGCGGTGGCGAGGCGGGCTGGGGGATGATGTCCCTGCATTAACCGTTGCGCGCATCTGCGGCAGCGGAGCTGAGGCGGTATCCGTTGCTGCGGAAATGGCTATTGCAGGGTTGCGGCATGATAGGGAACGGCCGTTCTATATGGTGGGCGGCGGCGAAAGCATGCAGTATCCGTTTTCCCTCTATAACTATCGCGGCAAAAAGGTCGGAAATGCCACTCAGAAATACGGTCCGGTGGATACAAAGGCTCTTCCTGCAGGTACGGCTCTGCAGGATGCACTGCTCATGTGCCTTTATGACCCGGGTGCAAAATTGTCGATGGCCAATACCGCTGAAAGGCTGGGACGGCAGTACGGCATCACCCGCGAGGAGTGCGACCGTATCGGCTACCGATCGCATGCCAATGCAAAGAAGGCACGCGATGCGGGCTGGTTCGATGAAGAACTGGTGCCGGTTACAATCGAGCAGGGAGGATCGCTGCCACCCGTCACGCTCAAGTATGATGAACACATCCTGGAAGACGCGTCTCTCGAATCCATGGCGAAACTGCCTCCGGCTTTTGAAGCCGGCGGAGTCATTACTGCGGGTAACGCGAGCGCCGTGGTCGACAGCGCTGCGGCTATGGTTCTCGGCCTTGAGAGCGATGCCGAGCGCTACGGCTTGAAACCTCTTTGCCGCATAGTCGGCTTTGGAGTTGCCGGAGTGGATCCCCGCATCATGGGTTACGGTCCGGTGCCGTCATCGCGCAAGGCACTGGCGAGCGCCGGGCTCAAAGGGGAGCAGATCGATATCATTGAACTCAATGAAGCCTTTGCTCCGCAAGCCCTAGCCTGTATGCGTGACATGGAAAAAATGGGATTGAATCCGGAAAAGGTCAATCCCATGGGTAATGCCATTGCTCTAGGCCATCCATTGGGCGCTACCGGAGCCACTCTGTTACTCACCTGCGCCTATGCTTTGCGGCGTAGAGCTTTGCGGTACGGCCTGATCACGATGTGCATCGGCGGTGGCCAGGGCATCGCATTGATTATAGAATCAATCCGATAGGCTGTCCGAGGGGCGGCCGCTGAGCCGCCCCTGAACTTGTGCGAATATCGATTACTGTATAAAGGCATGCCACGGATTTCACGGATATAAATATATTTATAAATCCGTGGAATCCGTGGCATGCTTTTGATTTTGGCATCAACTTAAGTCTGTAAATTGTGGGTGGGTGCGAGGCGTCTGTCCTTTTGGTTGTGTCACCATAGCAGTCTCCGCAGACAGGAAAACCGATTCCCGATTTCCATTCACACGCCCGCATCCTATCCGGTATGAGCTTCCTCTCTCGCCATGAGAGCGAGCCAGGAGCTCTTTGAGCAAAAATTTAAGGAGGGAAGATGATTAGCAAGAATGAGCTGGCAAAGATCGTTGGCAAGGAGAACGTGAGCGATGCTCAGTCTGTTCTGCTCAAATATTCCAGCGACCACAGCCTGGTTCCTCCGGGAACGCCTGATTTCGTGGTCTGGCCGACAAGCTCGGAACAGGTTAGCGATGTTCTTAAATTTTCGAGCAAAAATAATGTGCCGGTAGTGCCGGTATCGTCGCAGGTGCATTTCAACGGCGGCGCCATCCCCAGAGAGGGTGGAATTATTCTGGATCTTTCGAAGATGAATAAGATCCTCGAGATCGATCAGGACCTGAAGAAGGTCCGTATTGAAGCGGGTGTGACATGGGGTCAGTTGACAGGCGAACTGGCAAAACAGGGGATGCGTGCACTAATGCCGCTGATGCCTCCCGCAAACAGATCTGTACTCAGCGATTTCCTGGACAGAGAAGTCCCGACCAACACCGTCTATGATTACGGCGAACCGATGCAGGGATTTGAAGTGGTTTGGCCGAACAGCGATCCCTTCAGACTGGGCTCCGCCAGCGTGAACGGATATCCGGATTCCGGATCCCATGGAGGCAATCCATCCGGCCCCGGCATCGACTTTTATCGATTCGTCCAGGGTGCACAGGGCACGATGGGTGTCGTGACATGGACAAACCTGAAGGTCATGTTCCAGACCAGGAAGGACAAAGTCTACTTCGTTCCGGTCAACGATCTTTCCTATGCGCAGGAATTCCTTTACAGAATTCTGCCTCGCAGAGTCGGACAGGAAGTCGTTCTTCTCAACCGTACCGACCTGGCGACGATTATTGCCGAAGACTATAAAAAGGATTTCGAACGGTTGCGCGCCACGTTGCCGCCCTGGGCTCTGATCATTGTTGTAAGCGGCCTGGTGCGCCGGCCCGACGAGAAGATCGCTTACGAAGAAAAGCTTCTCAAAGAGGTTGTAAAAAATGAGTTCCGGAAGCTGGCTCTGGATGAAGCTCTTCCGGGATTCCCCGGACTGGGTGAAAAAATGCTCTCATTGCTGCGGAATCCGTGGCCTGCGGAAGGGCCTTACTGGAAAAATCGCTGGCAGGGCGCATCTCAAAGCCTGTTCTTTATTGCCAGACCGGAAAAATCACAGCAGTTCGTCGACGTGGTCGAGGCGGTTGCCCCGAAACACGGATATCCGATCGCCGATATCGGAAGCTATATTCAGCCGATCGAACACAACCGCGGTTGTCAGATTGAATTCACATTCTTCTACAACGGAAAAGACGCTGCGGCGAAAGCGCGCGTTGCGGCCTTGTACAAAGATGCGGCAAAAGCTCTGATGAACGAGGGCGCTCTCTTCACGAGGCCCTACGGCGAACTGGCTCCGATGGTCTATGAACGGGCTGCCGGCTATGTCCAGGCACTCAGGCGGGTGAAGAAGGTTTTCGATCCCAATAACATTATGAATCCGGGCAATTTGTGCTTTTAGGGAGGCGATGATGCCAACGACGAAAGTAAATTTGGAAACAACAGATCTGAACAATTATGCGTATGACATGCGCCATTGCATTAAGTGCAAAGGCTGTTACTGGGTCGAACACACCTACATGCCGGGCACCAAATTCAGCACACGCTGCCCCAGCAACGTATGGAACGATTTCGATTCCTACGGCGCGTTCGGGAAAATGAGAATCGGTACCGGGATAGTTGAAGGGAAACTGAATTGGACTCCGACGCTGCTGGAGATCATTTATGCCGATCCTCTGTGCGGTGCATGCGATGTAGGCTGCAAACGGAACCTCGATCTCGAAATCGAGCTGTCGCTCGAATCGATGCGCGTGAAGGCCGTCCAGGACGGCGCCGGCCCGATGCCGGCTCACAAGAAGATTGCCGAAAATATCGCCAAATCTCACAATGTTTTTTCCTCCTCTCATGGTGACAGGAAAAAGTGGATCACCGGCGATATCAAGGTCGAGCAGAAGGCCGATGTTCTGTACTTTGTGGGATGCACTGCTTCGTACACAAATAGGGAAATCGCCCAGGCGACTGCGAAGATCCTCAATGCGACCGGGACGCCCTTCATGCTGATGCCCGACGAATGGTGCTGCGGCAACACGCTGCAGTCCGTCGGCATGCTGGATGAAGCCCGCGAGCTTGCGAAGCGCAATATCGATATGGTGAAGAGCACCGGCGCAAAGACCGTTCTCCTGTCCTGCGCGGAAGGCTACAGGATGTGGAAAGTCGAATATCCGAAGCTCCTTAACATCGCCACTGCGGATCTGCCCTTCAAAGTGGTTCACCTGACCGAATTTGCCGACGAGGCGCTGAAGAGGGGTGCACTGAAGCTGACCAGGCCCGTGAACATGCGGTTGACCTACCATGATGCCTGCAGCATCAGCCGGCTTGCCGATCCGTGGACGCCCTGGAGCGGAGAGCGCGGATGGATGGGAACCGTCAAGCCCCCGCTGAAGAGACGGCGCGGAACGCAGGGACTCTATGCCCAGCCGCGAAACGTCATCGCCGCTATCCCAGGCGCTAATTTTGTCGAAATGATCCGGACCCGTGAAAACGCATTCTGCTGCGGGGCCGGACGCGGAACCCAAGCAGCATTCCCGACACTCGCTTCCTCCTCAGCAAAGCACCGGTTGGAAGAGGTAAAGGAAGTAGGAGCGGAAGCCCTTGTTTCTGCATGCCCATGGTGCAAAAACAACTTCTCGCAGGCGGTCAAAGAAGACGGCAATGTGGTGAAGGTAATGGACTTCTCTGAACTCATTCTCGCTTCGTTGGAAGTATAAGGAGGAAGACATGGCCATTGTTAAAGAAGCCTATAAAGCAATAGCAGCTGTCGTCGGCGAAAAATATCTGTCGGACGATCCGGTCATCTGCGAGGGCTATCGCTCCGGACCGGCGGGCTATGAAAACGGCACGGGGTACGAGAGAGTAATGACAAAAATCCCGGGCGCCGTCGTCATGCCCAGAACAACCGAGGAAGTTCAGAAGATCGTGAAGATCTGCAACCGCTACACGGTCCCCTATGTCCCATACAGCACCGGTTTCTACGGGCCCCGTTCGCATTGCCACGTGGAAAATGAGCTGCTTGTCGATCTGAAGCGCCTGAACGATTTCGAATTTGATGAAAAGCACTGGTACGCGGTGGTCGGGAGCGGCGTGATTTACTCCCAGTTCCAGGCAGAGTGCCTGAAGCGGGGTGGTTATGTCGTAATCGGCGGCGGCGGCGCCCAGGCTTCCGTCATCGCAAATCTGATCGGCGACGGCTGGTCTCCTCTCAGCCACAGGATCGGCTTGCCTCATCGCCGCATCCTGGGAACCGAGATGGTATTGCCGGACGGCGAGGTTTTGAAGATGGGTTCGCTGGCCGTCGGCGATGACTGGTTCTGGGGCGATGGTATCGGTCCGGATCTGCGCGGATTGCTGCGCGGCTATACCGGGCTTCGCGGATGCCTCGGTATCGTGACCAGGATGGCGGTGAAGGTTCTCCCCTTCCAGCCGGAAACGCTCGAACCTACAGGCATCGCTCCCAATACCGCCCTGGCTCTGCCGGAAAAGCGCGTGAAGTGGATCAACTACATCATGCCCAGCAAGGAAACCCAGGTGAAGTCGATGTACGAGATCGGCAAGGCCGAAATCGGCGGCGCCGTAACCAAGGTCCCTCTCTTCTGGCGCATGATCGCGAAAGCGGAATGCAAGGAAGAATTCTGGGATCTGTGGCTGAAGGAAAACCGGGACACGGTGGCCAACTTCCATATCGTTCGCGTGCTGCTGATCGGATACACCAATGAAGAGCAGCTGACGTACGACGAAAATGTTCTGAACGACATCATGATGGAATTGGGCGGCCAGCCGCGGCGCACCAAGCCCAGCGACGAATCCTGGATCAAGAATGCGGATTCGGCCGGCATGTGGCTGATGTGCGGTTCGTATGTTTCGGTGGATTACGTCATCGAAACCATGAAGCAGGCAACCGAGCACGGACCGGTCTATGCGAAGCTGAAGGAGAAGTACACGCCTCCGCTGATGCCCGATCACGGCGACCCGGGCTGGTTCCAGAGCTTTGAGCTGGGATACCAGGGCTATTCCGAATTCCTGATCTACTGGGATCAGGACGAAGATATCACCGGCGTCGATCACTTCTACCTCGAGACGTCGAAGATGAATATCGATCACCGGTTCTATACCGCCCTGATCGGCCCGCATCAGCCAATGTACCTGACCGGACCGAAGTACGGTCCGAACTACCACGAATGGATGCTGAAGATTAAGAATGAATTCGATCCATTGTGGGTATGCCATCCTCCGGTGCCGTTTGCTCATGACGAATTCGTCGAGCGCGCACCCTGGATGCACGAGCTGAAGACATGGGAATCTCCAAAGGAATCCCCATATCCCGAGTGGCTGAAGAAGCAGCTCGCGAAGGAAACTGCCGACTTCAGAAAGCAATACGAGGCAGGCAGGAAGTAAACTTTCTATCCCACCTCAATCAGGGCTGCAGGCGAAAGACCTGCAGCCCTTTTTTGCCCGGCCTCCCAACAACCGCTTGAGTGTTTTTGAAAATATCATGAGTTATTCTCCTTTCCGGGGAGAGACATTTGCCGCCTGGAGTCCGGACAAGCGATCTCCGGGCTCATTTTTCTCCTGCCATGCCAATGATTTCGCCGGCTTTCCGCGCACGCGGATCACCCGCTGCCCTTAGAACACCAGCGAGTCGTTTTACCTCGGCAGGGTCGGCGCCCTCACCCGAACGGTGAAGCACAGTTTGGAGATTCAGCTCCATGTTCGCTAACTCGATAGGGAGATCCAGCTCCTTCATGAGCTTTATGGCCGACGCATAAGCCTCACGAGCGGATGCCCAATCTCGGGCGGGAACATGCCTGTAAAAGGAGATTTCGTTGAAAGCTACAGCGGTGATGAAGACGATCTGTTGCCGGACCGTTTCATCCTGGAGAGATCCGTCTCTCAGGAGACTCTGGCCGATAAGAATTATCCGGGCATAACACCTCATTGCATTTTCAATATCACCGCTTAGCCGCAGACATAGCGCCTGTTTCTGCGCCAGGACAACCGCGTCCGGGCTTCGAGCCCCCAAAAGCTGCCTGGTAAATTCCTCGGCTGCGCCGTAATATTCGCCTGCAGTGCGGTTATTGCCGACACGATCGAAATAGGAAGCTACTTCCTTCAACAGACCAAGCTGAACGGACCGCTCTTCCGGAAAAACCCGCGAAAGAACTTTGGGTGCCAGCAACAGCACTCGCTCGGCTCCTTGCGAATTTCCATTGTTGGTCAAGGCATTTGCGGTTTCTATGAGCCCGTTGGCAAAGACCAGAGCTTCATTGCCCTCGGACGACAGTCCGGAGGGAACATCGGCAAAAAGGTTTTCGATTTCCTCCAATTTGCCCGCTGCTCCCAGGATTCTTGCCAGATTGAGCACGGAAACAAGAGTATTGGGGTGACGCCGGCCGAAGAGCTTTCGTCTTATAGCCAGCGCCTGGCAAAAGGCCTGTTCCGCCTCGTCGATATTTCCCGCAGCAGCAGCGCCGCCCAGGTGCGTGAAATAGAGCGCTGATTCCCAAGTATCCACCAGGTCGCAGCACTTCATGATTTCTGTAGCCTTGCGGTAGAACGAAATTGCTTTTTCCGAATTTCCCTTTGATGAAGCGACCACACCCAGGTTGTTATATCCCTCAGCAATCTTTAGATGGCACGGATCGAAAAGGAGCTGCCGAATCTGGAAGGCTTCTTCATAGAGTTTCCCGGCGGTTTCATAATCACCTTTGTGATAAAACACATGGGCGTAGTTGTTAATGCTTTCCGCAGTATCCTCGTGATAGTCCGTGAGAATCCGCCTTCGGATGTCCAGTGCTTCTCTGTAGCAGCTTTCCGCTAAATCCAGGTCGGCGTTCTTAATAGAGCAGCCTGCGAGATCGTTGAGGGCTTCTGCCAGCATCAGCGCGTCATCGCATTGTCTGTAGCATTCCACAGATTTCTTCAGGTGCTTTTCCGCCTCATGCGCTCTCTCAAGATGGCATAGGAGGAGTCCTATAGTTTGACAAATGAACGCCAGGCGGTTCCGATCGCCGCAGGTCGATTCCATCTCAGTTATCCTCGGGCCAAGTATTTCTTTCAGGAATGCCTTTCCCCCTGCGGCCTCCAGGCATTCCATCAGTTCATACATGTTCCGACGATAGAGATCGACGAAAACGTCTACGTCGGAGAGATACTGCTTCAACCTGTTCGCAGCCTCATCCGCCCCCCAATGAAGCAGATGGTAATGCAGTTCGTGCAGACATCGCATTTCGGCAGCCGATAGCGGAACCTTATCAGATCGATGGCGCTGAAATGCTGCCCAGCCGTGCTCGGCCATCAACTTGTGGCCTTCATTCAGACTCACGCAGTAATTCCCGGCCCGATCAGAATCCTGGAGCCAGTCCCGGATCGATTTGTGAAACGGCTGCAGGCATCCTTTGACGGCGGAAAACAGTGATCCGAGAGAGGCTGAGAACCTGGCGACTTCATAGTCTCTCTCCCAATGCAGAAGATCCTTCAGAATCGGTGCAGGAAGAGGATCCTTGGCGGCGAGTATCAATTCGAGGGCAGGCCGAATCCTGTTGCTGAAGAACTCGAGATCCGGGAATTGCCGGTGGAAATACTGGGCGTAAACCCCGCCGAGCCCTTGAGGAAACTGATCCACGCGGTCGAAAGTCAGGCGGCCTGCAACCAGTTCCTGACGCACCCATTCTGCGTAAAGAAACAATCCTTCGCTGCGCGACAGGATGTCGTCAATAGTTACAGGACTGGCCGACTGTCCCAGAGCATCCTTTCCAAGCTCGCGTTCAAGGAACTGTCGCAGGTCACTAACGTTTTCCGCAGAAGCGGTATTGATTTCAAATGGATCGAAGGCTTGAAGAAGGTGGCGGAGAAGAGGATCCGGACGGCTGGTAATGATGAGCCGAAGCCAGCTGGGTGTCTTTGCGAACTCGGATGAGATAAATGAGGCCAACTCATTGGAATTACCGGTCGAGGCCTCATCCAGTGCATCGATCAATATGGCGACAATACCGGCTTCTCCCGGTCCGCTTTCGATCAGCGCCTGGACAATCAACTCATCGAAAAGTGACTGGGCGTTCGCCTCTTTTGCCAGCCGTTCAAGATTCTTGGTAGAGAGCTTCGCTTTGTAGGTTGGGAGCAGGCAGGCGAGATGATAGGCAATGGAAAGGACACAGCGCTTTGGATCCGACTTGTCGGTATGTCCGTTCACGCAAAAATGGAATGCCTTCACCTCCGGCTGGTGATAGCACAACCATGAGGCCAGCGCCGTCTTGCCCGAACCCGGCGCACCCGTAATCCAGAAAACACGTGAAGCCTCCCGCCTCATCAGCCAGCCGTTCAGCGCATCAATGGCCCATCGCCGTCCCGTAAACCGTCCCAGATGGTCGCTAATGTCCGCTTCGAAAGAGGGAGGTTCGAGCACCTGCTCCAGCCGGGCATGGGAACCGTCGAAGGCAATCTCTCCCTTCTCCAGGGCCGCGAGAAGTTTTTTGAATCGGCTCTCGTATTGCTCAGGATAATCATCCGGGGGAAGGCAATCACGCATATCCAGCCACTGGAGGCGGGATATGGAAAGAAGAGGCTCAATCCAGGATACCATTACCGGCACAATGCGCAATCGAAGCGCAAGGGCTCGCGCTACTTCGTTGAGACAGAAACCGTCGGGCCGGCGCAGGGAGTGAGGCGTCATCAGAAGCACTACCCGTCCTCTGTCCTGTTCTTGAGCTGCCCACTTCAAGCCTTCCTCCACGCAGAGTTCCCAATCGTCTCCCGACTTCATTCGCTCGCGGTCAAACCAGACATTATGCCCCCGGGCTACGAGGTCCGACTTGATCCGGTCGGCAACTGAAACATGCTCATCGTGTCCGTAGCTCAAGAAGATGTTCAACGGGACAAATTCGACGGGCGGCGGGAAGCGGTGGTTGCAGTCCTCACAGAGATAGGTCTGCCGCTTTTGCAGATATGTGACGTCGTGCGAACCACATTGGGGACAGGCTGGAGTGGAACTCAAAGGCTTGGCATCCGGACGGTTCCGGGACACGGCGTACCTCCTCACGCCTGAATTCACATGCATGCGGATAGGCCGGGAATTAAACCGACGGCGCCGAGGCGGTATCTCCGCTTAATTCCGGTCAAATGAATCCATTCCTTCAGAGCGCGATAAAACCTCAGATACAAATACTGTTTCCGATTCTACATCAAGTAGCAGCAAATAAGGCAATAATCCCTGGATGGCTTGAATCTCTTTGTTCAACCGCGTTTCTTATGTTTTATTGAGCCGCCGGCAGTGCAAAGTATGTTAGACTCAGCTTACAAAAAAATGACATTTCAAAAATGCTGGTTGCTGCTATTGCTGTTTTTTATGGCCGTTGCTCAACTGCATGCGGATGCCGCTCTCCTGCTGCAGCAGCCGCATAGTTCGTTTGGATCTTTCAACCCGACCGGACATACCGCCATTTACCTGTCGCGCGTATGCGCGGCATCTCCTACAGAATTGCGCAGATGCAACGCCGGAGAACAGGGGATTGTAATCAGCCGTTACGGGCGGATTGCCGGATACGACTGGATCGCCATTCCTCTGATACCTTATCTGTATGCAGTCGAGAACGCAAACCAGGTCCCTTATGCCATTGACAGAGAAAATGTCGCATTGCTTCGGGATGACTATAGACGCACTCATCTGCGCTCACTCATTCCCGACACGCTTGACGGCCGGATTCCCAAAGGAGACTGGACTCAACTCGTGGGGGCTGCCTACGACCGGAAAATTTATGGCTTTGTGATCGAGACCAGTGAAGATGCGGATGATGCGCTGATCGAATTTCTCAACTCACACCCTAACAAAAAGCGCTTCAACATCCTTTTCCGTAATTGTGCGGATTTTTCCAAAAGCATCCTCAACTTTTATTATCCAAAGGCCGTGCGACGCAGTATCCTGGCAGACGCCGGCATTACCACGCCGAAGCAGATAGCCAAATCGCTGGTTCAATTCAGCAAACGCCGTCCGGAACTGCAGTTCTCTGCATTCGTTATTCCGCAGGTCCAGGGCAATCTCAAGCGCAGCAAGCCCGTTCGCGGTGTGCTGGAATCTTTGATAAGGTCCAAAAAATATGCCTTGCCGCTGGTTGCACTTTGCCCCTGGATAGCAGTCGGAGGATCTGTGGCCTATATAACCGGAGGGCGTTTCAATCCTGAGGAATATGCCACAGAAGCCTGCAATCCTGATGAATTGGCAAACCGAATATTGGCTGCGACTGTTGAATCGAGAGACGAAGATACATCAGAGGCTGATGATGATATTGCCGCCGCTCCAATGCCTGCCATTTCCAGCCCATAAACTTGCCTGCGCTTCTACACCATGCCGTGCATTTTCATTATGGCAGCAGCAGCCTGCCTTGCTCTGAATTTTCATTCTTCTTCGAGAAGATTCACACGGATTCACTTCCGTCTCCCGGCTTTGTCGGCACAGCTCGGTCATGTGTCTTTCAAAGCCACGATGCGCCGGATGCGATGGATCGCCTTTGAGGATAATTTCGCTAAATGTGACATCAAATAAATCTTCGGGGAAGAAGGCCATAATTATAAAAACGCCACGGATTACACGGATTAGATAAATATTTATATCCGTGTAATCCGTGGCGCTTTTGAAAGCGCAGGCGCGCGCAGTCGTCATGTCTTCCCGATTTTCAATCGGCTTGACAAGAGCCGACTCTCTTCATAAACTCCGACGTTCTATATGGGCGGCTACTCCTTTCGATGCTTTTGTCCAGTCAGCAAAGAGGTCTGAATATGAAAAGACAAGGTCAGGGGCTCTTATTCCTGTTTTTCACAATGCTAATGCTTCCGCAAATTCTGCCGGCGGGGGATGTCGAATTTGAAGCCGGAGGAGCTGTGTTGTCGCATTACATGTGGCGCGGATTGCGCCTGAGCGAAGGGGGCGTATTTCAGCCGACCGTGACGGTTGGCAGCAAGGGATTCTCCGCGAACCTCTGGGCGAACTGGCAGTTTGACCCAAACAGCCTGACCGAAGTCGATTTTACGGGTTCCTATGCGGGTGAGACAGGGAAGTTCAACTACGAGGCGGGATTTGTCCACTATGGAGTAAGAGAGGGCTTGGACAGCGACGAGATCTACGGCAGGGTGGGCCATTCCGATCTGCTTAATCCATGCTTCAGCATCCACGTCGACGTGAATGCCGGAAAGGGGACCTACCTTCAGGCAGGCCTGGAGCCCTCGATCCCTTTGAAGAAAGAAATCTCACTAAACTTCAAAGCGTATGCCGGATATGTTCTGAAGAATTCCTATATGGGATTGAATGACGGCGGGCGGGAATTTTCCAATTTTTATAGCGCAGATTTCCAGACCTCTCTGACGATTCCCATGGGCAAAGGATTTTCGCTGGAGCCGATGATCGGTTACTCCACTTCTCTCAGCCGGAACGCGCGACAGGCCATCAAGAATGACAGCTCAAGCGCCAGAGGAGAAACCTTCTATGGCGGAGCGACGCTCACTTTCAGTTTGGAATAACCCGCAGCCATCGAATTGGAGTAGCATTAAACTCCACTTTTAGAAACCACCTCTGACCGGGGAGGGCGAGGGTTGGCAGATTTCCTGGTTTTTGAAAACCTCTCCAAAAGTTTCGGGTCAACCCGTGCTGCGGACAATGTCTCGTTATCTATTCGAAAAGGAGAGTTCTTTTCGCTCCTGGGACCCAGCGGCTGCGGCAAAACCACGCTGCTCCGCATCCTGGCGGGATTCGAACGGCCGGATGGCGGCAGGGTCCTGCTGGACGGCGAAGATATTACCGCTCTGCCTCCCCACAAACGCAAGGTCAATACCATTTTCCAGAACTATGCGCTCTTTCCCCATCTCTCCGTCTGGGAAAACATCGCGTTCGGCCTGCGCATTTCCAAGCGTCCCAGGCAGGAGATCGAAACGGAAGTTGAACGAATGCTGCACCTCATCCAGATGGAGGACCAGGCTCGGAAGCGTCCCGACCAGATCAGCGGAGGGCAGAAGCAGCGCGTCGCCATCGCCCGCGCGTTGATCAACCGGCCGCAGGTCTTATTGCTGGACGAGCCTTTGGCGGCGTTGGATCTTAAACTTCGGCAGCGCATGCTGATCGAACTGGATCTGATACACGATCAGGTCGGCATTACCTTCCTCTATGTAACACATGATCAAGGTGAGGCCATGAGTCTGAGCGATCGCATCGCCGTGATGAACCGGGGGCGCATCGAACAGGTAGGCGCTCCGGCTGAAATTTATGAGGCCCCACGCAGCAGCTTTGTAGCAGCTTTTATCGGAGACACCAACTTCTTCGAAGGGGAAGTGGCCGACGTTCCCGAAAAAGATTACAGCCGGCTGAAAATCGACGGCTTTCCGGATGTGCTCTGCTTCAACGACAAGCAAATCGGCAAAGGCAACCAGGTCTACCTGAGCATCCGCCCTGAGAAATTCAATATCTCCCGCGAAGAGCCTTCGGCAGACGGCCGTCATAACAAGATGCGCGCCCACGTGGAAGACGTGATCTATCTGGGAACACATACCAAATACTGGGTGAGGATCCAGGATTATCGGCTGGCAGTATTCCGCCAGCACAGCCGTTTTCTGCTGGATGAAAAGCCCATTCGCTGGCATGAAGATGTCTGGATCAACTGGCACGCGGATGATGGTTTCATGCTTGAACGTTACAGCGAGTCGGATGAACGGCTCACCAATCTGCCGCCGCAGCAAGTCGGTGAAAACGGTTTAGAGGATAAAGAGCCGACATCATCCTGAACCGTCCTTGCATTGGATGCTATTGGCCATGAGAATTGCGCGGAACAAAAAAGTTCAGGAATGGCTGGTGACAGCCCCGTCGCTGTTCTGGCTGATCCTCCTGTTTCTTATTCCCACGCTCATCGTGTTTGCCATTACTTTCAAGCCTGCCGATTTATACGGAGGAATCGGCGCCGGATGGACACTGGAAACCCTATACAGCCTGGCCAATCCGAACTACCCCGCCATCATCTGGCGCACTCTTTACTTAAGCCTGCTTACGACTGCTGCCTGTATTGTTCTGGCCACTCCGGCCGGATATTGCCTGGCACGCACCGATCGCAGATGGCGGCAAATCCTGATGCTTCTGGTCATCGTCCCCTTCTGGACAAGCTTCCTGATCCGCATTTTCGCCTGGAAGACTTTGCTCCACCCGGAGAGCTTGATCAAAAAGGGATTGGTATTCCTGCACATGGTGAGGCCTGAAGCATCCTTGCTCTATAATGCGTCCGCCGTCTGGCTGGTCATGGTGTATACCTTCCTGCCTTTTGCGATTCTGCCGATCTATGCCGCAGCGGAGAAATTCGATTTCCGGTTGTTGGAAGCAGCTCAGGATTTGGGAGCGCGTCGGTGGCAGTCGTTCCTCTATGTTTTCCTTCCGGGAATTCGCCGCGGCCTGTGGACTGCCGTTCTGGTGGTCTTCATCCCGGCACTGGGATCCTATGTCATTCCCGACATCGTGGGCGGACCCAGCGGGGAAATGCTCGGCAATAAAATTGCGCAGAGAGTTTTTGTCGACCGGAATCTTCCCCACGCCGGCGGCCTGTCATCTCTTCTCATACTCGCCGTGCTGCTTCCGCTGCTGGCCGTGCTTGTACTGCAGAAGAAAAAGGGGAAAGCGGCCCCATTGATTGAGGAGGACGCATGAGACGCAGCCGGTTTCCCCTGATCATCACATGGGCTTTGATGGTCTTCTTCTATCTGCCGATTTTTGTCCTTATCCTGTATTCGTTCAACAGCTCGCGTTTCGGCGGTTCATGGACCGGCTGGACGCTTCACTGGTATCGGCAGCTTTATCACGAGCGGGAGATATGGCGTGCCCTGACCAACAGCCTCGTGATTGCATTTTCGGCAACGGCCGTCTCTGTCTTGTTGGGTACCACAGCCGCGATCGCGCTTCATCGGTTCTCCTCGCGTTTGCAGATGTTTCATTACACCCTGATCTATACCCCTCTGGTTGTTCCGGAAATCCTGATGGGAATCAGCCTGCTGCTTTTCTTCGCCGCCATGAATCTCGAGTTGGGTCTTTTCACCATTTTTCTGGCACACGTGACATTCTGCATCAGCTACGTCACCATGGTCGTGCTGGGGCGGCTGCAGGATTTTGATTATGCCATTGTTGAGGCTGCACAGGATCTGGGGGCCGGCTGGTGGCAGACCTTGTGGCGCGTTCTGCTGCCGTTGCTGATGCCCGGCATTGTTGCCGGCGGCCTGTTGGCCTTCACTCTCTCCATCGACGATTTCGTGATCACGTTTTTCGTGGCAGGCCCCGGTTCCACAACGCTGCCCATCCGCATCTACAGTATGATCAAATACGGGTCTCCCCCGCTGATCAACGCGCTTTCATCCATCCTGTTGCTGACTACGTTTCTGGCAGTCTTTTTCAGCCGGAGATTAACCAAGGAGGTCGCATGAAAATTCGGTTCCTGATTCTCTTGTCTTTCTTCCTTTGCTGCTTCCCGACGGCCTGCCGTCGCAAGACTCCCGAATTGAAAATTTATACCTGGGCCGATTATTTCAAACCGGAGCTGTTTCAACGCTTCGAAAAAGAGCAGGGATGCAGGATCATCGTCGACACATTCGAATCCAATGAATCAATGTACGCCAAGATCAAAGCCGGCGCCACCGGCTATGACCTGATCACGCCCAGCAGCTATTTCGTGAAGATCATGAATGATCAGGGCTACCTGTTGCCCATGGATCATGCTCAGCTCCCGAATTTAAAAAATGTCGACGCGGATTATTTGAAGATTTCCATGGACCCTCAAATGCATCACAGCGTGCCCTATATGCTGACCAACTCCGGGATCGCCTGTCTGAAATCCAGAGTCGGCAATTTTTCACCATCCTGGAAAATGTTCAATGAGACGGCCCTGAAAGGCAGGATGACCATGCTCAATGATATGCGGGAGACCATGGGAGCCGCCTTGAAATATCTCGGTTACAGCCTGAATTCGCGCAACGATAAGGAGCTTGAACTCGCTCGCGATGTCGTGATCGCGTGGAAAAAGAACCTCGCAAAATTCGAGTCGGAACAATACAAAGGCGGGCTCGCATCGGGAGAGTTTCTGCTGGTGCACGGCTATAGCGGAGACCTGTTGCAGGTGCAAAAGGAAAATCAGGACATCGACTTCGTCATCCCGCTGGAAGGCACCTCCATCGCATGCGATGATCTTGTTATTCCCAAAGATTCCAAACAAACGCGGCTGGCGCACGCCTTTATCAATTTCATCCACGATCCGGAGGTGGCAGCTGAAAACACCAACTTCATTTCCTATGTCTGTCCCAACCAGGCAAGCTACCCTATGGTGGACCCGGAATTGCGCAACAATCCGGCCGTTTTCCTTGCTCCCGAGGTGAAAGCCAAATGCGAGGTGATCGAAGATCTTGGCCCCGACACTGCCAAATACACCAAAATGTGGGACCAGATCAAAGCCGCCAACCAGTAGTACACCTTACGGATCTTTGCGTGTCCTGAATAAGAATCCAGCCACGAATTATCACGAATTATATCGAAAAGGTATAAAGGGGCCGGAGGCCCGCTCATATATTTGTCGTCCCGGTTCGTGCAATTCGTGGCGGCTTTTGCAGCCGCGTGAGCGCCGTCACATTTCCGGATCGGATTTGGGGCTATAAATCGGGAATGATATGGAGGCCGAATATGAGACGGACTGCTCCTCTGATCCTGGTTCCCGTATTAGCCGCGGCGTTGCTGAGTCTGCCCGCCTTCGCGCAGACAGCGCCTTTTCTTTCAGGCTGCCCGGTATTCCCCGCGGATAATATATGGAATACTCCGGTAGACCATCTGCCACTGGATTTGAATTCGTCCGCATACATAGCAAGCATTGGCGCCGGCACAGGCGTCCATCCGGATTTCGGATCCGGATTGTGGGATGGCGGTCCCATCGGCATTCCCTATAACATAGTCCCGGGAAGCCAGCCTCGCGTTCAGATCACGTTCGATTATTGGGATGAAAGCGATCCGGGTCCATATCCGATTCCGTCCGATGCTGAGATCGAGGGAGGAAGCGAATCCTCCGGCGATCGCCATGTCCTGATTCTGGATGAAGACAACTGCATTTTATATGAGACCTGGTCCACATATCCGCAGCCTGATGGGAGCTGGGAAGCGGGATCCGGAGCTGTTTTTGATCTTCGTTCCAATAACCTTCGGCCGAGCGGCTGGACGTCATCCGATGCCGCCGGCCTTCCTGTCCTTCCGGGCCTCGCTCGATACGAAGAAGTGGCTGCCGGCGAAATCAATCATGCTCTCCGCTTTACCGTGCCGAGGACGAGAAGGGAATATATCTGGCCGGCCCGCCACTACGCTTCCAGCCTCACGTCGTCCAACTATCCTCCCATGGGACAAAGATTCAGGCTCAGGGCGGATTTCGATATCTCCGATTTTTCCCGTGAAGTCCAGGTGATTCTGAGAGCGTTGAAAAAATACGGAATGATTCTGGCAGACAATGGAAGCGCCTGGTATATCTCCGGAGCGCCGGACCCCCGATGGAACAACGATGTACTGGTCAGAGAGTTGAGGAGAGTATCGGGTTCGGACTTTGAAGCTATTGACGAAAGCTCTCTGATGATTTCGCCGGATTCAGGCAGGGCCTTGCGGACCGATATCGATACGCAGCCTCCTGCGGCCCCGACGGGACTCGCCGCGACCGTTGTATCTTCCAGTCAGATCGATCTGGAATGGAATGCGTCGACCGACGATATCGGTGTGGAAGGTTACCGGATCTATCGAAATGGAGTTCAAATCGCTGCGACGGTGAGCCTTTTCTACCAGAGCGTCGGCCTGGTTCCCTCAACCGGCTACACTTACCACGTGTCGGCCTATGATGCGGCCGGAAACATATCGCTTCAATCCGATTCCGTGTCGGCAACAACATTTCCTGTGCCCAGCAAAGCTTTCAGGATTGGGGATCGGGTGCGAACCAATGAACAGGTCGACGTCCGTTTCGCTCTTTCTGCGCCAGGCGGCATCATTGGAACGCAGCCCAAAGGCGCTTCCGGCACAGTGGCCTCCGGTCCGATGTATTGGGAAAATCAGTGGTGGTGGGATATAGATTTTGTCAGTGGATTCGACGGGTGGGTGACTGAAACAGAAATAAAGAAGGTATCTCGTCCCGTGCGTTCAAGAGTTACGAGAAGCAGAGCACAGCCACACGTCCGAATCCTTCGTTGATCCGCACGGCCGACTGACGACTGCCTGCTGAATTCATGACCGCGGCAGCCCCATGGCAAGCTTGTCCAAATTAGGTTAATCGATAATTATGGCTTCCCTGAAGGGGCAGTGAATCAAAGCCCAGGGTTGGCCGCGCTTTTTGCGGCCAACCCTGGGCTTCGCTGCATTGCCCCGTTGGGGCAATTGGCAACGGGATAAATGAGAGCGACAAGCATGATATAAAAACAAATCACCAACCTGATTTGATAT
>JAFGIY010000181.1 GCA_016929335.1 Acidobacteriota bacterium | reverse complement strand
CTTTCCTATGGCGATCGGTGAAAAGGGTGCAGCGCTCTGCGCTGTCCCATGCGTTGACAAGAGTGATGAATCCGTGGAGATCCGTGAGAATCGGCGGTTCATTGCTTTATGAGCCGACAATAATCCAACTTCGGAATCAAGGTTTATTCCCATGCCGAAAATTGCCTGCATTGTGTGGCGGCTGTTTCACGCAAATGTGAAGTCGCCACGATTGTTCAGTATTTTGCCTCTTTAAAATACATGTAATTTGCCGCCAATTTGGCTTACTCTGAATAAAGCCTATACATTCAATAAGAGCCGGAAGGAGGGGTATCCCTATGGAGCAAACCATTCAATTCAAGCTCAATGGCCGTCCCGCAAGCGTTACTGCGGATGGCGAAAGAGCGTTGCTTTGGGTGCTCCGCACAGATCTGGAACTGACCGGCACCAAATTTGGATGCGGCCACGGCCTGTGCGGTACATGTACTGTGATTGTCAACAACGAAGCAGTCCTATCCTGCCAATTGCCGGTCAGGAATGTCGCGGGGAAGGATGTTCTGACAATTGAAGGCCTTGCTAAAGATGGTAAGCTTCATCCGCTGCAAAAGGCATTTATTCAGCATGGCGCCATTCAATGTGGTTTCTGCACTCCGGGGATGATACTGAGGGGCTACAGCCTGCTTTTAAAGAATGCACAGGCGGGCAAAGAGGAAATTATCAACGGCATGAATCTCCATTTATGCCGCTGCGGCACCTATGCGCGCGTTGTAGATGCAGTCCAAACTGCTGCTTCCGAGCTCAAAGGAGGATCGCCGCGATGAAAACACAAGAAGATCTGATGCATCGCAGGGAGTTCATCAAGCTGCTCGGACCCGGCATCTATTTCCTGTTTTCGATTGATGAATGCCTTTTTGGACAGCAGCCGCGTGGAATGGCCCGAGGCTATCCGGAGGATTTCAATGCCTACCTTCGAATAGGGGTGGACGGGAAGGTAACCTGCTTCACAGGTAAGGTCGAACTGGGGCAAGGGATCATTGCATCGTTGGCGCAAATGCTGGCGGAAGAACTGGAAGTACCCTATGAGTCCGTCAGTATGGTTATGGGCGACACAAAACTTTGTCCCTGGGATAGCGGAACCAATGGTTCCCGGAGCATTAAATACTTTGGTCCTGCGCTGAGAGCAGCGGGAGCCGAAGCTCGTGAAGTTATGATTCAGATGGCTGCGGAGCATCTTAAAACACCTCCGGGTCGACTGATTGCACGGGACGGGATCGTCAGTGATAAATCCGATCCTGAAGTGAAGGTTTCTTACGGATTCCTTGCTGAGGGGAAAACTATTGAGCGGCATCTGGAAAAGAAACCGCCTCTTAAATCGCCGGAAATTTTTTCAGTCTGCGGTCAGTCATCACCGCGCGCCGATTTTGAAGAAAAAGTTACAGGCAAGGCGAAGTTTGCCGGAGACATTCGTTTGCCGAGAATGCTTTATGGCAAGGTCCTCCGGCCTCCTGCTCATGGCGCCAGACTGAAGGCAGTTGATTTGTCTGCTGCAAAGAAGATTAAGGAAGCAATCCTGCTGCAGGACGGCGATTTTGTGGCAGTCGTTCATCCGCTTCCGGATATGGCCGAAAAGATTCTCGCTATGGTTAAGGCCGACTATGAAGTACCCGCAATTAAAGTCAATGAAGAAAGTATTTACGAACATATCCTGAATGCGGCCGCGAAAGACAACGTGATTGAGCAAAAGGGCGATCTGGAACTGGGCAGAAAACTTGCTGCTGTCCGGTTTGAAGAATCCTATCGAACTCCCTATGTCGCACATGCAGCAATCGAGACGCACAGCGCGATAGCGGACGTCGGAAAAGACAGCGCCACCATCTGGATTGGCACTCAAAGACCCTTCGGAGCCAGCGGGGAGATTGCCAATGCCATCGGTCTTGCAGCCGAAAAAATCCGGATCATTACTCCCTATGTCGGGGGAGGATATGGAGGAAAGAGCCAGATCGGGCAGGCAGTTCAAGCCGCACGATTATCCAAGATGACGGGAGTTCCGATCCAGGTCGTCTGGACGCGGGAAGAAGAATTTTTTTACGACACTTTCCAGCCGGCGGCCGTAGTAAAAATAGCCTCCGGCCTTGATGAATCCAATCGAATCAGTTTCTGGGATTATCATGTATTTTTCGCCGGAGAGAGAAGCTCTCAGAATATTTACAGTGTTCCCAATTTGAGAACGGTTTCCAGAGGGAGCGCATTTGGCGGTCCGGGACCGCATCCGTTTGGCACCGGCGCCTGGCGCGGCCCCGGCAGCAATACCAACATTTTCGCACGAGAATCTCAAATGGATATCATGGCATCAAAAGCCGGAATGGATCCTCTGGAATTTCGAATCAGGAACCTCACGGATGAACGGATGCTCCGCGTCGTACGGGCCGCAGCAGAGAAGTTTAGCTGGAAACCCGCAAAAACTCCCAGCGGACGAGGCTGCGGAATGGTCTGCCTGGATTATCTTGGGACCTATGTAGCCGCGATGGCGCATATCACGGTCGATAAGGATAGCGGCCGGATCCAGGTCAAGCGCGTTGTTCTCGCCCAGGATATGGGTCCGGTGATCAATCCCGAAGGGGCGCGGATGCAGATTGAAGGCTCGATTGTCATGGGACTGGGCTACTGTCTCAGCGAGGAGATACATTTCAGCGGCAGCGAGATCAAGGACTTGGGTTTTGGCTCGTATCAGATTCCGCGCTTTTCATGGGTTCCTGAAATCGAGGCGGTACTGGTAAAAAATTTCGAGATCGAGCCATCGGGCTGCGGCGAACCGCCCATAGTCGGCATGGGAGCTTTGCTAGCAAATGCACTATTTGACGCAACCGGCGCGCGGATCCGGCAGCTTCCATTGACCCGGCAAAGGATCAAAGAACAACTTGTCTGAACATGAAAAGGCAATACCCGTTAACTGATTCACAAAACTGAATCAAGGGCATTCTTTGCGGAGCAGTTCTGAATATTCCGGACCGTTTTAAAATTATCCTGATTTCCACTTTAGGATATTGGATTATCCGGCTTATTGGCAGGTCGTTGCGCTGGGAAGTGAAAAACTGGCCTAATCTCGAAAAAGTCTACCTGTCGGGAAAGCGATTAATTCTCGCTTTCTGGCATGGCCGGATATTTGGGGCAACCTACTACTTTAGAAATCGCGGGATAGTCGTCTTAACCAGCCAAAACCGCGATGGTGAATATATTGCGCATGTAATCCGGAGGTTCGGCTATGGAGTTGCGCGGGGTTCCAGTACAAGAGGCAGCCATCGGGCGACGGCAGAAGCTTTGCGCGCTCTATCGAACGGCAAGGATGTTGGAATTACCATGGACGGGCCACGGGGGCCCTTATTTGTAGCAAAACGCGGTGCCGCCTATCTGGCCGGGAAAAGCGGAAATCCAGTGATGCCTTTTAATGTTTCTGTAGAGAAAAAATGGGTTATGAAAAGCTGGGACCATTTTCAGATTCCAAAGCCTTTTTCACGTGCTGTCGTGCTGATTGGAAGCCCGATTTATGTTGAAGCAAATGCTACGGAAGAAGAAATGCGCGCTATCGAGGCGCAGATTCAGAAGTCTCTGGATGAACTGCGTATTCGCGGTGACAGCTGGTGGAACAGCAACCCGGATCAATAGAAATCAGGACCTGGAGAGTATTGGGAGAATTTTGGTCGTGTTTTTGGGGTAATGCCGGCGCCGCTCGAATGGATCGAGCATTAATTGAGGCGAGAGTCCATGCCGGTTCGGAGGCTGAAAGTTACCGGGAGAAAGGCAGACAATGGCTAGAAAAGCCGTCTGCCAAAGTCCTGATAATTGTCACGGAGCTTGCATTTTCCATCCGCAGTTTCTATGATTCATGTCTTTGTTGAAAAAGCCAATGCTGTAAACCGGAGATATTTGCATTATGAAAAGGACGTTCCAACCTAACAACAGCAAACGCAAGAAGACACACGGCTTCAAAGAGCGGATGTCAAGCAAGGGAGGCCGGCTGGTGCTCAAGCGAAGACGCGCCAAGGGGCGCAAAAGGCTGACGGTGAGTGGCTAAAACAATCTCTGAGGGTTTTCCCCGTGAAGTCCGTATCGTTCGGTCTTCGGACTACCGAATGCTCTACAGCACTGGGAAAAAGATACATTCAGAAAGGTTTATTCTGTTCTGGCGGGAGAACGGGATCGGGCATCATCGGCTGGGAATTACAGTATCGAGAAAAGTCGGCAACGCGATTGTTCGGAACCGCATAAAGCGGCTGTTTCGAGAGATTTTTCGAAAATACTTGCGCAACATTCCCGGCCAGGCCGATATTATAGTAAACGCAAAATCAAGTTGTGCCAATGCGGATTACGTTGAATTGCGGGATGAATTTCTTGCTGCAACTCAACGGCTCCGCCATTAATGGGCAGCGGGGGGAATGCGAAAATGGAAACACGCCACTCGATGGGAGCGTGGAGCCATATTAAGGCATGTATGCTCCACCTGTTACGATTTTATAAACGGTTTATTTCACCCTTGCTCCCTCCCGCCTGTCGATTTGAGCCGACTTGCTCGGTCTATATGTATCAGGCAATCCAAAAAAAAGGGCTTCTGAGAGGCGTGATTTTGGGCATAAAGCGTCTGCTTAGATGCCATCCCTTTAATTCTGGCGGATATGACCCGGTGCCTTGAACGGATCATTGAACTGCAATAATTCGGCGCGAATGCCTTATACGGATTAAATCAGGCGAGGAGTACGGCAACACTTCCGAAGTCATTCGGGCGGCACATAATAAGCTGATTATGGAAAAACGTTTAATTCTTGCTTTTGCACTAACTATTCTGGTGTTTATCTTTTTCCAGCATTTGCAGCAGAATAGGGCAGATAGGGCAATCAAACCACAGCCTGCCGCGCAGACACCAGTGCAGGCTCAGCCTGCTTCGGCGGAAGCTCCTGCCCTGCCTGTCGAGAAGCCTGTTCAACCGCCGGCATCTTCTTCTTCGGATACTGTGGCCGAACAGCGGACCGTGGTCGTGAAGGGTGAACATTTCCGGGCCGTAATCGACAACAGGGGCGCAGTCCTTACCAGTTGGGAACTCAGCAGATACAAGTCTTCCAAACACCGCAATTTTGAAATGATCGCGGCAAATCATGGAGAAGAACGGCTGTTTCCGGGTGCGCTTATTTTTGATGATCCGGCTCTGACAAAACAGGCAAATGGCGAAATCTACCAAATCACAATAAATGGCGCACCGTATAGCGGCGCGGAGCTTACGCCTCCGGTATCCGTTAGTTTGAAGTTGAAACGAGGCGATCTGACCTTAGAGAAGCGCTTCAGCTTTGAAAAGGATAACTGCCTGGTTAATCTGGCATCGGATTTGCGGTTGGGGGATAAGGAGCTCATCGGCAAGTTTTTTCTTGGACAGGACATAGGCCCGGAACAGGAGCACCTGCTTAGCTCTACGAAGCTAGAAGTGGCCTATTATTCCGACGGGAAGGTGCGGCGTGAGGGGCCACCGGACGACGAGAAAGAGGTGAAGAAGCTGGAAGGTAGTGTGCGTTGGGCCGGGCTCGACATGCAATATTTCACGATGATCGCCATTCCTTCCACTCCGATCCCATATTTTGAAATGCAGAAGCGATCGGTTAAAGCGGTTGGTTTGGACGGGAAACAGGTGGATCGTGACCTTTTGAAGGTCACAATTCCGGTTAACGGTTCACAGCAATGCCAGATTTACATTGGTCCCAAGCAGCAATCTAGTCTTAAAGCCGTCAAATCCGCTGACATAACAGGGATTATCAACTATGGAATGTTTTCCATTCTGGTGCTCCCCCTGCTTGCTTCCCTTCGCTGGATATATCAATTCGTTCAAAACTACGGCTTTGCCATCATCATTTTGACTTTTCTTTTATCGCTGCTCCTTTTTCCTTTCCGGCTTAAGCAGATCATTTCAATGAAGAAGATGTCGGTGGTGCAGCCGAAGGTCAAGGCTATTCAGGAGAAGTATCGCCGCTATAAAAAGACCGATCCAAAACGCGCTGAAATGAACCAGGAAATAATGGCGCTCTATAAGGAACACAATGTAAATCCGCTCGGTGGGTGTCTCCCTCTTTTGCTGCAGATGCCTTTGCTTTTCGCCTTCTACTCACTGCTTGCTTATTCCATAGAGTTAAGACAGGCGCCTTTCATGCTATGGATTCAGGATCTATCCGTTAAGGACCCATACTATGTGCTGCCGATCGTTATGGGGATCACGGCATTTATCTCGCAAAAAATGACGCCAATGACGCCCGGAACAGATCCGACACAAGCAAAAATAATGATGTTAATGCCGGCGATTTTCACTGTGATGTTCATCAATCTTTCGAGCGGCTTGAACCTGTATTTTCTCTGCAGTAATATCTTCCAGGTTGGATTTCAAAAGATTGCCGAGAGGTGGATAGGTGACGGAAAATCCAGCAGTCCATCCAAATCATAGGGTGCGAGAACGGTCTGCCGAAGCGGTTGCCGAATTTTGTCGGGAGCTTCTATCATTGCTCCGGATGGATTTGGATTTTGAAGTCAAGGAAGAAAGCGAGACCATCCAAGTCAACATTACAGGTCCTGACCGTCCCCTTCTTCTGTCGAATTCTGCTTCGCTGCTAAACAGTATCGATTATTTATTGGATCGTGTTTTTCGAGCCGGGAAAGACGATATACCCGGAATTCTGGTGGATTCGGATAAGTATCGGAAGCATCGTGAAGCGGAGCTGATCCTGCTGGCCAAGATGGCTTCCGAGAAGGTAATTTCGTTTCGCAAGCCGCTCAGCCTGCAGCCGATGATTCCTCGAGAGCGAAGGATTGTCCATCTGGCCTTATCCGGAATCGAGGGCGTTCGCACACAGAGCAGCGGCGAAGGCGATAACCGCAGCATAACAATATATCCTTCCTGAATAATTCGAAATTTTAGATTCGATATTGGCGATCCAAAATCTCGAATCTCGGGTCTATGATGGATCTGACAGATACAATCTGCGCACTGTCCACTCCTCCCGGGCGGTCGGGGATCGCCATCGTGCGTGTCAGTGGATCGCAGAGTATCGAATTGTTCCGGCGGATTTTTGCCTGCAAAAAGAGTTGCGAGCAGCCCGTTTTCAGACAGGCGTTGCTGGGGCGGATAATAGATCCTCTTAATAAATCCGAGATAGACGAAGCAATTGCCATCTGCTTCGCAGGTCCAAATTCGTATACGGGCGAAGACATGGTTGAATTTTCCATTCACGGAAGCCCGGTTCTGATCGCGGAATTGATAGACAGCCTCTGCAGACTTGGAGCGAGGCTTGCTGAGCCTGGAGAATTTTCCCTTCGGGCGTTTGTGAATGGCCGGCTTGATCTTACTCAGGCGGAAGCGATTAACGACATCATCCATGCTACCACCCTATATCAGGCGAAGGTAGCGGCGAGGCAGCATTCAGGCGCATTGGCGCAGCAGCTGAAACCGGTCAAAGATCAGATCATTGACATCATAGTAAATCTCGAATCTGCAGTGGAATTTGTTGAAGAAAACCTTCCTACAGATGCCCGCGATCAAATCGCAAGGAAACTGGAGCAGATTCGGCGGAGTTTGAAAGACTGGATTGAAAGCTATCGTAAAGGAAGGATTATAAGGGAAGGCTTCAGCATGGCCATCATCGGGCGGCCGAATGTGGGAAAAAGCAGCATATTCAATGCCCTGCTTGCGCAGGATCGCTCCATCGTCGCAGAAATTCCAGGGACAACGCGCGACCTTATCTCGGAATATATGAATATTGGAGGAATCCCGGTTCGGCTGCTGGACACGGCGGGAATTCAGCGGTCGGATGATCATATCGAGAAACTGGGGATGGATCGCAGCTTTCAGGCCATGGCTGACACAGATGCCATTCTTCTTGTTGTTGACATAAGCCGTCCTCGATCCGGCCTGGATTCTGAGCTGAGACAGCAACTGTCGCACCTATCATGCATTACGGTTATGAATAAATCGGATCTGATCTCAAAATGGTCTGCGGCAGAAAAGAGAGAATTTGCGGACGCCTGGCCGTATGTGGAAGTATCAGCCAAAACGGGGTCCGGGATCGAGGAGCTGCGCTCTGCAATTCTGAAGGGGCTGCTGGGAACCGATGGCATCTACCAGGATACGGTGCTGATAACTAATTTGCGTCATGTGCAAAACATTGAAGCTGCAGAAAAGCATCTGGAAGAGGCTTCGGCTGCGTTAGGTGAGGGACTTTCCGAGGAATTTGCGCTTGTTCATCTGCATAAAGGCCTAAAGAGGCTTGGCGCGATCACGGGTGAAACCGGAGTTGAGGATCTGCTCACAGAGGTATTTTCACGCTTTTGCATTGGGAAATAAGATTTTAGAGGAATCGTGGCTGATCTGGAAGAGTACGATGTGATCGTTGTCGGTGCGGGGCACGCCGGATGCGAAGCTGCCGCATCAGCAGCCCGGATTGGGGCCAGGACTGCTCTCTGTACTATTGATATCAACATGATTGCGCAGATGTCCTGTAATCCTTCTATTGGAGGGATTGCCAAAGGCCACATTGTTCGCGAAATTGACGCACTGGGCGGCATTATCGGTGAAGTGGCGGACAGAACGGGAATACAGTTCCGGCTATTAAACAGCAGTCGCGGACCGGCGGTTCAGGCGCCGCGCTGCCAATCGGATAAAGCTAAGTACCGCAATGAGATGCGGCGATTTATCGAAGCTCAGGACCGGCTGGTTTTAAAGCAGGCCGAGGTTTCAAGGCTTATTGTCGAGAATAGTTCCATACAAGGCGTAGTTCTGGCTGATGGGCATTCGATGCGGTCCCGGAATGTAGTAATTACGGCGGGGACTTTTCTGAATGGGCTCATTAGGATTGGAGAGAAGAACTATCCCGCAGGAAGGATGGGAGAAGCTGCTTCTGTTCCGCTGGCTCAATGCCTGAAAGACCTCGGCTTTAGAGTGGGGAGATTAAAGACGGGCACTCCTGCTCGACTGGACCGTCGGACTATTGACTACTCTCAATTTGAAGAACAGAAAGGTGATGAATCGCCCACATTTTTTTCTTTCCGCACCCGGTCCTATTCCCTGCCACAAGTATCCTGTTATCTGGGATATACAAACGAACGGCTGCATTCGATCATCCGTGCAAATCTGAAACGGTCATCGCTATACGGAGGATTCATAACGGGAATCGGGCCGCGATACTGCCCAAGTGTGGAAGATAAAGTGGTTAAATTTCCCGAAAGAGACCGGCACCAGATTTTTCTTGAGCCGGAAGGATTGGATACCGACGAAATTTATTTAAACGGTGTTTCAAACAGCATGCCATTGGATATCCAGAGTGAGATGATAAGCTCGATCCCGGGGCTTGAAAATGCACGGATGATCCGTCCTGCATATGCAATTGAATACGATTTCGTGGATCCTACGGAATTATGCGCAAGCATGGAAACCAGGCGAATTGCAGGGCTTTTTCATGCTGGGCAAATTAACGGGACTACCGGCTATGAAGAAGCTGCTGCGCAAGGAATTATCGCAGGCATTAACGCGGCGCTAAGAGCTCAGGGGAAAGAGGCGGTAATTTTCCCCAGAGAAGAGAGCTACATTGGAATCCTGGCTGATGATCTTGTAACTAAAGGAATAGACGAGCCCTATCGCATGTTTACATCTCGGTCTGAATTCCGTCTGCTCATGCGGATAGACAATGCGGATAAGAGATTGAAGCCTCTGGGGTACAAGCTTGGGTTAGTAAGTGAATCGGATTTTACGGTATTCCGCCGGAAGTATGAGGAGGTTGATCGGCTGCGGGCTTTTTTAAGAGAACATCGCTGGAATCCTCAGGAATCATACTGTCCGGCTTTGTGCGAGAAGCTTGATGTGCTGTCTGTTAAAGGATCCACACTGGAAGAACTGCTGCGTCGTCCCGGAATAACACTTACGGAGATAGAACCCCTCCTGAGAAAATACGACAGAATGCCTTCATCTTCTGAGGTCGGGATTTCTGTAGAGATCGAGGTGCGCTATGAAGGATATATCCGGCAGCAGTCAAGGGATGCTGAAAAGATGCGCCGCGTGAGCACGCGGCATATCCCTTCGGATTTTGATTACTCTAAGATCGAAGGGCTCAGTCGGGAGATAAGGGAGAAACTAAGCAGAATTAAGCCAAAGGATCTGGGAATGGCCGGCAGGATTCCAGGGATAACACCGGCAGCTGTTTCGATATTGAATATCCAGCTTGAGCTGCGACAGGCGGAGAAGCGGAATTCGGCTTCCGGATCAGAAGTGACCAAACAGGGCGATTGATGACGGATTCCGCAAACGGACTGAAGCGACTTATCAATGAATTCGGGATTGCGCCGCAATCTGATGCTGCAGTGCAGTTGCTATCCTATCTTTCTTTATTGGAGAAGTGGAATACCAGGATAAACCTCACATCTACAACGGATTGGACAGGAATTGGTCCTTTATTCCGGGAGGCATTCCTCGCTTCCAGTTTCTATCCGGATACTTCGGCTGCTCATCTCGATATTGGAAGCGGAGCAGGGTTTCCGGCCATTCCGATCCGGATTCTCAAACCGAAAATTCGGCTGGAAATGGTGGAAAGCCGGGGGAAACGAAGCGTTTTTCTTGAGACAGCAATAGAAACACTGCGACTGGAAGGAGCTTACGTTCATAACCTGAGACTGGATGCATTTCTGCGTGATTGCGATCGTGATAAAAGCTGGGATTGTATCTCGTGGAAAGCAATCAGGCTCGCCGGCAATGACCTTGAGATGCTCAGGGAGCATGCAAACATGCAGACGCGGCTTTGGATGTTTCATGGCAGAGATCCGGCGGTTGAGGATAAAGCGATTTTTGAGAGTATATTCAAACTTGTCCGGCGCAAAAAGCTTCATAGTGGCAAGGAATGGTTTTTGTCTATATATCGGCCGCTTTGATTCATCATGGTTGGGCATTTGTACGCTGGGTTCCTATGGTATCACCCGGGAGTTTTAAAGATTGCCGTATTGTTGCACGTGAAACGATCCTGCCGGCTTGCCGTTAAGTTTCACGTGAAACATTGCGAACGTCTATACCAAAATTGCCCTGTTTTTATGAGCAATCATTGACAATTGTCGACTTTTATCCGGCAATTGTGCTACTCTCACTCGCGCAAAGACCTCATGGCAAAAGTAATTGCAGTTACAAACCAAAAGGGTGGCGTCGGCAAGACTACGACAGTCATTAATCTGGCTGCCGCGCTTGCAATTGCCGAAATGCGAATTCTGGTCATAGATACGGATGCTCAGGCGAACTGCACAAGCGGGCTGGGTGTCATTAAAGGCTCCTTGAAGAAAAGCATTTATGATTCCCTGATCAATTCCGAGCCGCTCTTCTCGATTATGCTCAGTACGGATCTGGAAAACCTGAAGCTGATTCCGGCGGACAAAAATCTGACCGGAGCAGGGGTGGAGATGATTGATCTGCCCGATCGGGAATTTTTGCTGAAGCGACTCCTTACCCCGATCGTTGACCAGTTCGACTTCATATTAATAGACAGCCCGCCTTCGCTAAATATTCTGACTCTTAACGGACTTGTCGCCGCAGATTCTGTCCTTGTACCGATACAATGCGAATATTTTGCTCTGGAAGGTCTCACGGATCTCTTTGATACTTTAGCCCGGATTCGAAAGGCTTTTAATCCGAATCTCTCCGTTCAGGGAATTCTTCTGACAATGTTCGATGAGAGAACAAATCTGAGCACACAGGTGCGCGAAGATCTGATCAATCATTTTGCCGGCCAGATGATGCAGACAGTCATTCCCCGCAATGTACGCCTTGCTGAAGCGCCGAGTTTCGGTAAGCCTATTATCCTGTATGATATAAGGTCAAAAGGCGCTGAGAGCTATATCCGGTTAGCCAAGGAAATTTTAAACCATGAAAAAAAAGGTACTGGGTAGAGGACTGGAAGCGCTTATTCCCGATACCAAACCCGTGGAGAGCCTTCCAAACGAAATCGACATCGATCGTATCGCGCCCAATCCCGATCAGCCCAGACTGGTTCATGATGAAGCGCGCCTGGAGGAGCTTGCGGCTTCGATCCGGGAGAACGGGATTCTGCAACCAGTGTTGGTAAGGCCTTTTGGCAAAGGATATCAGCTGATTGCCGGTGAGCGGAGGTTGTCGGCAGCTCAGCGTGCAGGTTTGCTCAAGATACCGGCCGTGATTCGCGATGTGCCGGATGAGAAGCTTATGGAACTGGCGCTTGTGGAAAACATACAACGCGAGCCGTTGAATCCAATTGAAGAGGCTCAAGCGTATCAGCACCTGATGGAGGCTACCCGCGAGACTCAGGAAAAAATTTCCGAGCGACTTGGCAAGGATCGCAGCACGATTGCAAATTCAGTCCGGCTCTTAAAATTGCCTCCGGCGGTTAAACTGCTGGTTGCCGAGGGGAGGCTTTCTCCAGGGCATGCGCGTGCTCTTCTGGCTTCCAATGCAGGTCCTTCCGAAATGACAAAGGCTGCAGAGGCGATTATTGAAAAAGGATGGTCCGTGCGAGAAACCGAGCGATGGGCGAAAAGCAGATCAAAGGCCACACGGACTCCGAAAAGCCTGGATCCGAATGAAGCGGCTGCTGCCGATCGGTTGCGCTTATTGCTCGGCACGAAAGTTGAAATTCTTACGAAGTCGAATAATTCCGGAGAAATACGGATTCATTATTATAGTCCGGAAGACCTGATGCGGATATACGCCGTCCTGACCGAATTCACCCACTCCAAGGGAGCCTGATCATGTTATTTAAAAAGAAAGAGCCAAGGGATGAAATCGTCAGCCTCCTCGGCAAGGGGGCGGAAATGACGGGGGAAATCACCTTCACCAATGGACTGCGCGTGGAAGGAATCATCAAAGGCAAAGTTCGGTCGGAGGCAATTCTGGAGATTGGTCCCGGCGGCAAAGTAGATGCTGAAGTCAACATAAGGAGGATTTCCATTAATGGAGAATTCCATGGAGTCATCCATGCTTCCGATCGGGTTGAAATTCATAAGGACGGCAAAGTCTTCGGCGATGTTTTTTCTCCCTGCCTGATAATAGAAGCCGGGGCCATATTCGATGGGCACTGCAACATGAGCAATGAAAAGAAATCAAACGCAAAAGACGAAACCATCAATCCCAAGACAGCTGAGTCAAACAACACCGGCAAAACGCCCTGAGATTCCACAATGCTTCACCCGCGCTCTGAGCTTTCCCATGCGTTGACAATGGTGATGAATCCGTGGAGATCTGTGATAATCCGCGGTTCATTACTTTATGAGCCGACAATAATCCAGCTTCGGAATCCAGGATAAATCAAGTTCGAGCGGTAATACCATCTGTAAAAAGGCGGCTGATGCTGCGGGATAACGGATAAAAGGCTATGAAAGACCATCGAAGAAATCACCGGATCCCTATTCTTCTATAGATATCTTCAATGATTTCAAGAACTTAGCGTCTTCCTGCGTAAGGCGCAGGCGCACGGGTTCATTCTGGCGTACGATTGTTTCGCTATCTTCTGTGTCCTTTCGGCTGAACCCGACTTTGGCTTCGATAACGAGAAAAATTTCATATCCCGCATCTCGAATTTCCTGAATGCGTTCATTGATCCTTGGTGATTCTGCGAGTGTCTCATTAATCGATTCACCAAGATGTTTCATGAGACGTTTGATTTCAGCTTCGGGCATCTGGTTTCTCCAAGACTGCTTTAATGGATTACTTTCATTCTACGCCCACACTTCGATAGATGCAATTATCAGTCGGAATGTTGCGCCTCGATCCAACGGCGGGGTGTTTTCCTAAAGAAAAAAGGTGAATTCTGAAAGGCTTAACTTCTCGGCTCATCTAATCTTTTGCATTGAAACATGAAACCTTTTATCCTGAGCACTCGTAGTATTCGTCATTGCCCCATAATGGAGGAATGAATGACTAAGGGGAAGAGATTTTGGATCGCGGGCAGTCTGATTGTACTTCTGGCAATCATAGTTATTGCAAGCTTGAACTCAAGACGGAAGGACACAGTTCTTGTTCAGACTACCGTCGTGCAACGAAAGGATGTGCTGAACTCCAAAGTGACGGCCAGCGGCGATATTCGCGCCAAAAAGTTCGTAGATCTCCAATCCGAAATTTCAGGGATCATTACCGAGCTGCCTGTTCAGGAGGGGCAGTCTGTGAAAAAGGGGGACATCCTTCTGCGAATCGATCCAATCCAGACGGATGCCGAAACGAGGGCGGCGCAAGCTCAATACGACATGAATGCAGCCCAGGCTCGTGCACAAATGTTTGAAATCCTGAATGCAGAGGTTCAGCTGCTGCGCGATCAAGCCTCCCTGAAATCTGCCCGCGCGGAACTCGAGCAAGCGGAAAACAATTTTGCTACTTCGCAAAACAGCTTTAAGCGCCAGCAGCAGCTGTTCGAAGACGGTTTGATCTCCCGCGACGGCTATGAGACGGCACAGAATGATTTTCGATCAACCAAATCCCGGCTGGAAGTCCAGCGCTCGAATCTGGTCCAGATGGAGAAGCAGATAAGCATCGCTCAGAATAACATCGAGCGGATGAATACCTCCCAAAAAGCTTCTGAAGCACAGGTAAAATCAGCGGCGGCAAATCTGACCAAGGCGAGCGACCAGTCGCGGAAATCAAAAATTGAATCTCCCATGGATGGAGTAATCACTCAGCTTAAAAAGGAAAAAGGAGAACGGGCCGTTCCCGGAATGATGACAAGTCCCGAAGCGACAATAATGACCATCGCGGATTTGAGCACCATTCAAGCTCAGTTGAAGGTCGACGAAACCGATATCGTGAATGTCTCGCTGGGCGATCTTGCACAGGTGAAGGTCGATGCGCTGCCGGACTCCGTCTTTGACGGAGAGGTCACCGAGATAGGTAATAGCCCGATCGATTCGACATCCTCTCAGGAAGCGAAGGACTTCAAGGTCGTCGTCACGCTTAAGCAGCCCTCACCCTTGCTCCGCCCCGGCATGTCCTGCACCGGCGAAATCACTACCAGTACCAGGCGCAACGTGATTGCAATCCCGATACAGGCTCTCACCTCCCGTGATGTTGAAGTGGACAAGGACGGCAAATATCATATGCCGGACCTCAGCAAAAAGAATAAAAGTTCCATCGCCCGGGCTGCATCAAGCAAAGACAATGTGGAAAAAAAGGAACTTGAAGGTGTGTTTGTAATTAATGAAAATAAAACAGCCCGGTTCCGACCCGTAAAAACGGGCATTACGGGCGAATCTGAAATAGAGATTATAGAGAACCTTAAAGAGAATGAAGAGATAATATCGGGAAGCTATCAGACCTTGCGCACCATCAAAGATGGGACAGCGGTCAAGATTGACAAGGCCAAGAAGGCGGAGCTCCAAAAGTAAAGCCGAATGGAATTTTGCGAAGCATAGGGGATTATGATGAGTGGAACCAACGGGAACAGTGCAGTTGACGACAGTAATATCCTGATTCATATCGAGGATCTGTGGAAAACCTACCAGATGGGGGCCGAAGAGATCCACGCTTTGAGAGGCGTAACCTTTGCGATTCAAAGGGGAGCTTATGTGGCCATCATGGGGCCTTCAGGATCCGGCAAATCCACGATGATGAATCTGATCGGATGTCTGGATACTCCTACAAAAGGCAAGTATTTTCTGAACACCCGCCTGGTATCGGAGATGGATGATGATGAGCTCGCCCATATCCGGAACAAGGAAATCGGCTTTGTGTTTCAGACATTCAACCTTTTGCCTCGGGCTTCAGCACTGCATAATGTGGAGCTTCCACTCATCTATAACGGAACGCCGGCACACGAAAGAAAAGAACGCGCGATTAAAGCGTTGCAGAATGTAGAACTTGGAGAGAGACTCTACCATCGGCCCAATGAGCTTTCCGGCGGCCAACGGCAGCGAGTCGCTATTGCGCGGGCTCTGGTAAATAATCCATCTCTCATTCTCGCAGACGAGCCGACCGGGAACCTGGATTCGGCCACCAGTTCTGAGATTATGGCGTTATTTGACGAGCTGTACAAAAAGGGGAATACGATTATCCTGGTGACGCATGAAGCGGATATTGCCGCGCATGCGCATCGTGTCATCCGGTTGCTGGACGGGAAGATAGCCAGCGATGAACTGACAAAAAAATAGAATCGAATTCAAACCTAATAGGGCGGTCGGGAAGGCCTGCGCTGCAAATCGATCTCTTTTAATTTCTGCAATTCATCATTGAGCTGCTTAATCCTGGTTTCCTTCTCCTTCACGTCTGATTTCATGTTTTCAATTTGAGCCTGAAGCCCCGCAATCAATTCTGCTGAGTTCCTATATTGGCTTTTGGGAAACTCATTGACGAGGCGCTTCAGAGCGTCCCCGGCTTTGCGCAGGTTTTTACCGGAATTTCCCATCAGCGTACGCGCGAGAAATAGATGAAACAGAGCCAAATCCCGATTTTCCATGTTTGCGCCGGTTCCGACATAATCCTCAAAATATTGTGCCGCCTCCTCAAACTCTCCAGCTCTGAAGCTCTTGATTCCCAGGTCAAGGTTGTTCGGCGCCACAGGCGCTTTTGAGACAGGAACAGACTCCATGTGCACTGGTTTCGGGGGCGGGATCACGCTGGGTGTAACCGCTTGAGGAGCGGAGTCCGAGGGCGGTTTTGCCGCGCTTTGAATGGGCGGAGTGACCGGTGCGGAAGCTTTCCTGCTGCAGCCCGGCGCCACCAGAAGCATCAGCAACAACCCGGCAATACATAAAAAGGACGGCGGGCTCCAGCGCCTGCTGTTTTTTCGGTTTGTCAAAGGGTGGTAAGCTCCTATTGCATACGGCAGCTCTTTTCGTGCAAATCCGGTACCTGTCATTTCCCCGGAAATCCTTCCCAAAGCTGAGAAAGAATGCATTCTGAACCTCGATCGTGTGGAGATTAGCTGCAACCTCCCGTGATTTATGTCAACCGTCTGCACGGATATCCGCGCGCTGTCAGCCTTCAGTTTTCAGCAATCAGCTTCTTTGCCTGTTGCGTTTTGCATAGAAAACCGCAGATAAAGACTCTATTCACCATCAGGATGCAGATTACCAACGGGATCGGCGGCTGTTGAATGAACATTATTTTGAGCTTTTCCCGCTTGAAGCAGCAATCGGAAGCGGCTGCCCCCGCTCGGATTGTCTTCTACCCAAATTGCTCCTCGATGTGCATCCACAATGTTTCGAGAAATCGCCAATCCCAGGCCCACTCCCTGACCCGCTATTCTTTTCCCCTTTTTGACCTGATAGAATTTTTCGAAAATTTTGTCTTTTTCCGAATCCGGAACGCCTACGCCGAAATCGGCCACAGTCACAAGCCCATAATTACGATCATTGCTCGATTTCAATCCCGGATTACTCATATGCCCGGGCATTGTTTCGGGAACCTTCTTTACCGCTTCCACCCCGATCCGGACGATTCCCTTTTTCGAAGAAAACTTAACCGCATTGCCGACCAGGTTGACGATGACCTGCATAATGCGGCCGCCGTCGCATTCGACCAGCAGAGGTTCATCCGGAAATGCCGTCTCGATTTGAACCTGTTTCTCATTGGCGTGCACCTCGATTTCCGCAATCGCATTTTGCACAAGCGGGATCAAATTCTGATCTTTCATCTCATAGTCAATAACCCCGGCTTCAATTTTTGAAAGATCAAGAAGATTGCCGATCATCGAGGTGAGGCGTTGTCCGCTTTGAAGGTTCAGCTCGAGCAGTCGCCGCTGCTTCTCTGTAAGCGGTCCCGGGATCTGTCCCAGGAGCAGTTGAATGGTTTCCTGCATCGATACCAGAGGAGCTTTCAATTCATGAGATACATGTGAAACAAAATCCTTTTTCATCTCATCGAGTTCATTCAACCGCCGGGTCATCGTATTAAAATCCTTGGCGAGCTGCGCGAACTCGTCGTTTCGAGAGGTGTCGAGGCGGTAGTAAAACTTCCCCTCTGCTATGGCTCGGGTACCCTCCGTGAGATGAGTGAGCGGATTTGAAATGGAACGGAAGATGAAGAAAGAAACCAGGATGCTGATCGAGAGCGCTGCGAATACGGAACATCCTAAAATCAGCGCCGCAGCATCGCTGGTTTTACGGGACATTTCAACTTCTTCACCCATGGATCGCAAACCGGATTGATAAACAGAATAGGTCTGAGTTTGCAGGCTTTCGAAATCTTCCTGAAGATCCTGCGGCAGGACAGCCCCTTCTCCGGGTGGATTCTGCTGTAATTGCCTGAGCTTTATTGCGAAGGAATGCCACATCCGTTCGAGACGCCCGATCTCCGCACGTTCTTCCGCCGAGACGGCATTGCTCCCGAGTTGTACCAGTTTCGATTCGTAATCCTTTTGGAATTCCTTAATCGGTTTCAGGTAATCGGGATCCGCCAGTGCAAAAGACTTCCGGATATATTCTTCTATCCGCTCCTGATCCCGCAATGCCTGCAGACAAGTAACGGCATTTCGGAAGTTGGTCTCTCTCAGGGTTCGGTTTATGGATTGCATTCGGTGGATGATAATCAACTGATAAATCGCCATCCCCACAAGAATGACGATAAATAATCCATATCCGAATATGATTCTTGTTGTTATCTTCATTTCACTCAGCAGATGCGAAAGCCATGAGAATCGGATGAAACGAATCCTTTACCCCGCGATTTCAATACTGTCTCTGTCGTTTTCATCCGATGCCGTAAGTCTTAAGCTTATTCCGAATGGTTTTAACATCCAATCCCAATCGGCGTGCGGCTTCAGCCTTGTTGTTGTCGGTTGCGCGCAGCGTTCGCAGTATCAGTTCCTTTTCAGCTTCCGCAGCAGTGACTCCTGAGGGTAATGACATCTCCTCGCGATTGCCTAAAACCGCCGGATTCTGAATATAGGACGGCAGATGCGACGGCTCAATCCAGAATCCCTTTGCCAGTATTACTGCCCTTTCCAATACATTTCTCAGTTCGCGGACATTTCCCGGCCAGGAATAGGCGTTCAGCAATTCCAGCGTCTCTCCTCTGCATGACTCCACTTGAGCGCCGTGCCGGGAATTGAACTCCTGGATAAAGGATCTGACCAGGAGAGGAATGTCCGCCTTGTGCTGTCGAAGCGGAGGGAGGGCAACCGTAAACACATTCAGCCGGTAAAAAAGATCCTCCCGGAGTTTTTTGTTTTCGACGGCTTTTCTCGGTTCCTGATTTGAGGCCGCAAGAACGCGCACATCCACCTGCAGTTCCTGGCTGCCGCCGACTCTACGAACGCGCCTGTCCTCCAGAACCCGCAGAAGTTTGGGTTGCAGAAGGACCGGCATTTCGACTATTTCATCGAGAAACAGTGTCCCGTGATTGGCAAGTTCGAAACAACCGGCCCGGGCTCCCGTAGCACCGGTGAAAGCGCCTTTTTCATGGCCGAACACTTCACTTTCCAGAAGATTTTCCGGTATAGCTGCTGCATTAATGGCGATAAACGGGCCTTTGCTCCGGGAGCTTAGACTATGAATGGTGCGGGCGGCGAGCTCTTTCCCTGTGCCGCTTTCACCCGTAATAATTACCGATGCATCGCTGTTGCTGATACTGGTGAGCAAATCATAAACTTCCCGCATCGGCTTGCTTATGCCGACAAAATCGCTGAATCCAGCTCCCTTCTCCAGCTGCAAATCCAGTCTGCGGGTTTCCTGATGCAAAGCTACTTCCTGCTCGGCTGTGTCGAGAATCGATCTCAGCTTGGAGTAATCGATCGGCTTGGTAACAAAATCTGATGCTCCCTGCTTCATCGCATCCACCGCCAGATCAACACTGGCTTGAGCCGTCATCAGGATGATTGGGCGGTTGGAGTTTCCCGTTCGCAAAAGCTGGAGAAGCTCCATGCCCGAAAAACGAGGCATAATGACATCTGATATCACAATATCCGGATCGTATAGCTCGGCCTTTTCCTGACCTTCCTTCCCATCTTCAGCCAGGATTACATCGAATCCCCAATCCTGAAGCCGCATTTCGAGGACTTCTCTCATGGCAGCTTCATCATCAACCACCATTATCTTTAGGCGCCGCTTATTCATGAGCATCCTCTTCTCTGATTTGCTCCAATGAAGCTCTCTGCGGGTGTTCGCTTTGAGCATCTGTTCCTAGATAAAGTATAGCGAGAACGTCCGGCTAAGGGAAATTTTCCCTGCCTGGCGGCTCCCCGGTTTTGGCATAGCAGAAAAATCTCCATAAATTATGCAAGAGCTGCTATCGGCAATGATATTGATCCACATCTAAGCCGAAACAGCCAATCCGGACACAATCAGCTAATGAGTGACATGAAAAGGCCGAGAGTTTCGGTGATGCCGGTCACGAATGCATCAGAATCTGTACGGGGAAATTTTCCCTGAATCCGCGGTGAGTAAAAATCGTCGTCATCACTTATGTTATTTATTTACAATATATAAACGGATTTCTGCCGCTGGCATGAACCTTGCACAGAGTCCTATGGGAACGCAATGAATACAGATACTTTCCGGACAGAGAAAATGCAGGAAATTCCAAATTGGAAATGAGGAGGATTTATGATCAACATTAAAAAATACCGAACGCCCGTTTTGGTGGCGGCTTTTGTTCTCATATTATCGACAGTTTATGCGCAGGATAACGATATCGCCGCGGTGGACCGGAATCAGGCTGACATTTTGAAGGTTCCGATCGGGCAAAAAATGGAGGTTGAGGGTGTAGTTATAGGCCACGAGAATGACAATCTGATCTTACGCGGCTCCGGGGGAGGGTTATATAACGTGGCTATAGCCGGAGCTGAAATAAAGGAGAAGAAAAGCAATCCCTTCCGAGGGGCTAAAACCTATTCGAGAACCGATCTTGTCCAAGGCCTTCAGATAGAAGTAAAAGGAGCAGGCGACAGCCTGGGTTCAATTTCTGCACGCGAGATTCGTTTCAGAGCTGATGATTTCAAATTGGCACAGACGATGGATGCCCGCGTTGTCCCTGTTGAAAACAGGTTGAAGATTACGCAGGAACAACTGAGTGAAACGGAGCAGAACGCGCAGAGGCTATCCGGTCAGGTTCGGGAGCTGACTGCTGTCACTGACATAGTAAGGGACAGCGCAAAGGCGGCTCAGAACTCGGCGGATGGCGCTATGGTTGAAGCGAAAAGTGCAAGATCCGTGGCGGATAACGCTAAGGTGGGAGTCAAAACCGCCAACGAGCGGATCACATCTTTGGATACCTATGAGATCAAGAATGTAGCGACCGTCAACTTCAAAGCAGGAAGCGCCATCCTTTCGGAAACTGTGCGCGCGGAGTTGGATAAATTCGCAGAAAATGCGAAGAGCGAGAAGGGATTTCTGATCGAGGTCATCGGCTTTGCTTCATCGGACGGAGATGAAGATTTCAATCGCAGGTTGAGCAAAAAGCGTGCGGATGCCGTTGTTCAATATCTGGCGGAAAACTACTCGATTCCGATCAGGCGATTTATCTTCCCTATGGGGTACGGTGAAAAACAGCCCATAGCAGACAATTCCACTCTTGAAGGCCGCAAGGAAAACCGCCGTGTCGAATTGAGGATACTTGTAAGCAAAGGATTGGTTTCCAGTGACGGTCTTTCATCAGATCTGAACACAACCCTGGCTCCTTAACAGCGAAGGCAATATAGGGAAAAACCGGTGCGTCCGTTCAGGACGGACCGGTTTTGCGGAGGAGCTTTTGGAATAAATTGGTAAGGGATTCCAATAAGCTCCTCCCTGCATAATATGCCGGCAAAAAGAGGCGGAAAACCGAGGATGCTTAGCAACATTTTCTTCCGCTATCGAAAATGGGTATCGATATGCGTATTCACGCTCTATTTGTGCGCCTGGCAACGACCCGTTATCGGATTGACCGGTCAACTGCCGGATGCTCCGTCTCCTCAAAGCGGCTTTTCTTCCAATATCATTCGCATCAGCACCAATCTTGTCACGCTGCCGGTTTCCGTTACAGATTCTAACGGACGTGTGGTTCACGATCTCGAAAGCCGGGATTTTCTAATTGAGGAAGACGGCCGATCTGAAAAGATCTCCTCAATAACGCAAGCAGGGCAGTCTCCACTCAGGGTGGCTCTGCTTTTTGATCTTTCGGGAAGCCTTCATCCGCGATTTCACTTTGAACAGCAGGCGGCCATCCGCTTCCTTCAAAGAATCTGGAAGCCCGGAGATACTCTTTCGGTAATTGCATTTGCCGAGCATCCGCGCATCTGCCTCCGTGCATCAGATTCTCTTTCGGAAGCATTCCGCATTTTATGGGATCTTGTGCCGACAGAAGGTCCGACCGCCTTTTTTGATTCTGTTGTGCTTTCAACGAATATCCTGCGCCAATCCTCAGAGCCGGGAACACGCCAATCCGTAATCGCCCTATCCGATGGAGAAGACAATAGAAGTGAGAATGAACTCCTGCACGTACTGAATGCAGTACAGCGTTCCGACGCCATCTTTTACTCGATCAATCCGGCCGGATCCTCCGTTCGCCTTAATGAAATAAGCCGTCAGGGTCAGGCGGATCTGGAATCTCTCGCGAAGGAAACGGGAGGGAAAGCCTTTGTGTCCGATAAAACCGAAGATCTTGACGATATTTTTGAGAGAATCGCGGCAGAACTGAGGGCTCAATATCTCCTGAACTACTATTCCACGAATTCAAAGATAGATGGGAAATACCGAAAAATCCTGGTTTCTATTCCGCGAAGGCCGGAGCTTCGAATCCATGCCCGCCGGGGCTATTACGCCGCGAAAAGGTAAAATCGTTAAAGCCGGATCCGCCGCCGCAGCAGAAGCTTCATGAATAAAGCGGGTTAAGAGTGTTGAGAGTACAGAAAGCAGGCAATCCCTTCGCCGCTGTTGATGTACCTCAAGGGAGGTGCTTCTCGGGCACAAATCGGAAGCCGGTAAGGGCAGCAGTCGAAAAAGGCGCAACCCGTCTGGGTATTTAGAGGAAAGGAATCGATCGCCGGCATCGAGCGAATGCGCATTGGTTTTTTCGCGTCCAAAAGCGGTGCAGAGTCAAGCAGCGCCTGGCTGTAAGGATGCCTGGGTCGGTCAAAAAAGACAGTGCCAGGTGCTTCTTCAACCAATTTTCCCCTGTAAAGAACGGAGATATGGGTGCACAGATAGTGGATGGCAGGCAACGAGTGAGAGATTAGAATCAGAGTCAGATCGTATCGTTTCTTTAGATCGGCCAGCAAATTAAGCATCTGCGCCTGAACCGAAGCGTCTAAAGCCGACATCGGCTCGTCTGCGATAACAAGCCTCGGTTTCAGGATAAGCCCACGCGCTATGCCGACACGCTGCTGTTGCCCGCCGCTGAGTTCCGCAGGTCTTCGGGATATCAAAGATTTGCTTAAAGAGACGGCTTCCAGCATTTCATGAATGAGGCCATTACCATAATTTCTGTCTTTCACATGATGCACCTGAAGGGGCTCCAACAGGATTTGCTCCACGGTCATTGCAGGATTCAGAGACGCGTAGACATCCTGGAAGATCATCTGGAAATCTTTTCTTCGGGCCCGCAATTGAGCCGCATTTAAAGCTGCCAGATCCTGGCCGTCAAACCATGCTGAACCGGAGGAAGGTTCAATAAGCCGCAGGCTGCAGCGCGCCAGAGTTGTTTTTCCCGCCCCGGATTCTCCGACAATTCCGCGAATTTCTCCCGTCTCAATCTTCATATCCACGTTGTCGACAACACGAATGCTATTTCCCGGGCAACTGCCCGATACGTAATCTTTGCATAGACTATGCAGCTCGAGGATGGGGACATCTCTTGACGGATTTTCCCGGATTTTCATTGTCTGAGGCTTCATTCCCAAATCCACTTTTCTCCCTATCCCTCTATCCCGTTGCGCTTCCTGTTTTGGCCGTCTCGTGCTCCTTGATTAATGTTGCTGCAAATACAAGCTACCCAGTGTGTATTTGAGAGTTCTCGCCGGGCGGGAACGGTCCTCTGACACTCCGGTAGCGCAATTCCGCAGCGTTGAGCAAAGGCACATCCCGAAAATTGCCGGCCCGGAACCGGGACAGAACCGGAGATCGAGGCAATTGGTCGCATCTCGCTGTGGTGCTGTAATCCCACGATGCATTGCATTAAGCTTTGAGTATAAGGATGCGCGGGTGAAGAGAAGATTTCTTCCTTTGATCCGGATTCGACAATGCGGCCGTGATAGAGGATGGAAATCCGGTCTGCAACTTGAGAAATCAGTGCCAAATCATGACTGATCAGCATCAGCGCAAGACCATGGCGCCGCTTCATCAACAGGAGCAATTCCAGAATTTGAGCTTGAATTGTCGAGTCAAGAGAACTGGTGGGTTCATCGGCAATAAGCAGGTGCGGATTATTGCAGATTGCCAGGGCAATCCCCACCCTCTGGCAGATGCCTCCTGAAAGCTCGAACGGGTAGAGCTTTTCATGGCCTCCGGGAATGCCGACTTCCTGCAGAAGATCTAACGCCCGCGCTTTGGCTTCCTTATTGGCACGCCTTTGATGTGACTGGAGTGTTTCAATCAGATGGTCCTCAATGGTGAGCACGGGATTGAGTGCGCTCCGGGCATCCTGAAAGATCTGAGCGATCTCGCGGCCTCGCATTTCTTTCCAGTCTCCGCCTCTCAGTGATCGCAGGTCGCGTCCCCTGTAAAGGATTTCACCCGACTCTATTTTCGCTCTAGGATCAAGCAAGCCCGTTGCGGCCAGAGCGATCGTTGATTTCCCGCTCCCGGTTTCACCAGCTAACGCGTGAGTTTCCTCTTTATGAACCTGCAGGGAAATATCTCGAACCGCAGGAAGGAATCCGGGGGTAGAGAAATATGATACGGATAAATGCCGTATTTCCAGAAGGGCATTGGGAGCCAAATAAATTCCTCTCGGGCGGCGACTCACATGATGAATTATGGGTGCTCATTCAGCATGGAGCCGCCACGGAAAACCTGCAAACCTATGCCTGTCACGCCATCTCCTGAAAAGCGCGAGTGCTTCTTCTGTGGAAACGTCCGGCAATCAAAAAAGCTGGTTTCCGATAAAGCGAGCCTGACTCTTGAGCTCCTCTTCGATACGCAGCAGTTGATTATATTTACAGACCCGGTCCGTGCGGCTGGCTGATCCCGTTTTGATTTGGCCGGCATTGGTGGCAACGGCCAAATCCGCAATAAAGGGATCCTCGGTCTCGCCCGAGCGATGAGAAATGACCGTTGTATAACCATCCACCTTGGCCAGTTCTATTGTATCCATTGTCTCACTCAGAGTCCCAACCTGGTTTAGCTTGATCAGAATGCTGTTGCCGACACCGTCCGCAATTCCATTTTGCAGGCGGTTGAGATTGGTGACGAATACGTCATCTCCGACCAACTGAATTTTTTCTCCCAGAGTGGATGTCAATGCAATCCACCCTTGCCAGTCGTCTTCGGCCATGCCGTCCTCAATGGACACAATCGGATATTGTTTTGACCAACTTTCATACAACTTGATCATTTGATCCGCATCGAGTCTTGCCCCGGAGGATTTTTTGAAATGATATTTATTCTCATCGAAAAATTCGCTGGCAGCTACATCCAGTGCAAGATAAATCTGCTGGCCGGGCTTGTATCCCGCTTTCTGGATCGCCTCCAGGATCAGTTCCAGTGCTTCCTCGTTTGATTTGATGTTTGGGGCAAAGCCGCCCTCGTCTCCGACGCCGGTGGCATATCCTTTTTTCTTCAACACCGATTTCAGAGAGTGAAAGGTCTCGACCCCCATGCGCAGGCTTTTCGCGAAAGAATCCGCTCCAGCGGGAACAATCATGAACTCCTGGAAATCAAGGTTGTTGTCGGCATGGGCTCCGCCGTTGATGATGTTCATCATTGGGACGGGCAGAATGCAGGCATTCGTGCCGCCCAGATAGCGGTACAGAGGCAGTTCCAATACGGCCGACGCAGCGCGGGCCGCCGCCAGGGAGACCGATAGGATAGCGTTTGCGCCCAGACAGCTCTTATTGGGAGATCCGTCCATATTAATGAGGCTTTGGTCAAGGGTTCTTTGGTCAAAAACGCCGGTGCCGATGAGGGCGGGCGCGATAATGGTATTGACGTTTTCGACGGCGCGCAAGACTCCCTTGCCCAAATATCTTGAAGCATCGGCATCCCGAAGCTCAACCGCTTCATGAGTGCCTGTAGATGCACCGGACGGAACCGCCGCTCTGCCTTTGATCCCGTTATTCAGGGTGATCTCGGTTTCAATCGTCGGATTTCCTCTTGAGTCCAGAATCTCTCGCGCCACCATAGCATGAATTGCAGCTATCATTTAGTCCCCCTGAAAAAATGTCTTCCCGGTGAAATATCGCCTGATGTATAGCATAGGCCCAAATATCGATCAAGAAACCTTCATATTCGCCGGAACGCAGCCTGCGCGATTCTGCTAAAATTGACAGCCTTTACAGGGCTGTGTTAGTTTCTCCTTTCAGGAATTGGAGGCCCCATGAAGCTCTCGGTCAGGAAGATCAAAGATATTGAGGTGATTGATGTCGAGGGGAAGATTGTATTAGGGGATGGAGATGTGGAAATCAAACAGGCGGTGGATACTCTCCTTAAAAAGGGGAGCACAAAAGTCCTCCTGAATCTGGCTAAAGTACCCTACCTTGATAGCGCCGGATTGGGAGAAATTATCCGATGCTTTACTGCGCTTCGAAGATGCGACGGCAGTTTTAAACTCCTGGCCCCCAATCAACGGATTATTGATTTGCTGAATATCACCAAACTTCTGAATGTATTTGACTGTTATGATAATGAGACTGCCGCCATCAAAAGCTTTTCATGATGGATTGGCTTTCCTGAACCGTCTCGGAATCCGGCGAAACCAATGTCTAGGTTTAATAAGTCTTGCATAATTCTGGCAGTCATTTTTGCCTCGGCTGTTCTAATGCCCCGCATTTCCTTGTCTCAGCTGATTGACACTGTTTCATCTGAACACGTGGTGATGCGAATGCCGGCGGGAAGAGAGTCGCTGGGCAGAGACATAATTTCCGATATCGAGCGCTGCTATATATTCATGAACCGGGCGACGGATGCCAGCCTGCCCAAGAAGATCGCCATTGTCGTGAACTGGGATCTGTCCGCGAGTACCTATAGCTGCCGGGAATTAAGTATAACAGTCGGCATGAACCGGCCCGATTCGGGAGCGAATCTGCACGCTTTGCTTTTACATAATGTGGGGAAGGAAATTGCGCGCTTTGGATTGATTGAGCTTTCCAAGGGAGCTCAGCGTGAAGATACGGAGTTTCTATTTGAGGGTATGAGTGAAATTCTCGTGAATGAATTCCAGCATAGCTCTCGAAAACTGGAAGCCACCTGGGCTATTTCCCGGTTTTTGGATGAGATGCGGATGCTGGGATTCAGCGCGCAACGTTCCTGGTCTTTATTTTCGGGCGGAAAGCGGTGCCTCCGGAACGCTGCTCCCGGAGTGACCTTTCTGACTACATTCCGCGAACTGCAGGGTCGAGAACGTCCTGTGAAATTTTTCCAGGAGCTTGGAAAGTCGAGCCTGACAAAAAGCCTGGAAAAGACGTTTAAAGCTTCCATCGGGGAGCTCGAAGAAATCTGGCTTAAACGAGTCCGGGAATATCGGATTGCCGATGAAATCACCATTGAAGCGGAAGAGCCGCCGCAGCTCGTTCAGACTGTTTACGTTCCTGAGGCCGGCCAGCCGGGAACCGATCTACAGGTTCGGCTGTTTTTCAAAGATCTCGTCGGCAACCTCCTTTCGGAAGGCATCTTTTTCAGAGATGAGCGCACGCATCGGGTGCTGCAGGCTCAGACCGCCTCCGAAAAGGAAGCCGATTATGTGGTAGTCACGGTGCCCATCGCAAGCGACTGCCCTCCCGGGCAATACGGCTACGAGATCACGGCGATTGATGAATCAGGGAATCTTCGGAAATGGACGGGCAGTTATAAAGTCGGCAGTCGTTAGTGGCAGTCGATAGTATCTTCCGGGAGGCGGTTTCTTATTTGGAGCATGGAATCAGCTATTTTTTCTTGTTTTCGTTCACGCGGGCAATTGCTTCCTTAATCTCCTTTGATGCACTGATATCGGCAGCCTTTTTATAGGCCGACAGTGCCAGATCCCATTTCTTTTGTTTTTCATATACAAAACCCAGGCGCCAGAAAGCGTCCAGGCTTTTAGGCATCAATTCGGATGCCTGGATATATGCTTTCTCCGCTTCCGCGTACTTCTTCTGGAACAGGTACGCTTCGGCAAGGTTGTAATAGATGAAGCCATTTTGAGGATCGTATTCTTTAGCTTTGAGCAAGGACTGTATAGTCGCTGCATATTGCTTCTCCGATAACGCGGCGATCCCTTTTTTCAAATACGCCTTTCCAAGAATTTCGGATGTCGTACTCTGACCGGGTTTCATTGAAAGTGCTTTTTCCAATGTCGGGATCGCTTCATCCAGGCGATTCAAATTGTAATAACAGATGCCGAGCACCGAAAAATCCGCCCAATCCGATTGATTCACACGGAGTGCTTTTGTCAAATCGTTTGCGGCTTCATTGAATCTGTTCATTCGATAATAGGCGGAGCCTCTAAGCTTAAATAATTTGGCCTTCTCTTTCTCGGCCTCCTTTTCCTTGTCGGCGAACGGTTCTCCCTGATTCAGGGCGGCGATACAATTGTCGTATTTCTGCATGTTGAAGTATGCTTGCCCTAATCCGTAATATGCTGAGAACGCGGTGGATTTGAGTTGTATCGCGCGCGAAAGGGCAGATACCGCAAGCGCATTGTTGTTGAGGCCCAGATAGGAAAGACCCAAAAGCCGGTGTCCGAATTCCCAGTCCGGATTGCGATCCAGATCTCCTTTTAATTCCTGGATTGCTTTGTCGAAACGCTTTTGATTATAAAAAGCCACTGCCTGCTTATAGTCCGCTTTTACGGGCATAACCGAAAGAACATTTGCCAGGAACAGGGCCATAATTGCGATGAACGCGTATCTCCTCATCATCAGAATCCTCCGATGCAGATGCTGTTAATTAAGTTATAGACAAGGGGACGCCAAGTCAATCAACTCGACACAGCGAAGGCGCAGGGAGGCACAAAAGCGCAGGGAGGCAGCGAATTGGGGGACAGGTTCAGCTTTGATTCTTCCCTTACCCCTCTATTCCTTTGCCCCTGATTTTAAACCGTTTGAGCTTCTCGCTTAAAGTCGTTGCGTTTACGGAAAGCAGCTGGGCGGCTTTTTTCTGATTCCATCCGGTCTTTTCCAATGCTGCCAGGATGATGGATTTCTCGAAATTCCCCACCTTTTCTTTTAGAGAGGCATTATCCTGCACAAAGCGATCGGGAGTTTCCGGATATGGGAGCGTAATGTTTTTCGGGAAGAGGTCTGCCGTAATCCTGCTTTCCTGCGACAGGACCACGGCACGTTCAATTACGTTTTCCAGCTCGCGGACATTGCCGGGCCAGGGATATTCCATCAAAACCCTCAGTGCGGATGGTTCCAGGGAGAGGCCGTCTCTCTGGTTTTCTTCTCCATACTTTTTAATAAAGTGCCGGGCCAGCAGAGGGATGTCTTCGGCGCGATCCCGCAGAGGCGGTATCTTAATCACAATAACGTTAAGCCGATAATAAAGATCATCGCGGAAAGCTCCCTGCCGAACAGCCACCTGCAGGTCGGTGTTTGTGGCAGCAATAATGCGCACATCGATCTGAATGTTTTCAAGACTTCCCAGCCGGCGAAATTCTCTTTCCTGAATGACCCGGAGGAGTTTAACCTGAATGTCCTGCGAAATTGTGGATACCTCATCCAGGAAAAGTGTTCCCCCATCCGCTGCTTCAAACAGCCCCTTTTTTGCAGAAGTCGCTCCTGTATAGGCTCCTCGGACATGACCGAAGAGCTCACTCTCCAGCAGGTCTGAAGGTATGTTGCCGCAATTAATTGCGATAAAAGGCGCATCCATTCTGTCACTGGAGGCATGAATTGCTTTGGCAACCAGTTCTTTCCCGGTACCACTCTCTCCCTGAACAAGAACGGTGCTTCTGCGCGGCGCAACCTGTGCTATCAGGTCGAAAACCTGCTGCATTGCCGCACTTTTGCCAATGAGGCTTTGAAATCCGTATCTTTCGTGCAGCGATTTCTTCAGGCGCTGGTTTTCCAGAGCCAGATTGTGTTGCTCCATTGCATTTTTAACAGCCAGCAGCAGCTCATCATTCTTAAAAGGTTTGGGTATAAACGCAAACGCATTGAGTTTTGCCGCCTGCATCACTCTGTCGATGGAAGCATATGCCGTAAGCACCACCGGAACCGGGCCATTCTCGATTTTCTTGAGCTTCTCCAAAACCTGAAATCCGTCAACCTCAGGCATCATAAGATCGAGGAGCATAACACCGTAGTCTTTATCCCTGATCATTTCCAGGGCTTGCGAACCGTTTCCAGCCAGACCGACCGCGTAAGACTCGGAGGATAATAGAGCGGACAGAACGTCACGCATGATTTCCTCGTCGTCGACCACTAAGACTTGTCCTTTTATGCTCATTTCTTCTAATGCAACCTGGTCGGCAGTTTTATCCTAAAATGAGTTCCTCTTCCGGAATTGCTGTCTACAAAAATCCCACCGCCATGTTCTTGAACAATTCCGTAGGAAACCGCGAGTCCCAAACCTGTTCCTTTTCCAATCGACTTGGTAGTAAAGAAAGGATCAAAAATCCTTCTGATGTTTTCTTCGGGGATGCCTGCTCCTGTATCCGATATATCGACAATAACCATAGATTCGTGCATTCCGGTCTGTATGGCCAGGTCTCCTCCCGATGGCATGGCATCGCGCGCGTTTAAAAATAAATTGACGAAGACCTGCTGAAGCTTCCCCATGTTTCCATATACCGGAGGGAGAGAAAGATCGAATTGCGAATCCACTCTGATGCTATTCAACTCCAGCTGGTGACTTAACAGAGCAAGACTGTCTTCGATCAGTTGATTGATATCCAGGTCCTTGAACTCGCTGTTGTTCAAGCGGGAAAAATTAAGCAGGCCACTCACTATTTCAGCAGCACGGAAGGTTTGTTTTTCGATCTTCTCCAGGATTTTTTTGCGCCGGTCTGTTTCCGGAGTCTCCTTTAAAAGCATCTGGGTATAGCTGGAAATGCCCGCAATTGGAGTATTCACTTCGTGCGCAATTCCGGCTGCCAGAAGTCCGATGGATGATAGTTTTTCAGCCTGCAAGAGCTGGTCCTCCAATTGCACCTTCTCCGAAATATCATCCATTACGACAAGCACTCCCGTGTTTGTCCCCATAGGATCCGTCAAGGGGATCATGCTTATGTTTACAATCATCCTCTTGCCATGCCGGTTTTCAAGGTTCTGTTTATATATATTGACGGGAGAGGCTATCTCCCATCCAGCCTTTCCGGCGGCTCTTTGGATGGATGTGATCAGATCCGCTTGAAGCATATTCTCGACGGGTGATCCGACGATCTGGCTGCGGTTTGCATTATAAAGGGTTTCGAATGCGCGGTTACAGGATGTGATTCGGCCGCTCAGATCCAAAGCCAGCACAGCAACATTGATGCTTTCTATGATGTTTTCGGTATATGTCTTCAACCGTTGCAGTTCCAAAGCTTTTGTTTCGACCGAACGGTAAAGACTTGCGTTTTCAAGAGCCATGGCCGCATACCCGGCAAGGACAGTCAGCAGGTCCAGATCTTCCGTTGAGAAATGGCGATCCTTCGGAAGCCGACCCAACGCGATCAGGCCTACGCGTTTTCCCTGGACGCTCAAATCCTGCAGATAGAACAATCCGTCGCGCAAGAGAACCGGACCTGCTGCATAGAGGGATCCGGAACCGGGCATCAAAGCATGCGAGACCGGATCTTTCCGCGGATCGATCAAATCATCTTCGCTGAATAGCAATGCATGAGATGACGGATCGCATTCCAGGGAGTTCAAAAGACGGTAAAAACCCCCGTGTGCCTGATCAGAAAGGAATATGGCGGCCTTGTCTATCTCAAAAGCCTTTGATATCCGGTCGAGTATGCTGCGCGATAGAGGCACCAGGTTGATTTCGGAATTTAGCGTCCGGGCAAAATGAAGAAGAGTGGATCGGTGTTCAAATTGGTCTCCGAAAAATTTTCGGTCCAGCCATGCTTGAATCGAATTTCGGAGCGGCGCGAACATAAAAGCAATCGCCACCACGCCGATGCAGATCGCCCAGAAATCGGCCTGGGGCGCCACCCATTGCAGAGCTTTGCCCACTATCAGAACAAGCAGCAGATATAGGGATAAAAGCAGTGAGCTCGCGATAAAATAGGCTGCACTTCTTCGCGCTATGGCCTCCACGTCCATAAGCCGATAGCGAATGAGCGCATACCCAAAGGAGAGTGGAATCAGGCTGAGGAAGAGCATCGATGCTTCCATTGCAAAACCGGCGCGCACTCCCATCAACGTCGGCATAATGTAAATCAGACTGAAAGGTACTATTCCTGCCAGCGATCCATAGCTGATCCACTTCATCTGCTGTCGCACTGTTATATCGCCGGCCTCAAGACGGCGCTTCACCAGTAATCCGCCGCCTATGACAAATCCGGCGGAAAAGTATGCCAGCTGTACTTGATCCAGCAATCCGCTGGACCGTGCTGTTCGAGGAAGTCCCAAAGAAGCCAAATGCCCTGTTGCCCAGAGCAGCATCGTCATGCCCAGTATGAACGCAGGAATATATACCAGAAATACATATCTGCCGTTTATGAAAGCATCCGTCGGAAAACGGAGGCAAAAATGAATAAAAAGCGCAGGGAGAAGAAGAAAGGCCAGGATTGAAAGCCAGTAGACCCACCAGTCCAGTGTCTCCAGCCTTGTCGTATAGCTGTAAAGGTAAACGACGAAAGAAGCTAAGCAAAGCAGGTAGAAGTGAAAGGTGCGAGGCAGCCGATCGCCCCTGAAAAGAACAAAAATTCCCATGCCAAGATGGGAAAAAGCCAAAAGAGCACGAAGCCAGTCTTTTGCTCCAAGCGCGGACTTCAGTCCGAGCTGAATCGTTATATCTCGATTCCCTCCATCAGTTGCCAGCACATACCTGAGTGCATTACCAGGCTTCGACCGGGTCAGCAGATCAGAATATTGTCCTAAGTTGGAAATCTTCTGCCCGTTGATGGAAAACAGCTTGTATCCTGCCTGTATGCCTGCACGGCTACCCGGACCTTCGGCTTCTATCTCGGCTGCTTTTAGAAGCCCGTCTGATTCAATCCAGAATATTCCATCGGTAGGCTCGACCCATATGATTCGATCCCGTAAATTAAAGACACCAACCGATACGAGTATGATGCTTAAAAGAGTTGTCGCAATATATCTTAAGGGCACCGGAAAGCTGTTCATCGGAACGCTCGCATCCACTCGCAATCTCTACAAATACAATCAATGCAATTTATATGCCATGAACAGCATGATGGAGTCTCTCAATTTGAATATTATCTAATTGAGAAATAATGGTTTATGGTGCAATACATCCAAAACAGACAACTTTCCTGGTCTGCAATACAACTAGTTGAATTAAGACATCCAATATTTTGAACCATAATTCAAGCTCCTTCAAGGGAGAATGGAGGAGCAGATAGCACATTAAGATATTGAGGAAACGAGAAGGAGTGAAAAGCGGGCCGCGCTGAGGCTATTGGAAATTGAGACTGATCCCAAAGCGCAGAGAACGAGGATTGCGGTTGATCACCACTTCGCCATCGGTTGCAGGCAAAATCTCTTTTCCCTGGTTAAACACGTTTCGGAAATCTACCCAGACATCCCATTGTCCGGTGGTTCCTATCAGATATGGCAATGGAACTGATTGGCGAATTTCGAAATTGACGGATTTGGTAGCTATATCCATTCGATCGGAAAACCAATCGACGGGAGTCAAAGGATTCCCGGAATACCAGCGCATGGTCGTAAGGAAACTCGTATTGGTGACGGGAAGGATTGTATCGATCTGGCCGGTGACGGAGTGCTGATAGCGCTGCTGCATATAGTCTGCAAGGTTGGCGTTCAACACCTCACTGGAAACAAGCTCGCTGATGCTGGGAATGCATGTTGCATTTCCATAAACATAAGCCAAAGAACCGCTTAGCCGCTGGCTTAGCCGCTGTTTTAAAGCAAGTCGCGCTCCCCGTTGCTTAAAATTGCTCTCATTCATCTGAATGACATCGGATTTGTTTTCCAGAGGAGTAATTGTCGTAACCATAAGAGGAAGCCCCGGACCTTGTGTCTGGTCCTGAAATACGGCTATCTCAACGGCTGCTTCCTGCCCAATTCTTCTTTGGGCGGCAATTTCGGAGTGTCTGATCTGACTCATGCTTACCTGATTGCCGATCACCGTTAGAATGGTTGGTTCGGATAAATTCAGCAATTCGCCATCCGGAAGAACAATAGTATCGATATCACTAACGCGTTGCGATGTGAAAGATGTCTGAAAATTCCACTTTTTTGATGGAGTGAAGAGTATTTGGATGGAGGGATAAAAAAAGCTCTTTGAAAAGCCGTAATGAAGCCTTGAATAATCAAAGCCATATTTGATTGCCAGAAGATCAAGCAGTTTAGTGTTGCCTTCCACGCCAAAAGCGAGTGTCTCTACTCCGGACTCCCGCAAAGAGGCATCCTCGGAAAGGATTTCCGATGAAATCGTGCCGGTGCCCAAATAACCTTCGTTCATCCGGCCATAGCCAACAGAAACTTTGTAATCATGGCTGTTATCAGGACGGAAATTATATGTATTGCGGAGCCTCCAGAATGTTCCGTTGCCGAAGTCAACCTGCCCCGAAAGAATCATCCGGCTGTGTTGGCCGGTTGGTTCGGTAAGTGCAAAATTCGAAGATACACCATTGTGGCTGGCTTGAGGACGAACCATGTAGCCTTCGCCGCTAAGCGAAGTGCCTGAGGCTATTTCCATGGCTCCGCCTCGGGAGAATGGGGCAGCGCCGCTCTCACTGACAGGTGCATTGCTGCCTGGAATATCTCGGAAGATTAAGCGACGATCGGACGTGCTGCGCATGACCGTTTTAAGGTCCCAATTGCGGGGATCGTCCTCTTTGGAAACCAAACCGATAATATCCTGCAGAATAATATTCAGCGACGTTGTCTGGCCAGGATCGATCGCAAATTTGGTTGATGTCAGCGGCTGATATCCCGGACGTGAAACTTCGAGAGAATAGGTGCCGGGCGTCAGGTGCGCACTCTTAAAAAAGCCGCGCTTATCGCTCCGCATTATTAAGACGATCTCTCTTTGCTGCAATTCCCGGAATATTTTTATGACTGCATCGCGAAGAGGATTGCCGGACACGCTTTTAATGCTGCCGGCCAGATAGCCATCGCTTTTCGCATAGGCCAGCGGGACAAGAAGAAAGATGCTGAATAGGATCAGAATTCTCGAAGAATATCTCATTCTCCAGTATCTCTCATGGTACGGGCGCCCAGGCACCCGGGAACTATATGTGATCACCGTATCATAGTAAAATTGCTCTGTCAATTGCGGCCGTGGGCCGCGTGCTGTCAGCCTTCAGCTTGCCGCGTTCGGCCTGTGAATTTACTTGCATTGGCTCTTGGTTACAGGAGGGAAGCAAAGGTACTTTTTAAAATACAGGGAAGCCATTGAAAAAGGCTCTATATGAAGAATTTTTTGGGGGCGGCTTAAGGTTTTAATGCGCAAATAATCTTTTGCTTATTGGAAAGAGCAGGGCGGGAATCCCGTTCACTTATTCGAAGCAGTGGGAGATGCAATATCTGCGGATATTATGGTTATTTTAGCATCCGCAGCCGTGGAGGGAACATTATCCATGCTGACATTGGCAAGTTTTAATGAAGAGCCCGGTGAGATTGTTTGAACGAGAGAATGAGGCCTGGTTTCCACCGTATTTCCGTTTCGGTCAAGATAATCAATCCTCAGCCGTATTTCCCTATATGGGACATTTCCGCTGTTGTATATCTCTATTTCGTGGCTGGCAGTGCGGGATTGCTTTCCTCGCTCATCCTTTTTTGCTTCCAGAGCTATTCTTGACAGCACAATCTTGAGATCCCGTGATCCAAAGACCCGAGTAGCCGAAGGCTTCGCTTCTTCAACCGTTTCAACGAGCTGTTGTGCCTGTTCCTTTTCCAGCCGGCAACCGCGGATAATCAGGTTGGTCAGCGCGACAATCAAAACCAACGTCAAGCCCAAGAACAGATATTTTCGAATCATATGAATGCCGGCATCGAGAAAAAGATTTTATAAAACGGCAGTCTATCACTATCCGGGGCAAAGGAGCAAAGGGGGAAAAGGATAAGGAAATTATAATGAGCGTCCGCTTTTCTAGCTTGGAGCTGGAATTGTGCTCAAGTATATTGAGGGCTGAAGATGGGCATTATTCTGGCAATTGACGAGGGGGGTGCGTATGACGATTTTTCTAAGGGAAGCGGATGTAGAAAAGCTGGCTACGGTGAATATGGCTATCGATGCGATAGAAGAAGCTTTCAAGCTCCAGGGAGAACAGAATATTGATCTGGCTCCTCGGCGCCGATGCCGGATCGGACAGGGAATCCTGCATGTAATGAGCGCGTCGCTGCCGACATTGGGCTATGCCGGACTCAAGAGCTACACAAGCGTTGCCGGAATAAATCGCTTTGCCGTGCTTCTCTATAACGGAGACGGTCAGTTAATCGCTCTTATCGATGCAAATAAGCTTGGCCAGCTCCGAACCGGAGCTGCCTCGGCGATCGCAACCAAATATATGGCGCGTCAGGAATCGTCGCGGCTTGGCATTTTCGGCACCGGATTTCAGGCTCGCGCTCAATTGCAGGCTGTATGTTTGGTCCGCCCCATAAAAACGGTTATTGCCTATTCAAGAGACCCGGAAAAGCGCGAACGGTTTTGCAGAGAAATGACCGAAGCTCTTGGAATCCCTGTCAATCCCGCATCGATTCCCGAGGAAGCTGCCGGGGATATGGACATTATTATCACGGCCACTAATTCAAAGGAGCCCGTATTTAAAGGAGAATGGATCTCAAAAGGCACTCATATCAATGCTATTGGTGCAAACTTCCTTTCCAGGCGGGAAGTTGATGTGGAGACTGTCGGGAAAAGCGCATGTGTTGTTGTGGATTCCCTTGAACAGGCAAGGCTGGAATCCGGTGATCTGGAGTTCGCAGCCAAAGAGGAAGCTTTCTATTGGGAAGACGCCAAGGAGCTTGGCCTTGTTGTAATAGGAGAATTTCCGGGGCGAGAAGAAGACGGCGAAATCACCCTTTTTGAATCGCAGGGGATAGCCCTCGAAGATGTAGCCTTCGCTGCCCGCATTTACGAGCAGGCACTGAAAGCAGGAGTCGGCGAACGCCTCCCCTTTTAAAGGCCATCTTTATTTAACCGGATATATAGTCACTGAAATGGGCGTTTTGCGTCTCAGTTATCTTGTTTTTCGGGACCTGAAGGTTCCTCTTATGCCTTCGACCCTATGCTGAGAATTCCGAGAAGGACAATCTATGAGTGAAGTAGAATATGAGATTGTGAACTCTGCACCGATCGAGGAAATTGTGGAGCTGTATAAAGCGGGCGATTGGTGGCAGGAAAGCCCCGAATCGCGGGAAGTAATTCCAGGTATGATCAAGGGGAGCCTGTGCTTTATGGTTGCCCGCTCTCTCGAAGGGCGAATTATCGGGATGGCGCGTGTGATCTCCGATGGCTTCAGCGACGCGTATATTCAAGATGTCGTCGTTCTCAAATCGCATCGCGGATTGGGTATCGGCCGCGAGTTGATCCGGCGCCTCACTCAATTCTGTATCGCCCGGAAAATTTCCTGGATCGGCCTGATCGCCGAGCCAGGCACACAGGAGTTTTATGAGGAGCTTGGATACGGACCTCTGGTAGACTACCAACCCATGCTCCACGGCAAGCGCTGATGATTGTGGATTCCTTTTTGGGCTTTGAGTTTTCAGCTTTAAAGCTTGATGACATCAGGATTCTTCCAGGCTTTCTCGGTCGATATCCTCAACCGCTCGCAGGATATACGTTTTCCACCCTGATGTCCTGGCATCCGTATTTTCAGTATGGCTGGGTATTCACGGAACCGGAAACGCTGCTTATCTCCTGCGTTTTGGATCCTGACCCTCATCGCCACCTGCTTCAGCCGGTTGGAAAATTCTCACCCGCGATGGCTCAAAGACTGGCAGAAGCCGCTGCCGGTTTGCACTATCCCTTAAAAATTATCGGTGTCAGCGATCAGTTTTTAAGAGAAAATCCCTTCATACTGCAATCTTTTACAGCAAAAGAAGATCGTGCCGTTTCCAACTATATTTATGACGCCAAATCCCTTGCAAAGCTGGCTGGACGCAAATATTCGAAGAAACGCAATCTGCTGGCACAAGCCTCGGGCCTTTATGCCTGGACAACACAAAAACTGACACAGGAACTCACGGGATCCTGCTTTAGCGTGCTCAACTCGATTTACACGGAAGAACGGCCTCGAATGGAAGGAATGCTGGCGCGAGACTTTGCAGCCCTCGTATGTACTTTGCGTCATTTCGGCGAATTTGCTCAGCAAGGCATGCTGATATCTGTCGATGACAGACCTGTAGCTTTCTCCATTTATGAGGCAATCAGTCCGACTACCATCGCGGTGCATTTTGAGCGCGCTTTGCGCAGCTATAAGGGCTTATATCAGGTTGTAAATTGGGAAACAGCAAAAGTAGTTGCAGCTGAAGGATTTGAATTCATAAACCGTGAGGAGGATCTTGGGAATGATGGTTTGCGCGCTGCCAAGATGTCTTACTATCCCATCGAAATTGCGCCTGCCTACGAACTGACATTCAATAATCAGACCGCGAATTAACACGAATCTTCACGAAGAGGCAAGGACGTTTCTGAAACACTGCATTTAGAAACTCAGCTTTGAATCTTTCCCTGAAACATTTCAGCATTGCCCCTATCTAATCGGAACAATCCTGGAACTTAAGCGTATCAATGTCTTGCTCGAATCCGGGAATGGAATGGCAGTTTACATGTGGAAACTTTTGATCTATAGTTTTGGTTTTTGACTTGAGGTCGTTGACATGAACAAGAGAGAACTCAAGAGGTTTAAAGCGGCCCTTGAGCAGAAACGCGACGCCATCCTTGGCGCAACAGGCAAAAAGGCTCACTGGGAAAACATGGAGGATACCCGGCACGGTGACTTTGTCGACCAGGCGAGCGATGACAACGAAGTACATGTAAACCTGCGACTGCTTCAGACCGATGCCAAGCTTCTTCGAGCGATAGAGGCAGCTATCGATCGAATCGATAAGGGGAATTACGGCATCTGCACGGTCTGCGAGGGGGAAATCAGCCTGGCGCGTCTCAAAGCTGTGCCCTGGACCTCTGTCTGCATTGCATGCAAAGAGAAAAAGACAGCCTGATTTTCACTTAATCGGCACGTTCCGGCTGCCGCATCCGTCCGAAATGCTTTTGCCATAAACTACTCTGCAATAGATGCTCGGTTGCCCATCGGCCAAGCCGAGCGTGCCACTTGTGCATTAAATCTCTTCCAAAAAGACTGCAGTATGCGAATAATCTCGTCCAGGGGCATTCATAAGGAATCGTTAATTGCTACGGGCGGAGGTAATGAGTGGTCAGAATTTATACTCGAACAGGGGACGATGGAACTACAGGACTGGTCGGAGGAAAGCGGGTAACCAAGAATTATCCTCTTGTTGAAGCTTGTGGAGAAATCGATGAGCTCAACGCCATGATAGGTGTGGTTCGCAGCAAGGAACTCCCCGGTGCAGCGGATACAATACTTGAGGGCGTGCAGAACGACCTCTTTGTGATCGGTTCGGAAATCGCAACGCCGGAAGAGATAACCGGGAAAATCCGGGGAATTGGAAATGAGGAAGTCCAAAAAATTGAGAAGGCGATTGATACTTTGGCCAAAGATTTGGAGCCGCTAAAGCAGTTCATCCTGCCGGGCGGCTCAAGATCCGCAGCTCAGTTGCATCTGGCTCGGGCAGTAGCCCGGAGGACGGAACGCCGTTTGGTTGCTCTCTCTCAAAATCATAGGGTCTCCCCGCATGTGCTTTGCTATCTCAATCGCCTTTCCGATCTTTGCTTTGTGCTTGCCCGCTATATCAACCGGCACGAAGGTGTGCAGGAATTGCACACATTTCCGGCAAAACGCGGCGATTGAACCGGCATTTCACAGGGATGAACCTGTCCTTTTCCCCTCTTACCGACGAGCATGAAGGATTTGCCTTCTCGCTGAAAAATCTGAAACCGAAGAACTACGATTTTGAGCAGCTCTTGTCTTTGAGCAATCCGTGCATCTTGCGCGATGTCAGCAGGCAGAGAAGAACCAGAATCGCCCCGGCGACCAGGTCGATCAGGTAATGGTATCGTAGATACACAGTAGCCAGAATCAACAGCATTCCTACGCCAAAGACGTAATATCGGATCATAAGTCTGTATTTAAATGCGAAAATAATCGCGATCAATGTCATCATCGCATGCCCGCTTGGGAATACATCCCGTTGCGCGCCGGCTAATGCGACAGCATTCGATACTCCCGGAGGAATGGACTCGCAGACGTTGATGAACCATCTCAATGCCGGCGTCAGAAGCAATCCCGGCAGTTCGACGTCAGTCTGCGAAAAATCGTGGAGAGTGAAGCGAGGTCCGACCGCCGGCAGAAAAAAATAGCAGGCATAGGAGATTAAAAAGCCATACACAACGGTGAACCTGAAATAACGAAATTGGAAACGCTCCTGTTTCCGATACAGTTCCATGCCTATGGCGATGAAGAAAACATAAAAAAGCGAATAAGCAATCTGCAGCAACTCGGTTAAAAAGGGATTGGAAAAGCCGGCAAGCCATTCGGTGATGTGGATTCGAAAAAGCAGATGGTCGATAGTCATCAACAGCTGATCGTAATCTTTCCCTTGATGGATAGGGCTGATCATGAAATAGACTTGTTTATAGGTGAATAGGACAAATGGAAATGCCGACCAGTCGCGCACGCAACGCAAAATTCCTGAACCGCTCGCCCGTTGCAGTAATGCCAGTCCAATGACAAGCAGAACAGCCGCGATATCGGCAAGGATAATCAACGGCCAGTCCGGTATCCGGGAGCGGAAGAAAAAACTGATGAGAGAGAGAAGGCACCAAAAGGCGATCAGCAATCTATCAGTCGAGTGCAGCGGATTCAGCAGCTTATAAATATTTCGGAAAACGTTTGATATCGGCACCCGGGATCCATGGATATGCAGTAAAAAATTCTTTTTACCAATTCCGGCCTATAATACTACAAGTCAAAAACAGCGCAATTATTTGAGGTGCCGATTCATGGGAGAGGATCAAAAGCGGACACTCAGGATTTTTCTTGTACGTCATGGAGAAACTGCACAAAACCTTCAAATGCGCTACCTGGGAATCAGGGATGAGCCGTTGACAGTCAACGGAAGGCGGCAAGCACGCCGCCTGGCTACGGCATTATCAGAGTTTTCCATTAAAGCGGTTATTTCAAGTCCGCTGCGGCGGGCAGCCGATACGGCGGTTCAAATACAGAAAACCTGTAACGCTGCACTCAGACTGGACACTCGACTGGCGGAAGGGTCCTTCGGACGATGGGAGGGATTGACGCGCAAAGAAGTACTTGCCCTTGGAAAATGGCATGGACGGCAGCTTGTCCGTTGGGAAACGGATCCTGCATGTGCTCCGCCGGGAGGCGAATCCATGCAGGATATTCAGAAACGCGTAGCCGGATTAGCGAAGCAGCTGCATAGAGAATTTGCAGGCTCGGCGATTGTCCTCGTCAGTCATGTAGGTCCCATCAAAGCGCTGCTGGCGACTGTATTGGAAATGCCGCTTCAGTCTTCACGCCGGCTATTTCTTGATCCCGGGACCATCAGCGTGGTGGAATGGGGGAAGCAGCCATTCCTGCGCCTCTTCAATTCTCATGCACATCTCGGCTGGACTTCCGCGCGCTGGATGGAATCAGGTCAGATTTTGATATAGATCTCAGAGCCTTTTTCGACGAATTCCCGTCCCTTCTGAGCCATTTTCTCCTTCAGCGCTTGTTCGCTGCTTATGTCTTCGCTTAAGGCATAATCGCGAACATCCTGAGTGATCTTCATCGAGCAAAAGTGAGGGCCGCACATGCTGCAGAAATGGGCGACTTTCGATACCTGCTGAGGCAGAGTCTCGTCATGATACTCGCGGGCCGTGTCGGGATCGAATGCCAGATTAAACTGGTCTTCCCAGCGAAATTCAAAACGGGCTTTGGAAACAGCATCATCGATCAACCTGCTGGTGGGATGGCCTTTTGCTATGTCCGCGGCGTGTGCGGCGATTTTATATGCAATAACGCCGTCCTTGACGTCTTTCATATTGGGCAAACCCAGGTGTTCCTTCGGAGTAACATAGCAAAGCATTGCAGTGCCGAACCACCCGATCAGCGCCGCGCCGATTGCACTGGTAATGTGGTCATATCCCGGTGCTGCGTCCGTGACAATCGGTCCCAGTGTATAGAAAGGAGCCTCATGGCATACGGCAAGCTCCCGATCCACATTTTCCTTGATCAGATGCAATGGAATATGCCCCGGCCCCTCTATCATTACCTGGCAATCATGCGCCCAGGCTTTAAGCGTGAGTTCTCCCAAAGTATCGAGCTCAGCGAATTGAGCCTCATCGTTCGCATCAGCAAGGGATCCCGGCCGGAGCCCGTCCCCAAGAGAGAACGTGACATCATAGGCTTTCATGATTTCGCAGATCTCATCAAATCTTGTGTAGAGAAAATTTTCCTGATGATGTGCAAGGCACCACTTTGCCAGGATGGATCCGCCCCGGCTTACGATGCCGGTCATGCGCTTTGCCGTTAAGGGGATATAACTCAGTAATACCCCCGCGTGGATAGTAAAATAATCCACTCCTTGCTCCGCCTGCTCGATCAGCGTGTCGCGGAAAATCTCCCATGTAAGATCCTCAGCCTTGCCTCCGGCTTTTTCCAGCGCCTGATATATTGGGACGGTGCCTATGGGAACCGGAGAATTGCGGATAATCCACTCCCGGGTTTCATGTATGTTCCTGCCCGTGGAAAGATCCATGACCGTGTCGGAACCCCACCGGATTGCCCACGTCATCTTTTCAACTTCCTCCTCAATCGAGGAGGCAACCATGGAGTTGCCGATATTGGCATTGATTTTTACAAGGAAATTCCGGCCAATTGCCGCCGGCTCGATTTCGGGATGATTTATGTTGGCCGGGATAACAGCGCGTCCGCGCGCGACTTCGCTTCTCACGAACTCCGCGTTCAGATTCTCCCGCAGTGCGACAAATTCCATTTCGGGAGTAATGATGCCCTTTTTCGCATAGTGCATCTGAGTGACTGTACCGCGCCCCCGCAGCACTTTTCTCCCGGCAGGAAGAGGCGTGTCAGGATCGCTTTGGCCTGGAATCGGGCGATAGCCTGGTTCGGCCACATCGTAGTTCCCCCGCTCAAGAATCCATGCCTTGCGCAGTTCAGGAAGCCCACGGCGCAGGTCGATGACCACTTCAGGATCGGTATAAGGGCCGGAAGTATCGTAAAGCCTTAGCAGCGGAATGTCCTCTGCCTGGCCATTCAACCCAGAAACGGAATGCAAGCGGATTTCCCGCATTGGGACGCGAATCCCGTGGGGGCCGGGAATATAAATCTTTCTTGAGCCAGGCGGCATCCTTGGGCTTTCTTTGCGGACGCCCGGAGCCGCATCCCGGATTTGCTGCATTTCATTCTCCTCCCACAGTATTGGTTTATTTAATTGTCCCAGAATTGCCGGCAAATGCCAACTGATTGAGGAGGATTGCGGGCTTTGCATTCCTGAAAAACATGCCGGCAACCGGTCCTCTTCCTTCAAATAGTCCGGAGCGGGATTATTCCACACGGATCATGCGGGTGGGAGCGACGATGACAGGCAGTGCATCGATTTCCAGTAATGCTTTCTGCATAGCCCCCTCGATCGCCTCATGAGTCATCATCACCACGGGTACAGCCTTGGCTTGATGCCTGATCTTCTGTATCACGCTTGCGATGCTGATCTCGTACCTGCCGAGTATACCGGCTACCTGAGCCAGTACAGCCGGCCGGTCCAGGGCTGAAACATAAAGATAATAGGCCGACCGCACTTCTTCCATCAGTCTGAGGGTCAGCGGCCTGCGTCCCAATACGGGAAGATCCTGCGGCACGGCTGCCTGTCCTGCCGCGATCCGTCGCGCAATCTCGACAATGTCAGCCCAGACGGAGGATGCTGTAGGCATTTGCCCCGCGCCGCGGCCATAAAACATCAGATCATTCACCACATCGCCGCTTAAAAAAACTGCGTTGAAAACGCCCGAAACCGCCGACATGGGAGAACTTTCGGGAATCATCGTTGGATGTACGCGCAATTCAAGCAGGCCGTTCACGGCTTTTGCTATAGCCAGCAGCTTGATCCGGAATCCCATTTCGCGGGCAAGCGCAATATCCTGCGGCGTGATTCTTGAGATTCCTTCCACATAAATATCTTTGAGTTTCACCGAGGTTCGGAATGCCAGAGTTGCCAGGATCTGAAGCTTATGGGCGGAATCGATGCCCTCCACGTCAAAGGTCGGATCGGCTTCTGCATACCCTTGCGCCTGAGCCTCAGCCAGAACACGCCCAAATTCCTGGCCTTCATCGGTCATTTTGGAGAGTATGTAATTGGAGGTGCCATTCACGATGCCATACAAAGAAGTAATACGATTGGCCGCCAAACCCTCTTTGACAGATCGGATCAAGGGAATTCCGCCGGCGACTGCCGCTTCAAAAGCCAGCATCCGCCCTCTTCGGCGCGCTTCTGCATAAAGCTCTTCTCCGTGCGTTGCCAAAAGAGCCTTGTTTGCCGTGACTACATGTTTGCCGTTAGCCAGCGCCCGGAGAATAAAGCTGCGAGCCGGCTCGAGTCCCCCAATGAGTTCAACAACGATGTCTATCGACGGTTCGTCCAGAACTTTGGCGGCATCCGATGTAAGAGGAAGCTCGCTGAGGTTGAGCCCTTTTCGTGGATTTGTAAGATCTTGATCCACAATGACACTCAGTACAACGGGAGTTCCGGTTTTTTCTTCCAGCTCTTCCCGATGGGAAAGAAGAACTCTGGCTACTCCTGCTCCAACTGTACCCAATCCTAAAAGCCCAACGCGAATCGGTTTCATAATCACCTCGGCAACTACCGATTATAGACTATTCCTGTGATAAAAAGCGTACTTGGTTCCACAAATGACATTTGCCTGTATAATCGGAATAGTCGTAAGGAGGATGGATTATGCCGTCAGACAATTCAAGCGACAGCGACCGTCAATTCATTGCGCAACTTCGACGCGAAAAAGAACAGCGGATGAAAGGCTATCGCGAACAGGCGCTCAAACTGTTCCCGCCCATTTGCGGCCGCTGCGGCCGTGAGTTCGAAGGCAAACGTCTCCGGGAGCTTACAGTCCACCACAAGGATCATAATCACGACAACAATCCTCCTGATGGAAGCAACTGGGAGTTGCTGTGCCTCTATTGTCACGACAACGAACACTCCCGTTATTCCGTGGCTGACTGGTCTGACGATCCGATCCCCGGTGGCCCACAAACCCCCGTATCCACTTACAACCCATTTGCCGGTTTGGGTGATCTCCTCAAGAAGAAGGGGTAAAGGGGCAAAGGGGTAAAGGGACAAATGCCCTCAGCTCTTGGTTTTTCGCTTTACCCCTTTACCCCTCTACCCCTTTCTTACTGTCGAACCAGGGGTTTGTAGTGAATGCGGTGGGGCTGGTCTGCGAGGGCGCCGAGGCGGCGTTTGCGATCGGCTTCATAATCCTGGTAGTTGCCCTCAAACCACACGACCTTTGAATCGCCTTCGAAAGCAAGGATATGCGTGGCGATTCGATCCAGGAACCAGCGGTCGTGACTGATAACTACGGCGCACCCCGCATAGGACAGAAGAGCGTCCTCGAGCGATCGAAGAGTGTCCACGTCCAAATCGTTTGTCGGCTCGTCGAGCAGCAGCAGGTTTCCTCCACTTTTTAAAACCTTTGCAAGATGGACGCGATTACGCTCTCCGCCGGACAAGTCCTTCACCTGTTTTTGCTGATCGGATCCTTTGAAGTTAAAAGCTGCGGCATAGGATCGGGCAGGGATTTCACGTTTGCCGAGAACAACTGTGTCGCGGCCGTCGCTGATTTCCTCCCACACCTGCCGCTCTCCGTTCAGGGAGTCACGGCTCTGATCGACATAGGCAACCTTTACGGTCTCCCCGATCCTGAGAGAACCTCCATCCGGTTTCTCTTCGCCGATAATCATCCGGAACAGCGTCGTTTTTCCTGCTCCGTTGGCACCGATCACACCTACAATCCCGCCGGGAGGCAGTTTGAATTTCAGATCATCTATCAGCAGCTTATCGCCGTATCCCTTGCGGAGATTGACGGCTTCGACAACGAGGTCTCCCAATCTCGGGCCGGCCGGGATATGCAGATCTGTTGCCTGCACCCGCTTTTCTGCTTCCATTTCCTCGGCCAGGAGTTTTTCATAGGCAGTCAACCGCGCTTTGCCTTTGGCCTGCCTTGCTCGGGGAGACATGCGCACCCATTCCAGCTCGCGTTGAAGGGTACGTCTCCGTGCAGATTCCTGCTTTTCTTCGGCAGTCAGTCGCGCCTGCTTCTGATCAAGCCAGGATGAATAGTTGCCTTCCCAGGGAATTCCCTCGCCGCGGTCCAATTCAAGAATCCATCCTGCAACATTGTCGAGGAAATATCGGTCATGAGTTATGGCAACAACCGTGCCTGAATAATCCTTCAGAAATCTTTCAAGCCATGCCACCGATTCGGCATCGAGGTGGTTGGTCGGTTCATCGAGCAGCAGCAAATCCGGACGTTCAAGAAGCAGGCGGCAGAGGGCAACGCGCCGCCGCTCGCCGCCCGAAAGCTTCGTTACATCCGCATCGCCGGGGGGGAGTCTCAAGGCATCCATTGCTATCTCAAGTGTCCGGTCGATTTCCCAGCCGTTGCAGACGTCAATGGCGTCCTGTATTCGCGCCTGTTCTGTCAATACCTTCTCCATTTCTTCGGGGGACAGATCCTCGGCAAAGCGCGCATTAATTTTGTCAAATGCTTCCAGGAGGTTACGCGTGGCTGCCACTCCTTCCTCCACATTTCCCAAAACTTTTTTTGCAGGATCGAGCTGCGGTTCCTGAGGAAGAAATCCGACTCGAACTCCATCAGCAGGCCATGCTTCTCCCATAAAATCCTTTATTACGCCTGCCATGATTTTCAGAAGAGTGCTTTTGCCTGCTCCGTTGGCGCCAATCAGACCGATTTTTGCGCCGGGGAAGAACGACAGCCAGATTCCCTTCAAGACTTCGCGGTTTGGCGGGTAAACCTTTCGCAGATCCTTCATCACATAAATGTACTGATACGCCAAGCGGATTCTCCTTCATGAACAATAACTGCTTGTTATCCGGCTTTCGCAAAGCCCATGAGGCTTCGCGATGGTATCTCGGGCACGATAGTGAGTAATGCGACGGTTGGATCAGCCATATTACTTTTTCTTAATCAGCCCGCGTAAAGCATCGCCGATTGCCCCGCCTTTGGAATGACCCTCATCGGATTCCTTGCCGGTGAGCGCTGAGCCCAACAGGCTGCGTGCGGCATTTTTGGTGTCCGGGAGAAATGCAGGGTCGGACGCGGTGCCACGAACAAAGAACGGTAAAGGGATCCCACTCCCTTTAGTCATTCGGGACAAAATAGAGCCCGCGCCGTCAGCAGGTTTGAGTTTCGCCAGCATTACAAAATCCAGAGTCTGATCCGGTGCAATATTTCCATTGCCCGAGAGTTCTCCCAGAGCAGGCATTATCAGCAAAAGGTTGCTGACCTGAATTCCGGTCGGAGTCAGATTCATGCTTGATTCAAATTTTTCAATTTCCGTCTGCTGATTCGATTGAATTCCTGCGAGCGTAGCTAAAGCAGCCATTTTCCCCGAGAGGTCAAATCCGACAAGGCGCGTCTTGGATACCTCGGCTTTGCCTGATATCGCCAGTTTTTCGACCGGACCTTCTGCTGCCAGATCTGCGTTCATCAATCCGCCTTGTAGTGAAGCTCCTTTTGGAAGCGTTACGCCAAAGGCCGGAAGCAATGCCGTCAGATCCGACACCGGCATATTGGTCCCATGCAGTTTCATCCTGAGATTGAGCTTCTCTCCCACAATACTATAGGTGCCGTTGAGGTGGGCGGTAGCGTTTCCGCTTTGAACTTTGGCATTGCTTAAAGTGCCCTTTCTCTGCGACAGGTCATAATTCAGGAGGTATTCCATCCATATCGGCTTACCTGCCGGAGATCCTCCCCTGACGATTTGAAGCCTTTCTGCGTTCGCGTATCCTTTGCTCTTCGCCTGTTTGCCATCCGATATGGCCGTGCCGCTGAAATCCACGAGACCGGACAATCCGGAATCCGGAGTCGCAAATCCCGAAGCAACGAGATCGAAATGATTGACGGCGAGTGCGGCCGCCATAGGTGATGTGAGAAGATCGTCTTTGCTTAAAGGTCCGGCATTGCCATGCAGATTGAACTGACCGCCGCCGGGAAGGGTTGCCGCGATTGTGAAGGGAAAGGAGGTGGAGGAAGACAGATTGTTGACAGCAATACTCACATCCTCATATATGGACGACTTCCTGCTTCCCTCGATTATCGTGACCCGGCCGCCTGTAATTTTCAGTTCCTCGATAAAAGCCTTTTCCGATAATCCTTCGGAGCTCTCAGGCGCCTTGTTCTCCCTGGTTTCTGTTTCGCTTCCCAGGTCGGAAATGTTCCACTTGCCGGATGAAGAGCGCACAAGGGTAATCGCCGGACGGTCGAGATAAATACCGGTGATACGGATTTCCTTCGAAATAATCAAAGGCTTCAGTTTTACGCGCACCTTCAACGATTTGGCGGATAAAAACGGAGAACGGCTGAAGGCTGGATTATCCGCCACGATTATATCGTCCACCCCAAGACTCCCTCTTAGAATGGATAGCTTCAGATTTCCCATCTTAACTTCCCGTCCGAGCGCGTCCGAAAGCTTTGATTCAAGCGCAGGCCGGAATTTGTTTATATCGAGTACAAAAGGCAGTGCAAGGATTGCTATCACCAGCAAAAGAACGACGATTCCCAGAATTTTTAGGATACCGAATTTTTTTCGCACGGCGCCCGGCATTATTCCACCTCCAATCGGTGATTATGGAAAAGCCTGAAGATATTCGACAGCTCCTTTATATATTATATTGTGATGGTTCCCTGTGATAAGAGCCACAATTCATATTAGGGCTTTCTAAACGTCAAAATAGCAGGCTGACTGCCCTCGGCAATTTGATATGATGCTGGCTCGAAAGCGATTATGGGATCCATTATTATTTTAGAGTTGGAGAAAATGCTATGAAGTATTTTGCAGCTTTCCTTATGATGAAAGATCAGGAGAAAAACGCCATTTACCGCGAACAGCACATGGATTTTCTGCTCCAGAAAGAAAAGGAGGGGAAGATTTTTGCCAGAGGCCGTTTTACCGAAGGCAAGGGAGGGCTTGTCATATATATCGCGGACTCTTTTGAAGAGGCTATGCTAATTGCCCAAAGTGATCCTCTGGTTGCCTCGGGCGCCAGAACTCTGGAACTGTATCAGTGGGAAATGAAGGTCGCGCCAAATCAATAGCCGCTGCTCCTTTGCCTGTTAGAACAGCGATGCGCGATTCGCAGAAAAAGCCTGCCCGGCAAAATCAGCAGGGACTTCCTTTTGCGCTGCAGCGCGGATTTCTGTATGTTTATCCGCATGGGGCTGCAGGAAATACTTCTCGTAAATCCCCCGATTTACGATTTCACCGCCTATGATTTCTGGCTTCGGCCGTATGGGATGTTGCGGGTCGCAGGACAGATCATGCATGCCTGCCGGTTGAGCTTTTTCAACTACCTGAATTCCAGACAGAGAGATGCCTGGGGTCGCGGAAGTTTTATCGGCTATGAGATCCCAAAACCGAAACCCCTAAGTGATATTCCCCGAAATTACCGCCGATTCGGAAGACCGCGGAACGAATTCCGGGAGTTTTTAAAACGGCAACGGTTCGATGCTGCCCTGATCCAGACTTCAATGACCTACTGGTATCAAGGGATTCAGGAAGCAATAGAAGATATCCGGGAGCTGCAACCGTCGGCAAAGATTGTTCTCGGCGGAATTTACGCCACTCTCTGCCCTTCTCATGCGGAATCGCTGGGGCCGGATCTTGTAATTCGAGGCGCCGATCTCAGGCCTCTGTGGCAACTCCTGTCCGTTGAACCGGTGCAGAGAATCCCCTATTGGCCTTCCGATGAGACGGGCGTCGGGGTCATTAAAATTACCGAAGGATGCCCCTTTCGCTGCACCTATTGCTCTGCGCCTTTGCTGTGGCCGGGATTTTCTGCGCGGCCGACGGCTGAGTGCCTCGATGAACTCCGCCGGCTGGCTGAAGCAGGGACCAAGAACATCGCGTTTTATGATGATGCCCTGCTGTATCACGCGGATCGGGTTCTCGTCCCGTTTCTTGAAGCCGCCATCAAAGCCGACGTTCGAGTGGCATTTCATACTCCGAATGCTCTGAACGCGCGTTTTGTGACCCCCGAACTGGCCCGATTAATGGTGCGGGCCGGCTTTGCCGGCTTTTTCTTCGGGCTGGAGAGCAGCGCATTTTCATGGCAGCACGCTACCGGAGGCAAGGTGTATTCCGATGAATTTGCAGATGCGGTAAATCATCTCCGGTCGGCGGGCGCCGGATCCATTACAGCCTACGTTATCGTTGGCCATCCGGATCTGGACAGCCGCGATGTGGAGCTCTCCATCACATTTGCGCACCAATGCGGCGCCAGAGTGCTTCTGTCGGAATTTTCCCCGATCCCGGGAACGATCGACGGCGAAAAATGCAGAAGCTGGGCGGACCTGGAGGAACCGCTTTCGCACAACAAAACCGCCTTCGCAATCCGTCGTCTGGGAGTGGATCACATAAATAAACTAAAGACGCTTACGCATTCTCTCAACGGACAATTGTCATCCATATAAATATGTTTGACGGCTATGCCGTTCACGGGTTTCCCGTTTCCGGTTCCCCGTTTTTAATTTTCAATATACGGAAGAGGAAGGGAAATTCCGAAGGCACAGGCTTGATTGTGCGCTACAGGGTTTTAAATCCCGCTATTTGAAAATGCCGATCGTAGCTCAATGCTTCGCGGCAACCTGCTGCTTCCATGATCGCAAAGCTGACGGCATCTGCATAGGTAATTGAATATTCGAGTAATTTCGCCAACCAAATCATTGCAGATTGATGATGAGTAAAATCGGCAAACACGATCCCTACGAGCCGGCTCGCCTCGATCTTTTTCAGAGCGGCAACAGCCGCGTTGGTGCCGGCTCGATGAAGGAATAATCGGTGTATTTCTGCCAGAACCAGATTGGACGTAATCATCTGTTGCTTTGAGTCAACCATGGCTCTGAATATGCGATCTGCTTCCACGTGATGCTGGTCGCGTCTGCTAAACAACGCAATCCAGGCGCTGCGGTCGACAAAGACATTGCTTTTATTAGCGACTTTTTCGATAGCGCGATTTCTTATCGGCAATGAACGTCTCCTGCAAGTATCGATCAAAATCCTCGCTGAGATCTTCCGGCAGCGCATCAATCATGCCGCTGGCGGAAAGAAGCGGATCTTCCTCCCGAATCCGCGTCAGAGCACGAAGCGCAAGGCGCACGGCTTGAGACTTGCTCCATCCGCGCTCGCCGGCCCATTTTTCCAGGCGGTCAAAATCTTCATCTTCCAGATAAATCTGAAGGGGCCTTGTCATGATAAAAGGCATGTCATTTCATGAAGAGAATGTCAAATTATTCATGAGGCGCCAATCTGGAAATGCCCCGGCTACCGGCCGGAGTGTTGCCGGAATTTATTCTCCAGTTTCTGCAATTTTGCCAGGCGGCGCAGGTGGCGTTCTTCGCAGGAAAACTGAGCGTCCAGGTAAACGGCCACAATGTCATAAGCGAGTTCCTGCCCGATGATTCTCGCTCCCATGACCAGAACATTCATATTGTCGTGCTCTACGCCCTGGTGGGCTGAGTAACAATCATGGCAGACTCCCGCCCGTATGCCCGGGATCTTGTTGACGGCGACGGAAGCTCCCACGCCGCTTCCGCATATCAGGATCCCTCTGTCTGCCTGGTTTTTGAGAAGGGCCGTTCCCAGAGCCTCGGCATAATCCGGATAATCGGAAGGCTCATTATTATGCGTTCCGACATCCAGCACCTGGTGCCCCAATTCCTGAACACGGACGAGCATCTTCTGTTTCATGGCAAATCCGGCATGATCTGAACCAAGCACAACGCGCATACAGTATCTCCTTGCTTGAATCCCATTATAGCTTTACCGGTCAAGCGCAAGACAGCAATAAGGACGATACCAGAATAGGCCAATAATGAGCACAAAAAGCGCGATCAGGCCGACATGCAATACCGGCGCAAATTTTTCCGGGTTGCCGGCCGTCTCCTTCAAACCGATTCCGGCGAATGCACCAAACGCCGGCAGAAGCTCACTGGAAATGGCGTCTCAAAGCAATTTTGCAGATAGCATTCCATGAATCAATGCGAAACACGACTCAGTCCTGCGACGTCGCAGTAGTAACTCTGCTGGAAATGCGGGTCAGGGATTTTCGGCAAGCTGGACCGATTTGACATTATAAAAAGTTGCGACGCATCGATTTATAACCCAAGTTTGATCGGATCTCAATTGCCAGGAATCCGGAAAGGGATTGATGGACGGAATTATCGTAACTTGCGCATCCGGCGGAGATTTGGTTAACAGCTCATTTTGAGCTTCCCACGCGCGGTTAAATTCCTGCATTGTCGGCAGCAGCGACATGGATTGCGCGCCTGTTACGGCGGCAAACAACGCTGCGCAGATCAATAATGGCAATCCGTTGCGGATAATGAAAAAAGATCCGATTCCCAATCCGAGAAAAAGGATGGCCGCTGCCAACGCAAATGTCGGTACAATCGCCGTTCGTGCCATCAATGTCTTTACCCCGTACACGGATGCTGCAATAGGAGGTATTGCCAGGAGAAAGCAGATGAAAGCATCCCGCAAAAATCCGGTCTTGCGCTTGAGTCTCACGTGTGATGCGACTGCAGCGCCCAGTATAAACAGCAGAATACTCCCGCGCGATAAGGCGACATCGGCAACCAATCGTCCGGTTGTGAGGAGAGAATCAGCAAGCAGACTCATATAGTTTATGGGATTAGGATCATTCCGCCTTATAGCATTGCCCGGTGATGCCGCAACCAGAGCGGTTGAGAGAACGCCGGCTAAAAGTGCGGCATATACGAGGCGCCTGCGGCTTCGTCCAACGAAAGGCAGTATGAGGACCAGGCCGCTCACGACCACCACGCTGGTAGCTTCGTTGAATTGGCAAACGAGCAATGCCGTGAATACTGCAATTGTCAAGGAATTGTGCCTGATAGACAGGGCAGCTCCCAGCGGTCCGATAAAAAAAGGCGGAAGATAGGTCAGCAACGCTGACTGCCAATAGAGCGGCTCAAGGGCAGACTTGGGCGCCATTGTGAAAGCGGCTATTAGAATGGCTTGGGCAATGATAATGGATAACCATAGCCGCTTTGTGATTTCATAGCCGAGCCATGCCATTGATGCGGTGCAGAGAACGATTATAATGACCGGAAGAATAGGTGCCGTAACATCCCCGAAGTAGGACATGAATCCGAGCAGCGCAGAAGAAGCCAGCCGCCCATAGGATTCCAAATATAGATGGGCCTGAAGACCAAGAAATCCTCGCTCAGAGATTACCATCGACCAGCAGAAATCATCGCTTGTAAAGCGTGCCAGAGTGCCGATATAAATCCGTATAAGCAGAGGTACCGCGAGGAAAACAGCCGCTGCGATCAGTATCCAGGATCTGCTGCCCGGTTTCTCCGAATCGGATGAAAACCAACTCTGCAGATTCACAATATTTGCCTTTATCCAATCAAACCGCTTTATAAGCAGAAAACTTAAACGGTCTCATCACCACTCTAATCCGGCAATTCCGGCTGGAGCAGCGGCATCTCAAAGCCGTTCTTCAAAAAAGCTTTAAAGAAAGCGTCGGAATATATCATAGCAGTAAGCATCCAGCAAAATGTGTCAAAATATATAAACCTGATGTACTGCCTCCAACGCTCGTCATGGTGCCGAGCCATATCGAGAGCCGGGTGAAATTTAATTTGTTCGGAGAAGTGCAGGGGTGCTCGATTAACGGACAAGAATCGGATCGATATGGCGATATGAGGTTTGACATCGGCAGCACTTCAATCTAAATTTTGGCTTTTATTGAGTCTTCCTTTGCAGGTTACCTGTGCAAAGGAGGCTTTTCCCACGCAACTTCAACATCAAAAGCGGAGTGATGCGATGAATGATAAACCGCAGGCGGCATCTTCGGTCTCAAACCTGGACATGGCTTGTATTAACTCGATCCGTTTTCTGGCAATCGATGCCATACAGAAAGCCAATAGCGGACATCCCGGATTGCCGATGGGCGCCGCGGCTATGGCTTATGTGCTTTGGACGCGGTTTCTAAAGCACAATCCAGCCAATCCTGATTGGTGGGACCGGGACCGTTTTGTTCTCTCCGCCGGACACGGATCGATGCTGCTGTACAGTCTGTTGTATCTGACCGGTTACGATCTTTCTATGGATCAAATACAGCAGTTCCGCCAATGGGGCAGCCGTACGCCCGGTCATCCGGAACGGGGACTGGTTCCCGGAGTTGAAACAACAACAGGGCCGCTGGGACAGGGTTTTGCAAACGGCGTGGGGATGGCTATTGCGGAGGCGTATCTCGCGGCGAGATACAATCGGCCGGGGCACGAGGTCGTTAATCACTATACCTATGCAATTGTAAGCGACGGCGATCTTATGGAGGGCGTTTCTTACGAATCCGCTTCCATTGCCGGGCACCTGAAACTGGGGAAACTTATTTATCTCTATGATGACAATCGTGTCTCTCTTGCCGGTGCAACCGATCTCACGTTTACGGAAGATCGTGCCCGCCGCTTCGAAGCCTGCGGATGGCAAACCATAACGGTTGAAGACGGCAATGACCTGAAGTCGATCGAGCAAGCCATTCAGGCGGCGCGGGACGAGAGCAATCGCCCGTCCCTTATTCTGGTTAGAACGCAGATTGGCTGGGGCTCGCCTCACAAGCAGGGATCTTTCGAGTCGCACGGTTCTCCCCTCGGCGTTGAAGAAGTGAAACTGACCAAGAAGAACCTGGGATGGTCTCCGGATCCGGCATTCATGGTTCCGGACGAACCCCTTAGTTATTTCCGTCGTGCGGTCGATCGCGGCAGTGCCTCGGAAAAAGATTGGAAAGATCGGTTCGCCGGGTATTCGAAAGCTTTTCCCGAAATCGCGGATGAGTTTCAGCGGATGATGCGCGGGGAGCTTCCCGGGGATTGGGATTCGGTAATTCCTGTATTCCCGGCCGATGCAAAAGGTATGGCCACTCGAGCCGCTTCGGGAAAGGTAATAAACGCAATCGGTCCAAAGCTGCCGAATCTAATCGGCGGTTCTGCAGATCTGAATCCTTCGACTCAAACCGTCATCAGGAACGAAGGCGATTTCCAGAATCCGAATTGCAAACCGGGAGACATTCAGGGATCAACAGGCGGCGGGTGGAGTTACCTGGGCCGTAATCTGCATTTCGGTGTGCGGGAGCATGCAATGGGCGCCATTGCCAATGGGATGGGTGTTCATGGCGGCATCATACCGTATACGGCGACATTTTTTGTTTTCTCCGATTATATGCGCCCGCCGATTCGACTGGCTTCCCTGATGGAACTGGGCGTGGTTTTTGTCTTTACTCACGACAGCATAGGAGTGGGTGAAGACGGGCCCACTCACCAGCCGGTCGAACAACTGGCTGCACTGCGGGCAATCCCGGGCCTCACTGTTATCCGCCCGTGCGATGCAAACGAAACCGCCATTGCCTGGCGCATGGCTGTACAAAGCCGCCATCGTCCGGTTGCTCTGGTGCTGACCAGGCAGGAACTGCCAACCTTGGACCGTGTCCGCTGCGCGCCCGCAGAAGGTTTGCAGCGCGGGGCCTATATACTGATGGACGCACCCGGCAGCAGACCCGATTTGATCCTGATTGCGTCCGGGTCTGAGGTGAGCTTGATACTTGGCGCCCAGCAGAAGCTGGCGGATCAGGGAATTGCAGCGCGCGTTGTCTCCATGCCGAGCTGGGAGCTGTTTGATGCCCAGTCCCGGGAATATCGCGATGAAGTTCTGCCCCCTTCCATCCCTGCGCGACTGGCCGTAGAGGCCGGGGTGGGACAGGGCTGGCATAAGTATGTCGGGGATAGAGGAGAAGTGATCAGCCTGGATCGGTTCGGGGCATCCGCCCCGGCCAGGGTGGTATTTGAGAAATTCGGCTTCACCGTCGATAACGTCGCTGCTCGCGCCCTCAATATTATTTCGAAATAAAATCAGCCGCGAATTGCACGAATTCTGATTTTGCGCATGGCTAATATTCCGGTGGAGGCATGGAGTCTGCAGGAAAGCGCGGGAGCATTTCGTCGCGCATGGCCAAATGGTACGCGAGGGAGGCAACCACAATGACGCACTGCTTAAGATCTCCCTCAAGAATCCGCTCATAGGTATCGAGATCGGTGTGCCAGGTGTTCGTCCTGTACTCGATCGGATCCTGGGAGAGGTTTATTCCCGGCAAGCCGGCCCAGCTGAAGGAATAGCTGTCCGTCCCGCCATAACTCCGGGTCTTAATGGCACTCGCACCGATTACTCCCAGATCTGCAAAAGGATCCAGAAGATTCCTGAGAGCATCGGCCGCTTCGGCGGGGCCAAATACCGAAGCTCCGCGCACCCGGCCGGTTCCTGAATCCAGATTGATGTATGCCGATAAATTGGCGAATTCCAGCTTCTGCGATTCGAAGCTGCCGAAATGGTCTTTGACGTAGGATTTGGATCCGAGCAATCCCTGTTCTTCCCCTCCCCACAAAGCCACGCGGATTGTCCGCCGGGGCTGGATTCCCAGGGCTTGCATAATGCGGGCTGCCTCCAGCATGACGGCTACGCCCGCAGCATTGTCCGTGGCTCCCGTGCCGGCATGCCAGGAGTCGATATGTGCTCCCATCATGACGACCTGATTTCTCAGGTCGGATCCCGGGATCTCCGCAACAACGTTCAGGAAGCTCTGCTCTTCGGAATGGATTGTGTTGGAAATTTCCACTTCCATCTCGATCTCAATCCCATCCGCCATGAGACGCGAAATTCGGCCGTAATCCTCGTTTCGGATCACGATTCCGGGCAATGCCCTTGCCGCGTTGAATGTATTGTTTGCAAAAACCTGTATTTGTCCGTGCGTGCGGGCTGCACCATGGACTCTCACGAGAGCTCCGCTTTCGAGAAGGAAGGCGTCGATCCTCTCTTCAATCAGTCGTGGTTCCAGGATTTTGGGATCGCCTGCCGGTTGATCGGGCTGTCTATAGGGCGCGGGCGGCGCCGGATTGGCCGGATCATATTGAGCGCGTAATTCAGAATCCTCACCGCGTTTATTTGCCGGGTTGAACTGGATCGGGATTTCTTTATGTACGCCGACAAATACGATTCTATCGCGCACTCTTGCTTTGACGCTGTTGAGATATGCCGTCAGGCTCTCTTCCGTCGGGCGATCGGGCGGCGTGATCTGCACGGTTTTTGCCCGGACCGGTCCTTTTGTGCCTGGAGTCCATGCAACAACCCTGGCGTTTAATGTGTCCTTGAAAGGGGAAAGAACACGAATGATGTATTTATCGCTGCTCCAGCCGGGATGCGCAAAATCCCATTTTTCCAGATTCTCGTTCTGCATCCCCCATTGTTTCATTTGCCTCAGAGACCAATCGCAGGCTGCCCTGAAATTCGGCGAACCCGTCAAGCGCGGGCCGAAGACATCCGTAAGATGATGAATATGATTCATGATCCGGGAATTCTCTGTTACTTCGCGGCGTATCCTCCAGTTCGTCTCTGTATCGATTTTTTCATCCGCAAGAACCTGCAGCCCGCGAAACAGGCAGAATGACAGAAAGAGAAAGACCAGCCGCTTCGTCATACAATCCCCTTTATTGGAATCTGTTCGAGGATAACGTTCCTGCTTCCGAAATACCAAAACTATTTCAGAGCCGCCCGTATTTATCGTCGTGATTTGTTTGATTCGTGCTGCTTCGTGGCCTGGCGGTATTTTCTCAGAAGCTTTTTCGCCTGATCATGAGACCCATCGTAATCTTGGAGCGAGAGAACGCTTCTGTATTCATTGGCTGCCTCATTCATACGCCCTTTCCGATCCAGAATCCTGCCCAGGTGGAGATGAGATAAAACTTTCTCTTTCATTTCGGTTCGAGGGTCACTGATATTTTTGCGGAATCGGGCTTCTGCAGCATCCAACTGGCCCATCGACATCAGGTCAACGCCAAAGATATAGCGGAAAACCTGCAAGGGCAATTTGTCGAAATTCGGTTCTCCGGCCTCGATGCGTTGCTCAATCTCAAGGAGCATGGCGAGCGCCTGTTCTCTGCGTCCCGACATTCGCAATATCTGTGCATGATTCAGTGCGAGAAGAAAGCTTCGCGGGAATTTGTTATTCAGATGACGCGCAATCTCCAATGCTTCCGCATATCGATGCTCCCGGACATTGAGAACCATTAAGACAAGCTGCGATTCATTTATGACGTATTGCCCTTTTTCTGAAGCCAGCTTTATATGCTCCATTCCCTCCTGTTTGCTGCCATGCGCACCGATGATGAAAGCCATCCATTTCAGATACCAGGGAATGCTTCCAACAATGTATTCATAAACACCGAGGGTCAGATACGCATCAAAATATTCCGGGTCTTCCTCGATCAATTTTTTTGTGGACGAATAGGCTCTATTTCCTTTGCTGAATGCTTCCCGAAGTCTGTGATCAACGGTTATTGCGAAGGATGCTCTCAATCCGTGTGAAGTAGCTAGAAAATAGCGTGCATCCCTATGGCCGGGATTTCTCCGAAGGATAGCCTCCGCAAGTTCCTGACATTTCCGGAGATTATTGAAAAACGAAGCCCGTTCTTGAGGCGGCATGACATCGTCGGTTTTTCCGGAAAAATATGCGGGTGAGATGAAGCGATTCAGAGAAAGATCCTGCCGGCGAATCATTTCTTCCAGCCAGTGAATGCTCGCCAGATATAGCGGAGGGGCAGGATGCTGTGGAAAATCTTTGCCCAAGGTATTGAAGGTCTGACGGGCTATGTCGTAGTCCATATTGAAGATATGTGCAAAACCGGCCTGCGCCTTCTCCATAAATCGAGGATCTCGAAGATCCTGCGCGCTCAGTCCGGGGGTGGACAGCAGAATTAGAAATGAAATGATGCGCCTGGCGTTTTGCATTAGCATAGAAACCAAAGGAAGAGTTTACTGCGGGATGGTGGCTGCCGCAAATCGGCTGATGGAACGGGATTGATTATCCGGTGCTTTTTTGTGGTTGGTATCGGAATCGGGATTGAGTTGGGTATGGTATTAGGGGCGAACACCAGGAATATGCCCCATAGTGCCGATCCCGATAACGATTCCGACCCCGACTCCGAGATATCTAAAATTTCCCCCTGTGTGCGGCGCAGGCGTTATTTGCCATATCTGACCATGATATTGGTATAGGCCAAAACATACAAATGATTGAACTTGATTCAATTTATTGTATTAGGGGCGCCCCAAATTTCCGACATTTTTTTAAGGATTATCTTCTAATTTGAATAATTTAAAGATAAAATCGGCCGGGAATTAACTCGGGTACTGATTGGGAAATGTTATTGCATCAAGACAAGTGTATGAGTGCAAGTTCTCAAATCAGGCATTTTCATTCTTTTTGGGGAAAGAATGTTTTTGAGCAAATAAGTGCGGGCTGTCCAATGGCTGGATTGTCCCGAATAGCCAAAACTTCAGGAAGGAGGAGTATGAGAAGCAGAGCTTACTTCGGTAGGTCTCTCAAAATATTCTTGTCGAGTTTGCTGGCGGTATTTTTACTGGCCGGCATTGGATTGCTTGCGCAAGAACGTTTTAGTTCCATTACAGGAACAGTTTCCGACACCAGCAAAGGGGTCTTACCGGGTGTTTCGGTGAATATTATCAATAAGGAAACCAGTCGTGTCACGACCGTTACTACCGGAGAGGATGGCCGATACCTGGTTCGAGATGTGGAGCCCGGTCGTTACTCGCTCCGCTTCGAGCTGAAAGGTTTCCGCAAATTGGAGGTTTCCGATGTGACCCTGCTTTTGGGCAGGACTTTGACCTATGACGCGATGATGCAGGTGGGCGGATTGGAGCAGGTGGTGACGGTTGCCGATGCTCCGTCTGTCATCGACCTTACCTCAACCGTCGTAGCCCACAGCGTCACTGCGGACGAATTTGATCGGATGCCAAGATCTCGATCATTCCAAAGTGTGGCTTTGACAGCGCCTTCGGTAAACTCGGGTGATATTGAGGGCGGTATTCAGATCAACGGGGCCAGTGGAGCCGAAAACCAGTTCACTGTTGATGGAATGTCCACCACCAGCATGATTGACGGAACCTCAAGACAGAACGCATCTTACGAGTACCTTCAGGAAGTTCAGGTGAAGAGGTCGGGCATCGAGGCCGAACATGGCGGCGCACTGGGTGGAGTTGTCAGTGCGGTGACCAAATCCGGCGGAAATGAATTTCATGGGGAATTTCACTGGTACAACAGCGGTTCTCCCTGGAATACGAAGCCCATCCTTCGTTTGGAAACGGATCCCGAAGATCTTCGAACGGCCAGATTCTTCCAAGACAATGAGGATACCGATCACATCAATGAAATCGGCGGATCAGTAGGTGGATATATTGTCAAAGATAAACTCTTTTTCTTCACCTCCTATACACCGACGATGCGCAATCGGGAAAGAACCAGCATATTCGGAGATGGGACTGCCAAATTCAAGGCTAAAGAGACCAGTCAAAATCTTTTCAATAAACTTTCCTGGGATGTCACGAAACGCATTCGAACGAACTTCTCCTGGTTGTATACGACCACGAAGAGAGACGGCTTGATTCCGGCATATAATGCAATGGCGACCGGTACGAATACCAACACCATTGACACTTATGAAAACTATCCCACTCAGGGATGGTATATGCCGAAAAACAACTATGCGGGTACCGTTGATATTACCCTTTCCAATACTTCGCTCTTGAGTTTGCGGGGTGGATATTTCTGGGATAATTTCAAGGATACCGGCGCTCCCAGCACTCCGATGGTTCAATATGGATACGGCAATATCGGGATGGAAGGTATTCCACTCGATATGCAGCATGATGCGAACTGGTACAATGTGCCGGGTATAAGCGTCAACAATTACGACATCACCAGCCGGGGATATTTCCAGGCGGACTACTCCCATTCCTTCCGATGGTACGGAACCCATTACTTTAAAGCCGGAGCGGGAGTCCAGAAAAACGTCAATAAGGTGGATGCCAACTACCAGGGCGGATATCGCACTGTGATTTACTGGGGCAGCATTTATGACAGTCCTATTGCTGAACCTGGAACTGGTACCTACGGTTTTTATCGCCTTGAGCAGAATGGAACGCTGGGATCGGCCGGCTCAACCGTTGACAATATTTATTTCCAGGATCAGTGGAGAGTTCATCCGCGTGTAACTCTGAGCCTGGGTTTGCGCATGGAAAAGGAAAACATTCCCTCTTTCCGTCGCGATATCCAGGAATATGCAATGCAGTTCGGTTGGGGAGATAAGCTCGCTCCGCGACTGGGTGCAAGCGTGGATGTCTTCGGCAACGGCAAATTAAAGATATTCGGAAGCTGGGGGCGTTTCTACGATTGGACCAAATATGAGCTGGTCCGTGGTACCTTTGGCGGTGACGTCTGGAAACGATGGTACCGTGCTCTAGATACTTTGGACATATTTTCACTTAGCCTGGACAACCAGCCCGGGAGAAACCTCTGGTCCGATACCGATCCGAATGGCGTTCGCGATCTGCGGCTTCCCAGTTTCGGAGCTGAAAATATCGATCCCGATATCAAGCCGATGCGCCAGACAACCATGGTTATGGGATCCGAGTATCAGCTCAATCCGTCAACCGCGGTCTCTGTGCATTGGGTCCACGCAAGGATCGATAGAACGATCGAAGATATCGGTCAGACAGTTGGTGGAGATACCTTCTATCCGTTGGGCAATCCGGGAGAAGGAGTTTTTAAATATGAAACCAACCACATCAGCGCGACACCCGATTTCCCGATGCCTAAGCCCAAGCGGCATTATGACGCTTTGGAGTTATCTTTCAACCGCCGTTTCTCCAGAGGCTGGTTCCTTGGAGCCAACTATACCTGGAGCAGGTTGTGGGGCAACTATCCGGGATTGTCCGATACGGATGAAATTGCCACCGGTGCAGGATGGTCCACGAATCAAAGTCCGACCGGCTTGATTGCCCGACCTGGAACCAACACGACAACGCTTTACGATTCTGAAGCTTATCTGCTGGATTCACACGGCCGTTATCTATTCGGCCGGTTGGCGACCGACCGCCCTCACGTGTTCAAGGCGTACGGCTCCTATGAATTCAAGTGGGGAACCACCGTTGGCGCGTCTTTCTATGCCGGAAGCGGAACACCTTTATCAACTATCGTTGAAGACCAATACTGGGATCAGATATTGGTTGAGGGACGTGGGGATATGGGACGCACTCCAATTCTATCGCAGACCGGTCTCATGGTTTCGCATGAATTCAAAATCATGGAAGGCAAAACACTGCGGTTTGAATTCAACTTCGAGAACCTGTTCAACCAGAAGACGGTTCGACATATAGATACATTGGTCAACCGTTTCCGCGAAGAAGCTGCGGAAATCGATCTGAGCGATGTAAACCTTCTGGAAGGATTTGACTGGAGAGAGAAATTTGCGCAAACAGAATTTGCGCAGGATAATGATCCTGATTCTTTCTACTACACTTCCGATCCATATTCGTTTGATCCTCAGAAGAACTTTGCGGTTAATCCGACCTACAAGAAAGCCGATAACTGGAATTCTCCATTTGCCGGCCGCTTTGGCGTGAAGTTCGTGTTCTAGGATCAATCTTACTGCATCAATAAGGGGAAGCTTTAAAAGCTTCCCCTTTTTTTCATCTGCCGACCATTTTCCACAGCCGGGACAATTAAAAGAACCGAAGATAATCAGTGCCGCCCTTGACTTGCTCCGGGAAGTATAGAAAATAGATGGGTCATTTTAACTAAGGAGTGGGTATCGATGGCCAAAAAGCATGATGTGAGCAATTGTTCCGCCGAAGAATACATTTTTACGTCAGAATCCGTAACAGAAGGACATCCTGACAAGGTCTGCGATTACATCGCTGATTCAATCCTCGATGCCTACCTGCAACAGGATACTCGGAGCCGGGTTGCCTGCGAAGTCCTCTGCAAAGAAGGGATTGTGGTTATAGCCGGTGAGATTTCATCAAATGGGCAAGTGGATCATGCATCCGTTGCGCGCCAGGCTATCCGGGAGATCGGCTATACGGACTCATCTGTTCCTTTCAACGCGGATGGCGTACAGATTCATCAGTTTGTATCGAAACAATCCTCTGAAATAGCTCAGGGAGTGAATCTTGAAAGCAATCTTGAGCACGAGCAGGGCGCCGGAGATCAGGGAATCATGTTCGGTTATGCAACGGATGAATCACCTGAGCTGATGCCTCTGCCGATCCTTCTGGCCCATCGCCTTTCCAGAGGATTGGCTGAAGACCGTCGTAACGGAACCGCCCCCTGGCTTCGCCCCGACGGCAAAACTCAGGTTTCAGTGCTTTATAAAGACAGCAGGCCAATCGCGGTAACGGACGCCATCGTGTCTCCCCAGCATTCGCAGGCTGTCTCCCGTGAATCCATCATTCAGTATGTCCATGACTCCCTGGCTCCGCGCGTGCTCGGAGACTGGTATACGAAGGATATCCGTTTCCATGTGAATCCCACCGGCAGTTTTATACTCGGAGGACCGTCGGCGGATGCCGGAGTGACCGGAAGGAAGATCATTGTGGATACCTATGGCGGAGCCGGGCGGCATGGCGGCGGCGCCTTCAGCGGAAAGGATCCCTCAAAGGTCGACCGCAGCGGCGCCTACTTCTGCCGCTACCTCGCACGGCAGATTGTTAAGCAGAGAATAGCGAACAAGGCCGAAATCCAGATCTCCTACGCGATCGGCATGGCCAAACCGCTCTCGGTCAAAGTCGAGACCTTCGGAACCGGCAATGAGAAAGCAGCCGTTGAGTTCGTCAAAAGCATGGATTTCCGGCCCGCTGCCATCATCGAACGCTTCAAACTCCTCCAGCCCATCTACCGGCAGACCACAAACTACGGCCATTTCGGCAAGCCCGGTTTGCCGTGGGAAGCGTAGCTATATTTACGATTGACGATTGAAAAACGGTGAGGTGGGCTTTCAATCGTCAATCGTAAATCGTCAATCTAAAATCAGCACTGCGGCGCCTTGCAGCTTTCCTTCACGCAAACGGCTCAGCGCATCATTGGCCTGGGACAGCGGGAAGACCTCCACTTCTGTTTTCACAGGAACTTTTGGAGCTATCGCCAGGAGTTCCTCTGCATCTTTTCTTGTCAGATTTGCCACTGCGCGGATCACTCTTTCCTCCCAGAGAATATTGTAGGGGAAAGATGGGATGTCGCTCATGTGGATGCCGCCGCAAACGACCGTACCGCCCTTGACTGTAGCGCGCAGTGCGGCGGGAACAAGTGAGCCTACGGGAGCAAAGATGATGGCTGCATCCAATAGTTCGGGAGGCATGTCCGTTGAATCTCCTGCCCACACGGCGCCCAGGCGAAGCGCAAACTTCCGGGCGCTCGTATCTCCGGGCCGAGTGAAGGCATAAACCTTTTTGCCCTGATAGATGGCTATCTGGGCTATGATGTGCGCCGCGCCGCCGAATCCGTATATCCCCAATTTCTCTATATTGTCACCGGCCAATCGATAGGAACGGTATCCGATGAGCCCCGCGCAGAGAAGCGGAGCAGCCTCAGCGTCACTATAGCTCTCCGGCACAGAGAAACAATATCGCCTGTCGGCAACGGCATATTCAGCATAGCCGCCATCGAGAGTGTACCCTGTGAATTTCGGCTGGTCGCAGAGGTTCTCCCTGCCGGTCCGGCAAAAAAGGCACTTTCCGCACGTATACCCCAGCCAGGGAATCCCGATCCTGTCGCCTGCATGGAATGCATCTACATTCTCACCTGCCAGGACAACGGCGCCGACGATTTCATGTCCGGGAATGATCGGAAGCTTGGGATCAGTAAGCTCTCCATCCACAACGTGAAGATCCGTCCGGCAGACGCCGCAGGCGCGAACCTTAACCAACACTTGATCGGGATTTGGCTTTGGAACAGGCAATTCCTTGCAGATAAGCGGAGTGCAGGCAGTCTCCAGAACCATGGCGCGCATTGTTTCCGGGATATGCATAAAACCCCCATTGTGGATTGACGATTGACGATTTACGATTGACGATTTTTAACATACTACACGATCGTCGGGAAGCGGATGGTTATAATATGTACTAAAAGAGGCTTGGCGAAAGGAGAATTGGCGATGATTTATTATGGGGTGAAAGAACTTGGGGTAGGGAGCAGGACGGTCCGCAAGAACACGATTGCTATTGCAGGGGACATACCGGAAGAAAAATACGGCTTTAAACCGGTGCCCGAGTATAGGAGCGTGGCACAGCTGCTGGCACATATTGCGCTGGCATACCGCTTCCAATATCAGCTTCATGCGATTGAGAGACGTACCTCGCTGGAGGGATTTGATTTCCCTTCTCTGATGCAACAGCTCATGGCGGAAGAAGCGCAGCCGAGGACTAAAGCTCAGCTGATCGAGCTGCTCGAGAAAGAGGGCGAAAAGTGGGCTTCGTGGGTGGATGGATTATCGGAGGAATTTCTGAGCCAGCGCGTGAACATGCCTCAAGGCTCGACTCCTCCATACAAAAGCCGAATCGAAATGATCCTTTCGGTGAAGGAACATGAAATGCATCATCGAGGGCAGCTCATGCTGATCGAGCGCTTGCTTGGCATCGTTCCCCATCTGACCCGTGAGCGGGAAGCCCGAATGGCAAGTATGAAATAAAGAATAAAGAACTCAGAATTCAGAATATCGAGGAGAGAATTCTGAATTCCAGCTATTTACTTCATGGCGTTCTGAAGGCTGATGAGGAGTTCTTCGACCTGGGCCAGCTCTTCCTCTGTCGCATGCTCCTTTGCTCTGTTCAGGGAAGCGATCGCCGAGATCAGGTCTCCGTTGATGGCGTGAATAAGTCCCAGGTTGAAGTGAACGCTGGTGGAGTTTGGTTCAATAACTGCAGAGATATCATAATGCAGATGGGCAAGCCTGAAGTCTCCCGCCTCAAAATAAAGATGAGCGAGATTGAAATGGGATTCGAAGTGCCGCGGATCATATCTCAGCGCATTTGTGAAATGGTCGAAAGCTTTGGGTATGTTGTTGTCTTCATATTCCAGGATGCCGAGATTGCAATAAGCGTCTGATACGCACTCACCGCCTTGAATAGCCCTGAAATACATCTCGACGGCGCGTTTGTCCCCGCGCTCATGCAATATCAGGGCTTCCTCAAACGGGCTGAGCCTTATCGGCAATTTGATGAGCTGACCCCCTTTTTCGGGGAAAAGGCTGAGCTGGCCGTTTAATTCCGCTTCAATCTGTCGCTTCGTCAGTCCCCGGTTTCGCAATTCCCGCACGCGGCGGAATTGAGTAAGAGCCCGGAAATCATAGCGCACCTCATCCTCAGATCCCATTGCCGCTGCATGGATGACTCCTTCCCGTGTCCATCGTCGTATTTCCTGCTCGCTCAGACCGAATTGCCGGCTGATTTCCCGGACCGTATAGGTAGCCTGGACCCGCTGCAGACCTTTGATTTTGGCGGCTTTGGAAAAGGGAACAACAACGCTCATGGTCAACCTCGAAAAAGCTTCCGCTATTTTGCGCCTGCGCAAACCGATGGTCTTCTTTATATCATCGCCTAACAAATCATTCCATATCCAACACCCAGAAAAATTGCGGCGGACACTCGCCCGCATTTCTCACAGAATTTCTACTGCGGCGGCGGATCCGGGCATGTCTGCCGCGTTGCGCTCGGTCGGATTCCTCGACGTACTGTCGAGTACGACTGCGGAAT
>JAFGIY010000180.1 GCA_016929335.1 Acidobacteriota bacterium | reverse complement strand
GGGCATGGATGCAAGGCGCGCGACGGTCGGATTCCGCAGTCGACCTGCAGCGAAGCTGCAGGCCTCGACCAGTACGTCGAGGAATCCTGCCGAGCGCAACGCAGCAGACATGCCCGGATCCGCCGCCGCAGTAGAAACTCTGTGAGAAGTGCGGGTTAAGCGGCAGGCCATGAAAGTGCCAGGCAGCGGCGACCGGGCATACCTTTGTTGGGATAGAAAATTATAAACTCCCGGGGCACGTTGAAGCGTGCCCCGGATCCGGCGCTATTCGTAATCCTCCGGCATGGGAGGCGCCGCTTTTTTCTTCGGTTCCGGAAGCTCCGTGACAATAGCTTCGGTAGTCAGAAGAATCCCTGCGAGAGATGCCGCGTTTTGCAGGGCGACGCGTACGACTTTGGTGGGATCTATGATTCCCTGTTTCACAAGATCTCCATATTCGCAGGTCTCGGCATTAAAACCGTAATTGCCGCCTTTTGCCAATATCGCCGCAGCGGCTATGGCGCCATCCACTCCCGCATTCCGGGCTATCATGCGGAGAGGCTCTTCCAGTGCAGCCCGGATGATCCGTGCCCCGGTCGCTTCATCCCCCTGAAGCTTCAATCCGTCCACCGCCTTCTGGCAGCGCAAGAGAGCAATTCCTCCGCCGGCAACAATCCCCTCTTCGATCGCCGCACGGGTTGCATGATGAGCATCCTCCACCCTTGCCTTTAATTCCTTCATCTCCGATTCGGTAGACGAGCCGACCCGGATAACGGCGACGCCACCGGCAAGTTTTGCCAGCCTTTCCTGCAGTTTTTCCCGATCGTAATCCGAGGTGGTTTCCTCAATCTGCCGCTTGATAGAGGCGATCCTGCCGGCAATTTCCTTGTTTTTCCCAGCGCCTTCAATGATGGTCGTATTATCCTTGTCGATGACCACACTCTTTGCCCGGCCGAGATCGCTCGTTTGCACCTTTTCGAGTTTGAGGCCAAGATCTTCGGAAAGGAATCTGCCGCCTGTCAGGACCGCAATATCTTCGAGCATCGCCTTGCGCCTGTCGCCAAAACCGGGAGCTTTGACTGCCGCACATTTGAGAGTGCCTCGAATCTTGTTAACCACAAGCGTCGCCAGAGCTTCCCCTTCCACTTCTTCTGCCATAATCAGGAGCGATTTGCCCATGCGAGTGACCTTCTCCAGCAGTGGAAGAAGATCGTTAAGGGAAGAGATTTTTTTCTCATGGATGAGAATAAGCGGATCTTCCAGAACGCATTCCATACGATCCTGGTTGGTAACAAAATAGGCACTTAAATAACCACGGTCGAAGCGCATACCTTTGACAACCTCCAGCTCTGTTGCCATCGACTTCGCTTCTTCCACTGTAACCACTCCATCCTGGCCAACTTCCTCAATGGCCTTGGCAAGGAGATCACCGATTTTTTTATCGCCATTAGCTGAAATGGTTGCGATGTTGGCAATATCTTTATTCCCCTCCACCTTTTTGCTGCTGCGCTTTATTTCCTCCACTACAGCATCCACGGCAAGGTCGATGCCCCTCTTCAGCGCTATGGGGCCGGCTCCGGCGGCGACGTTTTTCAGTCCTTCCCGATAGATGGCCTGAGCCAATATCGTCGCGGTTGTAGTGCCATCTCCTGCCAGGTCTGAGGTTTTGCTGGCCACCTCTCGTACCATCCGGGCACCTATATCCTCATGTTTGTCCTTAAGTTCTATTTCCTTGGCAACCGTGACACCGTCCTTGGTGATAATCGGAGATCCGTATTTTTTTGACAGCATCACATTTCGCCCGCGGGGGCCCAATGTGACCTTCACCGTATCAGCAAGGGTGTTCACGCCACGCAGAACAACACTCCGAGCATCTTCACTGAAAATCAGCTGCTTGCCAGACATAAATAACCTCCTTACCAAATGAGATGGTCGTATTTAATATCTGCGTACAATGATGTCAAGCTTCTTTAGCGTATCCCCGGCGATACATTAAAGCGGTTTGCTTCATGCAAGAGTCTTGATGCTTTCAGCCCTGTCGGCTATAACAAGTGCGTCCGGATTGAACAGGCTGAATCAAAATTTGCTTTAAAGCAGTCTCTGAATCCCGGTCTCACATGAGTTGTTGACAGGATAAGGTTTCTCTATGCAATCCAGGGTGGTTAGCCGTCATTTTGTCTATTTTGTGCTTGGATTGCTTTTCTCTCTGGCGCCTGCACAAAGCGGAGAATCGCTCGATTTTCAGGAATCTGTGCGGCAACAGGTGCGCCACGAATTTCCATACCGTGATGGCACGGTAACTCTTCTCGCCGATTCTCTGAGAACAGTGTCCGGAGGCAGATTTCTCGCAAAAGGAAGTGTTGCCATCACTTTTCAGGACGTTATGGTATCCGGTGACGAAGCGCAATATGATGAAAAAACAAGGGAAGGGACCATAACCGGCCATGTCCGTTTCAGCCAGAGGCAACAATGGCTGACCTGCTCCCGCGCCGAATACAATTTCGGCACTCAAACAGGGACGTTTTACGACGCATCCGGGTTCACCGACCGGGAATTTCTGGTCACCGGACGTACCATTCGTAAGACAGGGCGGGATCTATATCGTGTCGAAGAAGGTTTTGCAACCACATGTCGCGAAGCTCTGCCGAAATGGAGCCTATCGGCATCCCGCACAGATATCCGGATTGATCACACAGCGCGATTGCGTAATACGATTTTCAAAATAAAGGGATTCCCCGTTTTTTATTTTCCTTACCTGATATTCCCTATGGAAAAAAAGGTGCGAAGCAGCGGCTTTGTCCCTTTCCGAACAGGGAACTCCACCTCCAAGGGACGCGTCTTCAGCGAAGGCTATTATCAAACCCTGGGAAAAAGCGCGGACGTTCTTATTTACGGAGATTACTTCAGTCTGCGGGGACTGGCTGTGGGAGGGCTTTTCAGAGCGCGGCCAAATCCGGAGACCCGATTCACACTTGAAGCTTATGGGATCAAGGACAGACTGGATCAAGGAGGCATTCAGCTTACTGTGGATGGTGAGTCCGAGCTGAAGGATGGATGGCGGGCCGTAGCCCGTGTAAACATCTCGTCCAATTTCAGTTTTCGTCAGGCGTTTTCGGACAGTTTCCGGGCGGCAACAATCTCACAAGAACGGGCTACGGCCTTTCTCACGAGGAATCACAACAGCATCTCTGCCAACATCGCATTCGAACGGCAGGAAGTTATTTTCCCCATCCGTTCACTGGTAGTGCGAAAGCTTCCGTCGCTGGAATTCCTCTCTCTGGGAACACCCCTTGGCCGATCTCCTTTCATATTCAGTTTCCGGACTTCTGTGGACGGCATGTCCAGAACGGACAGTATCCTGGAGACCCAGCGCTTGATCCAGCGCATGGATGTGTATCCCCGCCTCGCAATGCGTATTCCATCGTTTAAAGGTTTTTCGCTCATGCCTTCTTTCGGAGTCCGAGAAACATATTACGGAGCACAAATTGCAGATGGGACGTCTTCCAGGATAGTGAATCAGAGCCTGCACCGGCGATATGCTGATGTGAACATTGAGCTCCGGTTGCCCGCTATGGAAAGAGAGTTTGCTCCTTCCCGTCTCGGAGCTTTCAAGCATGCAGTCGAGCCCTTTATTTTATATCGCCGGATTTACGGGATACGGGATCTGGATAATACGATCCGCTTCGACGAAGAAGACGCGATCGCGGATACCAACGAGGTCGAATACGGAATAATCAATCGGTTTTTCAGGAACAAACAAACGGGTACCGGCGCCGGGGAAAGATATGAATTCATGTCTTTTGGTCTGATCCAAAAATATTACTTTGATCCGACTTTCGGCGGAGCATTCAGGCAAGATCAACCCAACGCATTCTACCCGTTGGACACAGTCACAGGAGTGTATCAGACAACAATTTCAAGCAACCTGGCGCCGCTCAGCATGATTTTCCGCCTGTCCCCACAAAGCAATGCGCACACGGACATACGGGCCGATTTTGACACTCGGCTGCAGCGTTGGCGAAACGGAAGCTTTTCCACATGGTGGGAGCGGGGTAAATTCCATTTCTCGGCAACCTACGTTAAAACCCGCGCCGTAGAGCTTGGAATCCTTACCAGCAACCAAGTCCAGGGCCAGATCGGATATGGATCTCCGGATCGCGGATTGTCATCCAGTCTCACCATCAGTTATAACCTCCGGACATCCCAGCTTTTGAACAGCAACACCCGCCTTAATTACACATGGGACTGCTGCGGTGTGGCTATGGAGTTCAACCAGTTCGACCTGGGACTCCGGACCGAATCAAGGTTCAGCTTTTCATTTACACTCAAGGGCATCGGCAGCTTTGGAAATATTAAGCGCCCGGATAGTCTCTTTTAATCAGGCGCTGGAATTCACCTATGGAAATCTGGAAAGGACAGAATGCGGCAAGCCTTTATTCTGGCCGGCACAAATCTTGGAGACCGGAAAGCAAATCTTGATTTTGCGCTCAATGCCCTGGAACAGGGATGCACCATCAAAAGAGCTTCTTCCTGTTTCGAGACTGAACCGGTAGGTTTTTTGGATCAACCGTGGTTTTATAATCAGGCAATTGAGTTTGAAACTCGCCTTTCACCATCCGAGCTGCTTTCTCTCTGCCAGAATATCGAATTCTCTCGCGGGAGGATCCGCACATTTCCCAACGCGCCCAGGTTCCTTGACTTAGATATACTCTTCTTTGGAAATCTCATTCTTGAACAGGAAAACTTGATCATTCCCCATCCCCGCATTCAGGAACGGAGGTTTGTTTTGGAGCCTCTGGCCGAAATAGCTCCGGATTTTGTGCATCCCGTTTTAAAAAAAACCATAAGATCGCTGCTTGAGACATGTTTGGACAAATCCCGGGTGCGCCTCGCAAGTTGCCCCCAAAATAGTGATAAATAAATACTAATCAATCGATCCATTATATTGAATAATGTTTTAATCCTGTGATATCCTACACCCCGATGTGAAGCAGATGGAAAGTGCTGCCGATAAATGTTGATGTGGTCTTGATTTAAAGATGATTCTTCCAGAGGATTGAAGATTGTTGATTCGTCTGCAAAGGTTTCTCCTGTTCTTGTTGCTTAGCTCTTTATTAATTCCTGCATTTAGACTGGAAGGCCGAGCGAGCCCGCTGGAGACCATCCAGACAAGGATCGCAAAAGTCCTAAAGCGGCCCGGCGTTCGATCTGCCAAATGGGGGATCCAGGTTCTTGATCCGGCCACCAGCAGCGTCCTGCTTGAAATCAATCCGGACAAACCGTTTTTGCCCGCGTCGGTTTTAAAAATGGTCACCACAGCGGCAGCCCTGGAAAAGCTGGGACCCGATTTCAGGCACCGAACCGGCGTATATACAAACGGAAGGATCAATCCGGATGGAACCGTCGAAGGAGATTTGATACTTGTCGGGCGCGGCGATCCGAACTTGACAGACCCCTATGGCGAATTATTCGAGAAGCCGGCATTGCTGGAACTGGCCGAAAGCATAAATGCGCTGGGCATTAAAAATATCCAGGGGGACATCATCGGAGATGACAGCTATTTTGATACCAACTGCCCCGTCAAAGGATGGACAGCGCAAGCCCTGAAGAGCCTTTATGGCGCTCCTGTCAGCGCACTGAATGTAAACAATAACGTCATCTGGGTGCATGCGCGGCCCACCAAAAATAAGCAACGGGTGAGTATCGAGCTGGAACCACGTTCTTCGTTTTTCAATATACGCAACATGGCAAAGACCGGCAGCCGCCGTGCCAGAAATACGATGAGTGCACGACTGATACGGGGCAGCAATACAATCGTTGTCTCCGGAATTCTGCCTTCCGCTAAGACATTCAGTCATCATATTCTCCTTGAAAAGTCCGCTGAAGTGGCGGCTGTTATGTTCAGGGACGAATTGAAGAAGCAGGGGATTGATGTTCAGGGCAAAATTTCCGCACTGCACTATGGATACATTACAGAAGAAGAAAAGGCGAGTTGGAAGCTGCTGGCAGAGCATCAATCTCCGCCCTTGATACGGGCTCTGGAAATCATAAACAAGAAGAGCCAGAACCTGCACGCCGAAATGCTGCTTCGCACTCTTGGCGCAGAGTTCAAGGGTTCCGGAACCAATGAGGCAGGGTTGGAAGCAGTGAAGGATTTCCTTATAGAGGCGGGAATCGACAGCGAAAAGATCCGCCTGAACGATGGCTGCGGGCTTTCGAGGGAAAACCTGGTCACACCCCGCTTCCAGACTTCCCTGCTGCAGTTTTTATTACAGCGCTATTATTTCGACCTTTTTCGAAACACGCTCGCCGTCAGCGGAATCGATGGGACTCTAAAGAACAGGCTATCGGCTACGGAAGTGAAGGGAACCATCCATGCCAAGACCGGTTCGCTGAACGGCGTAACCACCCTCGCCGGCTATATGACAACCAAGTCCGGCCGCAACCTCGTTTTCACCATTTTTGTTAACCAGGTCAGCGCCATGACGCGGGTCAAAAAAACAATTGATGAAATTTGCTCACTTTTCGTTAATCTATATTAATGAGCATTCGAATTCTTTTCTTCGCCTCGTTGGCTGATATCTCGGGGGTCCGCGAAATGAAGGTGGACGCATCCGGATTAACCGACCTGCGGTCAGTGTTCGATAAATTCGCCAAAGATTTCCCTTTATTGGAAAATCACCGCACTTCCGTGCATATCGCGGTGAATTCGGAATTTGCCCGGCCCGAAACACCTGTCCATGACGGAGACGAAATCGCCTTTTTCCCGCCTGTCAGTGGAGGCTAACGTGTTTCACCTCGTACGAGAACCGATCGAAATTCAAAAAATAGCGGACAGAATACAAAGGCCGGAAGATGGCGCCGTTGTCGTCTTCGAGGGTGTGGTGCGCAACCATTCCAGCGGAAAAGCCGTGCGTTTTCTCGAATATGATGCTTACGAATCGATGGCCATAAAAAAAATGGAGGAGATCGGCACGCGCGCCAAGAAGGAGTTTGCAATAAGGGATATCGCCATAGTGCACCGTTTAGGGCACATGGATATCGGAGAATGCAGCGTAGTCATTGTTGTAGCCTCCGCCCATCGGGGACCGGCATTTGAAGCCTGCCGATTTGCCATCGACCAAATCAAAGAGATCGTTCCGATCTGGAAAAAGGAATTCTACGAAGACGGCGAAGTGTGGATCGAAGGCAGCCATTAACGATTTACGATTGACGATTTACGATTGCAGGCTCAACTGAGGAGTATGAGTTCAATCGTTAATCGAAAATCGTCAATCCGTTAGAGTTCGTGCCTGTGTTCTAAAGCTTTGGACATCGTAATTTCGTCCGCAAATTCCAGATCGCTCCCGACGGGAACACCCAGGGCAATGCGGCTGACTTTAACTCCGATCGGTTTCAGAAGTTTGGCAAGGTAAATTGCGGTAGCCTCCCCTTCCACATTTGGATTGGTTGCCAAAATGATTTCCCGGACATTGCCTTCCCTCAAGCGCTCCAGGAGATTTTTGAGTTTGAGATCTTCCGGGCCGACGCCGTTGATCGGAGAAAGGACTCCGTGCAGAACATGATATTGCCCGTGATATTCCCGGGTTTTCTCTATAGCCAGAATGTCATGGGGCTCTTCAACAACGCAAATCGTCTCGGCAGAACGCGACGTGCTGTTGCAATACCGGCATGGATCCTGATCTGAAAAGTTATTGCAGCGTGAGCAGTAGCGGATTTTTTCCTTTGCCTCCAAAATTGCACGGCTCAACCTCTCCGCATCTTCTTTGGGGCGGCGCAGTATGTTGTAGGCCAGCCTCTGGGCGCTTTTGGTGCCGATCCCGGGAAGCTTGCGAAATTCATCAATCAACTTTTCGATTGGTTCTGCATAGTCGCTCATTTATCTATTTTTTCAGCCTTTACAGGTCCCGGGAATACGTCGAGGAAGGATTTTACGATGGGTTCGCGCTTTGCCGCCTCCAGAAGATCACCGTCATCGGAACGGTTGTTTTGTTCCGAAACCGTATTTGCAATTACTTTCGATTCCGGTTCCGCCAGCATCACTTTGACACTGCTCCCGACAATCCGCGTGGCAGCCTGAGTTATGTCTGCCAGACTATTCTTTATCTGGCGCCGGGTGAACTCATTGGCCGTGCCGGGGAGAAGGATCACCAGGTTGTCTTTCAGCTGGGCGCCCTCCAATGATTGCATCAAGGATTCGAGCGATTCTCTCCCGACCGCGCCTGCTATTCTGAAAAGCAGGTTTCTTGGATCGGCAACAGGCGGAGCCTGTTCGCTCGATTCCGCAGCCGGTGCGGATGAAGAAATTTTCTGCTCGTGTTTTGGGGCTGAGATCACGTTTTTTGTTTCTGAAGGCGGCGGCTTTGCACCCCATCGGGAAGGATTCGGACGCGCGGGCGGAGTTTCCGGCTTGGCGGCTGCGGACCTTGCAGAGCCCTCGGGATTGCGGGGAGGATTTCCCTCTTCGTCCGCGGAAAGCTCCGCAATCAAATCCTCGATCGGCCGCAGTTTTGTCATATGAGCCAACTCGATCAATCCCATTTCCAGTTGGAAACGTATCTGAGTCGCATATCTCATACCTGCTTCGATTTTCAGAAATGCGTCGAAAAGCCGAAGCAGGTCCTCCCTGGAAAATAGCCCGGCCTGTTCCCTCAAGTCGGGCAGAATGCTCTCCGGGATTCCCAGAAGTGCCGGATCCGTGATACCCGCTTTCAAAACCATGAGGTTTCGAAACTGGCCGGACAGGCGCCGGCAGAAATTGTTCAGATCCTGTCCCACTTCGACCAGATCCGCGACGATTTGCAGAAGCGCAGCCACATCATTGCCGGCAATGGCTCGAATAGTCTGACCCAGGACTTTGGGTTCAACCAGGCCAAGCAGCATTGCGACATCCTCATCGCGTACCGAAGCGCCGCTGAAAGCTATTACCTGGTCGAGTGCCGACATGGCGTCCCGCATGCTTCCGCCGCTTGAAAAAACGACCTGTTCAAGCGCGACGGTGCTGATCTGGATGCCTTCCGTTTCCGAGATCTCGCGCAGCCGCTTCATGATCAATGGGTATTGAATAAGCTTGAAGCTGTGCTGCTGGCATCGGGAAAGGATTGTCGCAGGAATCTTGTGATACTCGGTGGTTGCCAGTATGAAAACCACGTGTGGAGGCGGTTCTTCCAGCGTCTTTAAAAGCGCATTGAAAGCCTCCGGGGTCAGCATGTGGACTTCATCGATGATAAAAATCTTGTTCTTGTCCCTGGCCGGATTGTAGCGGGTTTTCTCTTTGAGTTCCCGGATCTCGTCGATACCGCGGTTGGATGCGGCATCGATTTCAAGAACATCCATGCAATTGCCGGCTGCAATCTCGACGCACGCGGGACAGGTGTTGCACGGCTCGCCGGGCGTACCCCTATGGCAGTTCAGTGCTTTTGCCAGGATTCTCGCCGTAGAGGTCTTTCCGCTTCCTCGCGGACCGGAAAAAAGAAATGCATGCGCCACACGCCCCTGTTGAAGGGCATTCAGAAGAGTGCGGGAAACATGCTCTTGACCTACAAGCTCATGAAAGTTTTTAGGACGCCATTTTCGCGCAAGAACTTGATATTGCATAGAGAAAAGGGTCGAGCCCCGGGTATCCTGTTGCACATATAGTGATCCTCTTAATGCTGCTTCCTTCCGGACCTGACATGGTTCGAGGGCTATATTGCACAGGGCCCGAGGCCCGTCATGGCCGTTGAGCCGAAAGCTTCATGTTACGGCATCCGTTTCGCGGTGACAAGCGGCAAAACAGCGGGTAGTCGGCAGCAGGCAGCAAAAAAAGCAAAGAATAATATGGGATCGGGTTCGGCGTCGAAATCAGGGTCGAAAAAGGAAAACGATAACGAACAAAAACATGTGCCTGCGGACCGGAATGAAGCGTCATTGCACTCCTCCAGGTTTCATCGTATCTGCATTAGGTGGTATAGTGTTCTGCGAAAGCCGGAATATGGGCAGGAGGTTTTGGCCAGTACTCGAACAGCACCTATCCGCGATATGGATATTTCCCAAAAAGCTGCACCCATCATTTACGACTCCAGCCGTCCACGCTCGGCCATTGTCGAGGAAGCGGTTGAACTGTTCCGCTACCGAGATTTGCTCTGGAGCCTGGTCCATCGCGATCTCACCATCCGATACAAACGATCCACGCTGGGATTTCTGTGGACGATGCTGAATCCGCTTTTGATGATGCTGGTATTGACCATTGTCTTTTCGAATCTTTTCCGTTTCCAGATCCAGCACTATCCCGTGTACCTGTTGTCGGGGACACTGCTTTATGGTTTTTTCCAATGGGGCACCTCACAGTCCATCCACAGCATAATTTGGGGCGGGGACCTGATGGGGAAAATTTATCTCCCCAAAACGATCTTTGTGGCAGCCGCCGTGCTGGTTTCACTCGTGAATCTGCTGCTGGCCCTTATACCGCTTGCCGTCATCATGATTGTGAACCGCTGCACCTTTTCATTCGCGCTGCTATTTCTGCCGGTTGCGATCGCCCTGGTATTTGTTTTCGCTTTGGGCATAGGCCTTTTTGTGGCTTCTCTGGCGGTGTTTTTCGCCGATATTGCCGACATATACAACGTGGCGCTTACAATTCTGACGTATCTGACGCCGATTTTTTATCCTATCGGTGTGGTTCCGGACAAATACCGCGCTTTCATTTTCTATAATCCGATGTATTACTTCGTGGAAATCTTCCGGCAGCCGATTCATGGAGGTGTTTTCCCTGACGGCGCGTTGATTTTGCGTGCGTTCCTGATATCCATTGGTGCATTTGCGCTGGGGTGGTGGTTTTTCACCAAAAAATCTGATGAGTTTGCATACCGTGTCTGAGTCTGCTTTGGGAAATAATCTGGCACTTCGTTTGGAAGGCATTTCCGTCCGCTATCGAATTCCGCATGAACGGTATGCCACCCTGAGGGAACATGCCATACGCTGGTTGAAGCGGCATATACGGTATGACGACTACCTTGCCTTGCGCGATATAAGCCTTCGGGTGCATAAGGGCGAAATGCTCGGCATTATCGGGCCCAATGGCGCGGGCAAGAGCACTCTGTTGAAAGTGGTTGCCAGGGTCCTGAAACCCAAAAAGGGTACCGTCTGGATTTGCGGGCGCGTTGCTCCTCTGCTGGAATGCGGCGCCGGATTCCACACTGAATTGACCGGACGGGAAAACATCTATCTTAATGGAACATTGTTGGGGCTTTCGCGAAAAGAGATTGAGTCCCGATACCAGGGCATCGTTGATTTTGCAGAGTTGCGGGATTTTATCGACGCTCCGCTGAGAACCTATTCCAGCGGAATGGTTTCGCGCCTGGGATTTGCCATAGCCACTGACGCAAATGCCGACATTTTAATAATCGACGAAGTGCTTGCGGTCGGAGATGTCTCCTTTCAGGAAAAATCGTTGGAAAGAATCAAGCGGTTCCGGCGGGACGGAACAACCATTTTGTTTGTATCCCACAATATGGAAGCCGTCAAATCCATGTGCGACAAGGTGATCTGGCTCGATCATGGTGTCATCAAGGCGGACGGATCTGCCTCGGAAGTTGTTCGGCAGTATCTGTCCGGGGACCTGGCCGGAAGCTGAGGTAATCCTCGAAGCGCCGAAAAATCATATCAGGCGGGATCATACTCCTCTGGAATTACGACGCGGATTTTCGTGCCGGCTTAGCGCCGCGGCGTAATCATCGGTAATTGCCAACTAAAATAACCGTAAACAACAGGAACAAACCGGCGTAATAATATTAGGTTTCGGCCTTAAGGGAGATTTATAGTTTTATTTGCGGATACATGAAAAGATGGTGACCATGAAACGTTTAGGCATGCAAGCGGCGATCCAGCGCCTAACCTGGGTTTTGGCAGCAGCTTTGGCGCTGTGGACCCTTACTGGAACTGGCTGCGGTTCCGGCGGAGCTAACAGCAAGGGCGGCCCGCCTTCCGGAATGGGAGCAGGAAAAGGCGGACGCATGGGAGGCCCGGGATTGGTATCGGAGGTCGTTGTACAGACCACCAGTGTGCAGCGGATTTCCATTCAGCGCCAGGTAGATCTTGCCGGTTCTTTGATTTCTCCGGACCAGGCTAAGGTAAGCAGCGAGGTTGCCGGAGTCGTTCGGCAGGTTCTGGTTGAGCTGGGCCAAGAGGTTGGACTGGGCCAGGTCGTCGTCAAGCTGGATCATCGGGAGCTTGATCTGGCACTGCAGCGTGCTCGAAGCCAGCTTCGACAGACTGAAGCTCAGCTTGGCATCGATGGTGTGCGTTTCAAGGAACCGCCGCCCGATGAACAGATATCGTCGATCCGCATGGCGGCAGCCAACCGGGACGATGCGCTGGCGCAGCTCCGGCGCGCCCAGCGGCTGAAAAGCCAAAACCTCCTCTCTCAGGCGGACCTTGATACTGCCGAAACCAAGGTGAAAGTGACAGAAGCCAATTACCAGGCTGCCCTTGAAACGGTGCAAAGCCTGAAGGCAATCCTGCAGGAACGGCGGCATGCCGTCGAGCTTGCGGAGAAAAAGCTGAACGACACGGACATCCGAGCTTCCGTCGCCGGCCAGGTTTCGGAACGTCTGGTGCAACAGGGAGAATACATCCGGGAAAACACTCCGGTTGTCACTATAGTGCAGATGAATCCTCTGAAGCTAAAAACCGCCATACAGGAACGGCATGCCGGGACTATGCGTGTGGGATTGCCCGTTGAGTTTTCCGTCGAATCCTCCCCCGGTCAAAAATTTAAGGGCCGCGTCGCAAATGTAAGCCCCTCTGTCGATCAGGCTACGCGCACGTTCTCGGTTGAAATACTGGTCGATAACAGAGACAGGCAGCTCAAGCCGGGTTTCTTTGCCAAAGGCGTGATCTTCACTCATAGCGATGAAAACGTCATGGCGGTACCGGAATATGCCGTTTCGACGCTGGCCGGTGTTTCGAATGTCTACGTGATCGAAAACGGCAAGGCGCGGCAGCAGATGGTTTCTCTGGGCCCACGCGTGGGAAACCTTCACGAACTTATCAGCGGGTTGGATGGAAATGAAATCCTGGCTGCCAGCAATCTGACGCTGCTGGCAACGGGAGTACCGGTCAAAATCGCGCAGGGAGGCCGGCCATGAAGCTCGCCGATGTCAGTATCAAGCGTCCCGTCTTCGCTATCATGATGTCGGCCGCCATCGTGGTGCTGGGCATCGCTTCGTACAACCAACTCGGCCTCGACCTAATGCCCAAAACGGATTTCCCGATGGTTGTCGTTCGAACGAGTCTCCCGGGCGCCAGCGCTGAAGAAGTCGAATCCCAGATCACAAAGCCGGTTGAAGAAGTGGTGAATACCATAGCCGGGATTGACGAGTTGCGTTCCACTTCCCAGCAGGGAAGTTCAATGGTCATGATCACCTTCGTTCTCGAGAGAAAGATCGAGGATGCCGTTCAGGACGTACGCGACAAAGTCGCCACGATCGTCAATCAGTTTCCAAGAGATACCCTGGCGCCTGTAATTCAGAAGATGGATCCCGATTCGAATCCCATTCTGACGATTGTCATTTCCGGCGACCGCTCACAGAAAGAAATCAGCCAGATCGTCGATAAGCAGATCAAACAGGTCCTCGAAACCGTTGAAGACGTCGGAGAGGTTACTTTTACCGGCGACCGGCACCGTGAAATTCAGCTGCTGCTGAATGAAGATCGCATGAATGCCTATGGCCTGACCGTCGACCAGGTTCGCAGTGCCGTTCAGAGACAGAACGTTGAGATACCGGGTGGAAGCTTTCTTGCCGGCCCCGATGAAATATCTCTGCGCACGATGGGACGCATCCAGAACGTCGAAGATTTCAACAAGATCATTATTGCTTACAGCGGCGGTTCCGTTATCACTTTCGGAGATATAGGCCGCGTTATAGATACGGTTGAAGAACCGCGAAGCATCGCGCGGCTGGATGGCCGCGATGCTGTTTCACTGAACATCCGGAAGCAATCGGGGACGAATACGATTGAAGTAGTGGACGCCGTCATGGTGAGACTTGAACACATCAAGCGCACTTTGCCACCCGATATCAGGATACAAACGACGCGGGACCAGTCGCTCTTTATCCGTCGCTCCTTCGAGGAAATACAACACCATCTTGTTCTTGGAGGTTTTCTCGCCAGCGTCGTTGTTTTCCTGTTTATGCGAAACTTCCGCTCCACGATTATTGCCGCACTCGCCATACCAGCCTCGATTATAGGTACCTTCACATTCATGAAAGCGTTCGGCTTTACCTTGAATAACATGACGATGCTTGCGCTTTCTCTGGCAACGGGCATTGTAATCGACGACGCGATTGTGGTGCTTGAAAACATCTTCCGCTATGTGGAAGAAAAAAAGGTCCTTCCGCGTGAAGCCGCATCCAGGGCAACCGGCGAGATCGGCTTGGCCGTCATGGCAACAACCCTATCGCTGGTCGTGATCTTCCTGCCCGTGGCATTTATGACGGGACAGATAGGCGAATATTTTTACAGCTTCGGCATAGCGTCCGCATCTGCCTTTCTGATCTCGATGTTTATATCGTTCACGCTGACTCCTGCTCTATGCGGGGTCTGGCTGAAACCAACGGACGCTCATCATAAGACTTCGAAATCGCAGGGTTTCTACGCTGCGATAGACCGCCGCTACGGGAAAATGCTCGGATGGAGCCTCCGCCATCGTTTGGTCCTTGTCTCGATCGGAGTGGCAGTTGCTTTCTCGGCGGCGGCTCTTTTCCCGCGCGTTGGAAAAGAGCTCGTGCCGGATGACGACCAGAGCGAATACAGCATCAATGTAAGACTGCCGCGGGGAACCAACCTTTCGCGAACCAATGAATATATCAAGCCGATTGAAGCAGGGATCAGAAAGCTTCCGGAAGTACGTACAGTTTTCACAACAGTCAATCCTGCAAGCGCAAATTTCTATGTCGGCCTGACGCCGCTCGAAGAGCGGGATGTCTCGCAACGGGAATTAATGCGCGAAGCCCGCATTTATGTGCGGCAATTCCGCGACGCCAGGATCAGCGTATCCGGCGGCACCGACATCTCGGGCAGTTCTACGGCAGGGGGAGGGCGAGGAGGTGGTGGAGCCAATCGTGTCCAGTTGCTGATACAGGGACCCGATATCCAGCAATTGCAGGTTTATGTTACCGAACTGCTGGCAAAGGTACGGACTATTCCCGGAATTGTGGACGCGGATTCCAATTTCGAGGCGACTGCTCCGGAATTGCGTGTTCGCATCAATCGCACCCGGGCAGCGGATCTCGGAGTCTCGATAGATTCGCTGGCATCCAGTCTGCGCTTATTGGTCGGAGGAGAAGAAGTATCCAAGTACAAGGAAGGAGACGATCAGTTTGCGGTCAAGCTGAGATTGGATGAGCAATTTCGCGATGACCCCGCAAGAATGGGGGAATTGCTTGTTCCGGGCGCCGGAGGCAGGCCGTTGAGAGTGAGTGACATCGCTGTTTTGACCCGCGAACCCGGTCCCGCCAACATTGACCGCTACAACAGGCAGCGCCAGGTATCTCTCAACGGAGGGCTTGACGGGATACCCATGCAATCCGCGATCAATGCCGTCCAGGAAAAAGTCGACGAAATGCATCTCAAGCCCGGCTATGCCGCCGTCTTCGGCTTCAGCGCCAGAATCCTCAGCCAGGCATCCGATGATTTTCTCATGGCGGTTATTCTGGCAGTGATCTTTATTTACATGGTGCTGGCTTCGCAGTTCAACAGCTTCATTCATCCGCTGACCATTATGACGGCGATCCCGCTGAGTCTTCCCTGCGGATTGTTTGCCTTGATGATCTTCGGAATGACCGTCAATGTTTACAGCGCTATTGGATTGATGATGCTGTTTGGAATCGTCAAGAAGAACTCGATTCTGCAGGTAGACTACACAAACACTCTGATTGCGCAGGGCATGGAGCGGAATGAAGCCATCATTACGGCAAACCATGTTCGCCTCCGGCCGATTCTTATGACCACAATCGCCATCGTCGCAGGCATGTTGCCGATCGCTTTCGGCCGCGGAGCCGGTTCAGGATCTCGAGCCTCCATGGCAGTCACAATTATCGGCGGCCAGCTAATCTGTCTCCTGTTAACGCTTCTGGTTACTCCGGTAATTTATTCGCTCTTCGATGATGCAAAACTATTCCTGAAACGTATAAGGACGGCAAAGCACATAGAAGAAGAGCCTGCTTCTCCGCCGGCAGAAGAACCCGCCGAAGAAAGCGCCGGCTAATCTCGTCAAATCCGGGGGAGTTCCCCGCCCCCGGATATTTCTTCCCTTCAAAGCGGTTGGCTCTGCCTTCCTAAAGAAAAGAAACATTGGGATCCTTTCTTGGAGACTCAGAGCCCTGGAGTCTCTGAGTTGAATCAACTCGAAGGCGCCAAGCCGCCAAGTCTCCAGGAATGGTCAAAATATTCTCCCGGAATTACCAAACCGGCTGAAAGTGCCGGGATGGCGTAAGCTATTGTTTTTGCGCGCGCCATGATGATATGTTCGCCTTGGGTATAGGATAACGAATTTTTCCATTAAGGATGCAAATGCTCGCTTCTCGTTTTTTCCTCTGTGCAATGGCCATTCTGATTGGACTGGGTGGAGTTGATTTTCCATCCTATCCTGCCGTCAGCATTCCGGAACAATCCCTATCTGCAAAGCCTTTGCCCATTCTGACCGACAACACTCTTTTTGCCGTTTACGGACGCGCATTCAGGCGTGCGCCCATTCTCGGTCGTCTCGGTACCTATAAAAGTTTTGATGATATGGAAAAGGACATCCGTCCCTGGATCCAGGGAATCCGGAAAAGGCACGATAAGAAAGGGGTGATCCCTGCCGTCCACCTCATCTACGCAATGGCAACTCCGTGTAAGGACAGCAAAGACTGCCTGCTTTATCTCGATGGCGGAGGGAAAAATTTGATTGAGGAATACATCGAGCCCGCAGCGAAACGCGGATGGATAGTCGTGCTCGACACACAGATCGGCAAATCCACGCCGGTCCGGCAAGTGAAAAGGATGATCGAGAAGGGATACCTGGACTATGACAATGTCGCAGTGGCGCTCGATCCTGAATTTCACGTATATCCCGGGAAAGAAACCCCCGGCAGGCCCATCGGCACAATACAGGCTTCACAGATCAACGAAGTCCAGCGAATGCTCGACGAATATGCCAGAGTCCAAAACTTGAAGAAAAAAAAGATACTTATTGTGCACCAGTTTGGTGATGCCAACATCGATGACGGCGTTCCTTACATGATCCGCAAGAAAGAGGACTTGAAGCTGTACGAGAACGTTGAGATGGTCATTGATATGGATGGCCTGGGGCAGCAAGCAATTAAGGTGGTCAAATATAACAAAATTACCGACGCCGACGTTTACCCTTTCATCAAGTTCCGCGGAATCAAAATTTTCTTTCCCAACAAGTGGGAAAAGCATGGCCATTACGACAAACCACCCATGGGCCTCGATGAAATATTCGGGCTTAAAAAGGTCAAGGGCGGAGCAAGAGTGCAGGTTAAGCCGGATATGATCATCATTGCATAGACTGGAGGATGAATAGCAGTAAGGGAGAAAGCATGAACAAGACTGGACGTGTATCATGCATGAAATGCCGGTACTATCAAATCACATGGGATGCTCATATGCCTTATGGCTGCCTCGCGCACGGATTTAAAACCCAGCGAAATCCCGCATTGGTTGTCTACGAAAGCTCCGGTCTCGAATGCCAGCTTTTTGAATCCAAATCCCGGGGGGCAGCAGACAAAAACCGGAAGCCGGAATGATCCTGCAGATTGTGTTCTGACTTTTGAATTCTATTCACCTATATATTTGGCAAAGTTGCCGGCAGCCATTATGGCGTTAATAGCACAAGTGAGTGATAGGGAAATCAAATGATGTATGACTTCGAGTTTGAGACCCATCAAAACACCCTAACAGAATTTTGTCGGGCCGCGGGCTGGGAACATGTCTTTCGCTCCTGGATTGAAACTCATGCTCAATACCAGCAGTCCGATCACATCATCATAGTGACCGATGAAGAAGTGTGGCGATTATATGAAACCCGCACCAGAAACGGTCTGGCGCCGCTAAACCGAAAAATCGTTCCGCTCGTCCTGAAATCCGGCGAGGAAACCAAAAGCTATGAGGCAATTTTCCGGCTGGTCGATGAACTGATGCAAAACCGCGTTCACCGCCGTGATCTGCTCATATGTTTGGGCGGAGGCGTAACCTGTGATCTGGGGGGGATGCTGGCTCTTCTTTATATGCGGGGGTTGCCTTACATAAGTGTTCCCACATCCCTGTTGGCGCAAATTGATGCGGGCATAGGGGGAAAAGTCGGAGTAAACTTTGGAACGCGCAAGAATCTGCTGGGCGGTTTTTGTCATCCGCTGCTTGTATTGCTGGATCCGGGTTTTCTCGGATCTGTGCCCGAACAACCCTACATTGCTGCATTTGCGGAGGCGATCAAATTGGCCATCATCCTTGATGATGACCAGTTTCTTTCGCAATTGGAAGAGAATAGCGAAGCTCTGCTGAAGCGTGAATCCGAAACATTGGCAAAGCTTGTCGATCGATGTGTCCGGACTAAAATCGATCTATTGAAAAGCGATCCGTTTGAAACGAATCTCGATCGTGTGCTGAATCTGGGCCACAGCATCGCTCATGCGCTCGAGCTTCTACCCGTCATGCCGGAAGGAAAACATCCTCTTCATGGAGAAGCAGTGGCCATCGGTCTGGCTACGAAGATTCGCTACGCTTTTCGGACAGGTTGTTGTTCTCTTAATCGGGCCATGCGCCTTCTGCAGGCAATAACACGATTACGCCTTCCTATACAACCATCGAATATACTCAAAGAGGAAATCACCTCCCAGCTCGATCGCATTCAGGAAAACCGGGGAGGTCTGTTTCGACTTGTTTTGCCTGTAGATCCTGTCGGCGTCAGGATCTTGCCCATTGCAGATCTGAATTTGCTGGTGGAATGTCTGGTGCCCGTAGCCACTTTAGGATAGACGAATAATCGATGGAGTGCATTATGGCGCTTTTGCAATAAATCCCGGATCGAGCCGCAATACCAACAGCCGGCATGATCCGAATTTTGCAGTCTGAAATATTTGATTTAAATAAAAAATGGAGTTTGGCTTGCTTTATCAAGGAATGTCCAAAAGTCCAAAGGTCATCACCATTCTGGGAGGCAGCAGCGTTTGGACTCCCCAGCTATTGCGGTTTTTGTCAAAACTGGATATTGCTCCAGGCCTGCAAATCCGGCTGCATGGGCGAAGCCGCACGCATTTGGATGAGATGGCATCATTTGCAAAAAACATTGTTAAAAAGCATCTCGAGCTGGGAGTATTTCCCCGAATCGAGGAGGCTATCCGCGGATCAAACATCATTCTCTGCCAGGTCCGGATCGGCGGATGGCGAGCTAGATTGAACGACGAGAAATTGCCCATAAAACTCGGTGGAGTAGGGGATGAAAGTTTGGGAGCTGGAGGGATTCGAGCGGCTAACCGAAGCTGGCCTTTTGTGCAAAAGCTGGCGAGGCTGGTTCATAAATTCGCTCCCGATACATGGATTCTAAACCTCACAAATCCATGCGACCTGATCGGCCGCGCATTACGCGAGGCAGGTTGTTCACGAGTAATCGGTTTATGTGAGCATCCTCAGGTATTCATGCAACATCTGGCTGCAAAGGCCGGGCATCCCGAAGCGGCGGGAAAGTTTGAATTCTTCGGCATAATGCATGTCGGGTGGGCAAAACCGCCTGCTGAACTGGAAGGAAGCTTCTTATCGGATTTGCAGTCCGGCCTGAGTGGCTGGCTGCAAAACTGGCAAGCGCTGCCGACACCCTGGCGTGTACATCTTTCAGATCCCGGCAGTCTTATGCGCACCCAACGATGCAGTCCGGGGCATCGAACGGCATTCCTAATGAAACTGGTGGACGGGCTGCGGCGCTCAATCCGGAATGGCGATTTCCATGAGTACCGGACAGTTGTCGCCAAACGGGATCTTCCCTGGTTTCCGATGGCGGTCATCCCGGCCATTCGCGCCCTGCTGGGCGATAAACCAGCCCGTCTGGTAGTGGGCCTTGCAAACGATCACCGTTTCCCCGGTTTGCATCCGAATGTCCAGGTAGAAGGTTGGGCTATATTGAATGAATGCGGAGTGCATCCGGAACCTTTTAACATAGGTCAACGATGCGTGGAAGACATTCTCCAATTCGGCCAAACACGCGACATCGCTTATTCCGTCGCAGGGCACCCAGACAGTGAATCGTTGGAGCTTTATCTGCGCGTTGATCCGTTTGTGCATGGTTTCAGCCCGCGCAAGGACATTCAAAAGCTGTTGGAACTCAAGGACAATCGGCCGTTCCGGAAAAGAGAATCAAGCCGGCAATCAGCACCTCGCAGGAAGGAATAGGGCTTATGGAACTGGGATTATATTTCGCTGTATGCAACAAGATGGATCTGGATACGGCGCTGGAAAAGGTGGCGAACCTTGGATACAAGAGCCTGGAGCTGTCCGTTCATACCGGATCCCGCTTCGATTTGTCATGGCTGGCGAAGGATGGCAACGGTCGAAATTTATGCGCCAGAATTAATGCTGCCGGGCTATCCGTAAGCGCCATGAATATGAGCGCCGACGGGCAACTCGTGTTAGGACCTCATCATTCCGACACCGATATGGTTTTCAAGGGGACGCCGGAAGAAAAAATCCGCTACGGTACCGAGAGGATGCTTTTAGCGGCAGAACTCGCTAATGAGTTGGAGATTCCCGTTATCACAGGCTTCACAGGCTGTGAAGACTACGCGCGTTGGTTTCCATGGCCGGACCCGGAGGCGTGGACCCGGATGGAATCCGTCTTTGTTGCCCGCTGGAGCCCGATCCTGAAACGCTTCGACAGCCTTGGGGTCCGCTTCGGGATGGAATGCCATCCTAAACAGATTGTATATAACACCGAAACCGCCGTTCGTTCCGTAGCACTGCTCGGCGAATATCGGAGTTGGGGATTTAATCTTGATCCGGCCAATCTGTTGTTGGCAGGCGTGGATCCGGTTCTATTCGCAGCCGAATTGGCCTCCCGCATCTTTAATGTACACGCCAAGGACGGAGAATGCGTGGCGCATAACATTGCGCGATCCGGCTTGCTGGCAAACGGCGCATGGGAACGAGCGGATCGCGGATTCCGTTTCCGCATTGCAGGATGGGGTGATGTTCCGTGGCGGCGGCTTATTACTGAGCTTGCCGTGCAGAGATATCAAGGCCCGCTAACAGTCGAACATGAAGACCCGACCATGGGAGCCATGGAAGGAGTAGAAAAAGCCGCCAGGTTTCTGGAGCCCCTGCTAATCCGTGAACCCTTCCCGGGACGCTGGTGGTAAAAATGGCTTTCCACAAATTATCCAAAAATCGCCGGCGGCCGAAAAAGCGTGTTGTTCTCGGACTCGATTTCGGTGCCACACTTTTGAAATCACTTCTGCTCGATGCTGAAGGACATATCTACGGCCGCTTCTCCGGCCGGTCCGAAGTCAGTCGCGGCCCCGAAGTCACGATGAAAAACATCGCCGGATTGATAAGCCGTGCGCAGGACTCCGCGCGTAACGCCGGCCTGGAATTGAAAGAGGTTGGCATCGGTGTGTGCGCCCCGCTGGGCAATGCACGAGATACCATCATTCAGTCTCCCGTTTTGCCCGGCTGGAACAACGTTCCCGTCAAGTCCATTCTGAGCAGGCAGATTGGAATGCCGATTCATCTGGAGAATGATGCCAGCCTGGCGATTCTCGGCGAGTGGTGGAAAGGAGCGGCAATGGACTGTGCAATCGCTGCGGGCGTCACACTCGGCACCGGGATCGGAGGCGGACTTGTCATTAACGGAAGCATCTATCGCGGGGCCTCAGGATTCGGCGCGGAATTTGGTCACATTCGCGTTGCCTCCGGTCCCAGGTGTTCCTGCGGCGGCCGGGGTTGCCTCGGGGCAGTCGCTTCCGCAACCGCCACAATTTCACGTTACAAAAAGATATCCGGCAGAGGAGCTGAACAGATAGAGAGCATTCGGGATTTGTGTCGGCTGTTGGCACGCGGCGATTTGGCGGCGGAACAGGCAGTATTGATTTCAGCCCGTCATCTCGCTGAAGCAAGCCTGATACTCATCAACGCTCTGAATCCTGATGTGATTATTTTGGCCGGCGGTATGTCTGTTCTGGCCGATCGATTGGTGAATCCTATTGCATCTTACATACATTCCGCCGGCATGCGCGGCTTGCCGCAGAACACCCGTATCGCAGCCGCGGCACTGGGAGCCTACTCCGGGTGTTTTGGAGCCGGCTACATGGCCCTGAACCATATTCAATATTTGCCGCGGAATCGATAGATTATGAAATGCACATCGAACCCGGAATGGTCAACGGTGGTACAATGTCAAGCTTCTGGCATACATAATATCTAGCGGTCCGGGTACCTTATTGGTGCATGAGTAATCCAGGCCGCCGGTATCCGGCAAATAGCAGCGGAGAAGACGATGACTCCAAACTCACAAGCGTTGGCCCGAACCAAAGTCTTTATATCTTACAGCCATAAAGATTATCGATACCTGGAACGCATTCTCGTTCATCTTGGAGCACTTGAGCTTAAGGGCATCGAAGCCTGGAGCGACAAGAACATAGAATCGGGCGCCCGCTGGGAGGAAGAGATTACTGCAGCCATCGCATCAGCCAGGGTCGCTCTGCTGCTCATCTCTGCCGATTTCTGCGCATCGCGGTTTATTCAGCAAAAAGAGGTTCCCTTGCTCCTGACCAAGGCAGAAAACGAAGGCAGTAAAATCATCAGCTTGATCGTGAAACCTCTCGTTGCGCTACCCCCTTACCTTGCCCGATTACAGGCCTTTAACTCGATTGAGGATCCTTTGGCAGATATGAGTCCAACGATGCGCGAGAAAAAATACGTTGAGCTTGCGCGCGAGATCCAACGGCTGGTAGACAGTCAGGAGGAAAATCCGGAGGCCGCCCAAAAAGAGGGCAACGAAAAGGAGGATGAAGAAGAACCGGGAGCCATTTTCATTCCTCCTCTCAGAGCTCATCCTTTTGTGGACCGGACCGATGAACTCCCGGAAATTGTCAATCACCTCAAACAACCGGGATGCCTTATTTATCTGTATGGCCCGCCGGGCACCGGGAAGACCGCCCTGGCAAACGAGGCTGTATGGCACCTCCGGGAACATTTTCGAGACCGGATCATATATGATGATTGTTACGAGCGTACCTATGATGACGTGCTGAATTTAATCGCGCGTTTCTTTGGATGCCCGGCCCTGGCCAACCTTCCTACAAAAACCCGTCAAAATGAAGTCCTTCGTCTTTTAAATGAGCACAAACCCGTGCTTGTGGTTCTGGATGGAATCGACGGAAAGATGTGGATTCGGAACCTGAATGCCATTGCGTCGGTCGCATCGGTGCTGGTTACAAGCCGCCAAATCGAACCGCGAGGAAGAAAACTCCCTTTATTGGATCCCGAATCCTCAATACAACTGTTTGAGAATACCTATGATGAACCCATAGCTCCGGAACATAAATCCTGTGTATCTGAAATTGTCCGTCTGCTGGGATATATGCCGCTGGCGATTGAATTGTGCGCTCATCGCGCCCGAGTATCCAAGCGGTCGCTCAAAAGTCTCTCGGATGAGCTGAAGAAACGCAAAATTTTGCTGAACCTGAGCAACATGTCACGCGATATCCGGGAAGTAATCAACCTCAGCTACGGAGGGCTTAAGCCGAAAACAAAGATGTATTTCAACATGTTGAGCCTTTTTGAGGGAAACAGCTTCTCCAGAGAGTGCGTAACCAGGCTGTGGGATAGCGATGAAGGCCTCGAGCATCTGGACCGGTTGATTGATTTGTCTCTGGTCATGGTGAGCGGAGCGGATCGGTACTCTCTTCATCCGGTCATGCAAGCTTTTGCGAAGGAGGAATTTGAAAGATCGAATCCGCCAGGCATATTTCTGGACCGCCTTGTTTCCTATTTCGTCCAATTTGCGGAAACGAACAGAACCAACTTCAACATACTGGAAACAGAAAGAGAGAACCTGCTCGCGGTCCTGGCGAAATGCCGTGAATCCCGAAGCCAGGATTACCTTACCATTGCAAGTTCGTTATTGAGAAGGACCTCGACCCATTTTGCCTACGGCTTTCTTCCACAAAGGGGCTATTGGAAAGAAGCCCTGAGCATTGTAAGCACCGCAATTCAGCTAACCGCGGATCCCGGTGAGAAATCCAAGTTCTATGCATATAAAGGATTGCTTCTTTACTGGTTGGGCGAACACGAAAAATCCATGGAGGCCTACGAACAGGGCATTGCCCTATGCGGAGGCTGCGAGGATTACTACTGCCAGGCAATGATCCTGCAGTGGCAGGGATTCATTCGCAGTGACGAGGGATATTACCGGGAATGTGAGGCGCTGTATAGGAAGAGTCTGCAGATATCAGAGCAGCATCAACTGCCTAAAGAAATGCTGTGGACGGCAAAGCAATTGGTCGGAGTGGTGTTGTACCACCAATGCCGCTATGAAGAATCCCGAAGCATTCTTGAAGAAATATTTGCCAAGAAAAATGAATTGGCCAGAGGTTTCATCTCTGTTACTGAACGGCGATTGGCAGGCCTCTATCGGCGCACCGGCCTTTTTCCGCAGGCGGAACGCCTGCTGAACAGCTGCCTGCGGTATGAAAGATCGGTTGGGAATGAACGCAATATTGCCCGAGGCCTGCGGCAGCTGGGAATGCTGAAGCTGGCAACGCACAGCTTGGAGGAAGCGGAAACCGCGCTGGAGGAAGGATATCGGATATTTGTTCGGCTGGGCAACAAACAAGGCATCAGCGCCGTTCTTGCGAACATGGGAGACCTAAGCATCCGCAAAAACCAGCTGCAAAAGGCAAAGTCTCAGCTGCTGCAAAGTCTGAGTTTGGCAAAATCCCTCCGCAGCCCCTACGGCATCGGGATGGCGCTCTGGCTTCTCGCAGAAATCAGCAGCAGGAAAGGCCGGCATGCCCGATCCGCTTCTCTATCACGGCTGGCGCTCAATATGTTGGAGAGGATCGGATATGCACATGTGGAGAACCTCATCCAATTGCACAACAGATCGATTCGGAGCCTCGGCATGAAAAGCCGCAGGCGAATAGCCCGGCTTGATGCTTATGATGGAAACTGCACAAATGCAACAAAGGTGAAGTTTGACGAAATCCGGCAAAAAGCCCGCCCGCATCTGCAGGAAAATGATCCTGAAATAGATCCCAATCTCCTGGATTTAACGAATGACACCCGCCGGGGCATCTCGCTGGTTATCCGTCCTTCGGAGGATGTCAAGTCTTTGCTGGGCGAAGTACAAGCACGCTTAAGGAAAATAGCGCCATCCCAGCATCATTATTTGCCTGGAGATCTTCATACAACTGTTTTGAGCCTGATAACGGCAAAAGAGGAATTTCATCTGGACTACAAATTTGTGACGTGTTGTATCGAGTCCCTTTCAGTCACATTTCAAAATCAGCAGCCATTTCGAATACACTACCATGGTCTCAGCTCGACACGGGACTGCATCCTGGTTAATGGGTATTATCGAGATGGAACGCTCGACCAGATCCGGGAAGAGGCGCGGAAACAAGCCATTATTCAGGGATTAACCGACAAGATGGAGCAGAGGCTCTGGAATGAATCCGCGCACTTGACCTGCGTCCGTTTTTGCTGCCGTGATCACGCGCTGGAATTATCACAAGAAGTCGATAAATGCCGCGAACTCGAATTGGGCATATCGCCTGTAACCGAGATCCAGCTGGTTTTGAATGACTGGTACATGAGTATCGACAAGGTTCATGTGCTTCATACATTCCATCTCGGCCGGGACCTGAATCCGGCACATTAAATACGAAATTCCTGCTCCCGCCTCTCGAATTCCACAGTTTAGTCGAGTCTCGAAGCCAGGATGCTTTGCAGACGCTTCGGATCCCGCTTCAAGCGGATAGTCTTTCCGCTCCTGACATAAACCAGGCCCGGCTTGGCGCCCTTGGGCTTTTTAACGTTTTTAACGGGCGCCACATGAACATCCGCCCGGTCCGCATTTTTCAGTTTGGAGTAATGCACAGCAAGCTCGCAGGCATCCAGAAGAGATTGGGGCGGAGGATCGACGCAGCCTTGAGTGCGCAGAACAACATGACTCCCCGGATATCCATCCAGATGGAAAAATAAATCATTGCCGCGCGCCAGGCGCGTCGTAAGGTAGTCATTCCCCTCATCGTTGCGCCCCACCCAGATTTCAAGGCCATCCTGCGTTCTGTAGCGTTTGGGAAGCAGCCGTGCCGGCACTTCTTTTTTGGATGCCGCTCGAGTGGGCCCAGATGCCGGCTTTCTATCGGGGAAATAGCGGTGGAGGAGCCGGCGAACAACAGGCAGAGTCCTAATCTCTTCAAGAGTTTCCATGTCGGGCTCTTCACCCCGGAGCGCATTTTCCAAACGCCGCCCGATCACATCGAGTTCGGTTCTCGCTGTTCCTAAATCCTCCAGCTGCTGCCGGATCCATATCGCTCCCCTGGACTGTTTCTGATAGCGCGCAAAATAGGCTTCCAGATTGGCCACCGGCGCAATTTTGGGATCGAGCGGTACCTCAATAGCTTCGCCCGTCTGATAATCGGTCACAAGGACTTTATCATCACCCGGCCTGATCGTATGAAGGGCATTTTTCAGCAGTTCTCCCTTCCGCCTATATTCCTCCGCCTGCTTTGCTTCCCCAAGATCCTCCTGCAGATTTGTCAGCTTCCGGTCGAGGAACGTTTTTTCTTTCTTGAGCGCCTGCTGAAGCCGGCGCGCCTGCTGTTCCGCCTTGCTCCGAAGCTTCAGGAGATGATAGGTCCCGTCCATCGCTCCCAGGAATTGTTCATCCGTGAATTCCTCCCATCGGTCCATTCCGCCGGATGGAGCAGTCCCCCTCGGATCCGTCCAGGAGTCCCCTATCTTTAACTCATTGCGCGTTTCATTGAGCGGACGCATGGAGTGAACAAGCCTGCCCCCGTCATCCAGCAAATATATGTTGCTGCGGGCGCCAAGGATAGAAAAGATCAAGTCGTGGGCACCAGACTGCGATATCAGCCTCAGGCGAACCTGCCGGTTGTTCATCGAGCATTCTGCCGCCTCCAGAACGCTTCCAACCGCGTGCGCGCACAGGTATTCATGGAATGAGCTTTGCAATGCCGCTGCCTCCGGCCGGTCCACCAGACCAATCCTTGCAGTATCGGGATTTGCAGCCAGGAGCAAATGCCATTTGTCCGCATGTATTTCAAACGTCAAAACCAGTTTCAGCGCATCCGGCTGAACAATCCGCCTTAGTCTGGCGCTGAGTATTTTCGGCTGAATGATTCGCACCGCTCGCTGCAATTCGCGAAGGCTCAGCATCCGCTCTCCTGGAAACAAAAAAGAAGTCAGAACTCAAAAGAGCAGGCATGGGACTATCCCGACTTCTTTGGGTATAAATAGTCTGCTGGACTATAATGTCTCGCTTCCCTAACGGTGGCAAGAGACATTGATCGGGATTTATGATGCGTTTTAGAAACACGATTCGCAGATGGGGACTCGCCGCCGGTCTGTTGATAATATGCGCTCTGCTCGTCCAGCCATTGATGCAAGTTGTCTTCGCTGTGCGGCTGGCGCTTTCTCTGCAGAAGCTGGCCTCGGGTTCGGCAGAGCTGTATTCGGGAGTGAATGAAACCAAAATACGCCGTCGCATTGGGACGCAGGACTACGATGCGTTGCTTTACTATCCGGCAAAATCCCCTGCAACCAGCGCAATGATCCTCGTAGCCGGACTCAGTGAGCTCGGCTGCTATCATCCGAGACTGGTTGCATTGTCACGGCTTCTCGCCGATAAAGGGCTGCTGGTTGTCACTCCGGACGTCCGGGAGTTTCGGGAGTTTCAGATTTCGCCGGAACCGATAAAGCAGATTCTGTTCTGGCATGATCAAGTGCCCCGGCTGGAGGGAGGAGAAAACGTTGAAACAACAGGCCTGGCAGGCATATCCTTCTCCGGAACCCTTGCTTTGATTACCGCCGCAAAACCGGAGATACGCGATCGTATCGGATTCGTAGTCGCGATCGGGCCTTATTCCAACCTGCTGCGCTGCACCAGAGAATGGTTTGCCGCCGGTCCGATAACCGTCTCAGGAGATTATTATCCGACCCGGTTCTACGCGAAGTGGATCGTCATGCTGGCAGCACTGAATATGCTCGAATCCGGCAGTGACCGGTTTTTTCTCGGCGAGCAGCTCAACAATCTGCTGCTTCAGAAAAAAGTTCAGCCGCCGGCCGATGAACTGACTTCTGAAGGAGCACGCTGGTACGCACTGGCTACCATGAAGGAAAACCAGACAGATCCCGAGCTTGCTCGAAAGATTGAACAGCATCTCATTTCCACTATCTATCCCCAACTGGATCCCGAAGAATCCCTGAAAAGTCTGCGCTGCCCGGCATTTTTTATTCATGGCGCACACGATGATCTCATCCCCCCGGAAGAAAGCAGGGAATTACATCGCCGTGCAAGCCGATCCTATCTGCTTATCAGTCCCTTTCTGACTCATACCCACCCGACCGATAAGCCGCTATCATCGGGACAAAAAATCAAAGCCGCTCTCGACGCTCTCACCTTCAGCTATCACCTGTCAAAAGTTATCCGATAAAAATAATCAGTCATGAATTCCACGAATTGAATCAGCTATCGCATTTCCCCATAGGAAAATGAAGATTTCTCCATTAAAATGAGCAGCCCTTGGAGCTAATATCGGATCGAGAAATGACACTGTACACTGTAATCATGGCAGGGGGGCGGGGAGAGCGGTTCTGGCCTCTCAGTACAAATAAGTTGCCCAAACCCTTTATCCCACTCCTCGGCGCAACCTCGCTTCTTCAGGAAACCGTTGCCAGAATGCAGCCGCTTGTTCCACCCCACAGGATACTGATTTCCATCGGAGCGGAGCATGAGGGTATTGCAAGACAGCAGCTGCCCCAAATCCCGGCGGATAACTTCATCATAGAGCCCGTTGGCCGCGATACTGCAGCCTGTCTGGGTTTCTGTGCGCTTCATCTCGAGCAGAGAGATCCGGAAGGAATCATGCTCGCCTTGCCCGCCGATCATTACATCGGCGAGACCGAAGCTTATCTGGAAACCATCCGGACAGGCATCCGTTGTCTTGACAGCGCAACCGGGATTGTTTTCGGCATCACACCCAGCCGGCCCGAAACCGGTTACGGATACATTCTGGCCGAAAAACCGGCAATTCCGGCAGACTCCTGGCCCGTGATCCGTTTCATCGAAAAACCGGACGCACCGACGGCAGAGAGATACATGGCTTCCGGGAATTTTTTCTGGAACAGCGGGATGTTTCTCTGGAGCAACCGTACGTTGCTTTCTCTTTTCCAGGAATTCATGCCGCAGACTTACAGAGGTTTGTGCGAGCTGCGGCCGCTGATCGGCCAACGCGCCGACAAATCCCGAATTGCGGAGATTTTCGCATCTTTGCCACGCATCTCGATTGACTACGGAATAATGGAAAAAGCGTCAGGTCTGCGGCTGGTCCCGGCTCGGTTTGTCTGGGATGACATCGGGAACTGGGCGGCACTTGAGAGGGCACTCCCTTCGGACGGCTTCGGAAACATCGCGCAAGGCTCCCATGTTTTACTGGATTCCAGCGGCTGCATCCTGCATGCCCAGTCAGGAACAGTGGCGGTCTTCGGAGTATCGGATTTGGTGGTTGTACAAGCTTACGGCAAGGTCCTTGTCTGTTCCAAAGACAAGGCCGCGGATCTAAAACGCCTGGTTGCCGCCTTGGGCCCGAAAGAGGGCTGATTGGAGAATTCAGCAATGAGCGTAAAAGCAAAAAAAGTCGTACTGGCCTATAGTGGAGGTTTGGATACTTCAATCATCATCCCCTGGCTTAAAGATAATTATGGGGCGGAGGTTATCGCTTTTGCCGCCGATATCGGGCAGGGCAGCGAATTGAAGGGACTGGAAGAAAAAGCCATAAGGACCGGCGCATCAAAATGCATCATCGAGGATTTGCGTGAAGAATTCATCTGCGAATTTGCACTGCCGACCTTGCGGGCCGGAGCCGTCTATGAAAGAAAATACCTTCTGGGGACTTCTTTTGCCCGCCCTCTCATTGCGCGAAGACAAGTGGAAATAGCGGAACAGGAAGGCGCGGATGCCGTCTCGCACGGCTGCACAGGTAAAGGCAACGATCAGGTCCGGTTCGAGCTGACCTATAAGGCGCTTAATCCAAAGCTTCTGGTCATTGCGCCCTGGCGTGAATGGGATATCAAATCACGCGAAGATGAAATTGATTACGCGCAGGATCGAAAGGTACCTATAACGGCAACCAAAGAAAAAATCTATAGCGAAGACCGGAACCTCTGGCATCTGAGTCATGAAGGCGGAATTCTCGAGAACCCATGGGCGGAGCCTGAAGAAAACATGTATACATTGACCGTCTCGCCCGAGAAAGCGCCCGATACGCCTCAATACATAGAGATCGAATTCGATAACGGCAATCCGATCGCGGTAGACGGCAAGAAGCTCCGCCCCGTCCAGATAGTCGATACACTGAACAAAATTGGAGGGACTCACGGAGTGGGGCGCGTGGATCTCGTGGAAAACAGGCTGGTAGGGATGAAATCGCGAGGCGTTTATGAAACGCCGGGCGGCACACTCCTCCTGGTCGCCCATCGCGAACTGGAAAGCCTGACACTCGATAAAGCAACTCTGCACTACAAAGACATCCTGGCCGGGAAATATGCCGAACTGGTTTACAACGGCCAATGGTTCACGCCTCTGCGCTACGCTATGGATGCCTTCATCGATTCCATCCAGGTTCGAGTTACCGGAGCCGTCCGGTTGAAACTCTACAAGGGAAATATAATCATCGCCGGCCGGAAATCTCCTTATTCCCTTTACCGCGAGGATCTCGCCACATTTGCGGAGGATTCCGTTTACAACCAGAAGGAAGCAGAAGGCTTCATCAACCTGTTCGGTCTGCCCAACAAGGTGGAGGCACTGCTCGACCTGGCCGGCGTGCGTAACACCATGTATAGGGAACGGCGTTATAAGAGGTAGTCGGCAGTCGGCAGCCGTTGGTCGGCAGTGCTGTGACAATGGCCGCTATTTAAGAATTTTTAATCAGTTCCGCCATACTGCCGACTGCCGACTAAAAACATATGGCCACGATCCGGGAAATCCCATTCCGCGATATTCCTCATCAATCGGCTCTGTTTCTGGATTACATAGATTTTTCTCCGCGGGTTCTGCGCTTCTATAATCGTGCCCCCACGATAGCAAACCTCGAGCGCTTCGCTCGCGTGGATTGCGCCGATCTGCAATTCCCCAGAACGGATATTTCCTCTATATTGCGCCGCCAGAACAAAAGCTATGGAGCAGATTCCGAAACGCTCCGTCGGATTGAAGAACTGGAGAAACCGGGATGTGTCGCGATTGTCACCGGTCAACAGGTGGGCCTTTTCGCCGGCCCGCTTTATACGATCTATAAAGCCCTTTCGTCAGTCAAAATCGCGGAAGAAATGAATAAGCGCGGAATCAGAGCGGTAGCCATCTTCTGGATGGAAACCGAGGATCATGATCTGCCGGAGGTAACGCACCGAACCCTGCTGGATCGTGATTCAATCCTCCAGACAATCGACTACCGCGAAGTTCTTTTCAAAGGATCCGGGACGCCGCATGCATCTGTCGGATCGCTGGAATTGCCCCAAAGCATCAGAGAAGCAGTATGCGATTTCCTGAACAGGCTTCCGGACTCGTCCTGGAAACAGGAAATTCAGCATCAACTGGACTCCACATACAAGCCCGGTGCGACGTTCGCTCTTTCTTTCGCAAGGCTGCTTTCTCAGCTTTTTCGAGGATCGGGATTGATACTTTTCGATCCTCACGATCCGGGAGCAAAAAAACTGGTGAGGGACGTAATCCGGAAATCCCTCCGCGAATCCGAACCGCTGCGTGCCGCGCTTCTCGAGAGGAACCGAGATCTCGAAACAGCCGGTTTCCATTCCCAAGTCAGCATTCTCGATAGCGCTACTCTCCTGTTCTTATTTGCAAATGGTGAACGATACGCGCTGGAAAGCAGGGATTCAGGCTTTGCGCTGAAAAACAGCAATCGTATTTTCAGCCTTGATGAATTGCTGACGGTTGCTGAAAAGACTCCCGAAAGATTCAGCCCCAATGTGCTGCTCCGGCCCATAATTCAGGACCATCTCTTCCCAACCATTGCATATGTGGGAGGATCTGCGGAAGTAGCCTATTTTGCACAGATTGAGGTTTTGTACAGGATGTTTGGCCGCCCCATGCCCATCATCTGGCCCAGGGACAGCCTCACCCTGATAGAACCACGGATCGCGGATGAAATGGACCGGCTGAAAATCACGATTCAGGATTGCTTCCGGGACAAACCACTGCTCACAGAAAAAGCTCTTCGCAACTCAGGCTCTTCGCAAACCTCATCGGAGGTCGAGGAATTGCAGAAGCACCTGGATCAAGGCTTAAATGCAATCCGTCCGGAACTGCATTCGGTGGATCCTACGCTGGCCCGCGCGATGGAAACCGCCAGACGCAAGATTCTTTACAATGTGCAGCGCCTGAAATCTCAGGCAATCCGCCTCGAAGCGACTCAAAACTCTCGGATCTCAAAAGCGGTCGATCTGCTGTTGAACAACTGCTACCCAAATGGAACGCTGCAGGAACGCCAATTGGGTATTCAGCACTTTTGGGCTCGTTACGGTCCCTCTGTTTTGGATGACGTTCGAGCGTCTTTGCCGCTCGGAGTCTTTTCGCATCATGTGCTTCGCCTGGAAGACAAGGGGTAGAGGGGTTGAGAGGTAGAGGGGTAGAGGGGTTGAGCACGTTCGCGTTGATGTGCATGTATAGGCGGACGGCTTTTAACAATGGAGAGTATCAAACGGAAATCAAAACGTGAAAAAAAGATATTTAAGGCAGTTTCCTTTCCCCCTCTACCCCTTTTCCCCTTTACCCCTTTACCCCTTTGCCCCTCTTCCCCTTTCCCACACCGGGAGACTGCTATGAAACGATATATTTTGCTGACTGCTATTCTCCTGATACTGGCGGCGCTGGCGGGAGTGTGGGCAGACAACCGTAATGTATATCTCCTCCCGGAGGATCGCGGCACCGCAGGGACGCTGGCTGCATTGAAAAAACTGCCCGTGTATGCTCGCGTGCTCCATATAATCGCTCATCCGGATGACGAAAGCGCGGCGACACTAACCTGGCTCAGCCGGAAATTTCACGCGCAAACGGCGCTGTTTTGCCTCACACGCGGAGAGGGCGGACAAAACATTCTCGGCAACGAAAAATATGAAGCGTTGGGACTGGTTCGTACGGGAGAAGGGCTCGAAGCCTGTCGGTACTATGGATCTGAACTTTATTTCGGATCCAACCTTGATTTTGGATTCTCGAAAAACGCCGAAGAAACCCTATCGAAGTGGGGACACGATGCTGCCTTGCAGGAGCTGGTTGAGTTTATTCGCCGGTGGCGGCCTACGGTCATTATTTCCAGATTCCAGGGGGATTCCGCCGATGGTCACGGCCATCATCAGGCGGCGGGCATTCTTGCAAGGGAAGCGTTCCGGGCAGCCGGCGACCCTCAGAGATTCCCCAAACGACTCCAACCCTGGCAGGCAAAAAGGCTATATGTCAGTTCGCGTGCAGGGAGTGAGCCTTCCTCCGGTGGAGAAAAGCCGCAGATTGTCAAAGTGCCTGTAGGAGATTACGATCCGATTCTCGGCCGCTCCTATCGAGAAATAGCAGCCGAAGGCTATAGCAAACACAGGACGCAGGGGACCGGAAACACCTACGCGCTTCCGGGTATAGCTTATGAGACCTTTCGAATGGTGGAATCGGTTGCAAGAGATCAAACGGCTGGCGATTCCTTTTTCGCTTCCATCGATACTTCGCTGCAAGCCATTTATGATCTGGCCGGAGATGACAAGCAGGCTGTCCCTTTCCTCAAGGACGATCTTGTCGAAATCCAGAAGGCTGCCGAGGAAGCTTTGAGTGTCTTCCAGATCTCCTCTCCTGAAAAGAGCGCCAAAGCCGTAGCCAGGGGAGCCGGAATTCTCAGAACGTGCATCGAGAAAATCAGGAAATCTTCCCTGCCGGAGTCTGCAAAAAAAACCGTCGAAGATGCGCTTCAAATCAAACTTCTCGATTTCCATAAAGCCGCAAACGCAGTGCTGGGAATACGTCTGGTTATAAAAACCGGCGAACCGACAGCTGTGCCCGGCGAAAGGATGCCGATTGAATTGCTCTTATGCAATCAAGGGCCTGAAAGCTTTACAGTCGCAGATGTGGCTTTTGCCTCGGGGGGAATTGAAGCGGATACCGACTGGGAAGTTGGCCGGCTGAAGGGGAAAGAAGTGGCAGGGCGCAGTTCCCTGACTGCCAGGGCTTTTTGCAGGATACTGCCGGATGCTCAACCCACTGAACCATACTGGCATCTTGAGAAAAGCACCGACGCCCGATATCAGTTGAGAAATAGCCGGAGCTTGTTTTTCCCGTTCAGCCGGACCGAAGAGATCTCCTTTGTTGTCACATATGCATATCAGGGAGTCGAGTTTTTTGTCGAGGCAAATGGAATGGCGGAGGCCGGCGACCCGTTGCGTGGATCGGATTTTGTCGATTTTCAGATCGTGCCGGCGCTTTCGGTAAGTATGAATCCGGCCATTGAAATTTCTCCGACCGGCTCGAAGTCCGAAACGCACAAGTTCCAGGTCTCCGTGCTAAACAATCAGAGAAGCGGAGTAAAAGGAAAGCTGAAGCTTTTTTCGCCGGAGGGATGGCGCTCAGAGCCTGGAGAACTGGATTTCAGCCTGTCCCGCAAAGGCGAAACTTTCTCCGCCAAATTCATGCTTCAATCGCAGTCTGAAACCAAGCCGGGCAGCTATCAGGTTAAGGCCATTGCCACGGCAGGCGGTAAGACATACCAGCGCGGCTATGATGTCATTTCCTATCCGGAGAATTGGACCAGGCATTTGTATCGTCCATCTCAATCGATAATCGAGCGATTTGATATTAGCGTTGCTCCGAACCTTGCGGTCGGATACATCGCGGGGGCAGGCGATGAAATTCCTGCCGCATTGGAACGGCTTGGAATCAAGCCGAGGATTCTTTCGGCAAACGATCTCGCTTTCGGCGACCTTTCCGGCTTTTCAACCATCATCACCGGGATCCGGGCTTATAACGTCAATACGGCTCTCCAAACCAATAATCAGCGTCTCCTGAACTATGTCGCCGATGGGGGCAATCTGATCGTGCAGTATGTCAGACCCTCGGGTGGGCCTGGGGGCAGCGGAATGGGCTCGCCGTTTCTTTTCGGCCCGTATCCGATGAGCGTTTCCAGTTCAGACAGGATCACGGTCGAAGATTCACCTATCCGTATTCTCGATCCGGCGCATCCTCTATTCAATCAACCCAACCGGATCACCGAAGATGACTTCCGCGGCTGGGTTCAGGAACGCGGTTTGTATTTCATGAACACGTGGGATCAGCGCTATACGTCGCTGCTCTCGGGCAATGATCCGGTCGATGCTCCTCAGAATGGCGGCATGTTGTACGCACGGTATGGCAAGGGGAATTATATCTACACAGCCTATGCCTGGTTCCGCCAGCTGCCCGCAATCAATCCCGGCGCCTTCCGCATCTTCGCCAATATGATCAGCCTCGGCCGGCGCTAATGAACTTCACTGCCGCCTATCGACTACAGGCTACCAACTGTCTTTTCATCCTTCCGCTTTTTCCCGTACTTGCGAATGAGGCAAACCAAGATGACGGCTCCGGTGATCGAGGCGCAAATTGCGGAATGCATCTCTATCCACTTCACGACTTTGGACCACTCATCCCCAAAATAATAGCCGAGCCCGATAAAGATGGCAGCCCGGACAACCGCACCCGCATAAGCAAAAGCGGAAAAAACCAAATACCGCAACTTGGAGGCCCCCGCAATAAGGGCGGTCACATGGCGCACGCCCGGGATGAAATACCCTCCGAACAGCACCCAGGCGCCGAAGCGGTCGAACCAGGCATGAGCTTTGTCCAGATCTTCCTGCTTGACGCGAAGTATCCGGCCGTAGCGCAGAATCACATAGAGACCCAGGCTCCGACCAAGCATATAGGTGACTGTAATTCCGCACATACTGCCGAGCGAGACTGCAGCGAAGGCAGGCCATAATCGAAGAGTGTTTTTATAGGTAAGATACCCGGCAAAGGTCGGCAGCCACTCCTCCGGAGCCGGGATGCCGAGGATCCCGAGGCTGAGGAGCGAAAAGATGGCTATATATCCATAATGGGCAATCCAATGAGCGGCCGTTTCCATTTGGAGTTCAAAATATCACAGGAATCAAGGAGAGCAACAGCATATTCAAGGGAGTAAACCGGTCGACGCAAATCGGCTCTCCGGCCCCTCCTGAATTCGTGCTGAATTTGGAGTGGCAGATTCAGGGGTCGGTTCGCCGATCCAATCAGGTCTAAAAAGGCAAGTCACGAACGGATATGCATTTCTTATGCAAGTGAATTCACAGTACTGCGCCACAGCTTGGCTTTTTGGGGCAGCAAAACCTGTTCTTAAGCTGAAGGCTGACGGCTGATAGCTCCGGCGCGACCGCCCTATCCGCTAACCTCTATTGGGTTGCGGCCTCCGGCCGCGCCGGGTCCATTCATGGCCTGCATGGATTAGGGATTTGAAGCCCGGGTTGTCGGGATGAGTATTTCGATTTCTCCTTCATTCCGAAGCTGGTTGACCAGTCTGTTCACTTCCTCATTCGCTTTTTCATTCTTTAAGAATTCAGTGAGGTTCTCCTTCACTTCATCAAGAGCAGACACGCCTTCTTTCTTTTTATCGGTCACCTTCATGACGTGGTAGCCGAATTTGGATTTGATCAATTTGACTTCGCCTACAGGGACGGAAAAGGCCGCTTCCGCGTAGTCGGGATCCAGCGCATCTCTGGCCATAAATCCAACATCGCCGCCCTGCGAGGCTGAGGCATCGACCGAATTTTCTCTTGCCAGTTTGGCAAAATCCTCGCCCCTTTTGACGCGTGCAAGGAGAGTTTCGGCACGCTCCCTGGCTTTGGCGTCCTGTTCCGCGGTTTCTCCTGCCGGCTGAATGAGTATATGGCTTGTACGGACAATGTCGGGGTGATAAAAATCCTTCGGATTGCTCGAATAATATTTCGCAAGGTCTTCTTGAGTCACGACAATCTTCTTATGGACGTTTTCTTCAATAAACTTCGCCATCGTAAGGTTTTCGTATAAACCTTTCTCCAGAGCCGCGCGGTCTGTGTTTCGACTTGCCAATGCTGCATTCATTTCAGCATCACTGGAGAAGGTCTCGGCTATCTTCTTAAGTTCAGCCTGGACCTCCGCGTCGGTAGCCTTATATCCGCCGGCAAGCGCTTTCTGATAGAGAAGTTTGGAATTGATCAGCCCGGTCAGAAGGTCCAGGGTTAACTGATGGCGGTATTCCTCCCGAAGGTTTTTCCATTCCGGATTGCCTATAGAAGTCAATTCCCGCTGCACCAGTTCTTCGAGATCCCGACCTGGAATTGCCTGCCCGTTCACCTTGGCAACGACTGCCGGGAAAATGGAGTCTGTCGCTGCCGCGCGCTCGGCTTTGGCTGCCGGTTTGGCCGTTGAAACAGCCGCTTTAGGTTGAGACGTTGGAGCCTTGGCTCCTCCTTGCGGGAAGCATACTCCGGCAAAGAGCAATAAAAACCCTGGAACGGATAATTTTGTTAAGGACTTCACGGTAATCTGCCTCTCCTTGTTCGAAATAGAGTAATCAGGTTATCATGGCAACCCCATTCCCTAGAATACCAATTTCAGGCAATTTCCTGCTGCTTCCAATTGCTTTGAGTCTTCGTGGCTTTGGGTTACTATGAGGGACCGTTTTCAATGGAGTCCCTGATGGGTTTCAATTGGCTGGATGCAACCATTGTCATTGCATATCTGGCGGCCATCACGCTATATGGCAGCCGTTTCCGCAAAAAGCAGCAGTCCATACACACCTACTTTCTTGGCGGCAGGAAAACGCCGGCATGGGCGCTTTCTCTTTCTATTGTAGCCACGGAGACCAGCACGTTTACGATTATCAGCACTCCCGGCATTGCCTTTGCCGGAAACATGTCTTTCCTGCAGCTTGTTATCGGATATCTGGTCGGGCGGATTTTTATATCCTTTGTATTGATCCCGGCCTATTTCAAGGGAGAGATGTATACCGCTTATGAGTTGATGCAGCGTCGGTTCGGCCCCCGAACAAAACACGCGACCGCCAGCATGTTCCTGATCACGCGGGCCATGGCGGACGGCGTACGCATGTATGCAATAGCAATCGTTGTGGGACTGGTATTGGGTTCGGGAGACATCTGGTCCATTCTGATTATCTTCGTGCTGACTCTCATTTATACCTTTGAAGGAGGCTTGACCGCCGTGATCTGGACCGATGTGGTCCAGTTGTTCATATACCTGGGGTGCACGATGGTCGCCTTTTTCGCAATTCTGGGCTTAATTCCCGGCGGCTGGCATGGTGTCTTCGCCGTCGCCGGCCACAAGTTTGCGTTCTGGAATTTTTCGCTGGATTTCCAAGTCCCCTATACCTTTTGGGGCGGAGTGATCGGCGGGACTTTCCTTAATATCGCCAGCCATGGAGTTGATCAATTAATTGTGCAGCGCCTGTTGGCAGCCAGGAACGAACGAGACAGCAAGATTGCACTGCTTTCCAGCGGAGTCATTATTTTGCTTCAATTCGCCCTGTTTTTGATCGTCGGAATATTGCTGTTCAGTTTCTACAGTTATCATCCTGCTGAAATGCAACCCACTGACTACGACAGGATTTTCCCCGCTTTTATCGTCACCTATCTACCCCATGGAATCCGCGGGCTCATGGTGGCGGCAATTCTGGCAGCAGCCATGTCTACGCTCAGCGGTTCTCTGAATTCGCTGGCGGCAACAACCACCGTGGACTTTCTGCGGCCGTTCATCAAAAAAGAATTATCCGAACGCGACCAATTGCAGCAATCACGGTGGATTACGGTTTTTTGGGGAATTGTTCTTATAATACCGGCCGTTTTATCACGGGGAGTGAAGTCTGTTCTGGAAGTGGGATTGACCATCGCCTCGATCACCTACGGCAGCATGCTGGGAACATTTCTCCTGGGAATCATGACCCGCAGGGCAAATGAAAAGGGTTCCATAATAGGCATGGCCGTGGGTTTGCTTTCCATGCTGGCTATCTGGAGTTTCGGAACGATCGCCTTCACCTGGTACGTTCTGATCGGCACGGCGATCACATTTGCCACCGGCTATGTGGCAAGCCTGTGTTTCAGCCGGCAGCCCGCAGCCGGCAGTCGTTAATACGGAATTATCGTTCGGCGGTGCTGACCCTCTCCAATGACTATCTCGCCGGCGGTGACACGGACCTCAAACAACAGCTTGCGACCGTCTGCCTCCAGCAGCTTGCACCAGGATTTTATATGTGTACCGAGCGGAGCGGCGGCCTTGTGCCTGATATGCACTTCATAGCCCACGGTTATGAATTCCGGAGGCAGATGGCTTTGTATAAGGTCTTTGCAGACTCCCTCCATCAGATCAATCATTTTCGGAGTAGACAGCATCGGAACCTTGGTATGAGTAACCGACAGTGATTCATCCACCGTTAGTATTTTTTCAGCCGTCAATCCCGGTTTGATACTCTCGAAAGTCTGCATATATCCCCTCGCGTGAAGGGAGAGAATAGTCCCTGAATCGCCGCCCGATCAATGAAAATAGTCGGCAGTCGGCAGTCGGCAGTCGGCAGTGGGCAGTCGGCAGTCGGCAGTAGTGCAACAGCAGCCGGAATAACCAAACTGATAATCAAATCCTCAGCCGTCATCAGGCTACTGCCGACTGCCGACTGATGACTGCCGACTGCTTTTATGCTATTTTGTTCCTAATTCCAGTAACGGCTGTTTGCATCGAACTCTGAGATGGAGATTGGACGCAATGCATTTTAGCGTGGGCGCCTCCCTTCCGGAGCACCGGATAAAGGCATCGATTGACTCTGTCGACTCCAGCAACCGGATTCAGGACGATGAATACGCGCGCCGGTACGGATTCCGCGCAGGCCTTGTGCCCGGAGTATCGATCTTTGCCTACATGTCCCGCCCGCTGATTGAATTGATGGGAAGAGAATGGCTGGAACGCGGTTCAGCGGAAGTGCATTTTCTTCGCCCGATTTATGAGGGCGAAGAAATCCATGTGGGAGGAGTCATCACTTCTGTCGCCGATGACGGCGCCCTATCGCTGGACTACAGGGCATCCAATAATCAGGGAGCCACTTGCGGAATCGGGGTTGCGAAGCTGCCGCCGCAAAAAGTTGCGCCGGAGCCTTCGCTGGAAGATTACCCGGCCGGACGCGCCAAACTTAATCGTCCCATGTCCCTCGATACACTGCAGGTGGGAGAGTCGCTTGCTCCCGTGGTTTCCGAATTCAACTGGAATATTCACTGGCAATACTGCAGGAAAACGATCCGCGATCATCATCCTCTTTACGAAAGAATGATGCATCCCGGCTGGCTGGCGAACCGGGCCAGCCAGATCCTGGCGGTCAACTATGGGATTTCTGCATGGATTGACGTATCCAGCTATGTGCAGAATCTGAACCTGCTGGAAGAAGAATGCACCATCGAAACGCGTGGACGCGTTTACGATAAATTCGAGAGAGACGGGGACCATTACGTTGTATTGGATCTGGCCGTTTTTGCTCCACAACGCTGCCTGGCGACTCTCCGCTACACGGCAATCTTCCGCATAGCTCCTAATGCCGCCTGACGCCGCAGTTGGTCGCAAGCTGAATCTTAAGGGATTCATGGAAACGGTGCATTGTCGGGCTTCAGGCTTCAGCTATCAGCTATCAGCGGTCAGCCGTCAGCTTCGTTGCTTATTGCGTTTGGTTCTAGAAATTTTTATAGACTCACGTTTCTTTGCAGAATGCAAAGATTGCAAAGATGTGCGATGGGCAAAGGTTCCAACAATCGGCGGCTGCTATCTGGCATTCGATAGAAGTTGCACCGGCATCCGGTCTTTATAAAAACAAAACTCCGGCGCTCTTATGTCGCCGGAGCTATCCTATAATGCAATATAACAGGCAGGTCTGACGGATCCTATCTTCAATTCATTTCGAGAGGGTTCAGGATCTGCAGAGTGAGAAATCTTTCTATTTCTTCCTTGTTTACGGTATCGCCGGTTGCATAGCTGTGTAAAAGAAAGTTCGCTACATACTCGCTTTTGGAATCTTTTTTGAACGCGGTGATCCGCGCTGCCGGCTGTTTGGTCCTGTTCTGTCCGATTTCTTTTATTCCGGGACGGACCTGTATCGTTAGTGCATTGGTCGAAGATCGCTCGCCTGTTTTATCTTTCAATGCCTGTTTCAATCGTCCCAGAAAAACCTGATATTGGGCCTTGAATTCCTCCGGTATGTTTGACGGAACCGGCATTTCGAGGAGTTTGACATTATTGTGGATATCGGTTTCGCGCTCAGCCTTTTCCTGTGCTACGGCACTGCAAAGAGGAAGAGAAAAGAGCAACAAGAGTATTGAGATACGGACGCTTTTCATACAATTCCCCCGCATTTGGTTCGGTTTTCGCAACCCCCGGACTGCCGGAGCCGATTTCCGCTAATTGCGGAGATATGGAAAGGCTCCCCTTCCCCAGGGCAATCATCCTTTCATCATTCAATGACATCGCTTGTGTTATCTAGATCGGCATTTTTTAGTTAAAAAACACAAAAAAATGCATTTTGTGCAGGCATTTTTCCAGCGAACAGGACCCTTCAACTCTCAGATGCGCGAACATTTCCGAAGAGGAAAGCTGCTGCTATCTCCAGGAAATATTGTTTGATAGCTCGAAATCAATTCTCCCGCAGGGATTCTTCTGCAGAGCGCGACAAAATCACTGCCTAAATAATGCGGCAATTGAAAATCCTATTTGATTAATAGCACTCGTCGCATGATAGGATTGCCTTCCCTTAAGATCGGAGATGACATGAGATTCTCGGCCATAGGGTATCTTTTTCTTTTTGCACAATTTATTATCGTTTCGGGATACGCCCAGAATCCACCGAACCGACGCCGGGTGGATAACAACGGCTCCAGGGATGCCCATGCGATCACCAGGGGACTGCGAAAAGGGCAGAACTACAAAAATGGCGAATTGATAATAAAACTCCGTTCGGGATCCTATCCAAATCTCCAGGAGGCAATGCAAAACAACCGGAAATTCCGTGAATTGGGCCGCAGATTTTCATCACGCAGCATCAAGCCACTTCTTGCCCGCCGCTATGGTGCGCATCCATCGGTCGACTCGCCTTCAACAGATGCGATCCGAAAGCATGGGCTCCTGAATATCTATCGATTGGAGCTGGCAAAAGATATCGATGTCCTTGAAGCCGCCAAAGAATTCGAGCGCCTGCCGGAGGTTGAATATGCAGAGCCGAACTATATCTACCACGCGCAAGGTTCTCTGAATGATCCCTATCTTCATCGAATCGGCAGCTGGGGACAATCGTATGCAGACCTTTGGGGGCATTTCAGGATAAGGGCTCCGGAGGCCTGGGAGCTTAGTACTGGAAACGGGATCGTCGTTGCCGTAATAGATACAGGATGCGATTTCAATCATCCCGATTTGGTCGACAATATATGGATCAACAGCGGCGAGATGCCTTCCAACGGCATAGATGATGACGGAAACGGCTATGTGGATGATTACAGGGGCATCAATATCCTTGATCCGGGAAGCATGCCGCAAGACCGTAATGGACATGGGACGCATATTGCCGGCACCATCGCTGCTATAGGCAATAATGGGATTGGAATTGCGGGCGTGGCATTCGGAGCAAAAATTATGCCGGTCCGGGCTTTGGACGATAGCGGAATAGGCGAAATCTTCTACTTGGCCCAAGGGATAGGATATGCAGTTGAAGCCGAGGCACATGTAATCAATTTAAGCTGGAGTGGGACCCATTATTCACAAGTTATTGAGGATGCAATAAAACTGGCATGGTCTCAGAACATAACCGTCGTAACCTCTGCGGGAAACGGCAACACTGATTTTGTCGCAGCAGATCTCTATCCTGCAACATCACGTTATGTAGTTACGGTAGGCGCATCGGACAATTACGATCGAAAGGCCCATTTCTCCAATTACGGTGCGACGCTGGATGTGCTCGCTCCTGGGGGAGAGAATCCTGGCGATCCCGTTCAAGACTCCGACTTTAATATACTGAGCCTCATGGCCTCAGAGTGCACCCCAAGTACGGGAGGAACGGGTGGCTGCGGCGTGCCGCTGCCTGCCGGAGAAGGCTATAGTAGGATGTCGGGAACCAGCATGGCAGTTGCCTACGTGTCGGGACTGGCAGCCTTGATCCGGCAGAGATATCCGGATGCCACTCCGGAAGAAGTACGACAGAGCATCCGGGCTTCCGCGAGAGATATTCTTGATTCCGGATGGGATCAGCAGTCCGGCTACGGAATCATCGATGCATGGAAGGCATTGAATAACCAGGCTTTTGGCTCAGCTCGAATTCTGGAGCCAAAAGCCTGGAAACAGGATAAAGACACAGTGCAACTCGCTTTTGTCGCCGATGCCGATGGTTTCTCAGAATACAAACTTGAATATAGCCTTCATGCAAATGGGCCTTGGACGACTCTTATAACCTCAGATTCTCCCGCACTTCATGAGGCTGTTTGGGATTGGGATGTCGAAGACATGCCGGACGGGACCTATATTCTAAGGCTACGCGTGATTTCCGAGAGTGGAGCAGAATTCCAGGACAGAACCGAGATCACGCTTGATCGCGTATCGATTTCATCTCCAAGCTTTAATGCAACATTCAGGGCCGGAGAACAGATTAAAATTGAGGGCCGCGTCCTAGGTGGTGCATTCCATAGTTATTGCATTGAATATCTGAACACGTCCCAAGAATGGAGCCGTCTGGGCATAACATTGACAGGGGAGGGTCGCCAAAAAATTGATGGGGGGGTGCTCGGGATATTGGATAGCGGCGTTCTGAAAGATGATGGCTATTATCCTGTGAGGCTCGTAGTAAAGAGAACGGATTTCCCGGATATCGCATTTTCAACACAGCTGATTTTTAGCCCGGAGATACATACAGGATGGCCACGAAATACCATAAAGGATGCAGGGATCTTGCAGTCATGGGCGTTTACTTCGAATTTGAACGCAGCAGATATCGATGGAGATGGCCAGTTGGAGATTCTCACCGCCAGCGGCATAAATGTATGGGCCTATGAAGCAGACGGAACAATCTCAAAAGGATGGCCCAAGCAGGGCAATTCAATGATGCGGACGCCGATAATCGGCGATGTCAATGGTGATGGTCTCCCCGAAATTATGTCGTGGGATTCCTACAGGACTCTCTATCTCTGGAAAGGAAATGGAGAATATATGCCCGGGTATCCATGGGAAGTACCTGAAGAATATGCCTACTTCAATTGCAGAATGAGTGATATCGATAATGATGGTCGCCAAGATATCGTCATCGCCAACAATAGCCGACTGGCTGTGTTCGATTTGGAGAAGAAAATTCTTCCCGGATGGCCTCAACTGCTGCCCGATCCCTATTCCGAGTGTGAGGGGGCATCGATTGCCATTAGCGATGTGGACAATGATGGGTGGAAAGAGATCATTGTATCTAAAAATGATTATAGCAATCAAGCGCTTGTTGTTTTTAATTCAGATGGGACAATTCGGCAAGGCTGGCCGCAGCTGCTAAGTCTATATGGCCCTTTCTCGCATTCGCAACCTGTTATTGCAGATGTAAATGGTGATCGAAAAGGGGAAATCATTGTTTATATCTCCGACTTGAATAGTTCGACTGTCGTGGTGTTTTCAAGCGATGGAAGACTCTTGAAGGGTTGGCCATATACATTCCGCAACTATCTTCACGGCGGTGTCTGTGTGGGCGACATCACCGGCGACAATATTCCCGAAATTTTGGTAGGGGGTATGCATCATCCGTTCGAAGCTGAAGAATACCGGCCTTTCGCTTATGCACTCACCGGATCGGGAGAGATTGTTCGCGGGTGGCCAGTTACCGGCAACCATGGAATCGGCTACTTCACTTCTTTTGCCATATTAGATATTGACGGGGACGGAATGCGCGACGTGCTGATGCAGAATGCCGGCTCTTCTGAGAAAGAAGATGATGATCGCACTTACGGGCCCAGCGCATTTCACCACAATGGCTTGCCAATCGCCGGATTCCCCAAAGCCGCTATCAATACCTATTGGTTTGAAGGGAGTCCGCTCGTAATGGATTTTGACGGTGACGGCTTTCTGGAAATTGTCTGGATTTCTGATACTGCGGACTTATATATGTGGGATCTGAAAATGCCGGCTAAATTCGATAAATACAGCTGGGTAATGCCCTATCAGAATCCGGAAAGGACAAGTTCGCTTCCGTTTTTAGGCCAAACATCAATCCCAGTGCGCAGATCGAACAGGCCGAATATTCGGGGAATCTCTCGGTCCCGTTCTGCGAATAAAACCCGTTCCATATCGATAGGTCCAGGCGACTGATCCATAGAATGGGGAATTGGGGAATCAACTCACGATTCGTGGTAAAGGCAGATCCGCTGAAATAGGGACTTCCTTTTCTCTAATATGTAAGAATGATAGCGGGCTAAAACCAACGCCTGCCTACTGCTTTATCAACGCCCTGCTCCCGGCGCGCATGCCTTCCAGCGTCAGTTCATACATGGGAAATATCTTGCGGATCATACGGGTGGAGGGGACGGAAGCCCACCATGTGCTCGGTTCCGGATTCAACCAGATGATTTTCCGGAATCTTTTACGGATGTCCATCAGCCATTCGATACCGGGCCGGTCGTTGCGATACCAATAGTCGATCGCTCCATTTGGGCTCAGCAGCTCGCTGGGAGCCATATAAGCATCCCCGACGAGAATGACTTTGTAATTTCTATTGGCCTGATCCAGGACTTTTCTGGTGGGTACTGCCGTCATCTGGCTGATATCCGTATAGAGCTCCTGATATATGCAATTGTGGAAGTAATAAAACTGCAGATCCTTCACGATATCTCTGGCCGCTGAAAACAGCCGGCTGACAAGCTCCGTATGAGGAATCATGGTCCCGCCGGCATCCATCAGCAGCATGAGCTTGATCCGTTTTTTCCTGGTGCGATCCCAGATGAATTCCAGCTCGCCTGCATTGCGGCAGGTCGCATCGATGGTGCCGTCGACATCCAGGCTGTCTTTAGGCCCTTCGCGCACGACCTGGCGGATGTAGCTGAGGACGGTTTTGATCGACCGGGTATCGAGAGTCATGTCGTCCCGATAATTCCTGAAGGTGCGCTTTTCCGCAATCTGAATCGCGCTGCGCATCCTGCTCTCATGCTGACCGACCCGCACCCCGGCCGGATTGTATCCCCATGCGCCATAGGGAGAACGTCCCCGAACGCCGATTGCCCTATTCCCTCCGACATGCGGCTTATCATCCTGATTTCGCAGTTGATCCAGAAACCGGGAACGGAGTTCTTCGAGATTCAACTGCTCCACCATCCGCTTTTCTTCCTCGGTCAACTCCAGCGGCGGCATTTGGAGCAGCCTTTCCTCAATAGCCCGCAAAAGATCCTCATCGGATTGAATGTGGCCGAAGCAATCCAGAAAAGCCTGGTCATATTTGTCGAAGTGCGCCTCTGTTTTTACAAGAATGGCACGCGCGAGATAGTAGAAACGGGTCAAAGAGCTGTCTGCCAGATTTTCCGACAGGGCTTTTTGCAGAAGCAGCCATTCATTGAAGGTAACCGGGACTCCGAGCCGTCTTAATGCGTGGAACAGATTGTAAAACATCCAGCGACTCCCCGGTGTTAGTGCACAGAAACCCTTGCGACGTCCTCTTCCGTTTTCAGGAGAACGCCAAGAAACGGGAGGCGCTTGTTCAGATCCTGTTCGCTGATTCCCCCCGCGATAATCGCCTGGACCCAATCGAGCAGCTCGCTGGTGGAAGGCCGCTTCCTCAATTCGTGCTTCTGCCGGATGAAGTAAAATCTTGCGACGATCTGAGACATCAGGTTATGACGCAGGTTCGGGAAATGGACCTGCGCGATCTTCTCCATCATGGCTGGAGAGGGAAACTCAATATAGTGAAACAGGCAGCGGCGGAGGAAAGCATCGGGCAATTCCTTCTCGCTGTTGCTCGTAATCACCACTATGGGACGATGCTTGGCCTTGTAGTGATCACCGGTTTCCACAACGTCAAAGCTCATCTGATCGAGCTCAAACAACAGATCATTGGGGAACTCAAGGTCCGCCTTGTCGATTTCATCGATGAGCAACACCACCTGTTCTTCCGAACGAAGCGCTTCGCCCAACTTCCCGAATTTTATGTACTGCCGGATATCGGAAACATCCTTGTCGTGAAAACGCGAATCGTTCAACCGTTGAACAGTATCGTAAACATACAGGCCTTCACTTGCCTTGGAAGTGGATTTGATGTTCCACCGAATCAGCCGCAATTGCAGGTCTTCGGCAATCACTTGTGCGAGTTCGGTCTTGCCGGTCCCGGGTTCTCCCTTCAACAATAGCGGCCGCTGGAGAACGATCGCGGCATTTACGATTTCCTTCAATGCATCACTGAGAATGTAGCTATGGGTGCCCTTGAATCTATCCATCTGGAACTAAACGCCTCCTGGTATTTTTTTAACTGCTCGCGCGCGCGCGAAAAAATAGTGTACCATGCCGGAAGCATTCACGTGGGGGGAATGTGGTCGTTAGTCGTCAGTGGGTAGTCGTTAGTTGGTAGTGGTTCGTTGTTGATGATTCGTCGATTGGAAGCAGCGGCTGATATAAATTGCAATATTATCCTTTACTACCGACTAACGACTATCGACTGACGATTAGCAGCGGCGGCGGCTCAGGATTCGTTCTGCGATAGTTCTATGGGGATTATCGATCAGCTTTCCGTCCATGGTTGAAAGCGCTTTTCCCCGGTTCTCTGCATTGTCCAATTCCGCGATGATTTTTTCCGCCCATGCGACCTCCTCAAGCGTAACGTCGAAAATTTCATTGATTGCGGTGAGCTGATCCGGATGCAATGCGCTCTTTCCCGTAAAACCGATACGGCGAGCCTGCATGGCTTCGCGGCTAAGCAGATCGCGATTCCGGTAGTCAAAGCAGGGCGCATCGATTGGATCGATTCCGGCGGCCCGGGCTGATGTAACGATCCACTGGAGCGCCAGCAGTAGTTCAATCCGGTCCTCTCCGGGCATGCATCGCAAATCTCCGGCATAATCAGCGGATCCAAAAATCAGCGATGCCATCCTGGGCGAGGCTGCGGCTATATCCGCCGAGTGCAGCACTCCTGCTGCGGATTCAATCATCGCATGCAGCTTTATACAGCCTTCAGGCAGGCCATTCGCGTGCTCCGCAGTCCGGATAGCAGCCTCGGCTGCCCGGATTTCCGACGGTGTTTCGACCTTCGGCAAACAAATGCCGTCCGGGCGCAATGGAACGATGTCGGCAATATCCCTCAAACCGATGTCGTCGTTCAAGGAATTGACTCGAACGACAGTCTCCCTGCCGCCGAAATCAATGATGCGCAATGCTTCCGCCACATTCCTCCGGGCATTGTCTTTTTCAGAAAAAGCCACGCCGTCCTCGAGATTGAGAAGAAGCATATCGGACTGAATCGTTGCAGATCTCTCCAGCATCCTTTTGCTGTCGCCGGGGACATAAAGTGCGCTGCGCCGAAGGTAGGTTTTCATATAAACATCTCCATCATGCTCATCCTAGCATTTGAACGCCGTTCGTCTCAATCAGGCAAAAGCTTTGCTGGTTTTTATATGATATGGGCGAGGAAAAAGCCGCGGATTTTCTGAATGCCGAAAATCAAATACATATGGTAAAGAGAGAGCAAGATGTAAGCCCAAAGACATAGCTGTGCCGCATATCTTCCCATTGCCCATTCCTTATGGATCATGATAATTGCCACAGGAAGAATGGTCAGCAGGCCTTTTACTCCGAAGAATGCGGGCAATCCGCCGTAAACCAGAACGGCATTCAGGATCGGATTCAATTCCCGGGCCGATCCTCCGATCATGTGCAGTCCCGTCAGCAAGGCATCAAAAAGGGACAATATCAGAATCGCAATCACGATGCCCCATGTACGCGTATCGAAAAGATCCACATACGCGGCCTTATCGGTCGCGCGTCTGCCTCTGCTTCTTCGTCTGCGATACCGGCTGGTTAGGAATGCAAAAAGAGATGTGGGATTCCTGCGATCATTGCCTGATCGCCTGTCGGGAAGCATCTGTCCGGTATGCGGGTCGCGGTACATTTTTTGCATTTTTTATCACCTATTTATCGGCATGGCATGTCCCGGAGTTTACCGCAAGTATCCGCATTATACTGAAACAGAGTGTATTTTAGTGCAGTCCGCAGAATATTGCAGCTGCCGGTCGGTCGGCGGCGACGAATAGAGCTCTGCAGATACGCAAATGAAAATGACTCGGGCAAAGGCATCTAATCCTGGAAAATTATAATGCGGTTGCGCCCTTGCTGCTTGGCGCGATAGAGGCCCTGATCAGCCCGTTCAATGAGTGTCTGAGGCTTATTCGTTCCATCCGGGAACATGGAGGCGATACCGCAACTGATCGTAACGTAGGGAGCCGCGGCAGACTCGGGATGAGGCAAATTCTGCTTGGTCAATTCCTGACGAATATTTTCTGCGACCTTCAGGGCGCCCTTGATATCCGTTTCCGGCATAACTATGGCAAATTCTTCTCCTCCATATCGGGCGATCAAATCTCCCGGCCGGCCTACCTTTTTCCGGATGGCATCCGCTACCGCTTTCAGACATGCGTCGCCGGCCTGATGACCATATTTGTCATTGTAATGCTTGAAAAAATCCACATCGCTCATGATAAGCGAGATCTGTCCGCCGGCGCGCGATTGCCTGCGCCATTCCAGTTCCAGATATTCGTCGAAACGCCTGCGATTGGATAGCTTTGTCAGCGCATCTTCCGTTGCCAGCCTTTCCAGCTCACGGTTGGCAAGCTGCAGTACTCTTTCGGCATTCTTCCTTTCGGTAATATCGGCGAAAGTCTCCACCATTCCGATAATGCTTTGATCCAGGCTTAAAAGGGGCGTCGAAGTCACCATAAAGGGAACTTCCTTTTCTGACCCAAACGTCAGAGTTTTTTCCTGCTCCACCATCCGCTCGCCCTTGAAGATTCTCTCCATAGGGCAGTTTTCCTTGCTCCGGCAGTGCTCCTGGAACAATTCGAAGCACTTCCCGCCAATGACTTCGTTGACAGGCTTTTGGATAATGTCAATCATCTTTTTATTCACACGGATCACTCTGAAGCTTTTGTCGATGGCCCAGATTCCATCATTGGATGCATTGAATACCTGGTTCATGATGAGATTCGCGATCTCGGATTCCATGATGATCCGGTTGGATCGTTCCATCGTCTCCATCAGAATCTCATCCATCTGCTGACAGAGATCGTCATACTTCTTCCTGATTCTATTCAGCTCCTCCTCAACGCTGAAGGTAGGCGGCGCCAGCTGGATGACGTTAGATTTGCCTGCCGGTTCCCCCATTATTTCGCTCCGGATTCCCTTATCCGAAAAGCCACAGGGAATTACGTTATGAATGATACCGTTAGAATGCTGCCGCTATACGATCCTGCTTATAGTCTGGTTCCCAACCATACCTATCGTCACTTTGTCGGTGCTTCAATAGCTCCGATTTGAGTTTTTGGAGAATCCAATAAGACGGCTAAATCCTCGATTTTAAGGATTTAGCAAACTATTCCTATAGTTATGATGGCCGGGGCGGCGAAATCGGGGCAGATAGACAACGGAGAGGATCCGACGCATAGCCAGCGACATGGTTCGCTAATATGTTCCAAGAGCGACCTGTATTTCTTCGAGGACTGCCGGATCTTCTTCCTTTGACCGGGCTGCATCAAGAACTGGAGCCGTGACTTCGATTGCAATGCGCCCCAGCGCCCACGCAGCGTGAGAACGCACCAGTGGGCTGGGGTCCTGAAGGGCTTCCTGCAGCGGGGATACAGCCTCGATACGACCGGAATTACCAAGTGCCACTACAACATTTCTTACAAATCCATCGCGCGTCGCTCTCCAGATCGGGCTATGTCTGAATCGCCTTTTGAACTCGACCGGTGTGATCCGGACCAATGGGGCGAGATCCGGCATACGGTCTTCTTCTCCAGCGTAGAACCTCTTTTCGGAGGCTTTTATTGCGAACCGATTCCAGGGACAGGCTTCCTGGCAATCATCACAACCAAAGATCCGGCTCCCGATCAGGGATCGGAGAGGACGAGGGATCGGGCCGCGCAACTCGATAGTGAGATATGAAATGCATCGGCGCGCATCGAGCACATAGGGAGCCATGATCGCGCCGGTCGGACAGGCATCTATGCAACGCCGGCATGTGCCGCAAAAATCGTTTTCGCCGGTATCGTAGTCAAGCTCAAGATCCAGCAGAATGACACCGATAAAAAACCAGGATCCGAGACTTCGAGAAATAAGATTTGTGTGCTTTCCCATCCAGCCTAGAGAAGTCCGGGCGCCCCACACCTTCTCCATGATCGGGCCGATATCCGAATAGCAGATCCCTTGAGCAGACGGTTCCATGACCTGTATGAATTCGAGAAGGCTTTTAAGGCGGCCATCCATTATGGAATGGTAATCGAATCCCCAGCTATACCGGCTTATTCGGCCCTGCATGGGTCTTTCGACAGGTCGTTCGCCTGTGTAGTAGTTAACCGCCAGGACAATCAAGGACCTGGCATTTGCAAGAACATGGCGAGGATCCAGGCGCTTTTGTGCCTGGCGCTCCAAATATCGCATATCCCCATGGAAGCCCTGTTCCAGCCAGCCTGTAAAACGCTTTTCTTCGGGGAGACGGCCTGCAGGCGCGATGCCGGTCCCGGAGAATCCCAAACGCAGAGCTTCTTCACGGATTTGAGCGCTAAGCTGATGGATATGAGCCCGTTGATTCATTGACTCCTCCATACTGCCGCAGGCAATTTATGAGCTGTGCGCGCAGCATTTTCTTCCGCGCCTTTACGCTGAAATACTTCATAGATTGCTGCGACGCCTGGACTAATTTTCTCTGAAGCTTTTGGAACGGCGGCCATTTCATGCGAACAGGGTGGTCAAGATTGCGTCTCCATCTCCACTTCAATCCGGATAGCACCATTCGGATCCGCCAGTTTGAGATGGCGGATCATTCCCCGAAGGGTGTCGAGCACAATGATTCTCGAAAATCCTTGGCTCAAATTCAAAGGCACTCGCGCGTGGTTGACCTCGATATGAACAGTCTCTCCCTCAAGCTCATATTTGAAAGTTTCTATGGGCAGCGGCGTTTTCAGGGAAGACGTGACTCCAAAACATACATTCCCAAGAAATTTGCCGATGAAAGGAGATAAAGGAGCTTCAATCCCGTTGCTGAAAATACGTGTTCGCATGGCAACCCATTCTAACACAGCAGTTGAAGAAATGGAGACACGCATGGCAACCGGCTCGGTTTGGGCCGATCCTATCCATAAATGCAAATATTGAGCCATGAGAAGGCGTATAAGGCCCGGTTTGGGCGCCGGAAATCCGAATTATCACGAACTGGAGCAAGAATTTATCGTTGCCCGATTCCGTTAAAAAACTAAGAGTGGATGAGAGCCTGACCGATAACTATGGCGAATTCAAGTCTGATAATCCGGGGGGCTCGGGATATGCGGCTGAAACAGCCTGCAGGCAACTCCGAATCGGTTTCGCGAATTGCTCCGGTGAAGCATCTCTGATACCATCAGATCGCCTCACAGCCGTTTGTAAGGCATTTGATAGAGAGTGAATTGATTATGGAAAAGATGGTTGTAACTGGAGGCGCCGGATTCATAGGATCCAACCTGGCGGAGCATCTGTTGGACATGGGCCACTCCGTAGTCGTTATCGATAACTTGAGTACGGGAAGGAAGACAAACCTCTCCGGCTGGGCTGAAAACGCAGGCAGTCGCTTCCAGTTTCTGCAAATGGATATCAATGAAACGGATCCATTGCGCCAGGCTTTTAGCGGCGTCCATTGCGTTTTTCACCTCGCCGCCATCCCATCCGTTGCGCGCTCGATTGAAAACCCGGCAGCAACCCAGAAGGCGAACATCAACGGAACGCTTTCGGTGTTGACCGCAGCGCGCGACGCCGGCGTGAAACGCGTTGTAGCCGCCTCCTCATCCTCGATCTATGGGGATGATCCGAATCTGCCGAAGCGCGAGGACCGGATGGGACGATGTCTTTCTCCTTACGCGCTCAGCAAGGTAGTTACAGAAGAATATTGCCGTCTTTTCTACAGACTATATGGCCTTGAAACCGTAGCTCTGAGATATTTCAACGTCTTCGGTCCGCGCCAGGATCCCAATTCACATTACGCTGCCGTAATACCCCGCTTCAGCACACTTCTGTTGGAGAGCAGATCACCGGTTGTCTTTGGAGATGGAGAGCAGTCAAGGGATTTCACATTTGTCGCGAATGTGATCAATGCCAATTTAAAAGCGGCGAGCGCTCCGAACGTGGCCGGAGAGGCTTTCAACATCGGGTGCGGAGCTCAGACAAGCCTGAACCAGTTGATCGACAAACTGAATAAGCTTTTGGACCGTCAATTGAAGCCGAAGTACGAGCCCCCTCGCAAGGGTGATGTGCGGCATTCCGTCGCGGATATCAGTAAGGCCGGGAAAATGCTGGACTACGTTCCTTCCATCTCTTTGGAAACGGGTCTCCAGCATGTCCTGGATTGGTACCGGACGCACCCGGCGGAAGCAATAATCACTTCCTGATAAAAAGCAGGCTTGCGCCGCTTAAGAGACGAAGCAATAATCACCACATGTTTTCTTTTCTCGTCATCGATACGGAACGCGTGTGGAGAGGAGGACAGGATCAGCTTCTTGCTCTTCTCAAAGGATTAAACCAGCGCGGGCATCGGATGCATCTGATATGCCAGCCTCACACGCTGCTGGAAAAACGCGCGGGTGAACATGGAATTTCAGTACATCCTCTTGCAATTCGCAGCGAGATAGGATTGCATTCTCTTTTGTCGTTAGTTCCCATCTTCCGCAAGATAAATCCCGACATTCTCGCTTTTAATACTCCAAAAGCAATATTTCTGGGGACACTTGCTTCGAAATTCTCCCGCGTCGGAGCCAAAATAGTCTATCGCCGGGTCAATTTCCCTTTGCGGAAAGGCTTCCTCTCGCGTCTCAAATACACATGGGGGATCGACTGCATTATCGCAATTTCTGAATCCATACACCTGCAGCTGCAAATGTGCGGGATACCCGCATCCAAGATCAGAACAATTTATGAGGGGATGGATTTATCGCTTTATCCCAAGCCGTCCCAGTCGAAGCATCGAAATCCCGCCGATCCAGTCGTGATCGGCACCGTGGCGCATTTAAGCCAGGAAAAAGGAATCCATTATCTGATTGAAGCCGCATCCTTAATCCCTGAGGTACGGGATAGGATGCGATTTGTGATCGTTGGAGACGGTAAATGTCTTCAAGAGCTCAAGGATCTATCCTATAAAAAAGGATTGAAGGATGTTTTTCATTTTGCCGGCTTTCACTTCAATACATGTGATTTCATGAAATCATTTGATATATTTGCCCTTCCAAGCCTTTCCGAAGGACTGTCATCCGCCATACTGGAAGCCATGGCGGCATCCCTGCCGATCGTTGCAACAAAGGTCGGGGGGATTCCTGAATTGGTGACAGATGGAGACAACGGATTGCTGGTCACTCCGGCCGATCCGGAAGCTCTTGCTCACGCCATTCAACAACTGGCAGACAATCTGGAGGAGTCAGAGCGTATGGGAAAGCGGGGGAGAGAGCGCATGGAAGTGCAATTCACGCTCGAACGCAAGATTCTGGAGACCGAACGGCTTTGCCATACCCTGTTGCAGCGGCCGTCACAGCCGCCGCGGTCTGCCTATGCCTAATTCATTCGTAAAATATCTTCCCGTCTCGCTCCGAGACAAACCGGAAAAGCTGGCCTTTTATTCGCTGGCCGGCTGTATTTCCCTCGGATTGGTCTCGATTGCCGTCTCCCAAATGCTTCTCGCGGTGACCGTAATCGGATATTTATGGATGCTCCGGCGATTAAAGGGCGTTCCACCTCCGGAGATGCCGATTGTATTGCCGCTTCTGGCTTTTGCAGTCTGGAACATCATCGCTGCACTGGCTTCGTCCAATATTCTGCTGGGACTGACTATTACGAAGAAGTTCTTCCTGTTTCTTCTCGTGCTTCTGGTGCCCTTGATCGTGCGCGGGGAAGGCCGGCTGACCTGGATCTATAAGGCCGTTATCGCCGTAGCCGTCCTTTCTTCGCTTGGCGGACTGCTGCAGTTCGCCGCCGATCCACACCGGGATCTTCTGCACCGAATCACCGGATTTATGAGCCAGTGGATGACATATTCGGGGCTGCTGATGCTCGCCCTCATCCTGCTGGTTGCCTTCGCATTATGCAACGGTCTGCGGAATCATAAATGGGTCCTGTTTGCAGCCATACCAATCGGCCTGGCTCTTATCATCTCACAAACGAGAAATGCGTGGATGGGAACGGTGGCGGGAATCGGAGTCCTGATCCTGCTGCGAAAGCCGCGTGCCATCGCCGCTCTGCTTGCCACAATAGCTGTGCTTTATTTTGCATCTCCGGCATCCATCCAGCAACGGCTTCTCTCGGGCCTGGACATACAGGACTCCACGACGCGCACCCGCATCGAATGTTTTTGGACTTCCGCACGGATGATCCAGGACAATCCGTGGTTCGGCGTGGGCCCGAAGAATGTAAAATATGAGGCGCTCAAATACCGCAGAGAGCATGAGTTCCCCGACTGGGTGTACCAGCATATGCATAATAATATCCTCCAGGTGGCGGCTGAAACCGGCATCATCGGCCTTATCCTCTGGCTTTGGTTTATGCTGCGGCTGGCATACGACGCGCTTCGCTGCTACCGAAGCGCCAATGCCCGCGTGCGGATGGGGGAAGAAGAATCCACCAGGGAAGCGCTGACAGCGTCCTGCGCCGCTATCGGCGCATGGGTTGCCCTCATGATCGCGGGAATGACCGAGTATAATTTTGGAGATTCCGAGGTACTGACGCTTTTTCTCTTTATTACATGCGCTCCTTACGCATTTATGCAAAAACGTTCAAGCGTTCCCGGCTCCCCGTTTCCCGTTTTCAGCTCAAAGGCTCCCAATTCAAACCTTTGATTGTGCGCATCTAAACTGAACCGGAAACGGGGAACGGGGAACGAGAAACCCTGCTATGAAGATTGCCATTATCGGGACACGAGGAATACCCGCCAATTACGGCGGATTCGAAACCTTCGCCGAGGAGTGTTCAGCCGGCCTTGTGGACAGAGGGCACCAGGTTACCGTTTACGGACGTTCGCATTATGTTCCCAAAACGCTGAAAACACACCGGGGCGTCAGACTCGTCGTGCTGCCGACGCTGGAATGGAAATACACCGACACCGTCGCGCACTCCTTCCTCTCCATATTCCATGCCCTCTTCGGGAAATATGATGCAATCCTGATCTGTAATGCAGCCAACAGCATCTACGCATGGTTGCCGCGTCTTTTTGGAATCCCCGTCGTTGTGAATGTGGATGGGATAGAGAGACTGCGCCCGAAATGGAACCGTGTGGGGAAAGCCTATTATCGCCTGTGCGAGTTACTTTCCACCTGTTTCCCGAACGTCATCGTCACGGACGCAAAGGTTATCGAACAGTATTATCGCGACCGGTACGGCGCCGATTCGGTTTTCATACCCTATGGAACCATCACGGAAAAGCCTGTCGGCAGGGAGGCGTTGGAGAAATACGGTTTAATTTCGGGAGAATATTTTCTTTATGTGAGCCGTCTGGAACCCGAAAACAACGCTCATCTGGTGGTTCGGGCTTTTGAGAAGGTGCGTACATCCAGGCGCATGGTGGTTGTCGGGGATGCTCCCTATGCCAGGGATTACATTGAGCAAGTGCGCGCAACGCGGGATTCCAGGATTATCTTTCCGGGAGCTGTCTACGGGAAAGGCTACCGGCAATTACAGGCGCATGCCTGTTGCTACATCCATGCAACCGAAGTCGGAGGAACACATCCGGCATTGATCGAAGCAATGGGACAGGGAAATATCATCATCGCCAACGGAACGCCCGAAAACTTGGAGGTTCTCGGCTCCGCCGGCATTCTCTATCAAAAGAACGACACAGATGCTCTGGCCCGGTGTCTGCAGGATGTTGTCGATCATCCCGACAAATACGCGCCCCTTAAAACAGCCGCCGTCGAGCGCGCGCGTTCTCTTTACTCGTGGGATAAGGTCATCAACAGGTACGAAGAGGTCTTTCGGCAATTGGTCGGTTCTGCACGCTAAGAGCATAAAATACAGAATAATGCCTGTTATTATCTCAACAGCCTCAGTAAACGCTTTTATTCCTTTTCCTGAATTCCATCTCCCATCTCAGGCTGCATTCCGAATTTCGGGCTTACTTTGCTATAATGCCCGGCTTACGCGAGTATCGTTATGCAAGTTGGCCGGAAGGCACGTTCGATCATGGCTCCATGGGTGATCCTCAGCAATTTCCTGGAGAAGATCTATATTCAGCGCAGCCTAATCCTCAATTTTGTGGCACGCGATTTAAAGGCCCGGTATGTCGGATCCTTTATGGGACTTTTCTGGAGCGTCATTCATCCCATTGTGCTGCTGGTAAGCTATACCTTCGTCTTCAAGTTTATATTCGGCATCGGAGCCCCACCGGATGCCGGAACGACAAGCTTTTCGCTGTGGCTTTTCTGCAGCATCCTGCCATGGCTGTTTTTCCAGGATTCTCTTCAAAGATCGAGCACCATCATCATTGATAATGGCAATCTGGTAACCAAAACCATATTCCCGAGCGAAATACTTCCTCTGGTTGTCCTGCTGTCAAGTTTTGTGAATCACTTGATTGGTTTTGCCATTCTGCTTTGCATCATATTCTTCGTCCTGGGCAAGGTGAGTTTTTTTATACTGCTGATTCCTGTTTATCTTTTTCTGCTCATGCTTTTCACACTGGGAATCTCGTGGTTCGTTTCCAGCCTGAACGTATTTGTAAGAGATGTCTCCCAGGTGCTCAGCGTCGTGCTGACATTCTGGTTCTGGTTCACACCCATATTCTATACGTCAAACCGGCTCACGGATCGTTTACCGCCAAAGCTTTTGTTTCTGATTCATTTCAATCCCCTGGCACATGTTGTAGACGGTTATCGCGATTGCCTGCTTCGAATGCGCATGCCGGATCTGAATATTCTGGCTGTGCTTGCCGTGGCGGCGCTGGCGATTTTTATACTGGGCGGCCTTTTTTTCCGTAAAACAAAACGCGAATTTGTGGATGTCCTCTAATGGCAGCTATCAAAGTCCGGCACCTTTCCAAAAGATATCGAATCTATGATCGCCCGTGGGACAAGCTGCGCGAGATGGTCGGTTTGGGTTCCGGCAGGCTTCATCGGGATTTCTGGGCGCTCGAGGATGTTTCCTTCGAATTGGAGGCCGGCCACACTCTCGGAATCATAGGACAGAACGGCTCGGGGAAAAGCACCATGCTCCAGATCCTGGCAGGCATCATGGCTCAGACCCGAGGAGATTGTTTTGTGAACGGTAAGGTCTCAGCGCTGTTGGAACTGGGCTCCGGGTTTAATCCCGAATTTACCGGACGCGAAAACGTGTTCATGAACGGAGCCATATTGGGACTGGACAAGCACCGGATGGAGCAGCGCTTCGATGCGATCGCCGCCTTCGCCGAAATCGGCGACTTCATGGAGCAGCCGGTAAAAACCTATTCGAGCGGTATGTTCATGAGGCTCGCGTTCGCAGTTGCGGTAAATGTCAACCCGGATATCCTGCTGGTGGATGAGGCTCTTTCTGTGGGTGATCTCATATTTCAGCATCGCTGTATGCATCGCATGAACCATCTCCGGGAAATCGGCAAAACCATCGTTCTGGTAACTCACGATCTGGAAGCCGTCACAAAATTCTGCGACCTGGCTCTGCTCCTGGACGGAGGCCGCCTGATCGAGCAAGGAAAGCCGGACATGGTGGTCCAGAAATATCGCGCGCTCATCTTCGAGCGGGAAAGACGCTACGGAGGTTTTGACGGAGCAGCTGAGGTTTCAGGCGGCTCAGCCCTGATCCGATCCGAAAACGAAATGCCTGTGACACGATCCATACCGAACATAGACCATAGATTCGGAAGCGGCGAGGCTGTCCTGCTGGGAGTGGAGCTGCTGGATGAACGGGGAACCGCGACATCCGAAGCCGTCGGCGGCCAGAAAGTGACCATACGGGTATCCGCGCAATTCAGGCAGGATGTAGATCAACCCATCCTGGGATACACCTTGCGGGACCGGCTCGGAGTGGAATTATCGGGCTGCAACACATCCTACGTCGGACGGGCATTGCCTCCCGTAAAGAAAGGCCGGATCATTACCAGCGATTTCCATCTGACTTTGCCTTTTCTGGCGCCCGGCAGTTATTCCGTTTCGCCCGCCGTTGCAAAAGGCAGCATCTTGCATCACGACATGTGCGACTGGATCGATAATGCGCTGGTTTTTTCGCTCTGGTCACAAAGTCTGATCTATGGCGTTCTGCGAATGGACACGGATGTGCAAAGCTACGTTTCTCAGTCCGCGGTGGATGAACAGCAGATATCAAGCTGAGCATTTGCATCCCGGAGGGACGCAGTGAAGACAGCCCGGCACTTCAGAGACTGTCTCAAAACTCAACAATGGGGTTGAAAACCGTGGTGGCGATGACGCAATCTGCATAAGCAAAGATTTCCATGTGTAAGAGATATTTATGCCTGATCTTCTGTATGCACCAACAGGTCGCGGCTGAAACCGCGACCCACATGGTTCAAGGCATGCCTATTTGAATCAAGTTTTGAAGCAGTCTCTTCAGTGCCGGGATTTTTTGGCAGGACGATAATGAATCCCACAGGGTCCACTCAGCCGCCCCTGCGGGACGCTGAACAGCAGTACTATTTCTATTCTGTAATCTATTGACGATGTGGTATCGATTGCGCGCACTGTTATCGATTCTTGTTACATTCCTGCTGCTTCCATTGCTGCTGGTTGTAGTATTGATACTCCTCTTTTTCAACCTTTTGACTTCTCTGACCGGCTTTGCTCGACGGCAGTCAGTGCTCGATAACACGCCTGTCTCCGGACTGGCTTCCATTATCGTTCTGAACTGGAACGGCAAATCCCTTCTTGCAGAAGGACTCCCTTCCATCCTCGATGCCGTGCGAACGGACGGCCGTTCTCATGAGGTGATCGTCGTCGATAACGGAAGCACCGACGGCTCTATCGAATATCTGGCCGGGAACTTTCCTGAAGTGCGCGTCATTGCCCTTAGCAAAAACCTTGGCTTCGCAGAAGGAAACAACGCGGGGGTCCAGGCCGCGCGCAATGACGTGGTCATTCTTCTCAATAACGACATGGTTGTGGACGCAGGATTTATCCGTCCATTGATCCAGGGTTTTGGTCCAAAGACCTTTGCTGTTTCCAGCCAGATCTTTATTCAGGACCCTGCAAAAAAAAGGGAAGAGACCGGAAGGACGACGGCCGTTTTTCGGCGAGGAATGATCGACTATGCCCATCGCGGGATCGACGCATCGCCGCTTCCGCGGAAATACTATCCGGTCTTGTGGGCCGGCGGAGGATCTTCAGCGTTCCACCGCGAAAGGTTTCTTGCATTGGGCGGTTTTCAGAGCCTGTACTCTCCGGCCTATGTGGAAGACACGGATCTGTCCTATCAAGCCTGGCGCGCCGGATGGGAAATTCTGCTGGCTCCGGAATCGATCGTGTACCACAAACACCGAGCCTCCTCCAACCGGAGGTTTCGTCCATCCTCGCTTCAGGCGCTCGTAATCCGAAATCAGTTCCTTTTCATCTGGAAGAATATCCGAAGCTGGAAGCTCCTGCTGTCGCACTGCAGTCTTCTGCCGTGGAACTGCTATCGGCTGGCACGCGATAGCGGGCTTGCGGCCTGGATTGGTCTTCTCAGAGCAGCCTGCGCGCTTCCTTCCGCCCAGATCGCCCGGCTCGAATTCTCATTCCGGCGCAAGCGCACGGATGAACAGATCTTCGAGCTTTTTTCAAAACCGGGCCTGTTTTTCTGCGATCGCAGGCTTCCGGAAAAGCTCGAGTCAGGCAGAATCCCGGAAAAGCCGCGGATGCTTTGGCTGACGGCATATCTTCCGCACACCGGACGTCACGCGGGCGCCGGCCGCATGTTTCAACTCCTGAAAAGAATGTCGGCTTATTACCGGATCACTCTTCTCACTTTTCTGGAGACGGAGGATGAGAGGAAACTGGTGTCCGAGGTCGAGCCTTTCTGCGAAAAGGTACTTGCCATGAGACGCTCTCGCCCCCTGGACTGGAGCCTTTTTGCCTACGAGCCCTTCGATGAGTTCCTCACACCTGAAATGGTACAGGCAGTCGACAGATGCATGGAGGATACCGATTTCGAGCTGATACAGCTCGAATATACGCAGATGGCCTGCTATGCCAAAAGATCACGGGGAATCCCGACGTTTCTGACAAAGCATGAGGTGGATTTTGCCGCATGCCTGCGCCGCGCCGGCCGGGAATCCAATCCGGCGAGCCGGCTTCGCTGGTTTTACAACTATCTCCAGGTTCTGGACCGGGAAATCAGACTGACCAAAAACGTGAGCGCCGCCATATGCATGACCGACACAGATGCACGGCAGCTTCAGAAATTTTGCACTGCTGTTCCCATCCATGTGATCAATACAGGCGTAGATCTCGATTATTTTACGCCTCCGGAAACGCCCGCCATGAAACCGAATCTGGTCTTTGTTGGAGCCTTCCAGCATCTTCCGAACGTCGAAGCCATGACCTACTTCTGCCGCGACATTCTGCCGATCGTCCGGAAGGAGGTTCCGGAGGCCGAGTTGTATATCGTCGGCAGCAATCCGTCTCCAGCCATTATAAGCCTCGGATCGATTCCCGGAGTCCATATAACCGGATTCGTTCCGGACATCCGCCCTTACATGGCCTCAAGCTCGATTTATGTCGTCCCTTTGCGGCTGGGAGTAGGCATACGAGGAAAGATATTGGAGGCCTGGGGCATGAAAATGGCGGTTGTATCCACCTCGGTCGGTTGCGCCGGGCTTCGCTGTGAAAGCGGCCGAAATCTCCTTATCGCGGATACAAAAGAGCTTTTTGCCGCACATATTCTTGCGCTGTTGAAGGATCCGGCACAGCGGAAGCGTCTCGGAGAAGAGGGCCGTAAAATCGTGGAACAATATTACGGATGGGAAAAATCAGCACAGGAGCTTCATGCGCTCTACCGGCATTATCTCAACGTCTGCCGGAATTCGAGGGTCGGCGTGGAATCACAATAATTGGGAAGGCTCGTGCTTACTGAATCCGGATTAAGATGAAACGAATATTGATTATTGAAACAGCGTCGCCTAAAAGGATCCGTCATAAGCTGGATCAGATCCTCAAGACTGCAGTCTCGCCAAAGCCCGATGTCGGCATCCTCTGTCGCGAGAGCAATCGAGCGGCGTATCGTGACCGGCCGGGAGTAGCCATATATGCATTGGCGGATGATGAAGAGCATGCTCTCCCAAAGGAACTCGAAGGGAAGATTTTCGACACTGTATATGCCTTTTGGACGGGAGAAAAGCGGTACCGCCGGATGAAGCTGCTGGCATGGCGATTGAAGGCTGCTGAGCGCCTCATCATTGCCGGAGATGAGAATGAATTCCGTCTTACCTGGAAAGCAGTCTGCCGGCATGCTCTATTCCGCTGGAGACATCCCCTCCCGACCGATCACTGGAATTTTGTTCTTCGACCGGCAAAGATCGAAGCCCCCGAAACAGAGCCGGAAGCACAAACGGGGCAGGTTTTTCATGGCGAGCACGTTCTCATTCTGCAAACCGCGGAGCCGCCCTTTGTCCTTCAGGCTTTGGACCGCCTCAATGAAAAGCCGCTCTTTTCGGATCCCTGTTATACGCTCTTCTGCCGCAACCGGCCGGAGGTTGTCGATAAATTCCGGGGACATCCGATGCTTTCCCGGATCCGGATCCACTCGGAAGCCGGCGACAGCTGGAAACATCTCCGGGAGTTAAGGCGGGCGAAATTCGACGCCATCGTCCTCTTTCTAACAGGCGACCCCAGCTATTGGAAATTGAAACTGTTTGCCCTTCTGCTGGGCGTTCCGCTGCGCCGCATTCTGATCTTCAACGAAGGCATCGATTGTTTTTACTTTAACTATCGTCAGTGGTTTGCATTGATCATTCACCGGATGCAGTCGCGCCCGATGCCGCAGGCCGGATCAAAATGGAGTCACTCGGCACGGATTCTGTTATCCTTACTCCTTAAATCGGTTGTTCTTCCCTTCCGATTTTTGTGGTTGCTGTTGGTATGGCTCCGGCTTCGGTACGCTGCTTTGAGATATTCGAGAAAGAACGATGATGATTCATTACGACTGCCGCTATTTCCTGGGACATAAACCGTGCCGCTTTCGCCGTGACTGTGACGGATGCCCTCATTATTCCGTCTTCGGCAAGCGGATTTTGATCATCAAGCTTGCCGCGCTCGGAGATGTATTACGCACCACTCCTTTATTGCGCGGCCTGCACGCGGGCAGTCCGGATTGTCACATTACCTGGCTCACGGAATCCAACGTAATTCCAATGCTGCAGGGCATACGGGAGATAGACCGACTCATGCCCTATGCCTATGAAACCGCTCTCCAGCTCGAGATGGAAACCTTTAACGAGCTTTATTGTTTCGATAAAGAGCCGAAAGCAACCGCACTTGCGATGAAGATCCATGCAGAACGCAAAGTGGGCTTTGGCCTCAGCCGCATGGGGAACGTTATTCCGCTCAACAGAGAAGCCGAATATACCTACCGGCTCGGAATCAGCGATAATCTTAAATTCCGCACAAACCAAAAAACATACCCCGAACTGATTTTCGAATGTGCCGCGATTCCCTGCCCCGAGCCTCAAGAATATATCCTTCCCGATCTGACATCAGAGATAGAGGAAGCCGGGACCAGGCTTCTGGAATGGGGGATTCGCCCGGAAGACCTCAAGATCGGATTCAACACGGGATCGGGAGAAGTCTTCGCCACCAAGAAGTGGACAGAAGAGGGATATATCCGGCTTGCAGACCGCCTGTCCAAAGAGCTGGGCGCAAAAATTCTCCTGCTGGGAGGGCCGGGTGAAGTGGAACGAAACCGGCGAATCGCTGCTGGGACACAATGCCCCGTAATCAATACGGGTAACGACAATCCGATTCGAAAATTCGCCGGGATCGTCGGAAACTGCAGCCTCATGATCACCGGAGACACTCTTGCGATGCACATCGCTATCGGGTTGAAGGTTCCCGTGGTGGTGATTCTCGGCTCCACCTGCCATCAGGAAATCGAGCTTTATGGACGCGGAGCCAAAATCGTTTCCGACTTTGAATGCAGCCCCTGTTACCTGAGTGCCTGTCCCAAACAGGTCAGCTGTATGGATGCCATCTCCCCGGATGAGGTTTTCGCCGCCGCGGCAAATCTGCTTCGCCGCCGATAATTTCGAGGCAACAGGAGTATCTCTCAGACCTTCCTGATCCTCATGCCGGAAAAGCAAAGGTCGTCTCCACATGAAGATTGCATGATTGAGTGCCTCCCATGCGGGTGTCGATGATGCAGATTAATTGAAGAATCGGTATTTAAGGATGAAATAAATGGCGGCGATTCCGTCTTTCCAGCCGATCTTTTTCCCCTCGGAATAATCGCGCCCGCTGTAAGAGATAGGGACCTCATAGATGCGGCACCGTGTTTTGCTTATCTTTGCCGTGAACTCCGGCTCAAACCCAAATCGGTTCTCGCGCAATGTAATTTCTTTCAGAAGATCCGCCCGGAAGACCTTATAACAGGTTTCCATATCCGTCAGATTGAGATCGGTAAGCATATTCGACATGGTCGTCAGCAGATGATTCCCGACCGAATGCCAGAATAGCAGGACTCGGTGCGGGCCGCCAAGGAAGCGGGAGCCATAAACCACATCCGCTTTGTTGGCCAGAATCGGTTGAATAAGATTTGCATATTCAGCCGGGTCGTATTCGAGGTCCGCATCCTGAATCACCACAATATCTCCAGTCACGCCCGCGAATCCGGTTCGAAGCGCAGCGCCCTTCCCCATGTTTTTGGGCTGGAAAATCATGTTCAAATCATCCGATGGTGGCAAAGCTTTGAGAATCTCGCGCGTACCATCGGTCGAGTAATCGTCGACCATAATTATCTCTTTGGGCAGATCTACTGCACGGACGCGTTTCAACAGCTCCAGAATCGTGTTTTTTTCGTTATATACGGGGATAACAACAGAGAGTTTCATATCTCCGGGCCACAGAAATGGTTATAATGGTTCCGGATTCACATAAACGTATGCAGCGCAACCAACAAGGGTTTGCGCCTGCGAAATCCGGGTTTCGGCTTTGCTTGCGATAATAGACTACTTGTTTTCCACCTATGAATTCCAGTAAGAATTTGCCGCTGATATCGGTTGTTATCCCCAATTACAATGGAGCCGAATATCTCGGAGCATGCCTTCGGTCGCTTCAGGCACAGACACTCCGGGATATGGAGATCGTCGTTGTGGATAACGCCTCACTGGATGAATCAGTGAAGGTTGTTCAGACATCAGCGCCCGAAGCCATCGTGATTCGAGAGAGCCGGAATCTGGGATTCGCGGGGGGCGTTAATGCGGGGATCCGCCTATCCAAGGGCGAGTGGATCGCCGTCCTGAATAACGATACCGAAGTTCAAAAGGACTGGCTCGACGAATTTGCAAAAGCGATTGCACATCGGCCGGAAGCAGCGTTTTTCGCCTGCAGGATTCTGGACTTTGCCGACCGCAGCAGGATTTACAGTGCGGGAGATTGCTATCTGCGTGGAGGGATCGGATACCGGCGCGGTCAGGGATTGAAAGATCGGGAGGATTTCTGCAAAGAGTGCGAGGTATTTTCGGCATCGGGATGTGCCGCTCTTTATCGCAGGAAAGTGGTGGAGGAGTTGGGTGGATTCGACGAACACTTCTTTGCCTACCTGGAAGACGTGGATTTGGGCTTTCGAATTCAGGCTGCAGGCTACCGTGGCTATTATGTGCCTCGGGCGGTCGTCTATCATCACGGTGCAGCGACGGGCGGAGGAGAATTCTCGCCATTGACCGTCCGGCTGAGAACCCGCAATTCGCTGCTTCTTCTTTTGAAAAACACACCGGCGATGATGTTTTTGCAATGTTTTCCGATGATATTCCTTGCGCAAATATCCTGGTTTCTGCGTGCAGCGGCTCATGGTCGCCTGTGGAGCTATTTCAAAGGATTGGCCGCCGCATTCCTTCTCTTTCCGGCCATGATCCGGGAGCGGCCGGCAAACCGTCAATCGCGGAAAGGTACTCTCCAGGACCTATTGCAGAGAATCTTGCAGTCGGAATCCCTGGCAAGAAGGGATTTCATACCGCCGGCATCTGAATCTGATTCGGCGTTTTTAAAATTATACTTTCGCATGTTTAAAGGGAAAATGCAGACGGCAGAATACGGAAGATAGAATAGGGTATTCTGAATTATTTCTTCTGCATTCTGAATTCCATGCAAAGCGTTTATAAGGTCCGCCTGTGATTTCGATCGTAATCGTAAACTGGAATTCCGGCTCGCTTCTGGAAAAATGCGTCCGATCCCTGCTCACACATGCGGTGGGGTGTCAGATCATCATTGTCGACAATGCATCCAGCGATTCCAGTTTGAATTTTGTGGATGAGATCGGGACCGAACTGTCTGTGATGCGCAATGACCGGAATGCCGGATTTGCTGCCGGCAGCAACCGAGGCTGGCGTGAAAGCAAGGGAAATGTCGTTCTATTTTTAAATCCCGACGTGGAATGTCTTCCCGGATCCATATCATGCCTGGAACGGACACTGGCATGCGATCCTTCAATCTGGGCAGTGGGCGGCCGGTTTGTCAGCCCCCCAGGCAGATCTCAAAAGGATTTCAACGTTCGGGCTTTCCCTACCGTTCGAAGCGTTTTTTCTGAAATGTTTTTCCTGGATGAGGTCTGGCCCTCCAATCCATGGTCTCATATCGTACATCTGCGTAATTGCCGTCAGCCGCTGGACGTCGATCAACCGGCAGCCGCGTGTCTCATGGTTACAAGGACGGCACTGGAAGCCATTGGAGGCTTTGACGAAGCATTTTATCCGGCATGGTTCGAGGATGTGGATTTATGCCGCCGCATTCGCAACAAGGGTGGGCGGATACAATTTCACCCGAACGCCTGCTTTGTGCATCACGGGAGCTATAGCCTCGGAAATATTTCCCGGTCGGATTTTCTGGAATCATTCCATACAAATCAAATACGATACTTCCGGAAGCATTACGGCCGCACGGCTGCACGGCGTGTGCGGCGACTCATACTGCTGGGATTGTTCTTGCGGGCAGGGCTATCGATGATCCATCCCCCTGCAATGGTAATGTCGCGGGTGGCCGGATCCAGGGCATTCTGGAATGCAGCCCGCCGGATTTGCATGCTGCATGAAGGAGAGAAATGAGTCCAAGAGTTCTGGTCAGTATCGTTACCTATAATTCGGCCCCCTACCTGAAAGCGTGCATGGAAAGTCTGCGAGCGCAAACCTGCAGGGATTTCAGCATTTCCCTCTGGGACAATGCATCTACGGATGAAACGGCGGCCATCATCGCGGACTATCGCGATTATGCCGGCGCCATCCATTTTTCCGACAATAATCTGGGATTCTGCGCCGCTCATAACCGCATCATCTCTTCGAAAGACGGCGACTACGTGCTCGTCATGAATCCGGACGTGATTCTGGATCCGCTCTTTCTTGAAATCCTGTTGCGCGAGATGGATTCGGATCAAAGCGCAGGCTCGGCGACAGGAAAGCTTTTGCGGCAGTCCGAAGCGGTAAGTCCTGTCCGGCGCAGTTCGGACAAAAAGGTCCTGGATTCCACGGGAATGTATATGACTCCCAGCCAGCGCCATTTCGACCGCGGCTCGGGCGAACTCGACGTAGGTCTCTATGACCGCCGGGAATATGTATTCGGCGCATCCGGAGCGGCCGCATTGTATCGCAGGTCCATGCTCGAAGATATCCGCGAAGGGACCGAATATTTTGACGAGAGTTTTTTCGCCTACCGCGAAGATGCCGATCTGGCATGGCGGGCTCAATGGCGGGGATGGAACTGTCTCTACGTCCCCGAAGCCAAAGGTTATCATGCAAGAAGGGTTTTGCCCGAAAACCGCTCAAGCCTGCCGGCCGCCATCAATATGCACTCCCTTAAAAATCGCTTCCTGCTGCGCGTTAAAAATATGGACGCCGGCACTTACCTGCGGTTCCTGGTTCCCATCACGCTGCGCGATGCTGCAATAATGATCTACGTTCTGGTGCGCGAGTGGTCTTCTCTTCGCGCGTTTCCGATGCTGATTCGTGCGCTTCCCCGCGCATGGGCATTACGCAAATCGCTTCAATCCCGGCGGCGAATCTCCGGCCGCGAAATCCGCAGATGGTTCTCTTACGGCCCGGTATCCAAACCCGCTTCGAAAACGGCGGACATGTGAATTGAACCATTAAAATAAAAGCATGCAGCCTTCATGTAACGAACAGGATTGTCAGCAGAGGCGGAGATCGGCGGAAGCGTTGAGTTTAAGATCCAGCGGGCCGGTCCGATCAAATTTGGGCGTGCCTGCGGCTGCGATCATGACAGCGTTGTCCGTCGTCAGTAATGGGCTTGGATAATAGACCCGCGCGCCTTCGCGCTCCTGCCTTTGCGGTTCCTCTTCAAAAACGCTTTTAAATGTTCTGCGCAGCAGACTATTGCAGGCTACCCCGCCGACAAGCAGGATGGATTTGGGATGCAGGCTGGATGCGGCTTTTTGTGTCTGCCGCACGAGCGTATCAATAATAGCCTGCTGGTAGCCGGTTATCAGATCAAGGGCAGGCTTCGAGATTTTCCCGCCGGGCCGACGAGGCTTTATTCCGCTCTGCTCAATGTGGCGCAACGCAGCGGTCTTGAATCCGCTGAAGCTGAAGTCGAGGCTTCCGTCGCTGATTTTCGGAATGGAAAATTGGAAGCGGCGTGGATCGCCGTCTCCTGCCAATCGGTCAATCACCGGGCCGCCCGGGTAACCCAGCCCCAAAAATTTGGCCAGCTTATCCAGCGCCTCTCCGGCGGCATCATCCCGCGCTCTTCCAATAGACCGGTATTGATCCGGCTCCTCCGAGAAAATCAGAGATGTGTGGCCTCCGGAGACGACCAGCGCGAGCACCGGATATTCCATAACGGGATTTTCAATAAATGCAGAATAAATATGACCTTCGATATGATTAACAGGCACCAGGGGTTTTTTCAGAGAAAACGCCATAGCCTTGGCGTAGGAAACGCCCACAAGCAACGACCCGATAAGCCCGGGGCCCTGTGTGACCGCGATCCCGTCAATCTCTTCCTGATTCTTTCCGGCATCCAGAAAGGACTGCCGGACAACCCACCCGATGTTGCGCAGGTGCTCGCGGCTGGCCAGTTCCGGAACCACCCCTCCAAAGCTCCTGTGCGTTTTGATCTGGGAAGCGACGACGTTGGAAAGAACGACTTTCCCGTCCTGCAGGAGAGCGGCAGCCGTTTCATCGCACGAAGATTCTATTCCCAATATCAACATCGTCTTTCAATCCCGGATCATGAATTGAAGCCTTTCACTCACCGCAGCTCACCAGCTTCCGCAAAGATTCCTGGAAAGGGGACCGGGCGATTCCGCGGTCTGTAATGATCGCATCCACATAACGGCTGGGAGTGACATCGAAAGCCGGATTGGCAACCCTGGCGCCGGGCGGAGTAATGGCAACTCCCATGATTTTTCGTACTTCGTCGGCATCCCTCTCCTCAATCGGAATGTGGCTTCCGTCCGGAAGTGTCAGATCCAGAGTGGAGACCGGAGCGGCGACAAAAAACGGCACTCCGTTTTCCTTTGCCAGAACCGCCACCGAGTAAGTTCCGATTTTGTTGGCCACATCACCGTTGGCCGCAATCCGGTCGGCGCCGACAATGACATAATCGATTTTGCCCATCTTCATGAAATGGCCCGCCATATTGTCGGTAATGATGGTGACGGGGATATTGTCTTTCTGAAGTTCCCAGGCTGTCAGCCTCGCCCCTTGCAGAAACGGCCGCGTTTCGTCCGCGAAAACCTCGATCTTCTTGCCGGCCTCTACCGCCGCGCGAATCACACCCAGAGCCGTGCCGTATCCGGCGGTTGCGAGGGCGCCGGCATTGCAGTGTGTCAGTATCCGGGCTTCAGCCGGGATCAGCGTCTGTCCGAACTGTCCCATCCTGCGGTTGGCTTCGACATCCTCGGAATGCATTGCAGTGGACTCGTCAATCAGGGCGGCGCGGATAGCGGCCATCCCCTGGGAGCGCTTCTGATTATAGACTTTTTTCATCCGCTCAACAGCCCAGAACAGATTCACCGCCGTAGGACGGGTGGCGGCGATATCCGAGCAGATCTTCTCAAACGAAGAATCCAAATCCGCAAGATTCACGGCGCTCGATATTTTGATCCCCAGCGCAATTCCCATCGCCGCGGCCACGCCGATGGCCGGGGCTCCGCGGATTACCATGCTGCGAATGGCCTCGGCAACTTCATTGTGATTGGTGTATGTGCGATAAATCTCCTCAATCGGCAGCAACCGCTGATCCAGCATCACCACGCCATTATCCGTCCACTCAATCGTTCGTATCATCGATCTCCCCGGGTAAAGCCGAAGTCTAGCGTACACAGCCCTTTTTTTGAAGCCCCCGCAAAGACATCATAGAGTCTTCGAGTCTTAGAGCCTCAGAATTTTTCATGCTGTTGCCAGGACTCGAAGACTTAAAAGTGAGAAGGATTTTTTTCACTTCACTTGAAATGAGCCTGAGATTGGTGGTATATGTTGTTTTCTTTTTTGATCTCTGAAAAGCGAACAGAGGTGCCCAGTCGGGGTAAAAGGGAAGTGGGTGTGATTCCCACACGGTCCCGCCACTGTAATCGGAAAGCCGGCTTCTGAGGCCAAGCAGCTTTTAAATGCCCGCCACTCGTTGCAGATAAAGAACGGGGAAGGCGAGAAGCCCGGTGATGACCCGTTAGTCAGGAAACCTGCCTCATCGCCTGTTTCAGCCAGCTCTTCGCGAGAAAGAGAACTGAAATGCTTTCAAGCTTCCGCCGATTTTGCCGTTTAACCCATCTTCCCGAAAAACTGCCGGCTTTCTGTTGGCTTCCTCTTGTTCTCGCTTGTCTGACAAGCATCGGATGCTCCAGTCAGCCTGTGCCGACCCGGCCGGGGAGCCACAAAGATTCGGCAGATTTCATCCAATACACCGATGGAATCGGGGAAAAGGTCTCCCTTCCCCGTCACCCGAAGCGAATTATTTCGCTGGCTCCGAACGTTACAGAAATCATTTATCTTCTTGGTGCACAAGACCGTCTCATCGGCAACACGATCCAGTGCACCTGGCCGGAAGACGCGAAAAGCAAACCCAAAATCGGGGATTTGTTAAATCCAAACTATGAAGTGATTTTATCGGCGAGACCCGATCTGGTTATTGCGTCCACCGCCGGCAACGACCAGAACGCGGTCATGAAGCTGGCAGGTTTGGGTGCTCCGGTCTACGTAGCCGCTCCGCGTTCCGTCGAGAAGATCTTCCAGTCGGTTGAAGATATTGCGCGCATCACCGATTGCGGCGATCGCGGGACTCAACTTGTCGCCCTGATGAAACAGCGCCTGGAAAAAATCAAAACCCGCATCCAGGGGCTTCCTCCGGTCCGCGCGTTTTTTATAACATGGCTCGATCCGCTGCTGGCTCCGGGCAAAAACACATTTGAGAATGACGTTTTGAGCCTGGCTGGCGTCCTCTCCATAACGGCCGATATTCCCCAGTATTATCCCCGATACAGTCTCGAACAGATTATCGTCAAAGATCCCGACGCGATCATCACTGTCAAGCAGGAAGGAAATCCGATTCCCGACTTCAGGAAAATTGCCGGGTGGCGCGATCTTCGGGCGGTTCGGCACGGTAAGGTTTATATCCTGACTGAATATCTGCAGCACCCCTCTCCGCTATTCGTAGACGGGGTTGAAGAATTGGCTCAGAAACTTTATCCGGAGCAATTTCAATGAACCGTCTATCCGGGAAAAAGATTCTGGTGATAAGCCTTGCGCTGTTGGCCCTGTGGATTGTCGTGGCGCTGGTTTCACTGAACATCGGCAGCGTTTCCATCCCAATCCGGACTGCGCTCCGGCTTTTGAGCGCCCGTCTGACAGGCAGCAGTTCGGGTGATGATCCGCTGGAAACCGTTCTTTTTTCCGTGCGGCTGCCAAGGGTGCTGCTGGGATCGCTTGTTGGAGCCGCTCTGGCGTTGGCCGGCACGGCATTCCAATCGCTGTTGCGAAATCCCCTAGCGGATCCCTACGTCCTCGGCGTTTCAACGGGCGCCTCGATGGGAACTATTCTTTATTCCCTTTTCACGGGCTGGGTCGGATTTGCAGCGATCAGCGGAACCGTTGTCTACGCCCGTCCGCTCGCTGCTTTCCTGGGGGCCGTCCTTACGGTCGGAGCGGTTTATGTCATCGCGGGCGGTTCCTCGCGCTCCGGTGAGAGTTCGCAAAGGCTATTGCTTGCCGGCATCGTGCTGGCATCTTTCCTCTCTTCCATAAATGTCTTTCTTCTCACGAGCACGAATCAGGCAGATCTGCGCGGTATCTTTTACTGGCTGATAGGCGATCTCAGCCGCCCGGTCGATGCGTCGATCTATCCCGTGACGCTGCTGGTTCTGGTGGGCTTCTTCATGTTGTATCTCCTTTCGCACAGCCTGAACCTGATCGGGATGGGAGAAGACGATGCCCTGATTCTCGGAATCGAGGTTCGCCGCGTCAAGACGGGCGTTTATATCATGGCCTCATTGATCACGGGCGCGGTGGTATCCGTAAGCGGCCCGATCGCCTATATCGGCCTTATATGCCCCCACATGGGGAGGATGATGTTCGGAAGCGACAATCGCATCCTTTTCCCGACCGTCTTTATTTTCGGCGCCATTTTCACGCTTCTGGCCGACACCGTAGCAAGAACCATCTTGTCGCCCGCAGAGCTCCCCGTAGGCATCATTACCGCATTATGCGGCGCCCCCCTCTTTATCTATCTACTGCACCGAAAAGGGGGCAAGCCATGATCCGCCCGGCCATCATGCTTGAAGCGCGCCGCTTAAGTTTCGACTATCACAAGCCGATTATCCGGGACATTTCTCTAAGCCTGAAGCCGGGAACCATCACGGGAATCATCGGGCCCAATGGATCCGGAAAAACAACAGCCTTACGCCTGCTCTGCGGGATCATGCCGCCGCTCTCAGGCGAAGTGCTTCTCGGGGGCGAGCACCCTCTCTCCAAAATGAGGCGGAAGGAAATTGCACGGCACATCGGAATGGTTCCACAGAACGGCGGCTTCTACCAGTATCAGACGGTTTTTCAGTTCGCGATCCAGGGAAGATCCCCACATCTTTCTCTGTTGGGATTTGAAAGCCAGACAGATGAGCAGATCACTCTGGAAGCTTTGGAGATGACACAGCTGACGCAGTATCTGAAAGCACGTGTCACGGAAATTTCCGGCGGCGAAAAACAGCGTCTCCTGCTGGCCAGGGCTCTCGCCCAGCAGACGGAAATATTGCTGCTGGACGAATTCACGGCGAATCTTGACATCAATTACCAGGTAGAGCTGCTGCGCCTGGTTCAGCGGATTACGCGGGAGAAGAACCTTGCGACGCTCGTCGTATCTCATGAAATAAATCTGCTGGGGGCTTTCTGCGATCATCTCATTCTCATGTCCAAGGGAAAGATCCATCATCAGGGCAGCGTTCAGGAAGTGCTGACCCGCGAGCACCTTCAACATATTTTCGGTCTGGACTTTTCAATACGCCTTCTTCCGGGAGGCGCAGTCGAAGTATTACCCGTTATCAACAAGGACTGTTCCCAATGCGATTAAGAAACATCCATAAACAAAGGAAATCCACAATGAACATCTCAAAGAACTGTGCTCTACTCCTGCTGATATTTGCCTGCATGGCCGGTGCGGCGCGGGCTGCCACACTGGAAGGAACCGTTCTGGACCCGAGTGGCAAGCCTGTGCCCGGAGCACGCGTCAACCTGCTGCGGTCTCTGGTCGCGATTGATGAACGCCAGACCGATTCCGGCGGCGTCTACAAATTTGACGGACTGGAGGATGGGACCTATCAGGTTACAGCCAGCGCTCATAGTCTCTCCGGCCCGACCATGAACGTCGAAATCCGCAAAGCCGTCAATCAGCGGCAGGATATTAAACTTGCTCTGAGCGCGCTGACCTCGCAGGTCGTTGTTTCCGCTTCTCTCGGCGGCGCTTTGGTCCCGCAGCTCGGATCGTCGGTCAGCTTTGTAAATCGCCGGGAAATTGAAGACCGCGGCGCTCAGAATGCGCTGGAAATTCTGCGGGGGACGCCGGGAACGGAAATTGTTCAAACCGCCCGCCGCGGCAGCTTCGCGAGAGTTTTTATTCGAGGGGGTGAATCCAATTACAATGCCGTTTTGATAGACGGCATTCCGATGAATCAGTTCGGTGGAGAATTCAACCTTGCCTCTCTTCCCTCGGATGGAATAGAGCGTATTGAGGTGACACGCGGCCCGGAAAGCGCGCTATACGGATCCAATGCGATGATGGGCGTCATCAACCTCATCAGCCGCAAAGGCGAAGGTCGTCCCCAATTTACCGGCCTGGCTGAAGGCGGCAGTTACGACACACGGCGTTTCGCAGTAGGCGGCAGCGGCCTCACCCGCGGACTGAGCTGGTCCTTCAACCTCTCGCGCCTTGATTCCGACGGCGCGGTGACAAACGATGACTACCGCAATCAAAGCGCCTTCCTGAGCCTCGGATACCGGCACAGCAAGCGGCAGATAAGCTTCAATTTCTTCGGCAATGCGGACGATGTCGGAGATCCGGGCCCATACGGCTCGGATCCGCTCGGGCTTTTTTCAGGTGTGACGCTGAACAACCGCGTCAAGCAGAACCTTTTCGGCTATCAGTTTAACTACAGCGAGCAGATCTCTTCCCGGGTCCGCCAGGTTACGTCTGTGAGTCTCGCAACCAATGAATACAGATATCTGTGGGAATCCTATGGATATTCGGGAGTTTCCATACTCGAAAACCTGAGAGGAACGGCAAACACCCGGAGCGAAATCAATCTCTCGCATAGAGACACGCTGGCTGTAGGATTTGAATTCAGCCGCGAGCAGACCAAGGACAATTTTTACCTCACGGATAGCGCGGGCTCCTCGTTCCTGCTCCCCCGCACCAGCCTCGCCTTTTTCGCCGAAAATCGATGGAGCCCGACCGACCGTTTGAATCTGATCACCGGCATTCGCATGGACAACCTGCGAACGCATTCCCTGCCGCCGAATGCCTCCGGATCCAGACCCTTCATCCCCGACAGCTCGGTAGTAAAAATGAATCCACGGGTGTCCGCGACCTACATCGCGCGTGAGGGTGATCCCGGCAGCGGTTTTGGGATGACCCGGCTGCACGGCAGCTTCGGCACGGGCATCCGACCGCCCAGCGGCTATGAATTGGGCAACACCAACAATCCGGATCTGAAACCGGAAAAGAGTCTGAGCATCGATGCCGGCGTAGAACAAACCATCTTTTCCTCACGGGCGGCATTCGACGTGACTTACTTTCACAATCGCTTCAAGGATCTGATCGTGGGATTGGGCGGCTCTCTGTCGCACTTGAGCTCCTTTTCCTCGGCTAATCTATCCAACTCGAGAACTCAAGGGTTGGAAGTGTCTTTCCGGGCGCATCCGATTGCTTCCCTGGAATTGGGCGGCCAATACACCTATATGGATTCGGAAATTCTTGCGATTGATGGGACATCCCTCGTCAAGGCGCCATTCCAGATAGGACAGCGGCTGCTTCGGCGCCCAATACATTCCGTGGGCTATAACGTTACCTGGCGGTATGGAAGATTGATGCTGAACACAAATGCCTATATTCGCGGCGATGTGCTTGACGTGGAACCGAACTGGGGAACCTTCGCCTGTGATCTCGGGATGGATTGCCTCTTTGAAAATCAGGGATACGTGCGGGCAAACGCGGGTTTTTCGTATCGCCTCCTCAACGGAGTTGAGGTCTACGGCCGGCTTAATAACTTCCTCAATCAGAAATTTGAAGAAGCATTCGGATACCCTTCGCTGCGCCTCAACTTCATGGCGGGAATGAGATTCACTCTGCCGGCAGAGTAAACGGAATTACGAATTACGAATGACGAATTACGAATGGAAACATGCGGTGATTGCTATACGGAGGAAGTTGCTGCAAAGGGAGGAGTTGGGGACGGCACTGCTCTCTCCATCCTCTGCTCCTCCATTCGGCGGAATTACGAATGACGAATG
>JAFGIY010000179.1 GCA_016929335.1 Acidobacteriota bacterium | reverse complement strand
GGGATCTCATGATTTTATTGATACATGATCCCATAATATAATCTTCACTACGCTGGCTTCTGCGCTTCAGTACCGTTCGCTCGCTGTATTGCTTTGAGGATCGGCCTGATTCTTTTCTTAATCCCCAATAGCTTTGCCGCACAAGCAAAAACATAAGAACGCCAAGGTTCAAGTGAAATCAAAGGGGGAATTATGGGTGTCCAGGAATTCGACAATTCGATCAGAATCCCTGGCAATATTTATCATAGGGTCATTCCAATGCATGTGTACTGTTTCCACGATTCCACCGCTAATTTAATGAGTGTCCACGAATTTCCTCCACGAATTTCCCGTGAATTCTACCCCAGTCTTTTCTTGAGGGATTCTACGGTAGAGGACGCAGACTGTGTGGGCGGGATTACTTCTTGGATTACTTCTTTCGAGCGAACCGCAGTCCAAGTATTAGCATCAGGCCAGCCGCTATAAAACCGAACGTACCAGGTTCCGGAACTTCAAGGCCCGGCGGATTAACAACAAACAAGGGGCGATAGTAATAGGGCAGAATTTGCGGAGGTTGTATCGGTATGATCGGCGTGAGAGGAAGATCCGGTTCGTACGCTAACTCTCCCTCGGGCAGTCTTTCCAAATCCATGGCAGGTGGTTCGGCGCTCGCAATTATGGGCACCTCAAAAATTTCGGGTGGCGGTTCCTCTTCCGACACCGGATCTTGAGGCAATACAGAGATTTTATTCCCACAGCGAGTCCGGGCCGCCTCTTTCCCATCGGTAATGAGTGCTTCACCCTTCGGAATCCTAACGGGTTTTGCCGTCCAATAGACTTTATTTCGGAGACGGTAAGAAACATGCGCAAATTGTGGTTCTTCCGATTTAAAAATCCTCGCGTCGCTGGCGTTAAATTCGGCATAATGAGCGGCGACAACTGGATCCTTTCCAATATGGTAAGACAGCTCTTCGCGGCTGCGCACTCCCCCAGGGATGACAGAGTAGGGGTAAACCAGACGTTCCTGTTTGTTGGATTTTAGTTGTGGAATAGACTTGGGCGCTTCAGCAGAAACCCGCGGCATTGATGGAGGCACCGCTACAATCGGCTTCCTGATAAGGCTCGCCAGCGCAAAGGTCAAAAAGAAAGCTCCTGCCCACCCCAGCAGGATGATCATCGGCCTGTGCTTTTGATAAAAACTCCGTCTTCTGCCTATTCTCTTGCGAACATACACAACATCCAGCCCTTACAAGCTTCGCGCCAAAATTTTAACTCCGGTCGGCTCATCCGTGAGCAAACAGCACATTTGTGAAGACTATAACACAAATCCTGCCCGATAATAATATCGGTAGCTGCCAACTCTTTATCCAGTATTATCCTCAATAATCCTCTCTGCAATTGAGCCTAAGCATCCAGATGATCCAGTCGATAAGAAGTTTCAAGGCAAAAAAGTTAAAGGTTAGTGCATGCTTAACAGAGTCTTGGGCTTATTATCGCTTTATTTTCTTATCTTTAGCGGATTCCCACCGATTGGAATCTGCAATCTTTCCATCGCCCAGGATTGCCGCACTCAAAAATTCCTAAATAATAAGGAGATAACGAATTACAGTGCCGAGCCCACTCTGGAATATGAGATGCTGGCACTCACAAATCAGCACAGGCTCCTCAAAGGACTTCCATCCCTTGTTATGGACATTGAGCTTACCCAAATCGCCCGTCGACACTCTCAGGACATGGCATGCCAAGGATTCATCAGCCATAGCCTCCCTTCCGGCAACCTAAAGTCGCGAATGGTCCAAGCCGGCTATCAGCACGAGATCGCAAGAGAAAACGTCGCAACTGCACCATCAGTAATCCAGGCACAGAATGCTCTGATTGAGAGTCCTGGACACGAAAGCAATATGCTCGCAGAAGACATTACTCGAATAGGCATTGGCATAGCTCGATGCCCAGAGCCCTTCGGCCGCCAGCTATATATTACGGAAATTTTCGCCAGTCCCAGGAAAGCATACCAGGCGGAGACAGTCGAAAAGGTGCTGGAAACCCGGGTTGACGAACTGAGGCAAAATGGCGCCGGGGAAATGTCTCCGGATCCGCTTCTGGAACAGCTGGCATCACGCTCATTGCGATCGATCACAATGCCCTATAAGAGAGAACAACTGCAGCAATTGCTGACCACGTCCGCCGCAGAATTGCCATATGTAGCGAACCTGGATTTATCTCGATTACAGGCCAGCGTGCAACTACTTCATAATCCAAAAAACCTGAGCCTTCCCAATCATGCCCAAGATGGGCAAGCGCGTTCATATGGAGCGTCAGTTCGCCAGGTCACAGACGGCCGAAATCAACCGGCCTTTCTTGTGTTGACTCTCATTGGACTGACCCGCTAAAGCCGGTACGGTCTAATATCAGCGGCCTGGAACAACAAAAGTCAAAGCATCCCGCAATTAAAGCAAGTTTTCCTCGCTGCAACGATCAGGCATCCAAATCCCGCGATTCCAATCACGGAGTTGTTTCCAAAAAAGAAGCATTATCCCAGGCAGAAAGATGGGTGATCCAAAAACCTGGTAATTGCCAGCCCTGTGATGTGTTAATCTCCTTGAGTGTCCAGAATTTCTCCTTTCCGGAGAGAAATTCTCGTGGGTGTCCACAATTTCTTCCACAATTTCTCTTTCCGGAGAGAAATTCTCGTGGGCGTCTGGTGTTGCTCGTATGGAATATGCCAAACTATCCGTCGAACTCATCTTTTCTCCACTCGGAATCGTGACCATCCTGATGTGCGTGGGGATTTTGTTGAGCATTTTAAAAAAAAAATCCCCCGCCGGGCATCGGGTGTTGATTTATGCGACTTTGCTGTTTCTCATTTTCCTTTTCTCGCCGCTCTCTCAATATCTGATCTGGAACCTGGAGAAGGGATATCCGCCTCTGCTTGCTCCGCCCACGAATGGGCAAATTGCCAGAATCGTCATTCTAGCCGGCTATGCCGAAGATAACTCCGGGATACCGATAACCAGCAATATTTCCTCACAAACGCTCGGCAACATTTCCGAAGGTCTCCGACTGTACCGACTTATTCCGAAATCCAAGCTGATCATCTCCGGAGGTGTTCTGAAAAAAGGCGATAGAGCCGTGGCAAGATATATGGCCGATTTCCTTCAGCAAATGGGTGTCCCTGGAAAAGATCTCATCGTGGAAGGAAAATCTCAAAATACATATGAGAATCTAAGGGAAGTCCGGCAGATCCTGGGAGCGGATCCTTTCATCCTGGTCGCGGCCGGCTGCGATATGAGACGTGCGATGGGAGTGGCCAGGAAGCTCCGGATGAATCCGATCCCTTCTCCATCCAACATCTGGACCCTGCAAAAGTTTGAAGGAACCAGAAACACCTCCAGTGGGATTTTTGCATCTGTCAGGAAATGGACCCATGTTTCACTCGATAACCTTTCCAGGCTGCAGTGGGCATACCACGAATATGCAGGCTACTTGTGGTACCGCATGCTAGGCTACATTTGAGAGTAGATATTGTCCGAACCATAACGGCCTGAGAGCACGATGAATTACGGGTGCAGAATCTCTAGCTATGATTCCTTTGTGTTATGCAAAGAAGTCTGCGAAATGGCTGAAATCAAACGCATTAGCAGGGGAGCCAACCGCTGAAAGCTGACAGCTTTCGGTTTCCGTGAACCTTTGGAGATTTTTATGGAAGATTCCTGCCTTGCTGTAGAATCTGTTTTGCAGCCACAAGCTCACATGGAAGCAGCGGTTCTCCTATAGCTTACCCTTTCCCTGCCGGATCACGGAAGGTTCCCCCTGCGTAAAATCTATGATAGTCGACGGCTCCAGTCCGCCGGGACCTGAATCCAGAAAAATATCCACCAAATGCTCGAAGGTTCTTTCTATTTCATCCGGATTGTTGAGAAACTCCTGGTCCTGGAGACAAGCGCTTGTGCTGATGACCGGCCGGCCGAATTCGGCTAACAATGCCCTGCAAACGGCATTGTTCGGTACACGGATACCGACCGTTTTGCGCTTCTCGAGCAGAATTCTGGGAACCTGCCTCGTGGCATTCAAGATAAAGGTGTAGGGGCCCGGAAGAAGACGGCGCATGACTTTATATGCGGCGTTCGGAACATAGGCATACTCGGAGATGCCTTTCAGATCGGGACAGATGAAGCTGAGCAGTTTGCGCTTATCATTTCCCTTGATCCGGTAGATCTTCTCGACAGCATTTTTATTGAGGAGATCGCAACCCAGGCCATAGACCGAATCGGTGGGATAAATAAGAAGACCGCCGTTCTCCAGCACGTCAACAGCGGACTTCAGAATACGTTGCTGCGGATTATCCGGATGAATCTGGATTCGCTTCATAATGCCGGCCGTCATGGCATTTCATAGTATAACGCCATTGGCTGCCGGGCCGGCTTTTTTCTTGATCCATATAGTGTATGGGCGGCACCTGCTTCATGGCCTCCCTATTTTTTCTTCGGGTCTGCCGCCTGGGTCTCGCTGAGACTTTTCCGCAAAGAGGCCCTCTTTCGCTTCCCTACCGCCTGCCGGAGCAGATACTCGATCTGTCCATTGATGCTGCGCAACTCCGCAGCCGCCCAGGCCTCCAATTCGGCCCATAGTTCCGGATCAATCCTGAGAAGATACGACTTTCTATTATCCATCACCCTGAATCCGGATTATGTATAAAGCGTGCCGGCATTCACCACGGGATGCACTTCGGATTCGCCGCAAAGCACAACCATCAGGTTGCTGACCATGGCGGCTTTGCGTTCGTCATCCAGCTGCACGACATGTTTCTCAGCAAGATCCTTAAGCGCCATGTCCACCATGCTGACCGCGCCCTGAACAATCTTCTGCCTCGCCGCGATAACGGCCTCCGCCTGCTGGCGGCGCAACATCGCCTGGGCAATTTCCGGAGCATAGGCCAGATGCGTCAACCGTGCCTCTTCCACGGCAACTCCTGCGCGGCTCAGCCGTTCCTCCAATTCCACTTTTAGCGCCGCTGAAACCTCAGCTCCATTGGTCCGGAGAGTTATTTCATTTTCTTCTCCGTGATCATAGGAATACTGGCTGGCAATATGTCTCAGAGCAGATTCACTCTGGGTTTGAACGTATAATTCAAAATCCTTCACATCAAACACGGCTTGCGCCGTGTCCTGCACCCGCCATACCAGTACTGCCGCGATTTCAATGGGATTGCCGCGCTTGTCATTGACCTTCAGCTTTTCTCCGTTTAGGGTTCGCGCGCGCAATGAAATTTTGTTGCGGGATCCATCCCGTCTGCCTCCGTGCCCGTTCGAGTAAAAGGGATTGCCCCAGTGAAATCCGCTGTCACGAACTGTTCCACAATATTCTCCAAACAATACCACGACGCGGGCTTCATTCGGCTGAAGCGTAAAAAGGCCGGTCATGAGGATAATGAGCACGGGAAACATCAGTATCGAAAGGAAGAACACCAAAGGAGGAGGCGCCCCCCTTTCTATGTGCGAGGCGGTATATATGAAAAAAACGATATTTCCTATCAGGAGACCAAGTAATACAAAGAGCATGATCCATCCGTTGTGAACCTGAATGGGCCGTTCCCTGTTTGATGAAGCTTGTTCGGTGGTCATGTTTTTCCCCTCACATTTCAAATGTTATCATTGTGATATCACCTTAATATCACAGCGCGTGTAACGAGTAAACGCTTTCACCTCATAAAAAGTTCCCGGAAAGCGGTAAAATTATCGAACAACCAATCCAGAGCAAACGTTAGGAACGGCAAAGGGGGAATTCATGATGAGACTATCCAGGTTATTCATCGCTGCGATGATGGCACTGTCCGGATTCTCGGGATGCATGGTGGGAACCTTCTCTGCCGTGGAAGGGAGGTTTGAGCGCTCGCTGTTTGAGCGCTCGCTGAATGTAACAGGACCGGTGGACCTGAATGTCGCTACCGGTTCCGGATCCATCGATGTAAGGGCAGGTAATCCTGGCATGGTAAGGATCATTGGAATCATCAAGGCGGGTGATGACTGGCGCGCCAGAGCGGAAGAAAGAATCCGATATGTCGAAGAAAACCCACCCATTGAGACCAGCGGAAACTCAATCCGCATCGGCCCTATTAAAAATCCGGACTACCGGAACAGGATTTCCATCAGCTATGAAATTCAAGTTCCGCCGGACACCGAATTGGCGGCGAGCACCGGAAGCGGGAGCATCCGGATCGATGGTTTGCGGCGGGCGATCGATACCAGCACGGGCTCCGGATCCATAACAATCGGCAATATCGATGGCGATGTGAATGCCAAGACAGGCTCCGGCAGTATCGATCTTCACTCCATGACCGGCAAGGCGGAACTGAAGACTGGAAGCGGCTCAATTAAGGCGGAGGGGATCGCGGGATCCGTGCGCGCTGCAACTGGAAGCGGCCGGATCGCGCTTGGCCTGAGAACCGTCGAACAAGGAGCTCCTCTCGATGTCGAAGCGCAAACGGGCTCGGGGGGAATCGAGGTATCGGGAGTTTATGGATCGTTGAAAGCGAGTACCGGGAGCGGAAGCATTCGGGCCAGCGGAAATCCGGTGAAAGAATGGACAATCCACACATCATCAGGTGGAGTAACGCTGGAAATGGCTCCGGGGGCTGCATTTGATCTCAATGCCAAGGCAAGTTCCGGCCACCTGCAATTGGATCTGCCGGTTGAGGTGCAAGGCAAAGTCGGCCGCAACGAGTTGCAGGGAAAAGTTCGGGGCGGCGGCAGCCTTGTTCAGGTGCACACCAGCTCGGGAAACATCACCATTCGATAGCTACAAACAACCATTTCCAGCTATTCGGGGTCGGGGTCGGAATCGGTATCGGGGTCGAAACGAAGAAAAAAACCGACCCCGATACCGACGCCGACCCCGAAAAATTCGTTGCCGCAAAAAAGCTTCACGCGAAACAGAAATCAGGCTTGTTTCAGTGGGAACAGGCGCTCGGACCTCTTGGCTCCGCATTTCGAGCAGGCTTTGTCGTACCACGAAAGCTTTGTCCGGCATTGCGGGCAGCGCCAGCGATCCTCCTCGTATTCAGTCCACTCTTTAATGCCCATTCCCTTTAAACGGCGGAGATTGGAAAGAACTTCGGAATGATGCTGCATACCGTCATTATTAAAGCTGGTGATGCGCGTGCATGGGAATTCTGAACAATCGGAGCAGCGCGTTACATTCGGCTTTCCCTCCGCGCATGACCGCATCTCGCACTTGCGGCAAAAGGCAGCGACTCGTCCTCCACCGATGCAGCCATCACACAAAAGGTCTTCCCGCTTCAGCTGCATTTTTCCGCCTCCGAACTGCTGCATAATCGCTTTGAGTTTCTGATCGTCTTTCTCCTGCGAGGCGAGATACATGGGACAGGCGCCGCAATAAAGGCCGCAGGGAGCAACCAGAAGCTCTCCGCTTCCTTCGTCTGCTTTATTCGTCCCCTTCGCAGCAGCATCTTGTGCTGAAAGAGCGAACGCTCTTCCCAGGCAGGGTGCGCATACCAATGCGCCGGCGACTCCTGCGACTTCCTGTACAAACTCTCTGCGTGATGTACATTCCTTATTTTTAGTGTTCATAGTCGATCCCTTCATCCACTCATTCTTGAATATTTAACATTTTACCAACTCGAAGGCTCGAAGACTCTAAGACTCTAAGAAAATCTTTTGTTTATCCAGAGTGCTGCGGCGAATAAACCGCATCCAATAGCGAGCCGTATATAGTCTGTGGTTTCTCCCAATATCAACAGGCTCGCTATAACCCCTATGGGTATTTTCAGGTTGTTCATGATCGCGAGAGTTCCTTCGTTGACCCTGCGTGCGCCCAGATTCCATAGAAAAAAGCAGAGCCCCGATGCTATCACGCCCAGATAAAGCAGCGAGAATCCCTGAACCAATTGCAGATTAAGACCGGCATAATCCGTTGTGCCCAGCGAAAACGCGCCGGCAAACATCACAGCTCCTCCGTATAGAAGCCAGAAGATCCGGGTATCCTGAAGCTCCGGTCTTGAAGCCATCCATCTCTTATAAGCAAGTTGGCCGAAAGCAAATGCGGCGTTGGACAATTGAAGCAGGGCAACGCCATACAGACTTGCACTTAGAGGCTGATCCGGCAGTTCGATGACGGCTCCGCCCGTTACGGCGAGCAGTGCTGCAAAGAAAAAGGTCCGGTGAATTCTCTTCGTGCACAGATCGTTGAAGATGGTGACAAAAAGCGGAGTCGTCGTCGTCATGAGAGCAATTACGTGTGCGGGCAGATATTGATAAGCGGCGATGTATGCCACATACATGAAACCGAACTGAACCCCGCCGATCAGCAACAGCTGCAGTCTATTTGAAAGGCTGAGGCCCCTCCATTGCATGAAAGGAAGAAAGACAATAAAAGAGAGCAACAGCCTGGCAAAGGAGACAAAATTCGCGTCCAGCGAAACCAGTGTTCCTTTTATAAGGACAAATGAGAATCCCCAGATGATTGATACAAGAATCAGATATGGCATGACCGGAAACGGCAGGGATATGCTTTGAAATTCTTCCGGCTATTTTACAAAGCGCTCAAATAGCTCGGGTCCCGTAATAGGCGGGCAATGCTTTGCGGCAGCTTCGCTGAAAAATTTCTGCTTCCCGCCATCGATCCCCGGACCGCAGATTGCGTAGGGGACTGGCTCTGAACTGTGAGTTTTGATCGCCAGCGGCGTTGCGTGATCGGGGGCAACAAGAATGCGCAGATCACCGGTTTCCTTCTGAAACCGGAGCATTTCCCCCACAATATGGCGATCGAATTCCTCGATGGCTTTGATTTTTTTCTCCGCGATGCCTTCGTGTCCCGTTTCGTCGGGAGCCTCCACATGAAGATAGACAAAATCTTCATCTGCCAGCGCTGCGCGCGCGGCGGCCATCTTCCCTGCATAGTTTGTGCCCAGATAACCGGTGGCGCCGTCGACCATGCGGATTTTCAATCCCGCCAGCACACCGAGCCCGCGAACCAGGTCGACAGCTGAAATGACGGATCCCTTCAAGCCATAGCGTTGCTTCACGGTCGGAAGCGAAAGCGAGCGGCCTTGCCCCCAGAGCCATATGTCCGTAACCTGGGATTTCCCGTTCGCGCGACGTTCTTCATTAACCGGAGACCTTTTTAAAAGCTCTCGAGCTCTGCGCATCAGGTCCATTAAAAGCTCCGATCCGTCTGCCTGCGGCAGGTAGGACTGAACAGGCTTCCCCGTGATGTCGTGCGGCGGAGTACATTTCGTTCCATCCGGGAAATTCCGGCAGATCGTAAGATGCCGGTAGCTGACTCCCGGATAAAAACGGATGGATTCGCTTGTGAGATGTTCCTGGAGTTCGCGGATTATTCTATGCGCTTCTTCCGTCGTGATGTGACCGGCCGAGTAATCGATCATGGTCTCGTTATCGATGGTCACCAGGTTGCAGCGGAACGCCGTTTCTGAATCGCCAAGCTTAATTCCCATGCTGGCAGCCTCGAAAGGCGCACGCCCGCTGTAATAGCGCACAGGATCGTAGCCGAGCAGCGCCAGGTTGGCCACATCACTCCCCGGCTGCATGCCGGAAGGAATGGTCGAAACCATTCCGATCGTCCCCATCGCGACAATCCGATCCATATTCGGTGTCTGGGCACACTCAAGCGGAGTGCGGTTATTCAGTTCCGGTATCGGCCAATCGGCCATTCCATCGCCGACAAGCAGCGCATATTTCATGGTCAAACTCCTGGGAATTGGCATTCAATCGAATTCATCAACGGCATCAACCCCGTTTCAGCCTATCTTTGAGTATGATCTGTGTCAACAGCGTTGTCTCCTGTGAATCTGCTGCCGACGTTGTGTTTTCGCCTCTGTCTTTTCATCAGCCGGAAAGGCGGCGGCAAGCTGCCGCACTCCAAATGCTTCGCTCCCGGGGATCGTCTGAATTTCCGGCTTGCTCCCGTATACGCGCCCGCGATATATATTGACTTTCCGGCATCCAATAAAATGCGGGACCGTAAGCTCGATGCTTCAAACAATAAGACAAAACGGATAGGGGCAATCCAATTATGAGAATCATTGTTACCGAAAGAATTGCCGACGAAGGCGTAAATTACCTCCGCGGATGCGGTTTTGACGTGGATATAAGATATGGGATTTCACATCCGGAGCTGCTGGAAATAATTCCGGACTATGATGCCATCATTGTCAGAAGCGTTACGAAGGTAAATAGGGAGCTGATTGAAAAAGGGATCAACCTGAAGGTTGCAGGCAGAGCAGGTAACGGAATAGACAATATCGACGTGCCCGCATGCACTCAAAAAGGCATCATTGTCGTCAATACACCCGAGAGCAACACCATGGCGGCAGCGGAGCTGGCTATCGGGCTCGCCTATTGCCTTTTCCGGAATATACCGCAGGCAAACGCGGCCTCCAAAAGACTGGATTTCCGAAGAAACAAATTCATCGGCAGAGAGCTCGATGAAAAGACCGTTGGCATCATCGGTCTCGGCAGGATCGGATCCATCGTCGCCCGGAAGCTGAAGGGAGCCAACATGCGAGCCATCGCCTACGATCCCTACATCACCGATGAAAAATTCAAGAGAAACGGTGTTGAAAAATGCGAAACGCTCGATGATCTGCTTCGGCAGGCGGATCTCATCACCATCCATACGCCCAAGAACGAAGAAACCTATGGCATGGTGGGCGCGGAGCAGCTGAAGAAATGCAAGAGCGGCGTGAAGATCGTCAACGCGGCCAGGGGCGGATTGATCAATGAAAAGGCTCTCTGTGAAGCCCTTAAAAGCGGGCACGTCGCCGCGGCCGGCATCGACGTACTGGATCCGGAGCCGGGCTACGACAAACCGCCGGAACAGCAAACGTATAAGAATCCACTGCTGGAATTGGACAACGTTGTCATTACGCCCCATCTTGGAGCTTCGACGGAAGAAGCGAACTATAATGTCGGCACTGCAATCACAAAACTGGTTGCCGAGGCTTTGAAGGGCGAAATGGTCGTCGCTGTTAACATGCCTCCGCTGGAATCCGGCGACCTCGCTCAGCTGAAGCCTTATATCATTCTGGCTGAAATGCTGGGCAAGATTTACTACCAGGCGGAAAAGGAAACGGTTGAAAAACTGGAGATTGTCTACTCCGGCGATCTCGTGGATAAAGAAACCAGGATTATGTCGCTCTCGGTTTTAAAGGGTTTTCTAGATCCCATAACCAGCGAAAAAGTAAACTTCGTGAATGCGGAGCTTATTGCCAAGAACATGGGAATCGAGCTGATCGAGAGCAAAAGCTCGCATCTTGATAAATACACGAATCTCATAACCGTCAAGTTCTTCACCAAGAAAAAAGAGCAATCTATTTCCGGCACGGTATTTGCAAAAGAAGAACTCAGAATCGTGGATTTCTTCGGCTATAGGCTCGATTTCGAGCCAACGCCTTTCATTATCGCTCTGCACAACACGGACAGGCCCGGCATTATCGGAAAAATCGGCACGCTGCTCGGGGCAAACGGAATCAACATCGCGGCCATGCAGTGGAGCAGAAACCAGAGAGGCGGCAAAGCCGTCTCCTTTGTCAGCATTGACGGAGAGGCAGGGAAGGAAGTTTTATCTCAACTGCGTCAGATCGACGGCGTTCTGAAAGTATCCATGTTGAAGCTGTAACGCTCGCGGTTAATCCGGGCTCTCACTCATGGCGTCAATAATTGCATTCAGCGTCGAGCTCGGCCGCATCGCCTTCGTGGTTCCGGCAATGTCAGGATAATAATATCCTCCCATATCGACGGGCTTGCGCTGTGCACCGATTAACTCAGCGTTGATCTTCTCTTCATTTTCCTTCAATTGTTTCGCCACTTCGGCAAACCGCGCCTGTATTTCCTTATCTTTGGATTGCGCAGCAAGAGCTTCGGCCCAATACATCGCCAGATAGAAATGGCTGCCGCGGTTGTCGATCTCGCCCACTTTTCGAGCCGGCGATTTGTTGTTATCAAGTAATTTGCCGATCGCCCGGTCGAGCGTCTCGGCGAGCAGCGCCGCCCGATCGTTCCGGAAAGCGCCGGCAAGGTGCTCCAACGACGCTTCCAGACCCAGAAATTCTCCAAGTGAATCCCAGCGCAGATAGCCTTCCCGCTGGAATTGCTGGACATGCTTCGGAGCCGAACCGCCCGCACCGGTTTCGAAGAGCCCGCCGCCCGCAAGGAGCGGAACGATGGAGTACACCTTGCCGGAGGTGCCGATTTCGAGGATTGGGAAAAGGTCGGTCAGGTAGTCCCGAATGACATTTCCGCCAACCGAGATAGTGTCCTGGCCTTTCCGGATCCGTTCAAGAGAAAACTCCATCGCCTCCACCGGATCCATGATACGTATATCAATTCCCGTAGTGTCGTGCTCCTTGAGATAAAATTCGACTTTTGCAATCACTTCTTTGTCATGAGCGCGTTCCCTGTCGAGCCAGAACACCGCTGGAGAGCCGGCCACCCGGGCGCGGCGCACCGCCAGCTTCACCCAGTCGCGGATTGCAGCATCCGTCGTCCGGCATGAACGGAAGACATCTCCTTCTTTCACTTCTTGTTCAAGCAGCGATTTGCCCGTTGTCTGATCCACCACACGGATGGTGCCCGGCCCTGCGGCGATGAATGTCTTGTCGTGCGATCCGTACTCCTCGGCCTCCTGGGCCATCAGGCCCACGTTCGGCACGCTGCCCATCATGGCCTGATCGAAAGCTCCGTGCCGTTTACAGTCTTCGACAATAGTTTTATAGAGCGTCGAGTAACAGCGGTCGGGAAGCATTGCCTTCGTGTCGTGAAGTTTTCCGTCCGGGCCCCACATCTTTCCCGAATCTCGGATCATCGCCGGCATGGACGCATCGATAATTACAAGATTCGGGAAATGGAGGTTCGTAATATCACGGTCTGAATCCACCATAGCCAAAGGCGGTCGTATGTCGTATACCTCTTTTATATCCGCCTCAATTTCCTTCCTCTTCTCTTCCGGCAGGTTCTGGATTTTGGCGTATAAATCCCCCAAACCGTTGTCGGAATTCACTCCAAGCTGCGCAAAGACATCCGCATGCTTCTCAAATACGGGCTTGAAGTAGACGCTTACAGCGTGGCCAAAAAGGACCGGATCCGAGACCTTCATCATGGTGGCTTTCAAATGGAGCGAAAGAAGAACTCCCTGACGCCTGGCGTCGTCAATCTGGACTTCATAGAACGAGCGCAGCTTTTTGACGTGCATCACGGAGGTGTCGAGGATAGCGCCTGCCGGCACGGGCATATTTTTCTTGAGCACTTTAATCGATCCATCCGCAGCCACAAATTCATAGCGTGCTTCAACCGGCGCAGGGACGGTGGTGGACTGCTCGCTGCCGTAGAAATCGCCATCCACCATGTGCACCACATGCGACTTCGAATCCGGACTCCATGCGCCCATTTTTATGGGATGCCTCCTCGCATACTCCTTCACGGAAGCCGGTGCACGCCGGTCGGCGTTGCCCTGGCGAATCACGGGATTAACGGCGCTGCCGAGGACTATTGAATATCGCCCTTGAACCGCTCTTTCCGCTTCATTTTTGGGATTTTCAGGGTAGTCTGGGACCTTATATCCCTTGCTTTGAAGCTCCTTGATGGCATCCATCAGCTGCGGGACGGATGCGGAGATGTTCGGCAGCTTGATTATGTTGGCCTCGGGCACGAGCGTCAGTTCACCAAGCATTGTCAGATAGTCCGGCATTCGCTGAGCTTCGGTGAGGTATTCCGGGAAGCTGGCGATGATGCGGCCGGCGAGGGAGATGTCCCACATTTCCAGCGAGACGCCGATGCCTTTTGTGAATGACCGTACAATAGGTAAAAACGAAAGCGTCGCCAGAGCGGGCGCTTCATCAGTCCATGTCCAAACAATCGTTGATTGCTGCGCCGCCATAATTTCTCCTTCGATCCTCAGGAATACCCGTTCAACCTTTACTCACAAACAGTAATAGTCACAGATGTCGTCAACAGATGCAATTCCCTCATGGGGTACAGTCGCCAGTGTCCCCCTCAGACAAATGGGGACACTGGTGACTGTACGCCTCGCCGATGACGCTTCCAGAATGCTATTCTTGGAGCTATTATGCCGGGATCGCATGGAGAAGGGACTGAGATGGAAGCGTCATCATCTGCTGAGCCGGTGATTTCCTGCCGGGAGTTGCGCAAGCAATATAAAGGACGCGGGGGAATCGTTAATGCCGTCAACGGAATTGATCTCGAAATTCACCGCGGCGAATGCTTTGGGCTTCTGGGACCCAATGGCGCAGGCAAGACTACAACCATCGAAATATTCGAAGGGCTCATGCATCCCACATCCGGCGATGTGGAGCTCCTCGGCATGCGCTGGGGCCAGAACGACAATGAGTTGCGCCAGAAGATAGGAATCTCGCTTCAGGAAACGCGTTTCACGGAAAGACTGACCGTACTGGAAACTCTGGTTCTCTTCCGCAGCTTTTATAGGAACGGGCATCCGCCGAAAGAGGTGATGGAGGAGGTTGGACTGGGTGAAAAAGCCAGGTCATGGGTCGGCAAGCTTTCGGGAGGCCAGCGCCAGCGGCTCGCTGTCGCATGCGCGCTGGTGGGTGATCCTCTTCTCCTTTTTTTGGACGAGCCTACGACCGGACTGGATCCGCAATCGCGGCGCCGCCTTTGGGACATCATCCGCAAATTGCAGGAGGAACGGCGCACGATTCTCCTCACAACTCATTACATGGATGAAGCCGAGCGTTTGTGCAACAGAGTCGCCGTAATCGATCACGGCAAGATCATCGCTCTGGGTTCCCCGGCGGAATTGATATCCGGCCTGGGAGGCGAGCATATTGTGGAGTTTGCTCTGGCAAACGGAAGCAGCGCGCCGGACAACGAATTGACAAATCTGCCGGCGGTAAAGGAAGTGCGGACCGACAGCAACGGGATTGCGCTCACAGTCACGGAACCGCACGTTGCCATCCCGGCTTTGCTTAAGCATCTGCAATCGCAAAAGCTGGATCTGGCACGATTATCCACCCGCAATGCAAGCCTTGAAGACGTCTTTGTTAATCTGACGGGAAGACATTTACGCGATGACGAAATATCATCCTTTTAATGAACTGTTGAAAGCGAGGCTTCGCGAATTTTTCCGCGAGCCGGAGACAATCTTCTGGGTCTACGCATTTCCGGTATTGCTGGCGATCGGGCTGGGCATTGCCTTTCGCAATCGTCCTGTCGAAAGGGTATTTGTCGATATCCAGCAGCACGCCGCGGCCGAAGAAGTCGCAGGGAATTTGAAGCCGCTGCATGATTTTGTCGTGTCGATCCATCGGAAGCCGGAGTGCATGGAACGTCTGCGACTGGGCAAATCGGCCCTTGTCGTCATTCCGGGCGACAATATTACTTACCTGCTTGATCCCAGCCGGCCTGAAAGCGTTCTGGCCCGCCAGCGGGTCGACGATGTACTGCAACGAGCCGCTGGTCGCCGAGACCCACTGTCGACATCAGACAGGCACGTCACAGAGCCGGGGACACGGTACATTGATTTCCTTATCCCGGGATTGATCGGCATGAATTTGCTCGCAGGGAGCATGTGGGCCGTAGGCTATGTCATCGTGGATATGAGAGTTCGGAAGCTGCTGAAGCGTTTTGTCGCAACCCCGATGAAGAGGTCGCACTTTCTCTGGTCGGCGCTGAGCGGCCGCCTCGCGTTTATGATCCCCGAGCTTATCGTCATACTGGGCGCAGGCGTGATTCTGTTCGAATTCCCGATTCGAGGAAACATTTTCTCTATTCTTTTTCTCTCGCTTCTGGGAACAATTTCCTTCACCGGCCTTGGCTTGCTGGCGGCCTGTCGGGCCCGGAAGCTGGAAACGGTCTCCGGCATCATGAACGTGATCATGATGCCGATGTGGCTGCTCTCGGGCGTCTTTTTTTCACCAGAACGATTCCCGGATATATTGCAGCCTTTCATACAGGCTCTCCCGTTGACCCAGTTTAACGACGCTCTGCGCGCGGTTATCCTGGAGGGTGCCTCGCTAAGCTCGCAACTATGGCGCATGGCATGCATTGCGGCATGGGGTGCAATTTCCTACCTATGCACCCTCCGCTGGTTTCGCTGGAATTAGCGGGCAGCAGTCTGCAGTTGTCAGTCGTTCGTCGGCAGTTGGCGGATCATCATGTTTAAACAGTTGAAACAATTGTGGGCCAGGAACAAGGCCGGAGCGAATCATTTGGATATCCACGGGTCGCGGGTCAACAAGCACCTCGATGCAGTCTGGCAGGGGAAAAGCGAGGTTCACAGGGATTATGACTGGATCCCTCTTTATTTCCGGTACAGGCAGCCTGATGAGCGGGATACAGTCGATGACAAGACGTGGTCGGACCTCGAGATGTATCAGGTATTTGCCCGGATCGACCGGACGACCAGCGTGATTGGGCGGCAGTACCTTTACGCGGCTTTGCGAATATACAACCGCCCCGACGATGCCGAGAAGCGAAGGCTCCATTCGCTTTATACGCTCTTCAGATCCGACGCTGCCTTCCGGGAGAAGATACAGGGAGCCCTGTATCCATTGCGGAAAAACAACAGCGCTTATCTCACAACGCTGCTGTACGAGGAACTGCCTCCAAAACCAAAATACTATTACCTCATATATCTCAGCTCCGGCCTTTTTTTCCTTTCGCTCGCGCTGATTGCCGTAAATTCCGCATTCTTCTGGGCCGCGGCAGCACTCGCCGTCTGCAACCTGCTGATCAATACTTTTTATGGCCGCACTGTTTTCCACCATTTTAATGACCTCGCATCATTCACGACCATGCTGCGCGCGGCCGGCAATCTCGCACGAATTGCCCCCCCGGCCGAGGTCCGCGAGCTCGATACGCTCCGGGAGCTGAAGGATCTTGCCGCAGGATTAAATAGAAAAGTATTCTGGCTCTGCCTCGACGAAGCGCAGACGAACGATCTGGCAGCGGCGTTTTTCGGTTTCCTGAATATTTTCGGCTTATCAAGGTTGGTCGCCTTCCTGAGAACCGTTGATGATCTAAAAAGGTCCAGGAAGGGAATCCGCCGGATCTTTGATGCCATCGGCTCGCTGGATGCGTGCATCGCTATCGCGTCCTGGACGCGTAGCCTTCCGGTCACGGCGATTCCATCATTCAATTCGGCCGGGACCATCGATGTCACGAATATGTACCACCCGCTTGTTGAAAACGCCGTCGGCAATTCTTTTCTGCTGAAGAATGAATCCGCTTTAATTACGGGATCGAATATGGCCGGCAAAACCACATTCATCAAGACCGTAGGCTTAAACTTGATCCTGGCTCGAACTCTTTTCATCTGCCTCGCCGAACGAGCGGATCTGCCCCTGTGCGTTGTCCGGACATCCATCAAGGGAGAGGAAAAGGTGATCGACGGACAAAGCTACTATTCGCGCGAAGTCGAGCAGATCCGCGAATTCCTGCATTGCCGGGAAGGACGGTTCCTGTTTCTTATCGACGAAATCTTCAGGGGTACGAACACGATCGAGCGGATAGCAATCAGCGCCGCAACGCTGCGCTATCTCAGCCGCAGAAACATGGCGCTCGTTACCACGCACGACGTCGAGCTCCAGCCTCTGCTCAGCGATTGCAGCCGCCTTTTTCACTTCAGCGAACAGGTCGACGGCAACCGCTATTATTTCGATTTCATACTGCGGGACGGCCCCTGCCGCGCCGGCAACGCCATAAAGCTGATCGAGCTGAAAGGCTACCCTGCCAACCTCGTCGATGACGCCCGCCGCCTGGCAACTCTCAAAGGGGGGCAGTCACCAGTGTCCCCCATTCGCCGGTAAAAATATCCAATTATCATGCGGAGTTCGATGGGGACACTGGTGACTGTCCCCCTATTGTATTATGATTTAATCCCGTTCATGCGAAAGCAGATTGAATAAGGAGTGGATAGTGAGTGATCCGGAAGAAGAAGATTTTGCCGCAATGCTTGAGGCTTCGCTTCAAACCAGACAACTCGAGAAGGGCGAACTGACTGAGGGCACAATCGTCGCCATCGGTCCGGAGGTTGCCCTGGTCGACGTTGGGGGCAAGGGCGAGGCGGTCATCGCGATTGATGAACTGAAGAACATGGAAGGCGAGATCGAGGTTGCCGTTGGCGACCGCGTTCAGGCGATGGTGGTTTCGACGTCAGGCGGACTGACGCTTTCCCGCAGGCTGGCGGGAGCAGCCGCGAGCGATCGGCAGTTTGAGGACGCCTTTCACAGCGGCCTGCCGGTGGAAGGAAAGGTTGAACGGGAGGTTAAGGGAGGCTACGAGGTGCGCCTCGGACGCCAGCGTGCGTTCTGCCCGTTTTCCCAGATCGATGTCCGCGGCGCGGACGCAGCGGCGCACGAGGGACAGGTCTACCAATTCCGGATTATCGAATACAAGGATGGCGGTTCGAATATCGTTGTCTCCCGGCGTGCATTGCTCGAAGAAGAGCAGCAGGCAAAGGCGGCCGAGATCCGCGAGAGGATTGTGCCCGAGGCCGTTCTGACAGGCCGGGTCACCTCTATCCGCGACTTCGGGGCATTCATTGATCTGGGAGCAGGTATCCAGGGCCTGCTTCATGTGTCCGAAATGTCGTGGTCCCGCGCATCGACTCCTGCAGAGATCGTTAAGGCGGGCGAGGAAATTACGGTAAAGGTTCTGCGAGTGGAAGAAGACAAGCAAAAGATCTCGCTTGGATTGAAGCAGCTCTCCGCCGATCCCTGGTCGAAGGTAGCCGACGCTTACAAAGCAGGCCAAAGGAGAGCAGGCCGGATCACGCGTATCGCGGAATTCGGCGCTTTCGTAGAACTTGAGCCGGGGATCGAAGGGCTGGCCCATGCTTCCACATTTGCACCGACTCTATCGGGAGGCTGGTCGAGCCAGGTCTCTCCGGGGATGACGGGCACATTCGAGATTCTATCCGTCGACCTCGATCAGAAAAGGATCGGCGTGGCCCTTGTCGTGGAAGGCTCAGCACCCGACAGGGGGACTGCGGGAAGCCGGAGCGGCATTGTTCCGGGAGCGCGCCTGACCGGCAAGGTCGAACGGCATGAAAAATTCGGCGTGTTCGTCTTTCTGGCTCCCGGCCGTACGGGTCTCATCCCGCTTAGCGAAACCGGCGTGGCGAAGGAAAGCGATGTCCCACGAACCTTTCCTGTAGGAACAGACGTGGAAGTCGTTGTGCTCGAGGTGGATCCGTCGGCCCGTCGTATCCGCCTGAGTGCAAAGGCAGTAATGGAAGCGCGCGCGGCTGAGGAAGTGCGCGAGTGGACGGAACGGCAGGCGCCTCCCCCCGAAGGCCTCGGGATATTCGCCAATAAGCTGCGTTCCGCGCTAGAACCACGGAAGAAATAAGGTGCAACACAGACGCGACATTCCGTCGGTCGCGAGCGTTTGGTCATCCGGGAAAGGCTGAGTAATTTCAGGATATGCGAATCCTGGAATCAGGCAGCCGGATCGATATCCCCTCAATTGATGCCGGATTCATGATTGATCCTTCCTTTGAAATTATCGATCACGATTTTGATTTACACAGGAATTTGGGGGAGGACAGCATCCGCATCGTTGAAAAAAGACTCAGCTACTTGAGCGTCGTTCATGTCTGTTTTGATGGAAAGATTCATTCACTAATTCAGTTAGTTGCTCAATTACATCTCAAGAAAGACCGGCTGCTAATTTAAAATTCGGACTCCCATATGGAATCAATCCCTATTTGTCTCTCCCCCGGAAAAACATATAGGGACACCGGTGACTGTCCCCATATTGGAGCAGGAGCTTTTCGAAGAAGGGAAATTGGAGTCGGGATACGTTATTATGTTTGAAATGGGTGATAGTGAATCTCATTCTTTCCCGTCAGCCTTTCCTTCACCATGCCCTATTTGTGGGTCTGCAGAAGGACCGCGTGATTTGTGCCCTCTGGCACTGGATGGAGTGGAACGTATCTACCAATTGGCAGAATGCGGCGCCTGCCGGACGCGTTTCCTGAACCCGTTGCCATCGGACGATGAACTGAATCAATTCTATTCGCCTCACTATTACGGCTCCGACTGGTATAAGCATGAAGGCAAAGGACGCGAGTTCGGGCGTGTGATGCTATCCCGGGATTTGAAGGGGAAGTTTTTGGATGTAGGCTGCAGCCTCGGATTTTTTCTCAACGGCGTCCGCCAGAGTTCGGGCTGGCAGGTTTATGGCACTGAGATCAGTGCGGAAGCCGCTGCTTTCGCTCATGACAAACTGGGCCTGGAAGTACGTTGCGGAACGTTGGGAGGACTGAACTATCCTGATTCTTTCTTTGATTATCTGCACATAAACAATGTGCTGGAACACGTCAAAGATCCTTCAGGCTTCCTAAAGGAATGCCGGCGGATTTTGCGGCAGGGCGGGCGATGCTATCTGTCGGTTCCAAACGGTCCGGTAGAGAGCGCAGGATTCCTGAATTATTATCAAATTGAAAATCAGCCGGTCCGCGCGAGAAACGGGCATCTATACTTTTTTTCGCAGGCTGCGCTGCGCTTCCTGTTCCAGGAAACGCATTTCAGGATTGTCTCAAGCCGCACCTACGGTCTTCGGAGGGGTTTGCGCGCGCTGGGCTATCTCCCGCAAAAGCCGGGCTGGAAGAAACACTACCGTACGCACGCGGTTGTTCCCGTTCAATCATCCATTCAGCTGCCGGCACGCAAAAAACGCCTTCCCGGTTATTATGCTTTCCGCTTCTGGCAACAGCGCCTGAAGATGCTGCCCGGCTTTTGGAAATTCGGATTGGATTTCGAAATCATCCTGCAGGCAGATTAAAGAGAGCCTCTCCTGCAAACAGATAATCCCATTTTTATTTTGTTTCCGGCTTCTTCTTCTCGAACACAAATCCCGAATGACATTGATTGCACAACGGAACATCGGCTTTGTGGCCATTATGGCATTGCGTGCATTCTACGTCGCTGCTTTCGGTAATATGGTTTTGGTGCGGATTTCTCTCGAAATCTTTCGTTCTCTCGGCAACCGATTCGAGCGATTGGTGGCATTTGAGACATGCTTTCCCCGAGGCAGGGGTTGTCGCCTGCCCTTCTGAATGGCATACATCACAAGCGAGCCCATTCTTCGCATGGCGGTCCGCTGTGAATTCTTTTTTTTCTTCAACAGCTGCTAATCCGGTCCAGATCATAGTCACGGCCGCAATCAGATAAAATATTCGCTTTAGCAAGTTCTTCCTCTCTTTCTCCTGTTATTCGAGATTGAAGATTCGAGATTAAAACCGCTTTTCAATCTCGAATACTTCTAAACCATATCCTTCCCGGCCAGGTGCAAACCGACGAGGCGGCCGAAAGTCACGCAGCGGCCGTGGCTCAATCCGGGGAAGACCGTCGGGTAATCCACCGCGAACATATCTCCCTGAACATTGCCCACCGCGTAGAGTCCTCCCAACGGCTCGTCGCGCTCATCCAGCACAGCGCAGTTGGTATCAATTCGCAGGCCGCTCGTTGTCGCCAGCAAAGCGCTCTTCATCAGGCCGGCGTAGAATGGCGGCTTTTCGATCGGGAACAGCAGCTCTTTGCGTTTGCCGAAATCCTCGTCCACACCCTTCTTTACCAGCTCATTGTAGCGCGCAACTGTCTTTTTTAAAGCGTCTGCCGGAACCTTCATCCTGGTCGCTAATTCATCCCAGGTATCTGCCCTGAACGCCAGTCCATCTTTTATGTTTTGTTCCAGAGTTGCCAGGTCCTCATCGGGCGTCCACTCTTCGCCCATATTGCGCCCCGGATGATCCCAGAAAAATCCGCCACCGATGTCGAGCGTCAGAGGAACATACTTTGTGAAATTGGAATCGAGCAGCGTCCAACCGATACCGTCCGGCTGCATCATCTTGCCCAGGCAACCTGCCTGGCAGGACAGGTCTTCATTCTGGTAACGCAAACCGCGTTTATTCACATGCAGGAAGAAATAGGGCCAGGCGCCGCCCAGGCTGTGAATCATCGGTGCATGGATCCCCTTCTGCATAGCGGCGCCAGCCCACAGCCCCATTTTGTGCCCCTCCCCCACATTGGCACCCAAAGGCGTATAGACATTCGCATCCACATAGGTTGCGATCGGACAGTAGTGGCGCAGCATTTCCGGATCGGAGCCATAGTCGCCGGTAGCCAATACAACTCCCTTGCCGGCGATAAAGCGGGTATAGTTTCCGGCTGTGCCGCCGATGACACCGGTTACAGGACCTTTTCCTTCGCGCATCAGGCGGACGCCGGGTGTACTGTAGCGGAAGTCGACGCCCTTGGTTTTTGCATTTCTCTCCAGGATGATCATGACGTCAATAAAGGAACCGTCTTTTGTGTGAGAGCCTCCCAGGATGTGGTGCGTAACCGGATATTCGAAATAGGTTGGACCCTTGTATTGGGAAGCTGACATCTTGGCCGTCAGCCCTTCCGGCTCCGTTTGATCCAAAATCCAGTCCATGACCTTGCCGCTATTCCGGGTCCAGATCCAGTAAAGCTCCTCTTTGACCTGCTTGTCCCCGCTCTTTATAAGCTCTCGAATAGCCTGGGGGACGTCGATTTTTATCCCCATTTTCCTTTGAACACGGCTGTCGACGGCAGCAATATCAAAACCGCGCGCCGAAAATTTCTTTAATTTTTCGAGAACGACTACCTTTGCTCCTCCTTCTGCCGCCGACAGAGCGGTCACAACTCCCGCTACGCCGGCGCCCACCACTACAACATCAGCGGTAACCGTGTTCTTGATTTCGCCAGGCGGGATGGGAGGCGGAGGTGTTTCCCAGGACGGTTTGCAGCCTTCCGACGCACCGGCTTTTTTATGTTGTGCCGCCGTCAGCGGATTGGATGCAGCGATTCCCGCCATGCCGGAAGCTATCGCCCCTTTCAGAAATCCGCGACGTCCTAGTCCTGATTGCCTTTTGCGCATCGCTTTATCTTCCCTGTATCACTTCGTGGGCCTTTATATCAGATTGCACAAATTCGTGAAAGTTGCCGGATAAAGCCTACGGCCTCAGATGCACAGCCATAATAGCGTATGACCTCTTTCTTTGTCCGCCAATACTTTTACCCTGTGTCAGGGAGAAATTATGTCATTATCGGGGCCCGACCCCCGTTTCGCCTGTACTCATAAAAACTCAGCTGCGAATGAACGCGAATTTGATTCGTGCGGAGCGCGCTAAGCTAGTTTCTGGTAAAGAGGGATCTTCTGGCTGAGAGGATTTCGTTCTGGACAGGTTCCTGGTCATCCAGAGCCAGAGGATATTTGGAAGGAAGACCGAATCCCTGCTTGCCCAAAACCAGTGCTATTCCCGACCATTCTTTCGCAAAACGATCCGCCGACATACGGAGGTTGCCGCGGCTGGGGTCAGCCAGATAAATCCGGTCTCCACGCACTCCCTTTAGGACTGCAAAGTGTCTGTATTCTTTGTTTTCGAGATGAATGAGCACGGGCCCCTTCAGCTGGGGAAGACTCGCATAGTTCAACCTTACGCCGACTGCCTGATAGCCTAATCGTTCTGCGCAGAGCTTAAGATCAAGAAGAGACAAGCCGTTTTTTTCTCTCTCTTCGACGTCTTCGCGGTTCATGGAACCGAGTATGTTGAGCAAAATCCCTTCTTCAGTCACATCGTCTCCGAAATAAAACCGCATCAGCGTAGCCATCGCTCCCGCACCGCAGGAATAGTCAAATCCCTGGAGCACAATGTTCTGGTCGCGCAACTCCTTCCATGACCGGATAGTTTTGTCGCCTCGTATTACGCCCGCCTGGACCGGCCTCACATCGACGGGCAATCGGCCCGTCCGGACAGCACAGCTTTGAAGTGCCATGCCGGCAAGGAGCACAACACAGCAACAGAATTTTCGTTTCATCATCTTGTTTTCATTTCCCAAATCGGTGAGTCAAGGAAATGCCGAGGATAAAATCCGCTGTTTCGTCGTCTAAACCTATTACAACCGACGGCTCAATGTACGTATTTTTAGAACAGCGATAGGTCAGGGCGGAACGTAGGGAGACCGGTTCGCTCGAAGAACCGAATACTTTCTCTCCATCAGCCCTTGCATTTGACTGATAGCTGCCCGATATCTGGGCGCTTAGCGATACGCTCTCATTGACTGCAAACCCAAAACCGAAATTATATCCGGCGATTCCTCCCGGATTAACAGCCCGTATGGCGTCATTCACGAAATAGCGCGATTCGAACTGGTGCGCATAGTAGGCGCCCGCAAACAGGGCAACCGGATCAACGGTCTTGATAAACTGAGCCCCGAAGCTTGCTTCCCAATGACCGGAACCTAACGATAAGCCTTCTTCCTTCGGTTTGCTTCCGGTTGGAGCTCCTACTCCGGCGAACAAAATGACATCAGGCCACTGGGCTGTTTCGCGTGCTATTTCGATGTTCAATCCTGCTGATGCATCGCCGATCCCGAATTCTCTGTGGGAAATCGCATTCTCTGCAAATGCGAATTCCTGATGAACATAAACGACCGGCACCGTGACATGCATTTCAGCCCGATTGAAAAGGCCGATCCTTGCTGCCAAGGGCATCCGGAACTGCCGCACCTTTGCATTCATAATTGGCGAAACAGATTGATTGCGCATATAGCCGGGAGCCGCTTCAAGTTCGACTTGACCCGGACGCAGCAGCACAGCGGACTGTCGAAGGAAGATTTTTCTGATATCTGTCTCATCTTCCGGCATCTGGCCGATGGTTTTGGGCTTCTGTGCAACGGTCGCCTTGGATGCCCGGCTGTCCGATGCCTGAGATGAATCGATACCTTTGCCGGCAACAGCCGACATTTCGAGGAGATCCCGAGCTATCGCGACTCTATCGGTATGAATTTCGGCAATCGCATCGACGGACAGCCGGCGCTCTCCCAAAATCGAGGATCGTATAACGACAGTCCTCTCTTCACCGTTTGTTACCCTTCCGGTGATTCGCTCGCCGGAAACAAGATCCACCCAAACTTCATTATCTATGCTCAGCTGCCTGACATATTTTCGTTCAAGCTGGATTATTCCGGCAGAGGGCGTCTCGATCCGGACAGCATCGCGAGCAAAAGTGAGTAATTTCCCACTGATTCGGTCACCATTGTTCAGGATTAGTTGATCCGCGCGAGCCTTCGATTGTCCCGCGGCAAAAATCCAGATCAATACAACAAGCGTCACTGTCACACGCTGAAAGAAGTGCATACGGGTTTCTTCATTCTTTTTATGGAGCGGGGTGGTAATACCGGATTTTGGCTTGTGTAGCGAAACCTTTGGAGTGCGCAAGCAAGCTCTGCTTGCCGCTTGCTTGCGCGTATTATAAGAACCGATTATATGAGAATCCTTAGAAGCGGCAGCACGCCGCCGCACTCCAAATGCCGACCAGGGCTGCGCAGCAGCAATTATTTCGATATGGACGAAAGCAATGATCGTCCAACAACCAAGACGCCGATGCCTGCAATTGCCTCTCGCCGCGAATATTCGGTATATGGCATGGATCTCCAGCCGAAGAAGAATTTATTGCCGAAGAAACTAATGCCCGACACCTTCACATTCGGAGTTGTCAATCCCGCAGGCAAAACCGCGGGAGAGTAGATCCACCCCCAGAAGCTGTTATAGGTTGTCCCCAGCGATGCCAATCCGAGGATCAGCGCTTGATCTGCGGCGATTTTGTCGGCAGACGGATTCGCATACGCTTCATCATGCGCGCTGAAAAAGAAATCCATCGCATCAGCCGGAGTCTCGTCCGTATTGCTCCAATTCAGTCCGCCATAAGCGCCGTACCGATAGTCTAAAGGATTCCAGGTCCACTGAACGCCTGCTCCTCCATCAAGAGCATTAAGGCCGAAGATTTTAACCAGCACATATTTGTAATCCTGGCCGCGGATTGCCATGGCGGCTTGATCGTCGAGAATGGTTACATCCCCGGCATTCAGAGTAGCCAGGATTACCGGAGTGCCATCGCCCGCCCATGCCGTGCCGACGATGAAGAACAGCGCCGCCATAAGCAACAAATAGAAAGGTTTTAGCATTTTCATCTCTACTCCCTCACTTTCTCATTCCTTAAATGCGAATACTGAAAAGGCTTAGGGAAACAGGACTGCAGGCAATTACTGCCCGCGTCCTAATACCAAATCAACAAGCCGAATATGCGCCGGGCTATAAAACATATATGAATTCTTGGATACAAAATAATCCGAATATCGTTCCGCCCTGCATCACTCAGAACATCCTTCGAAGGACAGCGCAGCAGACTATAAAGTGAGGCGCGCAATCCATGGTTTCGCAGCCCTAGCTTCTCAGATTATGCAGAACGAAGTTGCAGCCATTATAACCTTAATATGGGAAAGCGGCAATGGAAGGCATCCCTCTACCCCCGATAGTCCCTCCTCGCGATCCGGCTTCGCCCGGCTCTTCCAATAGTTCTTTTGCCTTTTTGTAGACCTTATCGATGCCGATCAGCGTGTCGTTGTGAAGAGCCCTATAGAGTACTTCCAGACGGGCTTTTGCCCTGGGCGCTTCTTCTCCGCCCATTAGTTCAGCTGCCGCGTAGTATTGAACGGCCTCATCGATCTGTTTTTGACTTTCGGCGCATTGCCCGATTTTGTAGTAGCCTTGTCCGTATTTCTCGAACCGGAGAGCTTCTTTGAAAGAAGAGATCGCTGCCGCGTAATTCTCCTTTTGCTGAAGGCTGCTGCCAATGACGTGATGGCATGCGCGGCGCACCTGCCGCAGTTGTTCGCGCAGCTTCTCATCTTTCTGTTCAGCCAGATCGGCGGACTTTAGTGTCAGCTGTGCATACTCGGCAGCTTTGGGCAGATTGTTTTCATTGGAAAATTTAACCACATAAGCATACCGGAGCATGTAATCAGCTTCGAATTCGGGCATGGTAAAAAGCTTTTCAGCCCACTCCTTCTGCTTGGCCACATTTTCAGTCTGCAGATAGCTATCGTGAATCTCTCTTGCCAGTTGAGGAATCGGCTCCATGGCATAAATCTCTTCAAGACACTCGGCGCACCTCTGATATTTTTTCAGGTTCCTGGCTGCTTCGGCTAAATAGGCGTTTGCTTCCTTGTCTTTCGGGTGAGTCTTCAGCCATTTTTCGGCAAGAGATTCGAGTTCTTCGTACTTCTTGTTCCGGATATCCTCCTGAAGCATTTTTTTGAACTCGAGTTCGGCATGATCCTTGAGAGCAGATTCCGGATACTTCTGGAGGAATTCCATAAGCAATGCCGCGCGCTTTTCAAAATCGGGTTCCTGGCTGGCAGCGTAGAAGGCATGATTTTCTTCTTCAATCATCTTAATGGCATCAAAATCGCTTTGTTGCATGAGAGCCGATTTCGGGTACTTCTGAATGAATTCATACAATTTGGCGGCACGCTTTTTTTCATCAGGCTCGTTTGCTGCAGCGCGATAGGCTTTTTCCTCCTCCTCATCTATATAGGAGCCCTGCCCCTCTAAAGCAGCATTAGGCGAATGCCCGCCGGCAAGGACAAAATTGGCGGCAACATTGCCAAAAAAGACCATAGCCAAAACCGCTATTCCTGGAAGCAGCCTCGGCAGATCATATGTGATGCGAGAAAATCCAACAATAATGATGGCTATCTTTATCATGATGCAATCTCCAACCTTATTTTCTCAGCCCGATCTGCGGAGGGGGGATCCCAGATGTCTGTATCCTATTTTTCGCTTAAAGCTCTTTTCTGATTGAGATGAGAAACATTCGGGCTCATTTCAGTAATGTATTATTCATCGCCGAATGGAGACGTGAATGTTTTCCGGCGATTCTTTATCGGCCTTATACCCAATTATAGGCGGCTCCAGGCGGCATCAAAAGAGATATTCCTGTCAAAAGCCGACTTGAGGACGATCTCAGCCGGCGGCTGTCGGCTTCAGCCGGCCCTCGGAAATGGCATTGCGCCCTGACTGTATCGGGTTTTTGTCAACCGATCCATGCACAATTGCTATATGATATGAACAGCGTGATTTTGATCTCCAGACCTATACTTTTTTCGGAGGGTCCAGTGCCTGAAATCAATCATAAGAGAATGCATGTGGGAAGGCGCGATTTTATCAAGACAACGGCCATATCCAGCATGGCGGCGGCCTTTCCGGGAAAAGCCTTTCCCGGTCAGAGTGCCGGAGGTTCATCGAAAGGCGGGACGGCTGCGACGAAAAAAAAGCTGCTCTGTCTGACCGAATCTCCGGCGGCGTTCGAAAAACTCATGGAATCGATACGGTCAATCCCGGGAATCGATCTTCCGCTGAATACAATTACGGTCAATTTTCAAAAGCCACAGGAAGTAATTCAGTCCATTCAGGGCAAGGAGGCGGACATTCTCCTGATATGCCTTCCTCGTTCCATATTCAGCTACGGAGTTCTTCCCGATTCCATGGGAAATTTGGGCGTTCCAATGGTGCTTCTCGCTCAAAATCCCGACCTGATCCTGATCGATACCAATTTTGCGGCGGCATTGCGTGCAAACGGCGGCAATGTCCTGTTTGCCATTTCACAACCTCAGGCGCTTGAAATGCTGAAAACTCTTGCTTCTCCAAGGATTCTGGAGGGCAAACGCGCCCTCATCTTCGGCAGGCCGTTCGACTCGACCAGCGTTCCGGCACATAACCTCAATGAGGATTACGTTTATAAGCGAACCGGCGTCCGGATACAGTACCGGTCGATGGAAGAGCTAAAACAGCTTTTTGATCGTACCGACGAAGCCGGTGCAAGGAATGAAGCAGAGCGTTGGAAAAAAGAGGCAACCGCCGTTGTCGAACCTTCGGACAAGACAATTCTGGACGCCTGCAGGCTTTATGTCCTTCTGCGCTCAATGATTGAAAAGGAGGGATTGTCTGCAGTCTCCATCGATTGCCTGGGCATGCTCTTCAATCGGAACGTTGGGCTGCCCTATCCCTGCCTTTCATTCGCGAGGTTGCGCGATGAAGGCTTCACGGCCGCCTGCGAAGCCGATGTCTGCGGGATGCTATCTTCGATGTTTTTGGAGGAGATCAGCCGGAAACCCTCCTTTCTTTCCAACGTGATTTCAGTGAATTTACAGGAATCCAATGCCGTACTCAGCCACTGCGTTGCTCCTTTAAAGATGATGGGGCCCGGCGCTTCTCCGCTGCCGTACAAGCTAAGGGATTATCATGGAATGGGACAGGGCGTCGTGCCGGAAGTTGAATTCCCCGTGGGTATGAAAGTAATAACGGGCGCATTCAGCAAGGACTTGAAGAGCTTTGTTCTTTGGCCCGGGAAAATTCAGATAGGGACGAAGACGGAAGCGCTCTCCAACAGTTCGCCATCTCCCAACACCGGATTCAGGCGCATGACCTGCTCGAATTATCTGGAGGTCAGAATCAAGAACGCCGATCGTTTTCTTCAGAATATCGCCGGCATCCATCATATTATGATCGAAGGCAATTATTTGAAGGCGATGGCGGATGCGCTTCTTGCAATGAATGTCAGCATCATCGGGCCAACGGATTTCGCCACGCCCGACCTATAACTCTGTTTCTGCAGAACCAAAAATAAAACGCCACGGATTGCACGGATTATTCAATATTTTAATCCGTGCAATCCGTGGCGTTTTTGCTTTTGCAGCTCTCCGCCGGCTTCATAACCGGCTGTCATGGTGCCTTACTTTCTTGCCCCGGCATGGAAAACTTGGGTTTGGGCGTCGGCGGGGGCGCCAGATTAACGTCATATCCGGCAACGTCCGTTTGCAAAGGAGCTTCTTTTACAAGCTTAAGGGCCTTTGCCGGGCAGACTTCCACACAGGCTTGATGTCCGTCAGGGCCTCCCTGCTTGCTCCAAAAGGGTGCGTCCACGCATAAGTCGCATTTGGTGGATTTCCTGGCAACAGGATTCCAGACGGTCCGGTGGGGCCTTTGCGGACAGGACTGAATGCAGCGCTTGCATCCGATGCACTTTTTCGCATCGATTCTCCTGACATTGCCGTGGGCGGCATCCACGTGGCAGGCGCCTGTCGGGCAGTTCTGTACGCATAATGGCGTAACGCATTGCCGGCATACCGACATAACGATGTCATAGGGATACTTGGTGAACGACGGAGCATCGCGGATGATCTGGATTCTCGAAGTCGAGGGATTTCCTTCCCCTTCGTGAGTCATTGAACAGGCAAACATGCAGCTTTGGCATCCGAAACAGAGCCTGCTGTCATAGACAATATATCCGGCAGACGGCGCATATGTTTGTGCTGCGGGAGTCACTGCTTCAGTTAATGCAGTCGCCGTGGATTCGGAAGCGCATACTCCCAGTGCCCCAGCCGCGATTGCGGCGCCGCCACTGGCGAGAAATTCACGTCTTAAAACCTTTTCTTTCCTATTTCCGGATTTCTTGGAATCGGCCATAGCGGATCTCCTTGAAGGGTCCCAATCCCGGGATTCCTGCTTCGGGAATTCAGATGAATCAAAACAGCTGAATCATACCCTATTACATTTGCCCCCAAAAGTCATCCACGGCTTTTTGGTATAGGCTGACGCAATCAAGCAATAGCTGATCGATAATCCCGGCATGACAATCCCGCTTCAACGGAATCGTTTCATTGAATTATCTCCAGGCATCGATTGATACCCCCCGTCCCGCCATGAAATCGGTGATGAACCAGACGCTTGCCGTCTCTCCTCCCGCCACAATCGTCCTGATATTTCGCGGATTCGGGAGGTGTTTTATCAATGTGTCACTAGAGGCTTTTTGCCAGCCTGCATACGGTTCGAGACCCTGTTTGCCAAGTGGACCCATCATGCCCGAAGCGATGGAATTTGCCCAATAGGTTCCCGCGGTGGTTTCCGCGTTCTTCGAGAGCCATTCCGCAAGGGCTTCTTTGGTTTCGAATTCCTGCGTGTTTTTAAGCTGATAGGCGACGGACGGATCCATGATGATTGTTGCAGATCCCATTGCCGCCAGCACGCGTGTAAAATCACGCATTAAAAGCTGCGGCGCATAGTGTTCCACGACCGAACCGGAACAATTCACGAAGTTCCAGCCCGAAAACAGCGTGACGACGCTTTCCTCAGCTTTACGACCCATCTGTACGTGGACAGGTTTCCATCCTTCCGGAAGTGCCTCTTCGTTTTCGGCTATGGGCATGTAGCTGTAAAGCAATGGATTACTGAGGGAGGAAAAGCCGCTCACCCCTTCCCGATAGCCCTGGAGTATTTTATGCATCAGGACCATCGCCCGCCCGATGACCGAATTCGCCTCGGCATTCGGACCTAAGGCGCCGATGCCCGAATTCATGCCGATCTTTTTGCGGATGGGGCCGTTCACCAGTACAAACGTCGCATTGGAGGTGGTGGAATCCATATACGGGACCTGGCTGGCAAGTGCCAGAATCACGGGCAGATAATCGGGTTTGGCGCCCGCCATGACGGCGATGATGGCAACCTTTTCCACGGTGAAGGGACGTGAAGTTCCAAAGGTGCCGGATTCTTTTTTAACCAGTTCATCCGGCTTGTGGCTGGTGCCTTTCAGCATCGCGGCCACTCTCTCCTCCGTCGGGAGCAGCACCGGAGTATAGTCGGTCCAATGTTTGTCCTTAAACAGGCGTTGCAGATTATCTTCCGTATCCGGAGGTAGAAATCTGGATTCGGGCACTGCTTCCGGTGGAACATCCGTCTTTTTTTCTTCAGCGGTCAGAGGTTTTGTCAGACAGTCCGCGATCGCCTGCATGATCGGCTTGCCGCTGACATTATCTTTGCCTTCGAGATAGGCTTGCAGGTTTTCTTTTTTGATACCTGTAAACGGATACGGCATCCCGACGAAACGGAGGGGCATGCCGGTGCTGTATCTAAAATGGTCGCCAAGCCCGAAGGATACGATGTTCTCATTCGCAAGCGACGCGGTGGGGATGCCATACTGTCTTTCCAAAGCTCCCGAGAAACGGCTCACGGCCGCGAGGCAGCCCCATCAGCCGGCGACCCCGAGGATTGCCGCATTCCCCTTGTTGGCAGCTATTTCTTTCCATAGCGCCGTGTCATCCTCCACATAATTGCCTCGTTTAAGCTTATAAATAGCCTTTACACCGGGCATGTTCCTGGCAAACCACGCCTGCATCTCCACCATCACCGGTGTTCCTCCGATTCCTTCGTAGTTCAGGTCCACCAGGTAGACGGTTTTGCCTTCCAGAGAATTTAGCCGGGATGCCAGTGGTACCCGCGCCGCAAGCTTCTCTGTGACTGCCGGATTCAGAACAGTGACTAATTTGTCCTTGGAAACGGCAGTATCACGCTGGGCTTGCACCGGTGCAATACCGGAGAGAATCAGGATAGCTGCCACCAAAAGGCAACTCGACAATAGCGGCTTTGGTTTCATTTCTACCTCCTCCCAAGATGAATTAAAGTTTATAGCATGATTGGTGAACCGACACTCAGAATCTTCGAGTCTTGGAGGTTTACTCTAAGACTCAAAGTCTCGAAGACTCCAGGAAAACCGAATAAAGCGAACGCTGAAAGATTTCGGAGCCTCATTGCCTCAACCTGGGATAGAATTTGACTAACGTTTTTCAAAATCCAAGGCAAAGGAATAGGAGGGACGGCAATGAAAGGTGGATATACGGGAAAAATCCTCAGGGTTAACCTGACCAATAAATCGACCAGTACTATTCCTACAGAAAAGTATGAAGAATACGGCGGCGGTCACGGAATGGGCTCTGCCCTATTCTTCGACCTTGTCGGCGATCAGCTTCCGTTTGAAGCATTCGATCCCCGGAACCTCATCATCATGATGGCCCATCCGTTTGCCGGCACCTTCATGCCCGGTTCGGGGCGATGCGAAGTGCAGGGTTTGGGACCCATGCTATATCCCATCGAATGGTTTGCACACAGCAATTTCGGCGGGCGCTTTACGGCCCAACTCAAATATGCCGGCTGGGACGGCATTGTGGTCGAGGGAGCGGCAAATGCTCCGGTCTGGATCAATATTGCCAACGATCAGGTCAAGATTGAAAGCGCCGACGGAATCTGGGGAATGGACACATGGGATACCCAGGAAGAAATCTCGCGGCGCGTGATGCCCCGCCTGAAATACGGCGAATGGGCAGAGTTGGCCGACAGCTATACCACGCAGATTCCAGCCGTAGTCTGCTGCGGACTGGCCGGAGAGAACAGGAGTCGCCTGGGCGCCCTCCTGCATGGTCCCGGCTCTCAAGCTGCGCTGGGCGGCTTTGGCGGAGTCTTCGGCTCGAAAAATCTCAAGGCAATCAGCGTCATCGGCACGGGAAGTGTACCTATTGCCGATCCCAAGGCATTCATGGAAGCCCGGTTATGGTTCCGTCAATTTCTATATGACGTGGACGATCCGCGAAGGAAAGACATGGTAGGCGGGATGTTCTTCTGGATAAACGGCTCCCCAGCCGGCGCAAATGTCACGAATAATCCGGATTTCGGCGCCAATGCTCTTCCCCTCGTGCCTGCGCGCGCAGCAGCCTGCGCTTCCTGCCCCAGAGCCTGCCGCCAGCGTCTGGCCAGCGCGGACAGCAATGAATCGGTCTGCGCCGGTACTGCTGCCGTCAGGCTTGAGGGCGCAAGCCTGAAACTTACGCGCCAGGGCAACGACCTGATGCAGAAATATGGCCTGGGTCACTGGCAGTTTATGCCTATGCAGGGCTACGTCCAGGATCTCTACAAACGCGGACTTCTCGGCAAAGGTAAGAAGATCGAATGCGATCTGCCGATGGATCAGTTTGGCACAATGGGATTCCTGGACATGTTTATGAGGCAGATCAGCACACGCACGGGGATCGGCAAGGATTTGACCGAGGGGCTCGCCAGAGCTGCGAAGAAATGGGGAACGTATGAGGAAGATAGCGCCAGCGGAAAATTGAATCTGGCTTATTGGGGCACCGCGAATCACTATGATCCCAGAACGGAAGCGGAATGGGGATTTGGATCTCTGCTGGGCGAAAGGGATCTGATGCTGCACAACATCGCCAATTATCCTCTCCACTGGACTCCGGTGGCATTCCAGATGGCCAACAAAGAACCGTACCTGACAGCCGAGCAGGCTGCTCAGATTACGGCAGATGCAATGATTCCCTACCAGGGGGACGCCTTCATGCTTGATTACAGCGACGGGCCAACGGGGATTTACTCCGAACATAAAGTCAAGCAGGTCGCCTGGATCAAGCACTACGAGAAATTCTGGATCGGATCCAACGGTTTTTGCGGCTGGCGATGGCCCATGTGTTTCACCAACAATACCGCAGACTACAAGGGTCCGACGCCTGAGGCTGAACCAAAATTCTTCAATGCCGTTACCGGCAGGAACATAACATTTGCCGACGGCATGGAACTTGGACGGAAGATCTTCACCCTGGACCGGGCAATCTGGACAATACAGGGCAGGCACCGGGACATGGAGGTCTTTCCGGCTTATATCTATGAGCAAAGCATTAAAGGAGATCTGATGCCGATGTACGACCATAAAGCTAAAAAATGGTCCTACTCGGAAGGTGAAAGCCGGAAACTGGATCGTGCCAGATTTGAAGAATGGAAGACCAGGTTTTATGCCTTCGAGGGTTTCAATACGGCCAACGGCTGGCCGACAAGAAAAACTCTTGAAGACATGGGCTTAAAGAAAGCGGCTGACGTCATGCAAACCAAAGGCAGGCTCGGTTAACGGCAATTCATCGCATCGCCGGCGAGAGGAGGCCCGGAGAAAAGAAATAGCCTTCTTCCTGCAACATATGGCCGTGACCCATCACCGTGGTTGAAGAAGCTGAGTGCTGAAAGCCGACAGCGTGCGGCTTAAGCTGCGCTGCACTCGAATGAACAAACGGCCATCGGATTGCCTGGTAACGGCAATCCCCCCAATACGGTCCTCAACGGATTCTCTATCGATGCTCTTGACTTCGTCGTCTTCCAACCAATAGATATGTCTCAAAGGCAGCATTGCCACCCGGGGGAGTATGGCGGCCGCCAGTTCTTTCCTTTTTTTATTGTTGCGCAAATATCTTTCATACAGCAGATTGACGAACCGCACTTTTGAAAGAAGGTTAATGATATCCGATTTTGCCCCGGACCGAATAATGGGCGGCAAAACGTCATTATCTGCCTGTGAATATCGAACCAGGTCTTCTATGATCCCGGGTATCTTCGGCTCCCAGTCTCCTGCTTTAATCTTTTCCCGATATCGGCGAATAACTTCCTGAAATCTGAGAATTTTCCTTTTGCATTTCAGCCAGGATACTTCTGAAACATCAAACAGGAACAGGCTGAATTCATCCATGATCTCCGCGGCCGTATTGTCATTCAGCTGTATTTCTTCAAGAAATTCCGGAAGAGTTTGCCTTTCAAATATTACCAGCCTGACATTGATATCCTTCGCCGGATCTTCCAGAGTTTTTTCAAAAATTTTATGGCTTTCATCAACAAACTCATCGAGTTTCTGTCCGGCTTTGTCGCTGAGGTTTGTCCCTTCAAGTTTTTCATAAATAGAACGCCTTAGGAACACATTGAAAGATGCAAGAAACTTCTCCTGATTATCTTTCGTCTTAAGATCCATAAGACTGAATATCTCCAATAGGCTCTTATTAAATTCCTCCAGGATTTTCAGCTTGTGTTCCTTCGTCAGACTGCTGGATTCCATGAACATCAGCAGGGAATTCCCGTTCCTGCAAATCTCCTCGATTCGTCCCTTCGGTCTCCGACCCATCAGTGTGCGGCGGTTGTGGATCTTATCGGAGGCCTTGGCCAACGGGACAATAATCCGCAGCCAATTGAACAGCTCCAAATCCGGCAATATTTTGTCGCCGGCAGTCAGACACCCGGCAACATATTGCAGATAATCAATCTCCTGAAATAGCTGCGGCAGCTTTTTAATCCGTTCTGCATCCGGCCGCGTAAGCAATTCGAGCGCTCTGAGAATTCGTCCCTTTTTATCATGTTTCTGAAATGCCGCTCTGATATCTTCCAGGCTCGTATCCGTATCTTCCAGAACATCGTGTAACAGAAGCGTAACCAGGACTAGAGGATCAGTAACCCCGAAAACCTCAACCATAATCCTGGCCACTCGGATAGGGTGCTCAATAAACTTTCGGCGCACATCACCGACAGGAACGATCTTTAATTGCCGGCGCGAATGGCCGTCGTGGGAACGGTAAGCAACCTTGTAGCCTTTCAGCAACAAAGCCATATCTTCCGCCGACAGCTGCTTTCCCGAAGTCCGCTCAACAAGCCGAAGCAACTGGTTAAAGTGATCGTTGATATGGATATGGTCTTCTTTGATGATTCTGAATTTCTCAAAATACTCCAGATGCTGTTCAAGCATCCTTTTTTCATTTTCATCAAGGATGCCGTTTTCCTTTTCGATCTGGCGAAGCAATTCGTCAAAAAGCTCTTCAAACGGGGTGCCGAAGGATTTTCCTCGACGTATCCTGCCAAATGCTTCTCTATAATTCATAAAGGCTTTGTATCGGGCCGGAGAGCTTCTGACCATCAGAACAAGACTCATATAGTCATACGCCATCCAAACCCGAATCAACGTTTCCTGAGGAATCCGCGCCATATCCGCCCTTACGGCGTTTGCGTCCGCGATTTGCAGAACCTGAAGCATTTTCAGCAGGTCTTCCTTGCAGATGCCCGTTTCTTTCTCAATGGAATCAATATCCTTATAGAAATCCTCATGAAGAGTTCTGCCGTCTTTGATGCGGCCGTAAGTTGCCTTCTCAATCAGGACCGATTGATTTCTGATCAGAAACTGCACGATCTTGATTTCACGGGAATCCCACCCAAGACTGGAGAGAAAATCATCTGCCAGCAATGCAGAAATTTCGGGATGCATTAAATGACCGATATAATTTCTCGCTTCGGGGCTTTCCAGCCCAAAGAATGGGTAGGTTTCTTTTAAGATTGAGGCATTCCTCTCCTTGTTCTTGCTCCATTCAACAGCAAGGTCATACCAGATCGGCAGGTTTGTTCCTTTTATGATGGCCACTTCTCCCAGGTCATGAAACAACAAAGCCGTGTTGATCCATTTCATGGAGTTGCATTTTGTTTCATTACCCTGATATTCCTCCGCGCCGAAACTTTGAATCCATTCAAAAGCATGCCGAATGGATTCAAAGGTATGTTCCATTAGAGGCATGGGCCGGTAGATATTCGGGTCCGTCTCCGGCAGATCTTCTTCAAAGGCATTCAATTCAGGAATCAATTTGTTCAGCAGTTTGATGGACACGGCGCGTTTAAAGGCGCGCGGATCCGTCATGACAAGAGCGAATTCCTCCTTGCGGGAAATCTTCTCCGGAGAGAATTGTTTGGAATTGGTTTTGGCTTTTTCCATCTCGGGATTTTCGGAGCCCGGCTCGAGGCCGAGGGTTTAATCGGCGCCAGGGCAGCCTCTACGGCCGCTGCCTTATTTGCCGGATCCATTCTTGATAATCTTCCAGCTCGATCATCGGCGGGCGTTCGCGTTCGGCAATTTCCTCCACATCCAGGAAATAGGCATTGTGTTTGTAGCGGATCAGCTTCATGGATTTATTGACATCCTCCAGCATCGCCAGATGATACCGTTGCTCCAGCTTGTGCACGACGGTCTGCAAAATGGCGAAGGACATTTTACTCAGCGCTTCAAGCGACTGGTTGTGATGAATGCGCTCCAGAAGATCGACCTGAGCGATGCTGCTCAGTCCGAATCGTTCGAACATGCCGATCAGCAGGCCCGTTTCCACACCGTAGCCGGAATAGAAGGGCAGTTGCTCCAATGCCGTGCGGCGTCCCCCATATTCGCCGGACAGCGGCTGAATCACACCGGACAATTCAGGGTAAAAAAGATTCAATAGCGGACGAGCCGTCAGCTCCGTCACGCGACCGCCGCCGCTCGCCTGCAACCTATCGCCTACCTTAAGCGGGCGGCGATAAAAACCTTTGACGAATTGAATCTTGGAATCCACAAGCATCGGTCCGAGTACGCCAAACACAAAGCGCGGATGGATGTTGACGATGTCCGTATCAATCCAGACCAGGATATCTCCGCGCGTGACCAGGAGGCTTTTCCACAGCGCTTCTCCTTTGCCGCTTCGTTCGCCAAGATGCGGCAGCAATTTTTGATGCACGAAAACTGTCACCCCCAGTTCCCCGGCAATGGCCTGTGTTCGATCGGTCGAATCGGAATCGATCAGAACGATTTCATCCAGCAGAGGAGCTTTTTCCATAAGCGCGTGCCGGACGGTTGTAATCACATTGCCCACGGTAGCTTCTTCATTCAGGGCCGGCAGCGCGAGACTGATGGTCACGCCTTGTTTTTCTTTAAGCTCCACCAGCCGATCGATCAGCTTGAATTCGTCCGCGTGATAGGTATTTTCCGCAAACCACTTGTCGACAAGGATGGAAATTGCCTGAGAACTGGCCGCTTCTTCCCTGGGATGCGGCATTGGCCGGCGTGTTTTGACGGCAATGACGGCCGCCGCCGCTTCCTTCAGGATTCGATCTGCGACATCGCCGAGAGAAGCCCGGCTTCGCATGGGCTGCGCCGTGGCCCCCATCACGATGAGATCGACCTGCTTTGCATGATCGAGGATGGTCTGGGCCGGATCGGTGGTTGCGGCGGCCCGCATCCTCACTTCCGGCAGATTTCTCAAAGCCTGTTCCAGGCCTCGAAATGGCACATCCGAATCCAATGGATTTTGTGACGTCAGGTGCAGCGCTTCCAGATTGTGCGGTCGCGTACTGAGTCCGACGCGCAGAGCCAGTTCTGCATGCGGCCCTCCGCGCATTGGAACCAGCACCCTTTTAATATCCGCCGGCAGCGGCCCGCGTACCAGAGCCACATCGCAGGGAGGACGCGTCAGCGTATCGGCAATCGTGACGCCCATGGAGTCAATATGCGCCGGCCAGTCCAGCAGCAGCAAATCCGGTTCATTTTCTGTAATGGCCTTCGTCAAATCGTTCCACGGCTGATAGGCCACGTGGACTTGAGCTTTATAGCGCACCTGTTTCCCATCACTCAAGACGCGCATGCGGCGGCGCACCTGCCGCGCTTTATAGGCACCCGCACTGAGAGGTTGATCGGGCGGCACACATACGACGCCCACCAACACGACATCGGCAGCCAGGAGGCAGGCAGCCTTCAGGGCATCCTCGCCAGCACAGCCGTCTATTACGGGTACCCATACGGTATGCAGATAGTCTACTCGATTCTTCGGCATCGTGATTGCTCCACCCAAAGCGCGAAGTGTACCGGAACCGTTATTTATTTCACTTTACCAAAAAACGGGGACAAGCCAAAACAAAACATCGCCAATATGGTATGTATTGAAGGCTTCCGAAAGGGACGTCCTTTACGGTGGGAGTCGCTATGCCAGGGATGCTTCTCAAACCGTGCTTTTCTTCATTTGACTGCGAATAAAGTGCGTGTCGAGGATTTTTCCTGCATGATATACTTGCGCTACCCGGGAAGAGCAAACTTCCACTTTTTAAGTAATAGCCGCTTATGACAAGAAGAATCCAAAGAAAGCAAGGGAGGCAGAGTATGCGAATCAGAGGCTCAGGCGCCGTCGTCTTAACCGCAGCGTTTTTGCTGACGTCTGTTCTTTTGGGACATGCGGAGGAAAATGCGCACTATAAACTGCCGAGTCCGGATGCATCTTTTGTAGATCCGCCGGAGATGCCCAGATTATTATCTCCAAAGCTGTTGCCTAATCGACACGGCATTCAAAGAGGGACTACCCAAGGATTTATGATCCGTCAGAGTTCCGTTAAAGACGGCATGATTCAAATTCCTCCGGGGGGACTGATTTATTTCACTTTTGGAGGAGAAGGCTTTTCCAATCTTAATGGCGAACCAATTGTCATTGCCGGGAAAGAAGCGATTTGGCTTGGGAAGAAAGAAGCCTTGGCCATTAGGAAGGATTTTATCGTGGCTCAAGGGAAGCCACCGGTGCCTCTGGGCGAAGAAGGAACCATTGCACTTAGAAACACCATGTACATGGACGGGTTTTTAAAGGTGCAAGGGGCCGGTTTCCAATTTGTATTTGCTAACGGCTATGGAACATGGGATTTGTCTACGGTGATTCCATCCGGTTATGCCAGATCGCGAAATGCCATTGCCTACGGCTACCTGCAGGGAGACGGCATGATCACTCCGGCGCCGCTGCAATTCTTCGGAGATCCTTTTGCCGCATCGGCCACATTTTATGTTGTCGTGGACAGTGCGACGCCTCAGGGGATAAAGATCAAAGAGGCGGGCGCTCTGGACATGCTATCGTTCAAAGTCAGTTTCGATAAGCCGATCATAGCCAATGATGTGGCAGCCGGCCGGATTCTAAAGGCAGGTGCATACCGCGTCGAGGTTCTTTCGGTCGATTCCGCAGCCGGAACAGCCCGGATACGCCTGCTCGATTCGAAGAGCAGCATGCTTGCTGAAAAAACATTGGGACCTTTAACCCTGGATACCTACAAGAACCAAAGTCACATTCTGGAGCACAGCGCGATCATTTGGCCCAACCTGATGTTGGATCATGAAAATATACGCGTGCAGCTCAACACAAAATTTGATCCTCCATTCGGCCCGGGCCCAATGAGGCTTATAAACGATGAGGGAGCATTTGTCCCACTGGCTCAGGCGCGAGAGGTCAGCACCTTCAATGGCGGCAAAGTGGACCTGCTGATCTATGAAAATGTGAAAATGATGGAGTTGCGAAATCGCTGGAGCGATGATCCAAGGTTTATTCTCCAGACCGCTTATATATGACCGCTGTGTTCAATGATGACCGGTCTGGCCATCGAAAATGCGGAAGCCATCAGCCTGGATTCGAAGAACAATTCTTATGACGGACCCGGAGGCCTTTTTAGAATTGTAGTGGATTCATTTGACGGCAACGCCATCCGATCCTGGCATATTGAAGACAAGTACGGAGAGAAAAGCCGGAACCTGGGAGATTCACAGTGCAAATCTCTCGATACCATCGTGGGCGAAGTAGGTCTGTACCTTGGGGGGCAGGTAATGACCAATGTCTACGGCCAGGCATTAAACAACCTAAATTGGACAAAACCCAAATACGTCAACAAGCTGATTCAGGAAATCAAGCGTCTGAAATCTACGCCCGGAGGCGCAGAAAAGTAGGGGAAAAACGGAGAAGGTTTCTTCGGCATCGCCGCATCGGACCTCATGCCGGCCCGGAAGGATAAAGATCATTCCGTCGGGAAATGAAGGCACGTCAATAGAGATTCCTTCAAAAAAACCGGAAACTTGTCCGGCTTTCATCATTCCTTAAACCGCAGTATTCATGAATATTGCGGGTTAAGACTTTCATCGAGAGTGCCATCCGGAAGCATCCAGTCCGGATGATAGCGCCCTTGCTCTTCCATCTCGCGCCTGACGCACTTTCTCCAGTCTCCTTTGCAGTAAAGCTCGATCCATTTTTTCTGCAGCCTGCCCGTTTCATAGAAATGCTTCATAGGACAGACAGGGAACCATTTGCAGGGTTGCATAAGAGTGCGCAATGCTTCGTATTTCTGCATCGTGGCTGCTTCGAAAGAGGGGCGATAGAGAAGCGACGACGGATGCGGCAAAGGAAATATCTTTTGATCATCCGCAAAATACAATTGACCGCATAAAGACGAAAAACCGCACCGCGATAGCGGAACGGGTGCATGATATTTCTGCAGGATTGTCCGGCTCGCATAGTATCCCAAAGGCACAATGACTTCAGGCTGAATAATTGAAATTTCTTCATATAGGAAACCGGCGCAGGAAAAGATTTCAACCATCCTGGGCTTCCTGTTTTTGGGCAGTATGCATTTGATCAAATTGGTCATATAGATTTCGCCCCTGCCAACACTTGCGGCCTGAAGCAAGGTATCCAGAATTTTCCCGGAGCGACCTATAAACATATTATTTTCCATATCCTCTTTTGCTCCCGGGGAGAGTGCGATCAGCATTACGCGCGCTGCCCTATTTCCTTCACCGACAAGCGCATGCTTCCGAGTCCTGGACAGTGCGCATCTGTCACAGTCTCTGATCCGGCAATTAAGATCTTCCCATTCTTTAATTGCAGGATTCATACCTGCCTCCTTTCGGGACTTGTTTCATATGAATTGTATAAGACATCTGATTTCTCAGCTCAAGGAGGAACGTTTTTATGGATAATATATCCATGACACTCTTTCCATCCTGTGTAGGGGCATCTGATAAAAGCGCCGACAATGAATAGCTAAAGGGAGGCAACCATGAATTCAATTAAGAAAGACTATTCGGTTCTTGACCGCTTCAGTTTTCAGTGGAAGCCGGTGGGAATAAAATTCCTGCTTAACAAACCGGTGGGCATTCAAAGGCTGGACAAAAGTATGCCCATTTGCCAGATGTTCCGAGAGGCTCAGGACCAAGACCCTTTTTACGCAGCTGATGAAAATTTTGCCTGTGTCGAGAGACTGATGCTGGGAATGATGGAAGCCGAACCGATTTTTGAAAGCGGTCAGATCGGCGAGAAGGAGAGAATTTATCAGGAAGCGCGCGCCAATCGAAGAATCTACCAGTACATACCCAGGCTGGCCAAGGGAACAGTTCGTTATATCGCTTTTTCCGCGGCAGACAAATTGGCTTTTAAGCCGGATGTACTGGTTATTACTGCTAATCCCGCCCAGGCGGAAATAGTTTTGAGGGCTCTGAGCTATTCAACCGGGAAACCATTAACTACGAAAATCACACCTGTCCTGATGTGTGCCTGGATGTTTTTTTATCCATACGTGAGTGGCGAATTGAACTATACAATTACAGGTCTCGGCTATGGGATGAGAATGAAAAAACTGCTCCCCGAAGGTCTTGTTCTCATCTCCGTCCCCTTTGATCTGATTCCCATGCTGATGGAGAACCTGCAGAATATGGACTGGATTCTGCCGATGACTACGCTTGGCGAAGAAGAAAGACTGGAGCTATCTTCTAAAATTATGGAGGAAATAAGGCAGGAATACAAAAATGGCTGAGAATGACGGTAGCGGATATGCGGCGAGCTCGAGAAGGAAGCAAAACAGGCAAAATAGGATCCCTGTCAGCCATCTTAATCCGCATTATTCATGAAGATTCGTCGAGAGACGCCGCAGACGGGCATAGCTACAAGACGCTCCCGCGCGCCCCTCAGGCGTACTCGACAGTAAGCCGAAGAGCCCGAGGGAGCGCAGCGCTGCAGACATACCCGCATCCGCCCGTCGCGGTGGAAGAGCATTGAGAAACGCGATCTAGCTTCGCGTTTCAGGCAATGAGGCCAGTGCCTCCTTGACCTTTTCCTCCGGGAACTCGTAATCCGTAAGCTTTTTGGCGAAATAGCTCTCATAGGCGGCCATGTCGAAATGCCCGTGCCCGCTGTGGGCAAGAAGAATCGTTTTTGCCTCGCCCGATTCACGACATTTAAGGGCTTCGTCGATGGTCACTCTGATAGCGTGGTTGGTTTCCGGGGCGCTGATAATGCCTTCTGTACGTGCAAAGGTTACGCCCGCCTCAAACGTGGCCAGCTGAGGCACCGCCTTGGCTTCGATCAGACCAAGCTGGAGCAGGTGGCAGATTAGCGGAGCCATCCCGTGATAGCGCAGGCCACCGGCGTGGACGGGCGGAGGCATAAAACCATGGCCCAGCGTATGCATTTTGAGAAGAGGCGTAAGACCTGCTACGTCACCGAAGTCGTAGGCATAGGGTCCTTTGGTTAAGGTTGGACAGCTTGTCGGTTCAACACAAATGATACGCAGGCCGGGTTTCTTCCCGGCTATCTTATCCTTTACAAAGGGGAGGAACATTCCGGCAAAATTCGATCCGCCTCCAACGCAACCCACAATGATGTCCGGATAGAATCCGGCCATTTCCATCTGCTTCATGGACTCCTGACCGATGATGGTCTGGTGGAGCAATACATGGTTCAACACACTTCCAAGAGAGTAGTGTGTATCATCCCGCATAGCGGCATCCTCGATGGCCTCGCTGATGGCTAAACCGAGACTGCCTGGGCAGTCAGGATCCTTGGCCAGCATATCCCGGCCTGCTTTGGTGTCCGGACTGGGGCTTGGAACGCAAGTCGCTCCCCAGGTTTCCATCATCATTCGTCGATAAGGCTTCTGATAATAGCTGATGCCGACCATGTAGACCTTGAGCTCAATGCCGAAGAACGCGCATCCCATCGCCAGAGAACTGCCCCACTGCCCGGCGCCGGTCTCGGTTGTAATGCGCTTGATGCCCTCTTTCTTGTTATAGAATGCCTGAGCTACGGCTGTATTGGGCTTATGGCTCCCGGCCGGACTGGTCCCCTCGTATTTGTAAAAGATCCGTGCCGGAGTATCGAGGGCTTTTTCAAGACGATAGGCACGGTGCAGGACGGTCGGCCGCCAAATCCGGTATACATCCTGTACCTCTTCGGGGATGTCAATATAACGTTCCGGGCTGAATTCCTGCATGATCAGGGTCATAGGAAACAGCGGGGCAAGATCGTCGGGAGTAACAGGTTTTCCGGTAGCCGGATGCAGAACCGCCGGCAATGGCTTCGGGAGGTCCGGCAGGATGTTGTACCAGGAGGTGGGTAGGTCTTTTTGATCAAGCAAAAACATTGCTTTTTCTTTTGTACCTTGCATTTTATTATTCCTCACTAATTTTTTGTCAGTCCGTTTCAGTGACAGTTCTTTCCTCCATACGTATACTGCGCTTGCAGCACACAAGCTTCTTCCCAACTTTTCTCAATTCAGGTTATGGGTAGCTTGCCTATTCTGCTCCAATACTCTTCCTGGAGCAAAGTTCTTTGTGACTTCTCTGCCATTCAATCAGTATCAGAGATAATCAGAGTATCAATATCTCTTCGGGCGCTGTAATAATGGCTCCCTGCGAACCTTCATGAATAAAGCGGGTTAAAGCCTGCCCCGCATATGGGGAATATTGGCGATCGGCTGTCCGCCACCAATACTGACGTCTACCGCAGAATTCGGCAGGTCCTCGGAACTCAGCGTGAAACTCACCTCGCGGCTCTCACCCGCACGCAGATGAATCCGCTGGAATCCGCGCAGATTCCGTATCGGCGCTTCCTCTTCCGAACCGCCGCCGATGTAAAGCTGAACCACTTCATCGCCATCGCGGGTAGAAGTATTTTTGACCGTTGCACGGATTTCGGCGCCTTTCGGCGTTCGTTTCGCGCTCAGACCGCTATACGCAAACTTCGAATAGCTCAATCCAAAGCCGAATGAATACAGGGGATCGCCCTTGAAATACCGGTAGGTCCGGCCTTTCATGGCGTAATCGGTGAACGGGGGCAGTTGATCCACACTCCTGTAGAATGTAACGGGAAGGCGGCCGGCGGGGTTGTTGACGCCGGCAAGGGTCTCCGCGATTGCCGTACCGGCCTCCTCGCCGCCGTACCATGCCGCAAGCAGAGCAGCGGCGTGTTCGGCCGCAAAATTCGCAGCTATGGCGCTGCCGCTTGTCAGAACGACGACCACCGGTTTGCCGGTGGCAATAACTGCCTTTACCAGGTTTTCCTGAGGCTCAGGAAGGTCCAGACTGGTGCGGTCGCCTCCCAGGAAGCCGGGAATGCTCACGCCGCGCATTTCTTCTCCCTCAAGATCAGAATTCAAACCAACGAAAACAAGGGCAACGTCGGAATCTTTCACGAGCGTTTCCGCTTCGGCAAGAGAGGCCGCGGCCGGAGGAATCCATCCGAGTTGAGCTGTGCCGCCGGAACCCGGCTGCCGGTATTCCACGCGCAAGGTGTACTTGCGGCCGCCTTCCAGCATCATCCGAGTCCTTACGCCCAATCCGGGCCCCGGGATCGCTTGTGTTGAAGTCATTTGAGTGGAGGGTCCCGCGCCGAGGGTGATTTCCTTGTCATCGAGGAATAATCGAGCCGCAGCGGTACGGTTCCACCTCCCGATGTTAACGCTCAGGTTATATTCGCCCGTCGCGGGCGGCGTCAGCGTGCCCGTCCAACGCATCGAGTACTTTTCATTGCCTATCGCCGCTATAACAGCGGGGTCTTCCATCCCCATATCGAAATAGGGACGCTGATCGAGCCTGCGGAGTTTAGGCTTTCCCTGAAAATCAGGATTGTTGAAGTACTCGGCCATCAATCCGCGCCCGTTGCCATCCGGCGGCATCAGGAATGTGGAGGGAACCAACGCGTGGGTGCCGGACGTGTAGGTCGCGCCGAGCGCGTACCTTACCTGCGCATTCGGGAATTGCCGCTGGAGTCCTTCCAACGGTGTTACCTGCCTGGACGAGATGCCGTTGTAATTGCCCAGCAGCGCAATCGGGTCGGCGGCGGAGGGACCAATGACCGCGATTTTACGCACCGATGGGCTCAAAGGCAGGATCCCGCCTTCGTTCTTCAGCAGCACGATCGCCTCGCGTTCTGCCTCCCGCGCCACTTGCCGGTGCGCACTGGAATCATTCACAGAAATCGAAATCTTCGAATACGGGACCCGTTCCGGAGGATCGAACATGCCCAGGCGCAATCGTGCAACGAAAAGACGTTCCAGCGAGCGGTCGATTTCGGCTTCCGTGATGAGGCCGGCCTTCACCTCATCAATCAGGGTTCGATACTCGGCGCCGCAGGTGAGGTCCGTTCCGGCCTTTACGGCTGCCACCGCCGCGCCTCCCAGTGTGGACGTGTATTTATGATTCCGATAAATGTCATTCACCGCGCCGCAATCGCTCACGACGTATCCCTGGAAGCCCCATTGATCCCGCAAGCGCTTTTGCAGCAGGTCTGTGCTGGCACATCCGGGCACACCGGCCACGGAGTTGTATACGCACATGATCGAATCGGCCTTGCCTTCGACGACAGTGGCCCGAAAGGCTGCCAGATAGGTGTTTACCATGTCGTATTCGCTTACCCTGGCGTCGAACTCATGCCTTTGCGGCTCAGGTCCGCTGTGCACCGCGTAATGCTTCGGCGTGGAGACCACCTTCAGGTAATGAGGATCTTTCCCCTGCATTCCGGTGACGAACGCAATCCCCATGCGGCCGGTCAGAAAGGGATCTTCTCCGTAAGTTTCCTGGCCGCGCCCCCAACGGGGGTCCCGGAAGATATTGATGTTGGGCGACCAGTATGTAAGTCCGGCGGTCCGGCCGGGAAGGGTCATGAGTGCTTCGGGCCCGGAAGGCGCGGGACGCGTCAGGGCATCATTATACTTGGCACGCGCCTCAGTGGAGATGATGTCTGCCACCCGGTACATCAGATCTGTATCCCAGGTAGCGGCGAGTCCAATTGCCTGCGGGAAAACGGTAGCGCGACCCTGTGCCACGCCGTGCAATGCCTCGTTCCACCAGTTGTAGGCAGGCACGCCAAGACGGGGAATCGCCGGAGCGGTGCTCTGCATCTGCAGCACCTTTTCCTCCAGCGTCATGCGTGAGACTATATCCGCTGCGCGCCGCTCCGGCGACAGATCAGGATTCAGATGTGGCTTATTGCCCGCATCCTGTCCGAATAACGCCGACCCGACCAACAAAAGTAGAACGATTGCAAACCGTTTGGGTTTCACCTCGATATCTCCTGTCTAGTTCATTAAGAAGCTTTGGACGACAGCCCACACAAAACTTTCTTTAAACATAAAGGAGTCCCTTATTTTATGGCCTGTATAATACCGGGACAAGATAAAGGCCACCAGCGCAAAAAGGAGTCTTATGGGTTGGAACCTGAAACCTTCTTTCATAGATTCAATTCTCGAAAATGAATCTCCTGAAACCCCATTCAACTATAATGTCCTGTAAACCTGCTGAAAGGAGTGAAGAAGCATGACTGTCAAAAGCAAAATAATACTTATTCCCATCATGCTAAGTCTATCGGCTATGCTATCTGCATGTGGCGACAGACCTGAAGAATCCCGCGCGCCTCGTGCTGAGACGTCGCCGCAAATAATCATGGGATGGCTCAGCGATCTCTGCAATATAGCCGGCGAAGGCATTCATTCTGGAATACAGACGCAGCCGAAATTGGATGAGGCCGCCAACTATATTCTCAAGAATCTCCACAAGCTTGGTTTGAGACAAGCCAAATTGGAGCCAATTACGGCGAATAGCCCATATCCAAAAGCTTTTGAAATCACGGTCAAAGTTCCAAGCGAGGGAAGCCGCACGATAACCTGCTTCCCTTTGCAATGGACCGCAGGGACTCCGCCTGAGGGCATTACAGGCGAGCTGGCTTATGTAGGAGACGGGTCGGCATCTAATTTTGAACTTGTTGATGTTAACGGCAAAATCGCTCTGATTGACGAAAAAATGATGCGGGGCTACTCGCCGACCGGCCGCTCCAATGGCGCCGTCGCTACCGCCCAACAAAAGGGAGCCATTGCAATAATCCGAGCAGGCCTGCAGTTGGATAGCCCGCAATTCCAAAAGAACGATCCGGTAACGCCACCCAATATTTTCCCAATTCCGGTTTTTTCAGTTGGCAGGAGCGAGGGCAATTACTTGAGGAATCTGGCAGTCTCTGGTTCGCCCCATACTATTAAGATAGTGCTCGATGTGCCCCATGAAGCGTTTACCGCTTCCAATGTGGTCCTTGAATTGCCGGGGAATGGCAGCATGGATGAAGTTATATTGGTTGGCACACATTATGACACTGGAATGTTTACCGGCGCTGTTGATAACAATGGCAGCGTGGCATTAATGATAGCCTGGGCAAAATATTTCGCATCCAAGCCGAAGAAATCAAGAAATCGAGACATGATCTTTGCCTGGTTGTGTGGACATGATTTCGACAATAATACCGGTCACTACCAATTTGCTGCGGCACATAAAGACCAGCTGCAAAAGGCGATAGTGTGGGACGTAGACCATGCGGCTATCGGCACACGGTATGTTTACGATGAAATCCAAGGCAAAATCGTGCCAACGTCTGAAGATAATGAAATTTATATCATATCCAATAATTATACTTTTTCGAGGCTTGCTGCGTTTACCATGGATAAGTACGGATTTGTTTGTGCTCAGAATCGTTTTGGATCGTCCGGAAGCGGGCCGCAGTGGGGGATGGCGCCGACAACAAACCCATGGGCAAATTTTGCAACAATTCCCATCTATTACCATTCCCCACTGGATACGCCTGAAAAAATCACGCTGGATCAATTGAACCGTGCCTATGCAGCGCACATTGAGATTCTTGAAAATATCGATGGCACACCGGAGGGATTCCTCAGATACGATAATATCGATCCCACGCGCCCCAATACGCCCCCAAGGGTAAGAATCGAGGTGTCGTCAGACACAGTACGTGCAGGAGATCTTGTCCTTTTATGGAACGATTCATTCTTCTATTCTGATGACAAGACTGCCTATCATTATCCGGGAATTCCTTACTGGGCAGGCACTACATGGGATTGGGGAGACGGCACTCCTCTCACGGTTGGCGGTCCTATGGTCAATCACGTTTACAAAATTCCCGGAACTTATACGGTGACAATGAAGTTTACGGATACAGAAAATGCTGTGGGAACCGCAACCACGACGATTAAGGTTTTAGCCATGCCCCGATAACAGGGAATGGAATTTCCTTATGTCATCTTGAGCGGGAGAGACTGCGAGTTCTAAAGCGTCGGGCGCAAACCTCCATTTCGCCCCGAAAATAATGATTACGGCCGCGGACCATAAATCGGCATGGGTTGACCGGCTTCCAAAGCGCCAAGATCCGGCGCCTTTCCTGTGAATTCATCGTTTACATTCGGAAGAAGCGTTCCGGCATCCACCGCCCTGGATTTCGGCCGAAGCCTGAAATCCAGATTCTCAAATCTGTATATTCGTGTAATATCCTTTGGGTCCTGTTGCGCCACATTGACAAACACTTCATAGTCGATGAGTACACTATGCCTGTCCTGTCCCATAGCCTTGCTATAGTCGGCGAGAGTGGCGAATTTGTGCGTTTCCCTCGGCCCGGCATATTCAACAAGGATGCTGTCCGCGGGGCCGGTCCAAATAAAGGAATCCTCCGTCCCGGGATTAGGCCGGAATCCATTGAAATCCGATGATGTGTAAGCCGTGAAAGTGTTCATGCTGAATATCGGCTTGCCGGGATGCGATCCGAGAAACAGGTTGTTCCGGAAATGACAATTGGAAGACTGCGCGGCAGCCGACTCGGCGACAAAGGTATTGTGGTAATAGATCACACCCGATGGGTTGGCATGATGCTTGGGAACATTCGGGACATTATAAACAATGTTCCGTATAAAATAGGCCGGCCCGCCATACAGAGTCTGTATGCTGAGGGCGTTACCCGCTGCATTCATGCATACGTTGCGCAGGACACGAATATTGTGCATAGCGCCGTCTGCTTCAATGCAATCATCGTGAACGTTTGTAATTAAGTTATTGTATATATCGGTTGAAACAAATCTCTTATCTTCTCCGAGAACTTCCTTCAGCGGATAAACCTCCGGGTGACCATTCGCCGGGTAGCCATCAGGCACGCCGTAGGTAGCGTGATCGATTCCGTCGTGGAAGTTGGCCACATAGTTATGACATACAACATGACCCTCTCCGACGATTTTAACGGCATATTCAGAAAGACATTTTTCATAAGGATAGGGAGAGGTTCTCGGAGCGATATTGGTCCATCCATGCAATGTATTCGGGTCATGTCTGCCGATGAAAATATTATCTGCAAGATAGAAGTTCTTCGAACCGCCCCAATCAGAGTAAATGCCTCTGCCGATATCCTCAAAGCGGCACTTTTTTACCGTCAATCCACTGGAACCGGTGATTTTTTTATGGCCCGCCAAAAAGGCGATTTCGGTTTTGCGGATGGTAAGCCCCTCGAAATAATGATAGTCCGCAGCCAGAAGATTGAATAGATTCCAATTGCCGTTCCCGTCAAAAATGACTTCACCATCTCCTGCAGCTTTTATAACAATCGGTTTTTCGGGTTTCCCCTTTGCAGTTAGATAATAGGTTCCGCCTATGGGAGTGCCTGTGCCTTGTCCCCAGCCATCCGCCCCATAGAAAGTCGGATCATCCACGTAGAGGCCGGCATGAATCAGTATGGTATCTCCCGGTTGAACACGAGGCGGAGCGACATTCCACCAGTCTGCCTCACACCAGCCGGTGTAATAGGCGGCCATCAGATTGGCAAAGGCAGGCTCTTCTTTCGGCCCTTTATAATCCCGAGGGTAAACGTGGTAAATCCGGCCGCCCGTTGAGGGTTTGGGTTCGGGACGGGTAGATACCGTCACAGTTTTATCGGAATAGCCGCCCCTTTTGCCATCAACGCCGTCGGGATCCGACATGCGGAATCTGCACTCATACTCCGTACCGGGTTCCAGATCCAGGATGCTGCCGGCAAACATATTGGGAGTTACATAATCAATCCTATTGTTCAGAAAACTGAAAATGCTTTCTTCTTTGTTGATCCGAAGAAGAGGCAATGCCTTTTTCCACACATTCTCAGCTTTTTTTCGATAGCTGACTTCTACTGTGGCTGTGTGATTGCGATCTCCATCCACATACCATTCAAATCCAAGAGAAATCAAAGTTGGAGGCTCGACAACAAACATACCCGGCTTGACTCCATTCCCCTCTTCCAAAGCATGAGCCAGAACGATTCCGGCGACGAGCATGCACAGTCCCACAGGGATCGCACGCCTGAGGCTAAACCGCGTACTTTGTTTTCTTTCTGCCATCATACTCAACCTCCTTTCCCATCAAAGCGCTGCCAAAACCTCACTTTTTGCCGTTGCCTTCGTCCTCGCTCCTTCGCCTCAATTCCCTCCGTGGGCGTCACTTCTCAATGCGCATCATCGCGCCTTTATAATCGGCAACGTAACATCGGATTTATGGCTTGAGACGCGATAGGCCGTGGATGATTCGTTGGTCCCGCATGAGAGTGCAAAAACACAAAAAACCAAGACCATCAACAAGGCGTATCGTTTCATTGTGCTGCTCGCTTCTTGTAGACAACAAGAGGACACCTATGGCGCGGAGTCCGGCGAAAACAAAACAAGATTTTATATATGCGAAGCTTCCCGTCTGATTGCTCGGTGCTCTTGATTACATCTTCTTCTTTTTATATTCCCATTTGGTGTCTTTACAAAGCCCGCAGTCTGAACCGGAAAACATCTTCTTGGCCGTTTCATCCCCTTTCAACTGCCATTTCAACCATGCCACGGCGATTTTTCCGAACTCGCCGCCATTTGGCTGGCTAAAGGTCCCTCCATGGCCCACATCATCAAAATGAGCTATGGCAATGGGGACTTTCTCAATCCTTGCGAAATCGTCTTCGCCATTCGGAAAGGCCATATCACTCTTTCCGCCGTCGATATACAAAACAGGCGAGTGCAATTTCTGGAGGTGATCCTTCCCGATTGTGGGCAATGCCATCGCCATCTTCGGCGCCGCTCCCTCTTTCGGCGCTCCCTCTTTCGGCGCCGCTTTTTTCGGTGCTCCCATTTTCGGCAGCCCTCCTGCAAAAAGGCCGCTGTCCATGGGGAGGGTTGTTGAAACACGGGGATCAGCCCCTACTTCCAATGCCTGCATTCCGCCGCAGCTGTGGCCCGATACGGCAAACTTCGACGGATTCAGTTTCTGATAGTATTTGCCGCCCTTGCGCTTATTCTCGGCCGTTGCCCAGTCGAGGGCTTCCAGCAATTGAACAGACTTCGTCCCGCCCATGTCGCCGCCCATCATGCCGCCACCCGGACCTCCACGTGCGGAAAATGCTTCCGCGCTGTATGGACCGATAGCCACAACCAGGAAGCCCTGAGATGCGATTTCGGCAAGGAAAGGGGCATACAGGGTATTTGAGTTCATACATGCACCATTGCCCCAGGCAAAAATCGGCAGCGGATTCTTTTGATCGAAGGAGCTCAAATCCCCAGGACGATAAATCGTATGTCCCGGCACTCCGGGATCTCCTTCAATGACCGCCCGGTAAGGCCCGGAACCGGTGGGCGGCGGGCCCTGGACGGGCGCCGGTTGAGCGACCGCGGCGGCCGCAATCAAACTAAATGCACATAGCATCATGCAAATCCGTTGAAGCATTTTGATTCCCTCCTATTTGAGCGATTGTGTAGTTAATTGTCGACATTGTGGCATCGAGAGGCTGTTGCTCCATGATCGCCTCGTATCCCCTCGATAGGGGCTTTCAGCGCTCCCCAAAAAACGAAACTGCCGCAATAGGTCTCCGGCGCAGCAATAAGCACGATCATTTATCCGGTTTCTACAGTTTTTTGCTCTTGTGACGGCGTGCAAGCTTTTTATTTATGCATATGTGGCAGGCTATAGAAGTCGTTATTGCATTGTCAAGAAATATGTCACAGATTTGTGACATGTATTATGTTAAAGTCTTAACATCATATTGCGGAATAATTGGACGAACAAAGTCACGCTATTTTGGGGCAAGCCAACAAGATTTCTTAAGGAGATTGCGTCGCATGAAACGATCATTGGTCTTTGTTTTGCTGACGGCTATGCTGACGGGTGGAACCTGTTTAGCTCAGACAGATAAGGCTTCGAGAGATTCCAGGGCAGCCACGAGGCGGGAGATGGTCCCTGCTCCGCTGCGATCCGCCTCCGCACCGGCCGTTCCGGCACATCCCTCGCCATATAATCTCATGGGGATTCAGTATCCGCGGATCGAGGAGGATTCGCGAGTCACGTTCCAATTCAAAGCCCCCACTGCGCAGAAAGTCCAGGTCGCTCTTGTCACTTCCGGCTCCAATTCGCTCAATCCCCTTCCATATGATATGGTCAAAGGCGACGACGGTGTGTGGACCTACACTACCAAAGAACCGCAGAGCCCCGGGTATCACAACTATTGGATGCTCGTCGACGGCGCGGTTGTATTGGATCCCGGCACGAATGCGTTCATCGGCTACAGTCACATGTGCAACGCCTTCGAAATCCCGGAACCGGGCGTCACATATTATGACCTGAAAGAGGTGCCGCACGGCAACGTGCTGATCAAGAATTACTTTGCCAAAAGCATCAATTCCTGGCGACGCATCTTCGTCTACACGCCGCCGGACTATGAGAAGAACGCGAAGGCTCGCTATCCGGTGCTGTATTTGCAGCACGGCGGCGGCGAAGATGAACGAGTGTGGATTGAGATGGGCAGGACGAACCTCATTCTCGATAACCTGCTTGCGGAAGGCAAGATCACGCCTATGATTGTGGTGATGGAGACCAGCTACATGCCTGGCGCGGGTGGTGCGGGCCGCGGCGCGGCTCCAGGCGCCGGCGCCGGCCGCGGGTTCGGCGGATTCGGCGGTCCTGGAGGCGGGCCCTTTGGGCAGCTGATGGTCAACGATTTAATCCCATGGGTCGACAGCAACTTCCGCACGCTGGCTGACAAGGATCACCGGGCCATGGCAGGCCTTTCCATGGGCGGTATGCAGACCGCATCCGTTACCATGGCGAACCTCGACAAATTCTCGTACATCGGCTTGTTCAGCGGCGGTGCAGCCATGGGTTTCGGTCCCGGTTTCCCCGGCAAAATCGCTCCCGGCGCCGCACCGGCATCGTTCGACATCAAAACGATCTACAACGGCGCCATGACCGACCCTGCGGAATTCAACAGGAAGGTCAAGGTCCTTTTTATGAGTTTCGGTTCGGAACCCCCGTTGGAAAATCCCGAAGGCTTGAAGAAACATCAGGAACAGCTCATCGCCGCCGGGATCACGAACAGCTATGTATACATCTCTCCCGGCACCTCGCACGAATGGCAGACCTGGAGAAGGAGTCTGTATGTTTTTGCTCCTCTTCTGTTCAGATAGAGGATTTGGACGGGAGATCAAGCCCACCCTGTTCTACATGCCACATCGATTTCGGAGGCGCCATGAGATTCCGATACTTAGCGGCAATAATTCTTGCAGCGGTTTCTGCCGCGTCCGCCCTGGACGGACAAATTGGCATTCATGATCCATCAACCATCATTCAATGCGATGGCAAGTACTATACTTTCGGCACCGGCGGCGGAGGCTTGATCTCAAACGATGGCTGGACATGGAACCGCGGCGCCTCGCGTCCAGGCGGCGGCGTGGCCCCGGACGTGATCCACATTGGTGACCGCTACTACCTCTATTACGCTACTTCCAAAAGGCAACCCCAGGCCGACGTCCACATGATATGGAATAGGACGCTCGATCCCAACTCTGCGGACTTCAAATGGGAAGAAGGCGGCATTGTCGCTTCATCGGACGGAGTTGAGGATTGCAATGCGATCGATCCGGCCGTTTTCCTGGATCCTGCTACCGGCAAGTTGTGGCTGACCTATGGCTCGTATTTCGGCTATATACGTCTCGTGCAGCTTGACCCTAAAACCGGCAAGCGGGTGATTCCGATTGACAAGCCAGTGGACATCGCCATCAACTGTGAAGCCTCGCAAATGATCTACCGCGATGGCTGGTATTACCTCTTAGCCACGCATGGCAGCTGCTGCCGGGGCACGGATTCCGGCTACAACATACGCGTGGGACGTTCCAGAAAAGTAACCGGTCCCTTCCTGGACAACATGGGAGTCGACATGATCAAGGGTGGGGGAAAGCTTTTCGTAGGCTCCGGCGGCCGCGTGGTCGGGCCCGGACACTTCGGCCTTCTGGACCTGGGAGACGGCGTACAGAAGTTCTCGTGCCATTATGAAGCGGACTTGGACCGTGGCGGGGCCAGCGTGCTGGATATCCGACCGCTGTTGTGGAAAGACGGCTGGCCGGCGGCCGGCGAAAATGTCAGGGAGGGCATATATGAAATTGAATCCGTGCGTACGGGCACAGTACTGGAACTGGCGGTCCAGGGAGTGCCGGTCGGAGGCAGTCGCGGAGGATCGGCCGGCGGGCGCGGCGGGATGCCGGGCGGACCAGGCAGCGGAGCACCTGGCGGGCGCGGTGGCGGCGGCGGTATGTTCGGCGGCGTGGGCGGCGTGATTCCGCCACAGGATGTGGCGCAGGTATCGCAGAATTGGCCCACCGGAAACATAGACCTCCGCCTGTCCAATTACATGATCCAGGCACAGCAGAAATGGATGATTGCGCCCGTGCCGAACGCCGGGGGCTATCCCGGCTCGCCCTATTTCAAGATCACTATCGCCGGCACAGATCGCGCTCTTGCTGCAACAGACGATGCCGAATTGGTGACCGTGCCTGCCTTCAGCGGCGCGCCCGAACAACTCTGGCGCGTCGAGCAGCTTTCCGATGGAACCTATCGCCTCATGCCCAAGACCATTCCGAACTCCAGGGAATCGTTGGCGCTTTCGGCCGTCGGCAGCAGCTTTGCAACGCTGGCCAAGTTCGATCCCAAGAGCGATAAACAACGCTGGAATTTGAAAATGCCGTGACATCCGGTCGAAAATTGGAAAATTCGTTCTCAGGATTCCAACAATCCACGAGGTGCTTTTCATGATGCCGACCCACCGCTTGCTGGTGCCTGCACTCGGCTGCATGGCTGCCATGGCACTCCTGGGCATAGCCGCCGCACAGCGCGGATCCGGTGGCGATCCGGTTAACGCTGCCCGAGGGGCGGCGCCCAATCTCACAAAGCCGGCTTCTGTTGAGAAGGCTCCCGATGCCAATGGCTTCATCCAGCGCTGGCTCGTTCTTGAGCCGATCCCGATCCAGATCCGATCCAACGCCCAGTTGAACGATAGCTTTGTCCAGAGGACTATCAAGACCGAGTACTTCGCCGGCCCATATGCCGAAATCCCGCAAGACGGCGATAAAGTGACGGTTAACGGCAATGAGTTCACGTGGCATGCCGTCGACACAAGCACATATAATGTCAACCTCTATCACTTCGCTTACGCGCTGAACAAGCCGACGTTCAATATCCTGTTCTGGGCGGTTACCGTCGTTAATTTCCCTAATGAAATGAAGGGCGTGCGCCTTGCCGTCGGCTCCAATGCGGCCTCCATCTGGTGGGTCAACGGCAAGGAGGTCATCGGCATTTACGGAGACCGTCACATGGTCATCGACGACGGAGTGTCCAAGCGCCTTTCACTTAAGAAGGGACCAAACATCGTGCGCTGCGCCGTTATCAATGCCCCAGGAGTGAGTGATATCTGCGCGCGTTTTCTCGACGCGGAGGATAAGCCGGTGAAGGGATTCACCGTGAAGCTGGGGGAGGTTGCCCGATAAGGCCTTATAGGAGTTACCTATGAAAGCACTTTCATTTTTCTCAAGGCTCCTGCTCATTGCGGTGGCTGCCGCTACGATCAATTTTCCAGCTGCCCTCGGGCAATCAGGTCGTAGTCCCGGCAAAGCGACCCGCGGGCCGGCTCCCACACTCACACCCCCGTCAACTCCAACCAAGGTCCCTGATGAAGAAGGTTTCATTCGAAGGTGGCTGGTTCTTGAGCCAATGAGCGCTAACGGGCTCACCGACAGCATTGTCCAGGCCGCCGTCAGGAAGGAGTACTTCCCAAACCAGCTTACCGTAATCCCAAAAGACGGCGACAAAGTGAACGTGGAAGGCTCAGATCTGACATGGCATGCCGTCGACACGAGACTATACAACGTCAACCTCTATCACTTCGCAAACGCGCTTGGCAAGCCAACGTCCAACGTGCTGTTCTGGGCTGTAACCGTAGTGGATTGCCCTAACGAACTGGAGGACGTGCGGCTGGCGATTGGCTCCAATGCGGCCTCTGTCTGGTGGGTCAACGGCAAGGAGGTCATCGGCATATATGGCGACCGCCAGTCGGTCATCGATGACGGAGTGTCGAAGCGACTTACCCTCAAGAAGGGACCCAATGTTGTGCGCTGCGCGGTGGTCAACGGCGGCGGAGCCACCGACTTTTGCGCGCGGTTCCTCAATAAGAATGATGCGCCGGTAAAAAACTTCATCGTGAATCTGGGCGCGACCGGGAAATAGCTCTGTTCAGGCTCCCGGGGACGATACAGAGGCGGACATAGTGGCTCGCTGATTTTATGGGGAGCCCTCGAATAACGAAATGATGGAATTTCAACCGACAACAAAAGAATTCCAGGCTTTGCGCATGCTGGTTCTGTGCGCAATCGTTATCCTTCGGGAAGGTTTCGATATCCAGGCCGCAGTGGTATCTGCAACAAAACGAAAACAGGTCGACATTTTCGGCAATGTCATTGGGGCTAAACGAGCCCGGTGAATGGAGATCCTATGAGAGAGATTCGAATTGTTATAATCGCTTGTCTGGTGATCATTCAGGCAGCCTTAAGTGTTGTCGCACAATCTAAGACAGAGAAAGTTCAATTTGAACCACCCAAACCCGGCCTCGAGTTCATGGCTCGCTTTGAGGTAAAGCTTGACGATCCTGTATTGGAACTGGGCCAGATAGAAAGAGTCGGAAAGCGCCGGATCATTCCAATTACCGGTGGCCGGTTCAACGGACCACGCCTGAACGGGACCATCCTCAACAACGGGGCCGATTGGCAACTGGTCTCAGCCGATGGCCTTGCATATTTGGACACCCGGTATGCTCTCAAAACCAACGATGGGGCACTGATTTATATTCAGACTCGTGGATTCCGCTATGGTCCCGCCGACGTTATGGCTGAAGTAGCAAAAGGGAATCCCGTTGATCCCAACAAATATTACTTTCGCGTATATATCCAGTTTGAGACTGGAAGCGCCCGATACGCATGGCTCAATCGTGCCATAGGAATCGGCGCCGGGATGCGGCTTCGTAACACTGTGATTTATGACGCCTACCTGGTCAAGTAAGGGAATGTTGCAGAGAATGTCTCAAAATCAGCGCCACTCGTCGTTTGAAGCATAATCTGGGAATTTTTCCCTCAACAATATAAACAACTACAGGGGAATACATGCTTGCCCAAATCGTTCTTACCCCCGCAGAATCAAAGAAACTGATCGCCAAGGCCATTGCCAGGTTAGAAAGCGTGCAGCAGGCCGCAAGGAAAGGGATTGTTGCACTCCATCCCAGCAGCAGCACCTACTTCATCGTAGAAGAAATTACCGGATCAAAGCCGAAGACAAATTACTGGGTTTGCGGCGTAGTGACACCGAGGGGAATGTGCGTGGAAATGGCAATGGCCCTCGGCAGCAAGCTTACTCCCCACGAAGAGAGCACTGATCCCGGTGATCTTCAGGGAACATGGGTGATAGAAAAGGGACAATTGGGGGGGGAAGAGAAGCTCTCCAGCCTGCTCTACCGCATGACACCATCCGATGTCTACGTGAAAGGCGTTAATGCCCTCGATCCGGAAGGGAATGTCGGCATCCTCTTTGGTCTTGAAGGCTCGATGGGATATATCCAGACCGCGAGAAAGAAAAGAAACTTCACCATCGTCTATCCAGCCGGACTGGAAAAGCTCATTCCCGGTTCGGTGAAGCAGGCGGCAAAGGAGGCGCAGTTCACCCGCTATGATTCCGGCATGGGAATGCCTGTCGGGCTCTATCCTTGTCCAACAGGCATCACGGTCACGGAAGTGCGGGCAATCGAAATACTGAGTGGCGCTGCGGCAATACCAATTGCATCAGGCGGCCTGGGCGGCGCGGAAGGAGCCATCACGCTCGTTCTGAAAGGAAAGGCCGACGAGGTAAAGAAAGCCCTCGATTTCGTTGAGCAGTCAAAAGGGGCTCGGCTTCCTGACCTCCGTCTCTGCAATTGCACCGATTGCCCGGTTCCTAATTGCAAATTTCCCATAACAGATAAACGTGCTTTTTCGCCTCTGACATAAGATCGTTGTACGCGCACGCTCCTATTCAGACTTTTCCGCTGCAAATGCAGATTGACCATGCATAGAGCGACATGCCGTTCAGGTCGGCCGCCATTCTCGGCCTTGCGATTCCAAGAGTCTGAACGAAAAAACTCATGGTGAAATAGAGAGCAAAGACGGTGATCAGCCCCAGGATAATCTGTTTTCGAGCAAACCCGGCTTCGGAAGGGTGTTGAAACGCTTTCGTCATTTCAATCTCCTCCGATCAGGCGCTTCCTTTCGCTTGCCTTCAAATAATGGTGCGGGTTTAATGATCCCATAGGCACGCTTATCCATAATCATCGCATTTCTAATCGATTTTTTCGTGTGCGATAAATTGCATATATCCCGTCTGGTAGTAACCGTTGAAATAGGGCGCCAGATGCAGCGGCATGAACAGCAATGGTTTGCCCACCCTCTTTATGTCCATGGGATTGTGTTCGAATCCTCTGGGAATATAGAGAATACAGGGCCTGGTGATGATGTGTCTTTCGTACTCCGGCCCCAGGAAAATTTCGATTTCCGCATCGAAATTGGCCGTCAGATCCGGCAGTTGGCCGCCCAGGAAGAAGAGATATTCGTCGACGTCGTGATGATGCGACTGCAGCTCCATCTTATACGGCTTTACATAATAGCGGAAACCCATGTTGATGCCGGCGCCGGGAAGATCGCTGTTGCCGCGGAAACTGATCGTAGGAGACAGTATTGTGTCAGTCAGCGGTTTCTCTTTCAGCCTGGTGCAGAACAGATGATCGTATTTGTTGCCGCTGGTTCCTTTAGGCCAGGGCGGAAGGTTTGGGGGCACCCTCAGACTATCCAGAGGCTTTTTTTTCTCTTGCGCTATCGCCGCCGGCTGAGAGCTCAATTGAGCCATTGCCAATGCTGTCAGCGCAGTGGAAGCTGTTACATCACTGAAAAATGCCCTCCGCGTTTGATTCTTTCTGCCGGTACCAGATCTCATTTGATTCCTCCTCAGTGGTTGGCAGGCATTATGTCACACTCGCATGACGACATGTCACACATATGTGACATGTGCCGGACTGCTTTCGGCAAGCATGCCTGATCACGGGAAATTGGAGCCTCCATCAGGGCTTCGCTAAAGCCAAACTCGGTCACATCCGGTACGTCGACACCGGCGGGCACGAGGTCCTCGTGTGGAATAACAATCTGTATCTAATGGCGCAGATGCTGTTCAAGAACGGCAAAATAGTTTGTGAAATGCGTGGCATCCTTCCCGCCGTTAAGCCAACAGGATCTTACGCACTTCACCCTCGGGATCGTCGACCATCCGGCAGTTGTTATCAAACACCATCGTCTGACATCGCGTCGGGTCGAACGGTTCCCAGGGCAGCCCGGGTTGGCCCGGGTTGCCCGTGCGGGCGAAATTGGCCCAGGCAGTGGCCATCTTTTCTGCAAGTGCCTGCGCTTCCGGCCCGTTGCCCGTTCCCTGTTCACAGCGTTTTGTGTTGTCGAAGCAGAAGGCAAGCTCCGCCGTATGCCACGCGCCCGCATCTTCCAGCATCGGCGATTGCCAGGTGAAATACCAGAGGTATGCGGGTGCGCCCTTCTGTTGGTATTTCATTGTGGCCATGTGTATGGCGTTGTTGCATATGTTGAAGGTGTTCAGCCCGCTGCCATTGCACATATAAGACAGTGTGCGAATGCTCTTCTCCGGATGCGCCTTCTTCAGCGCCGCGATCAGCGCCGCAGCCTTTACTTCTCCATAGCTTTTTGCAAGAGCAGCCATCCACTCCGCCTCAGTTGGCCGGGAACGCATCGAATTCCCCTCTTCGCTCACTGAGCCGATCAGCATCGGCACGTTTTTCGAAATCTCAGGAGCGGCATCGTGGAAGCACCGCGCAGTAACAATGCGGCCGTCGACGGTCGGTCCCCATCCTACACGCGGCTTTTCGACTCCCGGCGGTGGGATCGGTCCCCACACACCCATCGGAGGACTCATTTTGGCTGCAACAGCCTCGCCGATCGAATTCAGCTGGGCCCACTTCATCTTCTGGAGCGTGGCTATGTCCTTGACGCCAAGTTCAGAGATAACGCGTTTGGCGAACTCTCTTGACTGCTCAGCATCGGGAGGATTGCCGCCGCCGCCCGACTGCGCCGACGCCCTATGGATAAGTCCTTCTGCCGAAGGCATTCCCAGCAACGTGGTGACTTTGGAGCCGCCGCCCGACTGACCGTAAATCATTACGCAACCCGGATCGCCGCCGAAATTGGCAATATTGTCCCGAACCCAGCGAAGCGCAGCAACCAGGTCGGTCATCCCGACGTTCACCGAATCGGCATAAGCCGACCCCCCGATCGAAGACACGTCGAAGAATCCGAGGATGTTGAGACGGTGATTGACCGTCACGGACACGACGTCGTGATGCCGGGCCATCTGCGCCCCGTCCTGCGAGGCGAGTTCGTAGGCCGAGCCGAAGGAGAAGCCGCCGCCATGAATGTAGAACATCACCGGGCGTTTGCCGGTCAGGCTGGGCGTCCAGATGTTTACCTTGAGCATGTCCTCGCTCAGCCAGCCGTCGGTCCACTGCTGCAGGAATGTCTGCTCGCTCGACCAGTCATGCAGGTGCTGGGGGCAATTGGGTCCATAGGTCAGGGCGGCGTATTCGCCATCCCACGGCGCGGGCGGTTTAGCCGGAAGCCAGCGGTTTTCGCCTCCCGTGTTTGCGCCATACGGAACGCCTTTGAACGTCAGGACTCCATCCTCGACATAGCCGCGCACTTTTCCGCATTGCGTGTTTGCAACAGCTGTCCGCGGCGTGCTGCAGCTCGCTGCCGTTGTCCGAGGCGCCACTGTGTTCTTGCCGCCCGATCCGCACGATGTCCCTGCCAGCCCGGCCAAACCTGCCGTAGCCGACAGCATCAGAGCCTCGCGACGATTGAGTTTGGTACCGCTTCCCGAATATGACATAGAAACTTTGCCTCCTCTCAGGGCACATCGGCGCCCGCATGCTGTGACCCGGCTGCCGGCTATTGCCGCATATCCAGCCAGCCATAGAGTGCTGTTTTAAAAGCTGCATACTGCTCGCGGCGAATGCTATGCCCGGCACCTTTGATGTACACCCATTTGAACGGTTCTTTGGACTTCCAGAGCCTGGCCGCGTTTTCTGCCGTTCCTCTGGACACGATGCCTGTTTCCGCGATGATGAGTAAGGTAGGGCATTCAATCCGGGTGACGATCTCTTCATAAGGGCGTGAAGGGACACCGATTCTGTCAAAAAGGGTTTTGTCCCACAGTTTTCTGGAATTTGCCCATGTTATGACTTCATCTTCAGGCCAGGTCGGGTTGTCCTTGCGGCATCTGGCTTTTATCTCCTCCAGCGGCAGCTTGGCTACTTCTGTTTGGTAGGCCCGTATTTCTTCATGGTTCTTCTGAACGGTTTCTGCGTTTTCCGGTTTTGGCGGGAACAAGCCCCAAGCCGGGTCTTCAAGGATAATGGCTTTGGGCAAGTCGGGATATTCCATCGCCACGTTGCAGGTTGTCCCCGCACCCATGGAATGCCCCATAATAATCGGCTTATTCAGCCCCAGTTCTTTGATCAGGCCTGCCGCCTGCTTTGTATGTTTTTCGAAAGAAAAATCCGGGCCCAATCTGTCGGAAAGCCCGTGTCCTTGCGCGTCCGGCATGATAACGTCATACCGTTCCGCAAGTTCTTGCGCCGTACGCCCCCAGCAAAGCCCGTCGTCTGTTGCGCCGTGCAGCAGAACAAAGGGCGGTTTCTTCCCGCCGGAACGATAGTAGTGGATCTTTATCCCATCGATTATGACATTGCCTTCCTGGTATTCCATATTCATCTCCCGCCTTCGCTAAAGCTTCGGCGGGCAAGCCCGCTTTCCAGCTGAAGCTTTGGTGGACAGGCGGGCAAGCCCGCTTTCCAGCTGAAGCTTTGGTGTGCAGGCGGGTTTGCCCGCCGAAGCTTTAGCGAAGGCGTGTGTGGTGGTTGAAAAACCTAAACACATCCGGCATGCTGCCGCCGATGATCCCGCCGTGATCCAAACCGGGCAAGGACTTGTACTCGACCGGGAAGTTCAAGCTCTTGAGTTGATCGGCCAACTGCTGCGAACCGGCGCTTCTCGAATCAAGACTTTAGCACGATATTTGTCACATATATGTGACAAATTTTATCTCATCAGAGTAATATCTGGGGAAATTGTAATTTCAATCAGCGGAATGAGATCTCAGTCGGTCCACGAAGCATGGTGGAATTTGATGGCGGAGTGAGCATTGGAAAGCTTACAGAAAAAGGAATGACTATGAAATGGTACGCAATGATCGTGGTCACTATTGCCATTATGGCAGATCAGACCAACGCGCAGCAAACTGCGCCGCAGGCTAATGCAATGATCGTGAAAGAGCCCGTGTTCCAGACCGACGGGCCCTATAAAGTGCAGGAAATGATGGAGCCGTCGCTTGCCCGGCACACCGTGTACCGGCCCATCGATCTGAAGGCTGTCAAAGGGAAGCTGCCCATTGTTGCATTTGGCAATGGCGGATGCTCGATGATCGGCAACGCCTTTGAGACCTATCTGACAGAGATTGCATCGTACGGCTTCCTGATAATCGCGAGCGGACCGATTCAGCCGGAGTTTCCCCCGGAAGGGCGCCCGATCGCAAACGGCACTACGATGGGGCAGCCGCCGGATGCAATTGTCAGCAAGCTGAGTCCCGATCGATCGAAGACCAGCTATCTCTTTGAGGCCATCGACTGGGCCGTGGCACAGAACAAGGACCCTGAAAGCCTCTACTACGGCAGGATTGCAGCAGACATGATTGCCGTATCCGGCCAGTCGTGCGGCGCGCTGGAAGCGCTGGAGGCAGCAGTGGATCCGCGGGTAAAAACAGCCATTGTTTTCAACAGCGGCATTATGCGCGGGATGCCGAAGGAATTCCCGATTGAGGGACCGGACGGCAAGACGATTAATGTCGTGGTGCCGGCCTCCGAGGAGACATTGAAGAAGCTGCACACTCCCGTAATCTACCTGATCGGCGGCGAAAAAGACATCGCGTATAAGAATTCCGAGATTGACTATCAGCAAATTGAAGGCATTCCGCTGTTCAACGCAAACCTGGACAATGTTGGCCATAATGGATCTCTGAGCAAACCGTTCGGCGGAAAGATGGCGCAGGCGGCAAGACTGTGGCTGCAATGGCAATTGAAGGGCGACCAGGAAGCAGCCAGGGCGTTCGTTGGTCCCGATTGCGCGCTCTGCAAGGATCCTGAATGGGCGGTTAAGAAAAAGAATATGAAGTAAGGAGAGCGGCATGAAAAACCATGACATTTATCGCCATCACGCGTTTGCCGCCGCAGCCGTAATGCTGCTGTGGTGCGCCGCGGCATTCGCTGCGGATCCTGTGAATACGGAGGGCGGTCTGCTTCAGGGCACTGTTGAAGACGGGCTCCGAATCTACCGCGGCATTCCTTACGCTGCGCCTCCAACGGGTGATCTTCGTTGGAAAGCGCCGCAGCCTGCCGCGAAGTGGCAGGGCGTGAAGCCGGCCGATCAGTTCGGCCGTGCCTGCATTCAGACGAATGCGGCAATCAAGGATTTGCCGGCGCCGAGCGAGGATTGTCTCTACCTTAACGTCTGGACTCCCGCTAAGAGCGAGAATGAAAAGCTTGCCGTAATGGTCTGGATCCATGGCGGCGGCTTCACTGCGGGCACGCCTGCCGAAAAAACGTATCACGGCGAATGGATCGCCAGGAAGGGTGTTGTCGTTGTATCCATCGGGTATCGCCTCGGTGTTATGGGATTCCTGGCTCATCCCGGACTAAGCGCGGAGAATCCAAATAAAGCGTCCGGCAATTACGGCCTGCTCGACATGATTGCGGGACTGAAATGGGTTCAGAAAAACATCGGGAAGTTTGGAGGCGATCCCGGCCGCGTCACCGTCTTCGGTGAATCGGCCGGCTCCGCCGCTGTGAGTATTCTCTGCGCGTCTCCGCTGGCCAAAGGACTGCTTCACCGCGCTATTGCGCAAAGCGGAGCGTCTTTCGCTCCGGTCCGTGCAAACGCAGGACTCGGCGACGGCATAAATCCCCTATCCGCTGCTGAAAAGTCCGGCGCTGATTGGGCCAAAGCCCAAGGCGCTCTCAATATTGCAGAACTCCGCAAAATCCCAGCCGAGAAGCTCCAGTCGGCGAGTCAGCGCCAACCTGGGATTACGGCGCCTAATGTGGATGGCTTTGTCATTGCGGACGACCAGTACAAGCTGTATCAGGCAGGAAAATACAATGATGTGCCGGTCATTGTCGGCTATAACTCCGATGAAGGCGCTAATTTCGGAGCTGCTGCTTCAAAAGAAGCTTATGTCGAGAGCACGCGCCAGCGCTTCGGCCCATTGGCGGATAAAATCCTTGCAGCCTATCCCGGCGGAAACACCCCGGCGGAGAAAAGATCCCAACGCAGTCTGATGCGCGATTCGTCCTTCGGCTCCCACAGCTGGTCGTGGGTTCGTCTGCAGACGAAGACCGGAAAATCAAAGGCCTATTTCTACTACTTCGACGTTCACCCCGACTATCCGGCCGATTCTCAGAAAGCCGGATTCGGCGCGGCGCACGCAGCGGAGCTTCCATATACGTTCCATCAACTGGGGCCGAATCCCAACCATCCGACGCCAGTGACCGCTGAAGATGAAAAGATGTCGGATATGATGCGCAGCTACTGGACAAACTTCGCCAAGACAGGCGATCCGAACGGTTCCGGCTTGCCGAAATGGACGCCCTATGACGATAGATCGCCCCAGCAGTTGCACATTTCATTCGGAAGCACGAAGATGAGTCCGGTTGAAAATGAAAACGGATTGAAGGCGCTCGACGAGTACTTTGCGTGGCGTCGCACAGGCGATACAAGGGCGCCGGCTGCAAGCAAATAGGATCTATCCGAATTTGGGAGAAGAAGCATGGCAATCAAGAAACATGCTGCGATGGGGTTGATCGTTCTGTTTTTGTCGGCAATGCTGAGCGGGCAGGCTATTGCGCAGAAGGCAGCGCCGGTCAGCCATTGGGTGAGCGCCTGGACGACGGCTCTTTACGCTCCGAATCCGATGCCGGGGATCGCCGCCGAGCCGGCAATCAAAGACAAAACCATTCGCATGATCGTTCGTCCGAGCATTGGCGGACAACGTTTGCGGGTCCGGTTCTCGAATGAATTCGGCACGGCGCCCATGACGATTGCCTCCGCGCACATCGCATTGACGGCTGAGGGATCCAGAATCCAGGCGGCGACCGATCGCGCGCTGACCTTCGGCGGAAGCCCCAAAATCACTATTCCCGCCGGCGCTCCTGCTTTCAGCGACCCGGTCGATATTGCCGTGAAGCCTTTCGCCGAGGTTTCCATCAGCATCTATTTGCCCGGGCCTGCGCCGGCGTCAAGCATTCATGAACAGGCATTGCACGATGCGTATATTTCCGGGCCGGGCGACCTGACGTCCAGGGCGGAATTGCCCGGCGCCGTAACAAAGCAGACGTGGTATTTCCTGTCCGGCATTGATATATGGGCGCCTGCCGGGAATGCCGCAATCGTGGCTTTCGGCGATTCCATTACGCAAGGCTATGGCGCGAAGAGCGCAACCTATATCGATTATCCGACTCAGCTCGCGCAACGACTGGCGGTGCAAGGTGTAACGACGCTGGCCATTGTGAACCAGGGAATCAGCGGGAACCGCATCCTGCACGACGTTGCCGGCGCAAACGCGCTCGCTCGCTTCGACCGCGATGTCCTGTCGCTTCCGGGTGTTACTCACATGATCGTGCTGGAGGGAATCAACGACATTACCTTTCCGCATATTAAGCTGCCGGGACCAAATGCCGGCGGAGCTTCCGATGAAAGGCCTTTTAAATCACAATTCGTATCGGCGGATGAGTTGATCGTGGGCCTGCAACAGATCATCGCCCGCGCCCACGCGCATGGCATCAAGGTGTACGGAGCGACCATTATGCCCTGCGAAGGCGTCAATACTTATACCGAAGAGGGAGAGGCAGTACGGCAGGCGGTGAACAGATGGATTCGCACGTCGCATGTGTTTGATGCGGTCATCGACTTCGATCAACTGATGCGCGATCCGAATCATCCGGCAAAGATGCGCGCAGAGTATGATTCCGGGGACCACGTTCATCCGGGCGCAACAGGTTACAAGGCGATGGCGGACTATATCCCTTTGAAATTATTGAGTGGGAGAAAAAAGTGATTTGATAAGGAGATGTGTATGAAATGGAATTGGAAGGCGGTTTCTGTGAGTCTGTTTCTTGTCTGTTCGTGTCTATTGTCCGGTTATGCGCAGGATCCTGCAAAGACCGGCCCCGGCGCAGGCCAGGGCCGGCAACGGCGCATAGGAATGGATCCGGTCGATGACCGCGTGCAGCTGCGCGAATATCATTTTGCCGACACCGATGAAACTCTTCCCTATGCGGTGTTCGTTTCCTCGAAGGTTGTGAAAGAGAAAAGGGCGCCGCTCGTTCTTGCTCTGCATGGATTCAGCGGCAACCACGGCACTTTCATGCGCACGCAGTGCGTGGATGAAGCGGAAAAGAACGGCTTCATTCTTGTGGGTACGATGGGCTACAGCCCAAGCGGTTCATTCGGCATGCCGATGGGTACTATGGGACGAAAATTGCCAACCGGCCCCGGAATGTCGGCGATGAACAACCCCGGAGGGAAAAAGGAAACAGATCCCGCGAAAGTCGTCGAACTCAGTGAGAAGGACACCATGAACGTTCTGGAAATTGCCCGCAAGGAATTCAACGTCGATGACAAGCGCATTTATCTGATGGGACATTCTCTCGGAGGGGGCGGGGCATTGCACCTGGGACAGAAATACTCCTCGATCTGGGCAGGCGTTGCCGCTTTAGCCCCGGGCGCTTTCGGCATTCAATGGACCGCGGATTCAAAGTTCAAGGAGGTCCCGCTCTATATTGTTGTTGGAGAGGGCGACACGATGATCGCCGGCGTTCGTAATCTTAATACACAACTCAAGAGCTTAAATATCCCGCATGAATACAAGGAACTGTCCGGAATGGATCACGGAAGCGTTATCGGCGGGAGCATGCCGGAGGTATTTAAGTTCTTCAATCAACACACCAAATCAAGATAAGCGCTTTGCCGAATATTACAACGCCGAATACGCCGGTAATTTTCAATCCGGAGTTCTGCACAGGATGCAATATCTGCGTCAATGTCTGCCAGGTGGATGTCTTCATCCCCAACCCGGGAAAAGGGAATCCGCCGATCATCTTGCATCCTGACGAATGCTGGTACTGCGGCTGCTGTGTCATGGATTGCCGGCGGCCGGGAGCCATTTCCTTCAATTGGCCGTTGCAGCAAATAGGCTCCTGGAAAGACGAATCAACCGGCAAAATCATGCGCGACACCCTCTAGTCTGCGTCGCCCGCCTGGGAGCACGATAGCTACCCGCATGAATATCATTATTATTATGTGAATTAGGAAAAGGCATCCTTTTCGGCTTGCCCTATTTGTCCGTGAAATTCCCCAGTTTCCCAGAAGCGCGTTTCTCGTTCTTTATGAACCGCCCCGGATTTAGGGGAGTAATCCAGCGACTGAGATTTCTTTCCTGCCATCATGACTCTATCATCTCAAATAATAGAGTCTCCGGCAAAGCCGGGGCGGTTCCCCCTCTCCAGCTTGGCGTTTCTAATGGATGGCTACAGACCGCCGCCACTGATGGTTGACTTAAGGTCGATCTTGATTTGTCCTACCTAAGTCATGCGGTCGCTGCCCATAAGAAATGCTGCTATGTATTGCGCTTCATCGACGCCGAGGGTGTCGGTGGGCGTGAGCTTCACCGACCGCGTGCTTTGCTGTGGAATAAATATGTCTCGCTGACGCTATCATTTCAGGTAGTAAATGGAAGGAAATGCCGCAATATCTATTTTACAGGTGCCCGATATTTGTCCTGCCCAAATTGTGGCAAAGAATTATGACTGATCCATTCTCTGAAATAGAAGTCGAGTGAAGCTCCATAAATCTGTTCAGCAATCTTTCGGAATTTATCTGTTGAAACAGGCTTACGAGATGTAAGGCGAAGGTCCAGATAGGCTTCAAATATTCTTTTGAATTTATCCTCACCAACTATCTGTCGAAGCAGATCGCATAAATATGCTTCGCGTTTGGTTTTCAAGGTTTCCAATATGTTATTATTACCATTATTTTGTTCTGCTTTTTTAAAAGAAGCTAATACCTCTTCCCTCCACTTACTCAATTTAACTGCGCTTTCATTTGCCGGATATAGATTCTCTGCATACTGAAAGTATCCATCAGCAGGAAAAGGATCCGGATGATGTAATACTTTTACTGTCCCACGACGGATTTTTGCTATATTCCATACGCCGGTTTGCATTAAATCAACTCTTCCCGCATCAATAAGAACCCACTGAAACCCATAGCCTTCATTGTCCGTCTTATTAATATCTGGCCCAATCAGAACATCAAAACCCTTGCTCATTATCAGCCTCGCAACCATCAAATAGCCGAAAGTTCTCCCAATATTCAGGTCAACGGGAATCCATCCGCCGCTGGGCAGATAAAATTCTGCCCATACATGAGGCATTACCATCATAGCATCTTTACTTTGTATTAAGTGTTGTGTTCCAGCCAATCCTTCGGGTGATAACTCAGTTTCTATCGGTAAATAAGGTTGCAGGTCCTTCTCTTTCACCTCTGATGCTCCCATAAGAAATCCTGCCACTGGTCTTGCAGGAATTCCAACACCACGACAGAGCGCGATAAAAAGGTTATGGTACTGGTCACATCCTCCTTCATAATAATTTTCTCCACTATCGTTGTCCTTTTGTGGAAAATTCAGCAAAACATCGGTTCCGACACTTCTTTCCATACGATGCTGATTATAACGTACCTTCTTTGAAACGAAATTGAATATCAAAGCTGCCTGACGGTATGGGTTAGTTTCATTGCCAATGGCCTCCTTGGCCATCTCTTTTATTTGAGATGTAATATGAACCATGCGAGAGCTGCCGGTATAAAAAGTGTATTCCTCACTGGTTTGATCATACACTCCAATGCTATCAGGGGTAATATCTGCATAAGTTTCGAAAGCCTCAAAACGATACTTAACACTCACTTGATAGGAAGGTTTTATGGGTACTTTCCCAAAATCCCAGAAAAATATTCTGTTGCCATATTCAGGATCCTCATATATCGCTTGGGGTTTTGGTTCTACAGAAAGAATCTTCACTGCCTTTTGGGAATTCCATTCCCGCGCGACTGGTATCCACAATTTAAGATCCTTGGATCTGTCGATATTTTCCTGCTCCGGGCAGAGCTCGAATTTATAATCAACATTGTAAACACGCGGATTTCGGTAAATTATTCCGGGTGACGTGGATTCTTTTAATTGGGGACGCTCAGAAGACTTATTTTCCTGTGCAACTAAATTTAATATGCAGAAAATCAGGATTGGAAGGATACAGATCGGGTTCAGGACAGTTTTAAGAATCGGAAACTTCTTTTCTGCTGCGCCGGTTTGATGAGCACTCATGGCACCGATGTCGCCTCATACCTTTTTGGAAATTGTAGATCGGGGCGTTAGCGGATGTCAAATTGAGTGGAAACCAGGGAAAAGGCGCCGATCAATTGGGACGATGAACGAGTTTATCTTAGAAGTGAAATCCCCGTAAGTCCCGGGAAGTCCCGTTCGGAGAAATTACTCCATAATGTTATTACCGGATCCAGTGCTGGCTTTCGCCGATCAACGACACACGGATGAAATTGCTTTGGGGGTGCAAGAGCCAGGAAATCAATGGGACCGGCCGGGATTTCTTTTTTCAAAAAAGGCGCTACTCAGATAGATAAGTCCAAATATCAGGAAGAAAATGGCTGGAAACCATTTGCCTGCGAGGGCGCATGCGAGACCAACCACAAATCCGCACAATCCCACTACACTCCTTTTCCAAGGCTTCAAACGAATACCGCATTTGCGATAAGTCATTGCCCACCTTTATCAATTGGTTCCGAGATTCGACCAATTCACCTGCGGCATTTGTCGGTAGCCTGGAGTGATCAATATCTCAATATTGTACTCCTTAGGTCGAGACAATTTGTCCAATCAGGGTAGATGTCATTGTCCCGAAGTCCGGATCGAAGAAGCAGTTGAATCGGCAGCAAGCTCCTTTGGATTAGATTCTTCTGGTGCATGATGGTGCATGATGGTGTATCATACTGCTATGACTAGATTAGATAGAGCAATTCGTCAGAGCGTATCGCTTCCGCCTCACATTGCGAAGCGAGTGCGTAGCATTGCCAAGGCTCGCAAGACCAGCGCCAATCGAGTGGTCGTTGATTTGATCGAGGCTGGTATCCAGGCCAAGGAAGCCGAAAAACAGCGCTTCTTTTCGCTGGCCAATCAACTCACAGATTCTGATGATCCCGCGGAGAGGCAACAAATTAAGGAAGAGCTTGCTCGCATGACGTTTGGAGACTGATGCCGAAGATCCAGTGGACCAATCTGCCACCCGCCCTCCGCCAGCACCTGTTCGACCGTCTTGAGGAGAGGGAAATCACAGTCGACGATCTTTACAAACTGAAGATTTGGAGAGAGTCGGAGCCAGAAGCCCCCGATGGGCTATGGTATAAGGACTTCGGATCATTCAAGATCTGTGGGGAAGGCAAGTTTCCGAAAACGTTCTTGATGAAAGGACAGGTCGCCAAGGGTGAGCCTCTTTAAGCGTTTTTTGCCCGCCCGGGATTATCGGCCCCCGCTCGCATTCCCGCATTACTCTCATAAGTCCCGTTCGGAGAAATGGCAATGAAACGGCTATTGAGAGCTATCACAATTGGAATTGTGCAGAGCAAACCATGCAATAACCCGCTCATAAAACTCTCGCCCTGCTACTGCACTGGCGCCACAGTGACCTGCATTTGAAACCTTCCACAACTCAACGGGTCCGCTGTGCCGAGAAAAAATTCTTTCAGACTGCCCTAACGGAATATTAGCGTCCGCCGTTCCATGGATTAGGAGCACAGGGACCTTTGTCGATGCAATGAACGCTTCCGGCGAGGCATTCGGCAACCAAACCCCGCGAGATAACCATCCGTAAACAAATGCAAATTCAACAGCAAACCGCAAGTGCCACATCCTGCCACCTTGCTCCTGGTTGGGTTCTTATGTGGCTGAGCCCAGATTCATTGGGAACACGGACTTGCGGCGGATGAAATGCAAGCTCAGCGAGAGCGGCACCTAAAATGCAGGAGGCAACGGTATAGCCGACGATCGCCGCAAAAATCATTCTCTTGATCAGCATCGGTTTTGTATACGAGAGGCTGCTTCATAATGTTCGGATACCCTGACTCAAGACAGGGTTCAGTGCGAGATTCGAGAGTTATTCCCACGAAGTCCCGTTATGAAAGATCGCGCTAAAATGCCAACTGAATCCGGGCGCTTGTCCGGATAGCACCTATCTGATCGTGCTACAACCATAGCGCTGGACATTATACTCGCATGAAGATCGCGTGACGGTATGAGTCATGGGATTGCCTGGAAAAGGCTGGTCCTTTTCGACGCAGCATTCGGCATCCAAATTGCTTTCTTCATCGACTGTTGGCCGAACGCTGAGTCCCACGCTGCTTGAGGGAGTGAATCCTCTACTATTGAATAAATGCCGTAATATTCAAGCCTCTTGATTTTCCATACGCCGTTCTCCTTGGCATACGTCCTCTCGTATATGCCTTCGGCCCAGGAGGCGTTGGCGCCATATCGGCCCATTGTCACGAACGCGCGCCATCGGCAGTTGGTCCGTCCGGATCCAAATGAAGAGGGGCTGGATGTTCATGTGGCTGTAAAGGCGATTATGTGCGAGCAAACCTTCTGTGACTGCTTAACAAATCAGCTTTTGGTTTCGGCAATCATAATTGGCCCACTTCCGGAACTTTATTTTGGCCCACCCTATTTAGTTGATACGCAACATCATCCCGTCTCT
>JAFGIY010000178.1 GCA_016929335.1 Acidobacteriota bacterium | reverse complement strand
TCGGTCGGATTCCTCGACGTACTGGTCGAGGCCTGCAGCTTCGCTGCAGGTACGCCTTCGGAATCCTCCCGTCGCGCGCCTTGCAGCAACGCCCGTCTGCACCGCCTCGCGACGAACCTTCATGAATAAAGCGGGTTAAGGCTTGTATCTTAGTTGAGAAGAACCCGGACAGTCTACACATTTTCAGGAAGCAGAGCGCAGCCGCCGTCAATTTTGGACATATTGGTTGCAGCCCGGACTGCGCCATGTGGGACATCGCTCCCTTTTTGGAATATCACCCGGCACTGCGTTGCTTTCCTCTAAAACTTGTTTGGCGACATAAAGCCGGAACATCCACAAAGCGGAATCGAATTGCCGGACTGGATTAAATCCATTCAAAATAATTCACTTTCTCGAGATCGATGGCAGTGTCAGGATTTTTTACAATTTCAGCAATAGTGTGAATATGCTTTAACTAATTGCAATGATTGAGCTAATCCCCTTTGCAGCATTATTCTTGATGAAAAACAGTCGGCAAATCTTACACTTTCCGGCAGATCTGGATTTTCCCAGCAACTACAATCTCTTCATAACAAAGCATTTGTGGAATCCCGATTCTATGGCGCAAACATTGCATCCTTTTTAAACAAGAATAAATGGAGGAGGTAGAAGCATGAAAGCAAAAGCTTTCTTGATCATATCGATTGCGTTCACCCTTTTGGCATTCCCACAACTGATTCGAGCTGATGTCATCACCTTCGTCGGGATCCTCGGTGATGGCGTAACTCCGACGGTTGAGGGCGATTTTTTTTATGAAGCATATTCCGGACGGCTCTATCGCGATTCAGTAGGAAATGGCGACAGCTATGATATGGAAGGAAGCGCCCAAGGCTATCAAGGCATATATGGAGGTGTCTTGAGTGTAGTTCGGAATGACCTTGCCGGCGGTTTGTTCACATTTGATGGTTCGGATGTCCTGTTTCAGTTTGATCAAGCCTATGCGATCATCTTTGAAGGTTACCTAAATGGGGCATTCCTGGCATCTGATTCATTTTTAACGCCGGACAACTCTACCTGGGCCACATATGCAAGTGTCAACCTTTCCGGAATATTAATCGATGAATTGAGGGTGACATTAGACGCAACACCCATCACCGCCACAAATATCGATAATCTCGTGCTCACTCCGTCGGAAATCCCAGAACCCGGAACCCTTTTGCTCCTCGGCACTGGTCTGGGCACACTTGCCCTCGCCGCATGGAGGAGAAGGAAGTAAGAGACTACATCCATACATTTTGAGACTCTTCATGGGCCGCTTTTGGGAGCGGCCTTTTGCTTAATGCCGAAGGTTTTAAATCGATTTCTGACTCCCTGATATCGGATGACCTTGCAATTCCAGGCATAAATGAAAAGTAATTTTATATATTCGGGATTTTGTCTGCTAAATCAGGCGCAGCCCACAGAATTTGGGTATTCTCTTGCCATATTGCAATATTCGAATCACTCGAAGTGATTGAGGTTTGCCGGCCGAAGCCTTGGCTCAGGATGGTGCCGAAATAGGAGCAGGGAGCTTTCAAGCGTGCAGAATGGATTTGTGTCCGGAGTTCAAAAATCCCGCCCCATTCTGTTCTCCACTGTAGTAAGATTCCATCGGGAAATCCAGGATTTGTTTATGTATGACAATCACCGGAAATCGGTGCGGCTCTGATAGAGAACAGGTTTATGAAAAGCATGTTCATTCATCATATCCGATTTCCTTTTCTGTCGGACTGTATTGTCGGGAGGATTCAAGGATGAAACGATTAGCAACATTTATTCTGACGGCCGGTATTTTAACATTTGTATGTGCCGCAGCCTCAAATGCTCAGACAGGAGGAGACAGTTGCACCCGTGAAGATCTTACCAAAATAGCGGACGCGTACTTCGAGTCCATTCGGGAACACAAGGCATCAGATCTGCCGCTCGCTTTCACTGCGAAATTCACTGAAAACGGCGTCAAAAAAGATCTTGGAAAAGGCTTTTGGGAAACAGCCGGCAAGCCCCTGCTCAGACGAACATTGATCGATACAAAGAAATGTACGGTGGCTACAATTGCGGTAATAGAAGAGCCATTCAGCTCTAAAACCGTTGGAAAATCTTCAACAGGCGGCAGGGGCGGTTTCGGTGGCGGCGGTGCTCCCGGTGGTGCTGCTGGCGGTGCTCGCGGCGTTGCAACTGGCGGCGCTCCCGGAGGCGCCGGCATGTTCGGTGGACCAAAAACAATGCCCGAAGAAGGAACCGTCCGGCCGATCCTGTTCGCATCCCGGCTTAAAGTGGAAAAAGGCAAAATCACCGAAATTGAAACGATCGTAGCGCGGGAGAATGATTTTGCCTTTAACGCAGAAAACATGCTGAAAACAAAAGACCAGGACTGGGAGACGATCCTTCCGCCCGAGAAACGGACACCGCGCAAGGTGCTGGCGGATGCAGCCAACCATTATTTTGACCTGTTCGCGGAAAGCTCGACAGTCAGCGTCCCCTTCGCGGAAGTATGCGACCGCTGGGAGAACGGCTTCCTGACGACAGGGACGGATCACGACTGTTCGCCGGTGACTTTCAGGAAGCGAATCGGCGTGAGTATGAACCATGGACCGCGGCGCGTATGGGTGGATACTGAAAAAGGCATTTCCATCGGTTTTATGGCATTTGGCGGAGGCGCGTCCGCGAGTGAGGCAAACCCAACGGGGAGTGGTCTCGTCGATTGCCACATGTTTCGGATGAGGGACGGCAAAGTGGATCTGATCCTGTCAATCGTCGGTCCTAGTGCGGCATCCATGGGCTGGCCCCTTGAACCGATCGAATAGCATGGAAACAGCACCTGCCCCGGCGCTGCCATGAAGCTCTTGGCAATGTAACGCCTGACGATGTCTATTTCGGGAAAAGAGACTCGATTCAAGCGCAAAGGAGAAAACAACAGGGGAAAACGCTTGCCCGGAGGCAAGTAATCAATGCTAACCTTGCCATGTCAGTTCCGGCGCAAAATGTCTCCTGATTTTGCGGCTTATTTGTCTCATTTATGCTGACGGCGTACAAGGAGGGTTGCATTTTTTGAGCTCTTTGGCAAGGATATGGATGCTTAAGCTTTCTGCAAAAAGACAAAGAATACAGGGATAAAGAGTTAATGCTCTCCCCGCTGCTTAGTGAAGACATACGATCTCGTGTCTCCTCGCGCCCCGGTCTCCGATTTTACGGTGAGGATTTTCCCATCCGCGGACACCGTCATATGATTCACACGCGCAATCAAACCGTGACGCTTTAAGATCAGGTCGATCGAGCGGTTATTCACCTTCTTGAGCAACACCGTCCTACTGGCATCAGGTCCCTTGACCGGGTAATCTTTGCCATCAAATTTTGCATCATACGATTCGCCAAACACCGACATAATCATGCCATTGGATGAGCTTTTGATTATGATGCCAGGAGCGATGGACCTTTGCAGCCGCCAAGTTCCCGAAATCGCGTGCGATCCGGTTGGACCGGAGGCAAGGCGCATATAGGTTGTCTTAACTTGTCCCGGTTCCTTACCGGCCTGATATATGGTCTCCTCCGTGTTCATCTTGCCGTCTGCAGAAACAGTGATCATCTCCAATGTAAAAACCTTCCCGTCCATTTTCGTTGTAATTATTACCGTTTTGTTGTCTACAACTTTAACGGCTTCTGTGCTTGTGCCTTTTGATCTCGGTATGGGTTGGTCCGTGCCGTCGGCCTTGATATTGTATTTTGGATCGCAGCTAAAACATTGATAGGTGCCATTCTGCAGCACCATTATTCGGGGCCTTCCGAACACTTTAACTAACGGCTGATTTTCAAGGTTGATCTGCCATGCACCGTCAAACGGATTTTGCACCGCACAAGCAGGAATTAGCAGCAGGACAACTAACCATGATTTTTTCATCACTTGCCCCCCTTGCTGGATGGAGGTTTAGGTGGCCTTTGGAAACCTTGGATATTTTTGCATATTATGCCGACGGGTAAAATAAGCAACATCTTTTGGAAATCAAAAAGAGAAAACCAGTCCGAAAGAAGACCGAAGACCTTCGCGTGCGACTCCATCTGTATTTAATCGCATGTAGTCTGCTTGAATCAGACGAATCTTCACTCTTTCTGATACGCTTAAATCCAAACCTCCGCCAAGTGCATAGGCGAAATGGGTCCCATGGCCCCCACCAGTGGAGGGAGGTAGTGATTCAGTTGAAATTCGGCCAACCCCAAACATAGCGTGGCTAAATGGCTCCCACCTGCCATGGCGAAGCTTGACTTGGGGGCCTACAATGCCTCGGTGTGACATGAATTTCTTCCCCCTGATAACGATCGAATCATTTAAGAAACCTATGCCGAAGATACGTCCATCATAGTGCCCGCTGACATCGGCGGTGATTCCGATCCAAGGTTTGATGTATGTGGTTAGGGAGGCGTTCCAGCCGCTCAGTGTATCCACGTGTTCGACTCCGCCGTCGGCGTTGGAGAAATTACGTAATGGAGAATAACCGGCAAAAAGCTCGAAACGCTTCTCTTGCGCAAAAACATTTCCGGCTATAGAAACAATAGCTATCAGAATTAGCAGTGTACAAAAACGTTTCATAAGCAACTACTCCATCGTAAGGGTTTTTCATATAAACACGGCGTTCAGCGGAAAAGGTTCATATAATTCTCCTGTGATGCCAAATAGAATGAATGATATGCAAAAGGCGAATACCGGCGGCTAACCACTACTGATGGGTTTACTATGTGAGTTCGATACAAGGAGAACATCTTCAACTCTCCTGATACGGCTTTCTGGGAGATGACCCTGGAGCTGTTTCAGGCGGGCGTGGTGCCTATTCGATGTTTCCTCGAACGGGACTTTTCGTGGGACTAAGCTCAAAACCGATGGTGTTATTACGAGAGCCGAACTATGATTTGCCCACTGACTGCTTTTAGGAATCCTTCATTAGGATAGGAGTGGAAGATCCATGCCTGCGAAAGAGAAAGTATGGACAGCAGTTGCACTCATGATTGTCTCGGCTGGAATCTTCGCTGTCCATTATCTGTTCCCCAAAGACCCAAATCGAACTTTTCTGAATAGTGCTGGGAATGACTGGAGCTACATAAGGGGGTATTTCGCAGGGATGGGATGGGCCAAAGCAGATCTTGAAGAAAACAGAGCGTTGATCTTGGGGGTTGGCTCTCCAGGCGGACCATTGGATAGAGAAACTGGGCTAAGGATCTGGGAACAGGATTGCACCCGCGATCAAGGGATGGATGGCGTTAGAGACGGCTATAATCGAATTGTCCGGCTTTGGGTTCATTTGAAAGGCCCGCCTCAATACTCCCGAAAAAGATGGGAGTACATGTTGTTTCATTTGAGCGAGTACTTCAACAAAAGAGCGCAGACCGCGCCGCCAATCCCATTTATAGCTGATGGACCTCCAATTTTTGCATCGGACGGTGTGACGAAGGTTTTCCTGAAGGCCCAACGTTCCGATAAATACCTGATTACTTGGGAAGCAGGTAAAACAAGCCGCTTCTGGTCTCCGTTTTTGAATCCGGGTCCTGTCGAGTTTTCGACATCGCCGTTATCCCCAAAAGATGGCGTGCTCCTTTATTTCCCAGGCCCACCTGGATCGGACTTGTTGTTGTTACGTGGCCGAGCCGGAATCTCGCAAAAAGAAATGACTGCCGCGTTCGACATGCGGTATGGTTTTTGCCTTATGTACGAGCCCGCACAATGGTTCCCCTAATTTCCAGGAGATACAAATTACAGCGAATAACGAAAGCCTTATCCGACATCAATACGGGAGATGATCCTGCGACATTTTTCCAGCGAGTCGCGAGAATTCGAAGTTTCTCCGAACGGGACTTATGGCTCGGAATTAGATATTTTGGAGCACTGTTCCGCCCATCACGTTATTCTTTACTAGATTCTGCCCATATATATTGCATAGGACATGGCAGCTGCGATTTCTCCCAAGTCCCGGCGAACATGCTTTCCTTCCTATGATTGATCGCATATAATCGGCATCGTTCTCCATAATCCTATGACTCCGCCATCGATGGTGCAGTGCCCGAAGTGTTCGGCGCAAAACTTGCCGGATAGCCGGTTCTGTTCTTCGTGTGGACAGGCCTTCAGCACGCCTTCGCAGATGCCTACGGCGGCGGATATGCCAATAGAACCGGCCGGAGCACCGGCGGACACGCCTCGCGTCGCCAGAATCATTTCGTCAGATTCGGTCCCGGCGGGTGGATTCACTCCCGGCACAATCCTGGCCGACCGCTACCGGATTATCGGGCTCCTCGGACGTGGAGGCATGGGAGAGGTTTATCGCGCAGACGACCTGAAGCTGGGCCAGCCGGTCGCGCTGAAGTTCCTGCCACCCAAACTTGCCGAGGATCCCGTACGCCGGGAAAGATTCTTCGCCGAGGTGCGAATCACACGTCAGCTATCCCATCCGAATATATGCCGCGTATATGACATCGGGGAGATTGAAGGGCGGCATTTTCTCTCGATGGAATTTATCGACGGCGAAGACCTGGCTTCATTGCTCAAGCGCATCGGCTATCTCTCGAATGAAAAGGCGCTGGACATCGCCCGGCAGCTTGCCGCGGGCCTTGCCATTGCCCACGAACGCGGAGTGCTGCACCGCGATCTCAAACCGGCAAACATCATGCTCGACGGGCACGGGCATGTGCGCATCACGGATTTCGGGCTGGCCATTGCCCTGGGAGAAGAAGCACAAGCGGCCGAGATTGCGGGAACTCCGGCCTATATGGCGCCGGAGCAATTATCGGGCAAGGGCGCAACGATCCGGAGCGACATGTACTCGCTGGGGCTTGTGTTGTACGAGATCTACACGGGCAAAAAGGCCTTCACGGCCATCAACCTGGCAGAACTGCGGCAGCAAAAAGAAACCTATACACCAAGGGCAATCTCGGAACTCCGTGATGGCATGGATCCCGTTGTGGAGCGTCTGATCCGGCGATGCATGGAGCGCGATCCGTTGTTGCGGCCTGCGTCCATGGCTCAACTGGCGCTTGCCTTGCCGGGTGGCGATCCTCTGGCCGCCGCTATCGCGGCAGGCGAGACACCGTCGCCTGAAATGGTTGCGGCGTCGGGATCAAAGGAAGGACTGCGTCTGCCTGTGGCCTTGGGACTTCTGGTGATCATCATCCTGGGAAGTCTGGCAACGCTGGCGATTAATGATCGCTTCGCCTTTCTGCATCGACGCATCCCTTTCAACATGTCCCCTGAGATGCTGGTTGAGCGTTCACATGAAATACTCAAGAAGCTCGGATTCCCGGTAACGACGAACAGCCTGTATGGCTTTGAAAGAAATTCCAATCTGTTGAGCTATATCCATAAATCAGACAAATCAGGGGATCGATGGAAGAAGCTTGATGCGAAGGCAATTCTTTTCTCGTACCGGCAGAGCCCTTATCCACTCAAACCCGGAGATCCGGCGCTGCAGTCTCCGGGAGAGATTCAGGTTGTCCTGGACACCGAGGGGAGGCTTGAATGGCTCCGAGCCGTTCCAGAGGAAGCAAAAGCGCCTGTCGGGAAAATGCAGTCGTGTGATTGGAATGCTGTGTTTTCAGAAGCCGGTCTCGACATCACGCAATGGACGCCGGTAGATGACCCGTGGAGGCCGCTTTTTTATGCCGATTCCAAAGAGAAGTGGCAAGGGGCGATCCCGAATTGGCCGAATGTGCCCATTAAGATCGAGGCCGCGGCATATAAAGGAAGGCCAATCAGTTTTGAAATCCTTGGTCCCTGGGCCCGATCCGTCAAACACGAACCGGCTCAAGGGCTGATGTCCCCGCTTTCTTCGGGCACACAAATAATAGGTGCCATTGCCTTTCTTACGTTCGCTGCCATAGGTGGAGCCTTCCTTGCGCGGAGGAATATTCGTTCGGGTCGAGGCGACCGCCGCGGCGCAAATCGGCTGGCGCTTCTGATTTTTGGTCTGCTGGCATCGGCGCAGATCCTCAGATTCCCCCACAATGCGGTTTCAGATCTTTTCCTATTGCTTTTGAGTGTCTGTGCTCTCTGGATTTTCTATCTGGCAATCGAGCCTTTCGCACGCCGAAGATGGCCGCAGGCTCTGATTTCCTGGACGCGTCTTCTTTCCGGAGAATGGCGCGATCGGCTCGTTGCGCGCGATGTGCTCATCGGTTCCACATGCGGAGCATTGACAGTTTGCCTGTTATTTTTCTCTCGCTATGCGATCCCTCTCTGGCTTGGCCAGAGAGCCCAGCCGCTCTATTTGAATTTCCAGGATTTTTTGGGCGCCCGCTTTTTCATCTCGTATTTTCTGAACCTCTCCTCAATTTCTCTTGCGATCAGCAGTTTCCCTCTGCTGTGCGCTTTCGTTTTCATTCGGAGTTTGCTGAGGAATCAAGCCGCAGCCATCATCGTCTGCGTTCTTGTTATTGCCCTGCTGAGCGCTCCTCCGAACCCCTCTGCATTTACGGTGACGGTATCAATCATTCTGAGTATCTTCGGGGTCGCGGTGCTGATGCGTTTCGGGCTGGTGGCATTAGCATTTGATTTATTTGCGGTCGCGATCCTGTCAACCTTGCCGATCACGCTTGATGCATCCGCCTGGTATGCGGGCTACGGTTTCGCGGCTCTCGCCATATTTGCCGTTGTCGTCCTCTACGCATTCTACATCTCGCTCGGCAACCGCCCGCTTTTCGATCCATCGCACCTCGACGATTGACCTTTTACAAAGGAGAATATAAAGCGATCAGCGCAACAGAAAATTAAGCAATTTCAATGCCTTAGCAAATATCTTATCTATAAGGAACGATATACGCGCTTAGAGGAAGTTACAACTGATGATCCAATGATGATCCGTCAGTTTGCTTTTTAGCCGCTATTCTTTAAAGCTCTATTTTATATAATTTTCTATAGGATTCTGCTTCTCTGATAGCCTCATAATCACAGGCTGGAACTACTAACATGCATTTTTCTAATACACATCCGGATGATCATGTCGGTCACAAGTGAATTTGCAGAGTACGGCGGCATTTTGAACAAAATCCGCAAGTGACTTTTTTGAAATTTAATCGTGGGATTTTCGTAACTTACTGATTCTAAATGGTGAGCCGTGAAGGAATCGAACCTTCAACCTACTGATTAAGAGTCAGTTGCTCTGCCAATTGAGCTAACGGCCCACTCTCCAGAGAAAGGACGCCCAAGAGGTTAGCATGAGAGGGCGTTGTTGTGAAGGTTGATTTTAGCCATAATCGGGGTCAGGATCGGAATCGAAATCCAGAAACCGATCCCGATTTCGACCCCGACGCCGACCCCGATGTATTTGATCAATTGCTACTTTGTGGGATATGGAGGCGGAGGAGGGATCTTCACCGGCTCGGCCTTCATTTCCTTCAGGATCTCCTCGATGGCACGGTTCAGCTGCTCGTCGGTCCCCTCATACTCCTTCGCCGGATCGTTATCCACTACGATATCCGGATCCACCCCGTGGCCTTCCATGATCCATTCCTTGCCGGCCAAGTCATAGCGCGAAAACTCCGGCCGGTTGAGAAAACCGCCATCGACAATGGGCAGCGTGCCGCGAATGCCCACAACTCCGCCCCACGATCGTTTGCCAATCAGCTTGCCCAACTTGTAATAGCGGAAACGATACGGGAAAATGTCCCCGTCCGAAGCCGAAAACTCATCCAATAAACAGATCTTCGGCCCCGGAATCAATCCCCCCGGATTAAAGCTGGGCGCCGTATTCCGCGCAATGGTGATCATCGCGGCCTCGCGCTGCAACCGCTCAACGACCATCGGCGAAACATTTCCGCCTCCATTCCCGCGCACATCCACAATCAATGCCTCTTTGCGGAGCTGGGGATAGAAGTATTTTACGAATTCGTTCAAGCCGGGGACGCCCATATCGGGAATGTGTATGTAGCCGACCTTGCCCTGAGTAGCTTTCTCAACCTTATCCAGGTTTCCCTGTACCCATTCATAATAGTAAAGCGGTCTCTCATCATCGATCGGCACAACAACCGTTTCGCGGCTTCCGGTCTCTTCAGCCTTCGAATTGAGCTTAAGCCGGACCTGCTTGCCCACCGTGTTAACCAGCGACTCATAAATGTCATTCATCTGATTCGCCGGCTTCCCATTCACCGCGAGTATAAAGTCGCCTTCTCGTGCGTCGACGCCGATTTCGGTCAGAGGCGATCGTACGGCTTTATCCCAATTCTGACCTTTGAGGATTTTCTTAATTCTGAAATACCCGGAGGCAGCATCTTTTTCTATCACGGCGCCGAGCAGTCCCATCTTGATCCGCTGCTTCCGGGGAAGATCGCCGCCTCCCACATATGTATGTCCGGCGCTCAACTCCCCGATCATCTCTCCAATGACGTACGTAAGATCCGCGCGATGGCGAACAAATGGAATGAGAGGTTCATAGCTGCTGCGAACCTTCGCCCAATCCACACCATGCATATTGGGCGCGTAGAAGAAATCCCGCATCTGCCGCCAGCATTCGTTATAGATCTGCTTCCATTCAGCCTCGCGATCGAGATTAAATTTCAGGTCCGCCAGGTTGAGGCGCTCGCTCAGATCCATTTTCCCTATCGGAAGATCCACGATCGAGTAGGAACCGCCCTGGCCTACCAGCATCTTTTTATTATCCGCCGATATTTCATACCCTTCCGCATCGCCCAGTTCCGTTTCCTTCTGCTTATCCAGATCGAACAACACCAGTTTGCTTTCCGCCCCCCTGCGCCGCATGTAGTAGAGCCTGCTGCCCACAGACACCAGATGATTATAGGCAGCAGCCGCCACAGGCAGTTCCGCAATGCGCGACTGGAGCCTGTCGGGATCTACAACGATTGGAGCCGGCTTCGGCTGTGCTTCCGGCTTCTTCTCCGGAGCCGAACCGGCATCTTTGGCCGGCTCCTTCGCGGCTTCCCTAATTTTGACCTCATCACTCTTCGGCTCGAAGGGAGACTTCGTGGCTTTGGCCAGCGTCACCAGGTAGATCTTCGACATGTTGCTGTAGCTGTAGTTGAATTCGGTCTGGCCATAGTTTGGATTGAATGTGCGGTCGGAGATGAAGAACAGATATTTGCCATCTTCACTGAAAGCCGGCCCGCCCGAATCAAACCAGCCGTCCGTTACTGCATACGTTTCTTTCTTTTCGCAGGAATAGAGATATATCGTCTGCATCTTCATCTCTTCCTGCCGGGAATAGGCAATCCATTGGTTGTCCGAGGACCAGGTATAATCCACGATCTCCCATGCTGTTGCCTGGACAACGTGCGTGACATTTGCGGAATCCACATCGACGTACTGCAGCCTGAGCTTCTTGTCGGACCACAGCAGCTTCCTGCTGTCCGGAGACCAGAGAAGAGCGAATTTGTAGGTATCGGCGCCCTTCGTCAGCTGCTTCGCCGGACCGGATCCATCCTGTGGAATGATGTAAATCTCGTCTTCCCCAGAGGCATCGGAAATATAGGCAATCCATTTTCCGTCAGGCGACCATTTGGACGACCTTTCATGAACGCCCGAGGTGTTTGTGAGATTCCGCGTATTCCCGTATTTCGCCGGTACAGTGAAAATCTCCCCATGCGCGCCAAACAATGCGCGGCTGCCATCGGGAGATATTTCATAGTTGGCGATTTGCCTGCTGACATCGATCCATCCGCCGCGCCCGAGCACCTGGTCGTCCGCGATGTAAATCGGCACCTTCTCCGCTTTCAGGCTCTTTAAATCAAAGCGATAGATGTATCCGCCGTTTTCGAAAACGATTGCATCATTGCCCAGCGATGGAAACTTGATATCGAACTCCGCAAAGCTTGTGAATTTCCGAGTCCTTTTATTTGCCAGATCATATCCGTAGAGATTGAAGCGCTTGTTCTCATCCCGGTCGGATATGAAATAAATGGTATTGCCCGACCACATTGGGATTATGTCGTGTGCCGGATTGTCCGTAATGTTGATCGTCTGTTTGCTGTTGAAATCATAAATCCAGACATCGTCGGCCTGTCCGCCGCGATACCGCTTCCAGGTCCTGAATTCACGGAAGACACGGTTGTAGGCCAGCTTCTTGAGATCCGGAGAGTAGGAGCAGAATCCTCCACGCGGCAAGGGAAGTCGTTCGCTCAAGCCGCCATCCACCGGCACGAGAAGCAGATCGCCTTTCCAATCATTCCACTGATCTTTCCGGGATCTGAATACGATCTGACCGCTTCCCTTCCAGCCCATCACGATGTTATTGGGCCCCATCCGGTCGGATACCTCATCGCGATCGAGCGTAGCGGTGTAGGTCAATCTCTTCGGGATGCCGCCTTCTGACGGCATCAGATACACCTCAGTATTGCCGTCATACTGCGCCGTAAAGGCTATGTGCTTCCCGTCGGGCGAGAACCTGGCGAACATTTCATACCCTGCATCGCTGGTCAGTTTGCGGGCCGTGCCTCCTTTTGAGGAGACGCTGTAAAGATCGCCGGCGTAGCTGAAGACAATTTGATTCCCATATACTGCCGGGAAACGCAGCAGGCGTGTCTCCGGTTGCGCGAAGGCATTGGTTAGAAGGAGCAGTCCAAAAATTGCGGCTGGAAGCGAGTGGCGGATTTTCATGGGTGATCTCCTATAATAAGAGACTAATATAACTCGAAGGCTCGAAGTCTCTAAGCCTCAATGTAAGGGAGCGAATATGGATGGACCGACGCAGTTGTTAATCGGGGGGAAATTTCAGGATGCAGTATCGGGAAAGACTTTTGCCTCCATCAATCCGGCGACCGAGGAAGTTATCGCGGATGTAGCCGAAGCGGACGCGCCCGACATTGATTCCGCAGTCAAAGCCGCACGCACCGCTTTTAACAAAAAGAATTGGCGCAACATGGCGGCGCGAGAACGTTCCAGACTGCTATGGAAACTGGGCGACCTGATTATGGAGCACGCCGATGAGCTCGCCATTATCGAAACCATGGACAACGGCAAGCCGCTTTTTGAATCGCGCAACGTGGATATCCCAATGGCGGCCGAGACTTTTTACTATTACGCCGGCTGGTGCACCAAAATCGAGGGCGAGACGATACCCGTGCCGGGCAATTACCTTAATTACACACTGCGCGAGCCGTATGGCGTATGCGGCATCATCACGCCCTGGAACTTTCCACTTTTAATGGTTGCCTGGAAACTGGCTCCCGCTCTCGCCTGCGGCAATACGGCGGTATTAAAAATTGCCGAGGAGACACCTTTATCCGGACTGCGGCTGGGACAACTCTGCCAGGAAGCCGGCTTTCCGGATGGCGTCGTCAACGTCGTCCCCGGCTACGGCGAAACGGCCGGGCGAGCACTTGTTTCACATCCCGATGTGGATAAGATTTCTTTTACCGGAAGTACGGCGGTCGGGAAAGAGATTGTCAGAACTTCTGCCGAGACGCTTAAGAAAGTATCGCTTGAGCTGGGCGGCAAATCACCCAACATAGTCTTCGCCGATGCCGACATCGATGCTGCCGTCAAGGGCGCGTTCAATGGAATATTTTACGGCAAAGGCGAAGTCTGCAACGCAGGCTCCCGGCTGTTCCTCGAGAAAAGTGTTCACGACAGGATGATGGATAAACTGCTTGAAAAGGCACGCAGGCTGCAACCGGGAGATCCGCTCGATCCGAAAACGCGCATGGGAGCGCTTGTCTCAAAGGCTCAGATGGAAAAGGTTCTGGGATACGTGCGGATCGGACTGGATGAAGGCGCTCAAGCTGTCTTGCCGGGCGGACGAGTTGGTGAGCGCGGATATTTCGTCAAACCCGCCATCTTCGATTCCGCGGAAGCAACGATGCGGATAGCGCAGGAAGAGATATTCGGCCCCGTTCTTTCAGTGCTTACCTTTGAAAATGTGGATGATCTGGTTGAAAAGACCAATTCAACGATCTATGGCCTTGCGGCCGGAATCTGGACGCGAGATATCGGAAAGGCGCACACGCTGGCGCGCAGAATTCAGGCGGGCACGGTTTGGATAAACGCCTACGGATCGCTTTCAGCGGAATCCCCATTTGGCGGATACAAGCAATCCGGATTCGGGCGCGAGCTGGGACGATACGGCATTGATTTGTATACGCAGGTAAAATCAGTATGGGTAGCGCTGGATTGATTCGAAATTCGAGATTCGAAATTGAAAAGCGCATGGCAGAAATCAGCCTGCTGACTGCAAATGCGTTTTTAATCTCGAATTTCGAATCTTAAATCACCCTCAGCTGTTTAGCGACCATGACGAATTTGTCGATGCCGTAGTCTAAATCCTGTTCTGAGTGAGTGGCTGAGATCATGACGCGGATGCGTGCTTTGTCCAGGGGGACTGTCGGGAAGCCGATCGCCATGGCAAAGACGTTCTCCTCAAATAAGCGGCGGCTGAATTCCTGCGCAGTTTTAGCCTCGCCCAGCATAATCGGTGTAATGGGCGTTGCACTTGCGCCGGTCTTGAATCCCGCTTCTTCCATTCGCTTCTTGAAATAGCCTGTATTACTCCATAGTTTCTGTACGAGATCGGCGGATGATTCGAGGATATCGACGGCGGCGCTGCAGGCTGCAACATCTGCAGGCGTGAGTGCGCTCGAAAAAAGGAACGGCCTGCCCTTCTGCCTGAGATGTTCGATGATGATCTTCTTGCCGGCGACGAAGCCTCCGATCACGCCAAAGGCTTTTGAAAGAGTACCGATCTCCACATCGACGCGTCCGTGCATATGAAAATGATCGACGGCGCCGCGCCCTCCTTCTCCCAGAACGCCTTCGCCATGCGCGTCATCGACCATGATCATGGCGTTATACTTTTCGGCCAGCTCGACCAGAGCAGGCAGCGGAGCAATATCTCCATCCATCGAAAATACACCGTCTGTGATTATCAATGCTCGCCGCGTGGATCCGGCCGGATAGTTATCTTTCAGCTTCTGTTCCAGAGATGAGGGATTGCCATGCTCAAATCGGATGATGGGGGCGCCGGACAAACGGCAGCCGTCAATGATCGAAGCGTGGTTCAGCTCATCCGAGAAGATCAGATCTTCTTTCCCGACAAGAGCCGGAATTGTCGCGATATTCGAATTAAAGCCCGATTGAAACGAGATGGCGGCTTCAACCCGCTTGAAATGGGCCAGTTTCTTTTCCAGTTCCGTATGCAGTGACATGGTGCCTGCAATCGATCGAACGGCTGCCGGCCCGACGCCGTAAGTCTCTATTGCATTCTGCGCCGCTTTCTTAAGCAGAGGGTGATTGGCAAATCCCAGATAATTATTCGAGCAGAGGTTCAGCACTTTTTTGCCATCGACCGTAATCCACGCCCCCTGCGGCGATTCGATCGTCCGTATATGAACCAGCAGCCCTTCCTTTTCCAGTCGTTGCCGTTCATCCGCAATAAACTGCAGTCTGTCGATCTTTGTCATTGCATACCTCCGTGCCAGACCATAACACCAATTAAAGGTTCTCATGCGGAGACGCAGAGAGAATGATGCAAATCTCCGAGTCCTCCGCGTCTCCGCGTGATCTATTGTCGCGGGATTATGCCTTCATAATTGGCCGCAATCCTTTAGTGCTTTCCAGCAGTGCCTCGCGCTCGGCTGCGGATAGCGGCGGCAGATCCCGTGCAAGCTCCATTGCCATGCGGAATAGCCGCTCATCGCCTGGGGGAATGGCGGCGGTGACGCCTTCCGAAAGGGTGAAGCGCAAGGCTTGTTTCGCCAGATTCCTGTCATCAATCGGGCGATACCAGCAATTAGGGTATTTCCTTGCTTCCCCCTTGCGCCAGGGACCGTGCGCCATCGCTTTTATGGCCAGCCGCGCGACGCCCATCTCTTTGGCTCTGGCCATTACCTGAGGCCCGAAATTGCCTCGTGCATAGCATATAAAATTTACCGGGAATAAAATCGAGTCGAATTGAAAATGGTCGAGCATGGCGAGTGCGGCATCAACTGAATGCGCAGAAAAACCAATATTGCGTATCTTCCCCTGCTTCCGCGCGAGCCGGAAAGTCTCCATCGCTCCGCCGGGCGCGAATATTTCTTCAACCTCACTTACATCCGACAGAGTATGGAACTGGTACAAATCGAAATGATCGGTGTGCAACCGGCGCAGTGATCGCTCCAGTTCATAATGGGCTCCTTTGGCGGAACGTTCCATGGTCTTGCATGCAAGGAATATGCGGTCTCGATGCGATTGGAGAGCGATTCCCATCTTCTGCTCGGCTTCTCCGTCGCCGTAAAAGGGCGCCACGTCGAAATAGTTGATTCCCCGCGCGATGGCTTCAGACACAATGCTGTTCACCAGGCTTTGTTCCATATTGACCAGGAGCATTCCTCCCAGTCCGATAATCGACAACTGGATTTCATCGCGATAGGGTCGTTTTGGAATTTGCGGATATTTCATTCTGAGTCCTTTTTGATCGATGAATAATTTAACTCCAAGACTTGCAGACTCAAAAGCCCAAAAATGATAAAAATATTGTGATGCCACTGATAATTGCCGCCTTCTGGATACTGATTCTGAATCTCCCGGCCCGGGCTGACACCTACCTTCGCCAGCCGGAAGTCGACATTGTGCATTACGATATTTCGATTGAACTGACGGATGAATCCGATTCGATTTCTGCAACTGCCCGGATTCACGTCCGCATGCGCGCGGCAGGCGTTTCGGGCATGCGGATCGATTTCGGACGCATGACAATAGATGCTCTGCAGGTTCAAGGGATCCGACGGCGTTTCCGATCCGGCGACGATTATCTCTCATTTGACTTTGGCCGAAAATTCGCCCGGGACGAAATCGCCATTGTGGAAGTGCGGTATCACGGGAAACCGGAAAAGGGCCTGTTGATAGGCAGAAACAGATACGGCCAGAGGGTGTTTTTCACGGAAAACTGGCCTGATCGCGCCCATTACTGGCTCCCCTCCATGGATCATCCATCGGATAAGGCAACCGTACAGATGACCGTAACAGCTCCTCAGAAATATGATGTCGTTTCCAATGGAAGCCTGGTTCGGACCGAAATACAGGGCGATGGCCGGAAGCTGACGCAATGGATCGAAAGGAAAGCAATACCGACTTACTGCATTGCCTTGGGCGTTGCGGAATTCTCGATCGCGCGCCAGATGGGGACAGGCGCCATACCGATCGAATGGTATTCCTTTCCTCAGGACTCCGAGTACGCAGCCCGGAAGTTCAGTCCCTCGGCGGCTGCACTTGCCTATTTCAGTTCGATGATCGCTCCCTACCCATATGAGAAGCTGGCTCAAGTCCAGGCAACAGTTGCATTCGAGGGGATGGAAAATTCGAGTGCCATCTTTTACAGCGAATCTTCCGTCCGGGAGGAATCCGCTTCGGTGGATCCTGTGCCTCACGAAATCGCCCACCAATGGTTCGGCAATTCCGTTACTCCGGATGACTGGGACCATCTATGGCTCAGCGAAGGATTCGCAACCTATTTTGAAGCGCTGTTCTACGAGTACCTGCATGGGAAGGAATCACTGACGCGAAGGATGTCCGAATATGCAAAGAAGCTGGAAGAAGACATACTCGCACGTTTGGCGCCCATTATCGACCCGGGACAGCCGGATCCGATGAAAAAGCTGAATTCGTTGAATTATGAAAAAGGAGCATGGGTTCTCCACATGCTGCGCGGGATGCTGGGAGATGTGGCCTTTTTCGACGGCATCCGGCAGTACTACCGATCGCATCAGGGTGGAAACGCAACCAGCGATGATTTCCGCAAGGCTATGGAATCGGCGAGCGGGACTACCCTGAACACTTTTTTCAATCAGTGGCTATACCAGGCAGGTTGGCCGGAATACCGCATCCTATGGCGATGGAACGAGACGGATCATGAGGTCGAGTTGTCCGTTTGCCAGGCCCAGGATACAGGGCTCTTTGATACTGTACTGGAAATTCTGTTTGAGGTCGGCGACCGGAGAGAATACCGCAAGTTCCGCATATCAGAGAAGACTCACCTATTCCGTATCCCGATGAATCATGAGCCGATGTCGATCCGTGTGGATCCCGACGGATGGTTGCTCAAAACCGCTTCTGTCGAGCAGAATTAGACATAGATCAGCAGAATTAGGCCCGATAGCTCAATGGCCCGGATACCCGGGATCTGGAATTAAGATGAGGACTGCGTCGCGGACACAGTTGCTCTCAGTGAACCAAGCAGTTACTCGGGATTTTGTCCTGCAGCTGCTCTGAAGCAAAAAAAATGGAGGCTCCGGCTGAACACCGGAACCTCCCCTTGGAGTAGGCCTAGAGTTTTACAACATCCTGGGCCTGATATCCTTTCGGCCCTTTGGCAACGTTGAATTCGACATGATCGCCTTCGTTCAACGATTTGAACCCACTGGCCTGGATAGCGGAATGGTGCACGAAAACATCATCCCCCGAATCGCGCCGGATAAAACCGTAGCCTTTTTCGTTGTTAAACCACTTTACTACGCCTTGTTCTTTGCTCATTTTTCCTCTTCCTAAATTACCATTTACTTCAATTCCTGCGCGGCGCGCAGGGACTTACTTTGATGTCTGTTTTCGCTTCATTCGATTCCCAAGGGGGGTCGAAACCTAAGGTGGAAAATGCATCCACTTCCAGACTCTCAAGACCTTTCTCATTATTGGCAGTTTCCTGATCCAGGTCGGAAACGAATATACATGCAAGCTGTGCAAAATGCAACCTTTCCACCTTAAAAGGCAGGAAAAAATTACAGGGGATACTTCAGACGAAAACAGCTGCCGACGCCTGCAACTTTCCAATCTAAACCTCGAACGAATCGGGCTTTTGCTTCGCTGCCGGCGGCTCCTTCAAGCCCTCGGGAAGACACTGGGCGCATGGACAGATTTTGCGCAGATATTCGAAGGTATATATCCCGCTATTATGACCATCGCTCCAGCCGAAGCTGAGAGCATAATTGCCGACGGCATTAACACTCACGCGCTCGATGCTGGAAGGAATACTTCCGGGAACGATTCTCCGTTCTCCCGTGAATTCCTCGACGCATTCGGCGCACATGCATTTTTCCCGCAAATACCAGGACGGATAGGAGCTTACATGCCCATCATTCCAGATAATATCGGTCTGTTTGGGACTTACACGCTTCACACGCGTCGGTGATAGATACTTCAAAGATCATGCCCTCCATGTATATATAATCGACCACGCCCGGAAGGAGTGGCTTTTACCTGCCCCGTACAGCGACGCTAATCCCGAAGAGAGACTGCCATTAAAACGAACGGATATAGCTATCAGATGCCTCCCGGCCGACTTCCGCTTAACTGAACCGCCCGGTTCATCTTCGCGACGAAAGTCTCCTTCGGCTCAAAACCGGTCCCGCGCAGATCCGAAAATTCCTGGCCATCCGGCCTGAGAAAGACAAGAGTGGGAACTCCCTTAACTTGATATTTTCCCCTCAGCTCTTCCGCCTGAGGATCCTCAGCGGAAGTAAGATCCACCTTGAGCATAATAAAGTCCCTTGAACGGTTGATGACTTCGGGCGTAGAAAAGGTTTTCTGATCCAGTTCCTTGCAGGGAGCGCACCAATCGGCATAGAAATCGATGAATACCGGCTTGCCTTCATGGGCAGCCTGATCCAGCATCGCTTCCGAATAAGCAAACCATTGAATGGTCAGGCCGGCGCCCGGTCCTGCAGCTCCCGCCTGATTGTGTTTCAAATGGATTTCGATCCCTGTTACTGCAGCATATAGCGCCAAAGCAAAAAAGAGAATGCCGACCATGTTGCGCAAGAAAACGAAAGCTCTTCCTGTGCCCTGGACCATATCAATCCACGCAAGGTATATGCCGGCAAGAAGCATGATCAATGCGAGCGTCAGGCGATAGGTCAGCGGATTCGGGAAAAGCGGCTCCAGAAAATAAACCGCCATCGCCAGCAGAATAAAGCCAAAAATTCTCCGCACCCAGACCATCCATGCACCCGACCGGGGCAATCGCTTGATGCTCCCCGAAAATACTCCCAGTAATATGAGGGGAATTCCCATACCGATAGCGAGGACGAAGAAGAGCACAAAGCCCAGAATGGCATTGCCCTTGTTTCCGACGTATGTCAGAAGCCCGAAGACAAATGGCCCGATACATGGTGCTGCCACAATTCCGACAGTCAGCCCCATCAGCAGTGTCCCGACAAAGCCTTTCTGAGAACTCCCCGCAAGACGGTTCAAAAACGCCGGCACCCGGAACTCGTAGACATCGAACATACTCAGGGCCAGGAGAACCATTACAAGCGCGATGAAGATGAGTACCGGCGGATATTGGAGCGCGGCGCCGAAAAGTCCACCTGTCATTGCCGCGATGACCCCCAGGATGGAATAGGTCACCGCCATGCCGACCACATAAAGCAAGGCGTGAGCAATGAGGCTTCCCTTCTTGCCCTGAGCCTGTCCGCCGAAATAGGAAATTGTGATTGGAATCATCGGGTAGACACAAGGCGTCAGATTCAACGCCAGGCCGCCAAGAAAAACCAGAGCCAGCATGACCAGGATGCTTCGATCGCCGAAATCCGTGGAATCGACAACCGGGCTCTTTGCCTCCTGCTTTTGATCCATCACGGGAGCCGGTGGAATTTCGCTTAAAGCCGGCGGAGGTTGAACTGCACCCGCAACCGATAATTTTACGCTGAACGGCTTGCTGGCAGGGCGAAGACAGATCAGGTCATCGCAAGCCTGATAGTGAACAGTCCCCTGCACCACGATATCCTTTTTCATCAGGCTGGAATCTGCAATAACCTCTGTCGAAATCCTGACAATCCCCTCATAGACGGACATTGGCGATTCGGAAAAAGAAAAGTTTTTAATCAATGCCGGAGGAAAGGCTGCTTTCCCAAATGTCAAACCGGGGTAAGGGGCAAACTCCAGCCTGGTCGGAATAAGATAGTCTTCCAGCGGCCGATCGGAATTGATGTGGTACCGGCTGGCAATGGAAAGTTCAATTGTTATAGCAGCGGGCTTGCCTGCGACCAAGGGCTGTGCGGGAGCGATTGTCCGGATTGTAACAACGGAAGCTGAATCCTGAGCAGACGCATTGAGGATCAGGCACAGAAATGCGGCGACGGTTGCCGGGAGTATTTTCATACCCGGCAATTATATCCAAAATCTTTCGTTAGTCGACAGTTGTCGCGATCTGTCTCTGTCTGATCTTTCGCCGTTTGCATGCTTTGAACTCATAGGGAGGCCGCTTTTGGACAGCAGAACTTGATTCGTGCAACCGGCAGGCCACGCAGCACGAATCGAGGGGCTGTCGAGGCTCTGTGCTAACTAAGGAAGAAGACGATGATCATGAGCGTCACGATGACGGCTTGAGCGCATCTCACGCCATGGGGGTATTGGACCTTTATTGCATGGTAGTATTTGGCCAAATATAACATCACCACGATGATGGCGGCGCTAAGCGCGAAACATCCGAAGTAGTTCAGATGCAGCGGCAGGACCGGCGCCAGAAGCCGGCCTCGCAGCAGTGCGAAGATAATCCATAGGTGCACTCCATAGACAAGAAGCGACTCCTGCCCCGCCACCCGGACCAGCCCGGGGATCCATTTGCCCCAAATTTCCAATCTATAAAGGAGGAAACAGATAATCAGGACACATCCGATCCGGATCATCATATACAGCGGGCTGGTGGTATAAAAGTTGACATGTCCCGGCAGGGAATATGGGACTCCACGCAATAGAAGCCCGCAAGCGATCATAGAGATGCCGAACAACGCGAGATTACGCATGAACCGTGCCGCATTCTTCGTTTCTACCGATCTCAGGAATAATCCCGAGACGCCGCTGCCTGCCAGCACAAAACAAAGCCAGGGGAAAATCGGGAAAAGAGAAGTCCCATGAGGATTCAGAAAAAGTGCCAGGGATAGCGGAATCTTCTCCCTGAAATCCTGAGCCCATATCCATGGAGTGGACAACGCCACCGCCACGGCCAGAATAATCGCGCCCCATGGGAGCAATTGCTTTTTACGCAAGAGTAAAATAAGGACATGCACCACAAGCAGAGAAACAACGATGCATTGCAGGACATCCACTTTCAGCGACCGGCTCCAGAAAGCCTGGTCGTTCCAGTTCTCCAAATATCGGCTGAATCGGAAACCCTGCAAATGAGTGTAATAGGCCACTAATGTTATGAAACCGAGGCGGCGCATCTGCTTCCAAAAAGAGCGGCGGAACCGCAGCCAATTCTCCCACTGACTATTGCTCTGCAGCACAATCGAAAAACCCGAAGCGAACAGAAATGCGGGGGCAACAAGCCCGTTGAAAAAAGCGAGCCAGAAGAAAAATTCCGATCCTTTCTTCAATTCGAGCGGAAGATATGCATTGCAGACATGCGTCTCAACCATTACTACGAGCGCGAATCCGCGAAGCAGATCGACAAATTCATATCGCGGAGCTTTTGCAGGCACAGGTTCTGCGCTTACTGCGCTTATCTCACTTATGGTATGCATACAATTGCCGATGAAGGCTTCGAGATTATAGAAAAACGCACCGTCTGGCAAGCGCCAGCTTTCAGCTGTCAGCAATCAGCGGTCAGAGTAAAAGGAACTATATAAGCTGAAAGCTGATAGCTGACTGCTGAAACCGGACAGCTGCAATATTTCCCTCACTGTGATACTTTCATACCGAAGACTATGGACCAATCAGAGACAGCGCTGGCAATTCTTGAAAACATTCCGTTGGCGCCCTATACAACCTTGGGCGTCGGTGGCCCGGCCCGGTTTTTCCTTAGAGCGAGAACGGAGGAACAGATTCTCGAATCGATGGAATTTGCGCGCGTGCGCAGTTTGCCGGTTTTTGTGCTGGGAGGCGGAAGTAATCTTGTTGTTTCCGATTCCGGCTTCCCCGGAGTTGTTGTGAAGATCGAGAATGAGGGGATTCGGCCTGTTGGCGACCGTGACAGCGGGAGAATTTCGGTCGCGGCCGGCGTGGAATGGGACGCCTTCGTACAGCATTCTGTGAGCCGGAATCTTGCAGGAATCGAATGCCTGAGCGGAATTCCAGGGACCGTCGGCGGCACGCCGGTGCAAAATGTAGGAGCTCACGGAGAGGAAGCTGGCGAAGTCATCGCCCGCGTATGTGTTTTTGATCGTGAATCCCGCGATATTACGGATTTGAGCAATGCCGATTGTAAATTCGCCTACCGCTCAAGCATTTTTAATACTACGCACAAAAACCGTTATATCATTCTGAGTGTCGATTTTATTCTGCGCGTGGACGGGCAGCCGCGTATTCACTATCCGGATCTTCAGAAACGCTTCGGCGGCGGAGCGCATCTGCCCCATGTTCAAGAGGTCCGCGAAGCTGTTCTGCAGGCCCGCCGGGAAAAAGGCATGGTCCTGAACCATGACGATCCCGACACCAAAAGCGCCGGTTCTTTCTTCAAGAATCCGATTCTGGAGTTGGCAGCCTTAGCCAAAATGGAAGTGGAAGCTCGCGAGAAAAGAGCTCTCAATCCAGCCGAGAGCATTCCTCAGTATACGGCAACGCCCGGCAAGGTAAAGGTACCTGCCGCATGGCTCATAGAACACGCCGGCTTCCGCAAGGGTTTTGTCCATAAAAATGCGGGGATATCCGGCAAGCACGCCCTCGCCCTCATCAACCGGGGAGGCGCCAGCGCACAGGACATCCTTGAGTTGATGCGTTTGATTCAGGATCAAGTTGAGGCGGTATTTGGGGTAAGACTCCAGCCGGAACCGATATTTGTCGGAGAATTCCGGTGACAATCGCCGGAATTTTTGCCAAAAAGCTGAACAATTTGCCAAAGGCGGGCGTAATATGCCAATCTAAACCGTATTGGAGGATGCTATGAAAAAAGGCTTGGCTTTGGGATTGGGCTGTCTGGTACTCATCATTATCGCGGTTGTCGTCTTAGCCTTTTCTGCGTGGGGTACTTACAACAACATGGTTGCGCTGCAGCAATCGGTAGATTCTGCATGGGCCCAGGTTGAGAACGTCTATCAGAGACGCGCAGATCTGATTCCCAACCTGGTCGAAACAGTCAAGGGATATGCCGCCCACGAAAAAGAGGTCTTTGAAGCTGTGACCGCCTCCCGATCACAGGTCGGATCCATTAAGTTGACTCCGGAAATGCTGAACAATCCGGCAGAACTGCAAAAATTCCAGCAAGCCCAGACCGGATTGACCAGTGCGCTCTCCAGGCTGCTGGCCGTCGCCGAGAACTATCCTGATCTGAAAGCCAACCAGAACTTCCTTGAGTTACAGAGCCAATTGGAGGGTGCGGAGAACCGCATCGCAGTCGAGCGCAAACGCTTCAACGAGGTCGCACAGCAGTACAACACCAGGATTATGCAGTTTCCTGCCAACATTTTCGCTCGCCTGTTCAATTTCCAGAAGAAGGCATATTTCCAGGCGGCTCCTGGAAGTGAACAAGCACCGACTGTGGACTTTACCAATTAGAGCTTCCAATGCTTAGATTTGCCCTTTGCTTCGTTCTGTTCCTGATCCAGGGAAGTGGAGCCTTGGCTCTGGATATTCCGAAACTCCAGAGCCGGGTGACCGATTTGGCCGGAGTACTGACTCCGGAACAAATCACCGGCCTGGAGTCAAAGCTTCAGGATCTGGAGAACACTGATTCCACTCAAGTCGCGGTCCTCATCATTCCCAGCCTCGAGGGAGAATCGCTTGAGGATTACTCCATCCGTGTCGCGGAATCATGGAAACTGGGCCAAAAGGAACGCGACAATGGGGCTATCCTCCTCATTTCCATGAAAGACAGGGCCCTTCGAATTGAAGTCGGCTATGGGCTCGAAGAAAAGCTGACGGATGCCCGCAGCAATCGGATTATCAATAATGACATCGTGCCGCGATTCAGAGAGGGAGATTTCTTCGGAGGAATTGATGCCGGAGTCACCGGAATTATTCAGACGGTTCGCGGCATCTATCAGGCTTCGCCGCGCTCCGAAAGGCGGTCTTCCGGAAAGAGCGGCGGTATTTTTAACCTCCTCATCGTAATGCTTTTCCCTCTCCTCTGGATTTTGAGTGTTACCGGCAAGTGGGGCGGCGCCATCATCGGAACTGGAGCCGGAATGCTTCTTCCTTATACGCTCATCTCCCATAGCCTGCTGTCCATACTGATTGGAGGGATTGTCGGGGGTGTGCTGGGAATCTTCCTTGGAGCATTAGTCCGCGCCGGAGCAAAATCAGGCCGCGGAGGAGGTTTCGGCGGTCCCTTTATCCCCGGAGGCGGAGGAGGATTCGGGGGATTCGGCGGAAGCGGCGGAAGCGGCGGTTTCGGAGGAGGTGGATTTGGCGGATTCTCAGGAGGAGGCGGCGGTTTCGGAGGAGGTGGGAGTTCCGGCCGCTGGTAACGCCGAAGCCCGGAGACAGATAAATCTATTTTCGTTTGTGCGCTTTCTATCTGTCTTCCATTTCCTGGCGCAGCCGTGAACCACAACCGGTATTTTCGAAGATACATGGCTGCCGCGCGCTGTCAGCTTTCAGCGGTCGGCTGCTTTGCAAAGCGCAAAGAGATCATAGATAAAGACCCTATTCTCGGCCTTCCAACGGGATGCAACTGTGATAACGATACGATTCGAGTAACGAAATGAGCCTGCTAAGTGAAGAAGATTACAAGGCAATTGAGGCAGCCATAAAAATGGCTGAAGAAAAAACCTCCGGAGAGATTGTTTTTACGGCAGCGGAAGCTTCGGCAAATTATCAACACACCACTCTGCAAGGTGCCGTCATCGGAATGGCTGTTGCGGCGGCCGTGTTTCTGATGCTCCCCGTTGCGCACACAACCACCGGCCTGCTCTGGACGGAAGTCATCGCATTTGCCGTTTTCTACGCGCTTATACCTCGAATGCCCTGGCGGCGATGGATCATTTCAAAGCAGGAGATGGACGCGCGCGTCCAGGAATCGGCTTTTATGCAGTTCTATGCGAGCGGTCTCTACCGCACTCGCGATTCTAACGGAGTAGAAATATATCTTTCGTCGTTCGAGAGAGAAGTTGTCGTCATAGGCGATCGCGCAATCCATGAGAAAATGGGAAATCAGCATTGGCAGGATATCCGCGATTTGATCATTCTCGGCATCAGGAAAGGCGATGCGCGAGGCGGCATATGCGCTGCAATTGAAAGCTGCGGGAGAGTGCTGGCGGAATACTTCCCCCCTCGGCCTGATGACGTCAACGAGCTTTCAAATCGCGTTATTAAACGCTCCCTGCACCCGGAAGCACCTTAACCCGCTTTATTCATGAATAAAGCGGATTCATACCCGGCGGTTGTATATGGGCTGGAAGCTGACAGAGGACAGCCGATTATGCTACCATCCCTGTGTTAGGAAGGAAGATTGAGATAGCCATGCCCATTTTTGAATACAAATGTTTGAAGTGCAACTCGGAATTCGAAAAGGTTGTGTTCGGAGCATCCGAGAACGGGATCTCCTGTCCGCAGTGTCAATCGCTCGAGGTCGAGAAGCTCTTTTCCTGTTTTAACGGCGTTTCTCGATCCAGTGACGGGAGCACTCATTCAATGTCTTCCGGCTGCTCCTCCTGTACCGCTTCGAGTTGCGCAGGATGCAAGTCTGCATAGAACTGCACAGCAGCAGAAGCTTCATGAATAATACGGATTAAGGATCCGCACCCGCGATTTCCCGGAAGCCGGTCTGGGTGGGCGGAATTAATCCGACTGCCATCTGGACGGCGTTTCTGTTCGAAGCCATCCGGCTGTTTCCGCTTATGGATATGGTGGGAGTTCCGAAGGAGACCAATTCGCCCGCTTCTGCCAGGCTTGCGATGTAAATTCCTCCGTCAATCTCACACGAACCGGATGTTGTCAGATCGCCTGCGCCGATCAATAGAATCAAACCACTATAATAAAAGGATCCTGAGCAAGAAAAACGTCCCGTCACAATCAGCAGTCCGCCTCCCGTGATACCGCCGTTTACTTCGAGGTCTCCTTTCACTACCGTGATTTTCGGATCCTGCTCCGGAGCATTCAAGGGCTTTTCCGGATCGAAGACGCCAAGAAACGGAGCAGTCCCTCCCCCCCAATTCTGATTACCATCATAGAAGCCGTCCGCCAAACGAGGGCTCTGGTTGATTGTGAAATTTTTCAAGTAGGCAGGATTGAGCAGCAGGCGCTGATCCGGATTCAGCCGTACCTGATCCGTGACATCCCGGACGGACGGATTAGCTTCTCCACCACCGCTGATATCTCCATTTCCAGATGCAGCAGTGCGAATAATCTGATCGGGAAACAGCGTATCGCCGGGAACAGGATCGATCGTTGCTATCCCGCTGCGGCTTCCCCCGGATATTTCAAATGCGCCGTTGAAATCCGCACGGGCCGGTGACCCCACCACAACCAAAGCCGATCCCAGAGCCCACGTGGAAAGGCGTTTGAAACGCGCTTCGAAAACGGCAGCCGAGTTGCGTCGCATGAACGATCCGGTTTCCGCGGGAATTGTTCCGGCAACGCCGAGCGAACGCACGATTATGATTCCATCCCCGTCCGTAAAAGGGTTGTCGCCTGCATCGCCTGCAATTTCGGAGGCTTCCCCATTATTATCGGCCGCCTTGACAAAGTACCGGGATGTAATGATGGATCCGCTGCCATACGAATCTGGCCCCGCCTGACTGATTCCCGTAATGGGGATCAGTGGTATTCCGGGGACATCCTCACAAAGCCCGGTACTGAAGACGCCATCATCCGGGATCATACCGACATCCACCAATGGATCCGCAATATTCAGAGTCTGCGCCTTCATCAAGGGCAAAGGAGACCGGAATCGATGAGATCTGGCTTCAGCCATGTAGACTGCAGTTGCTTCATAGCGTCCGTCCGGACCTCTCAGAACATCGTTTAAAGCGAGGCCGCAAAGCAGAATCCGCGCATGATTCAATCCTGCCAGAGCTGCATAGGTTGCTTGTATATGACTCTCGTAATTGTCGCTGATCTGCACTCCGGTAGTGGCCTGGATTGAGATAAACAGCCCCAGAAGTGTCAGGAGTGATTGCAACAGCAGAGCAAGGAGTAATGCCGCTCCCGACTCATTGTGAAACAAAAAATGCAGGACCATGGGTATTCTCCTCTCCTGCATATTGTTTCGTGACCTCGCCCGCCATTTCACAATTTTTATGAAACGAGAAATGCCTGTAGCCGGATTGCGTGTTTGGAAGAGTTATGATATCCATACACAGTTATTTCCGGATACTGCTGTATTGGAGAGGCTCAGGTTTTCATTACTGAGCATTTCATCAAACAATAGAATGACTGCACTTTGGGGGTAAGGAAAATGCCGAATCATCCATGGAAACCGCTTGGCAGCCGCTCACAGAATGCTGTACGCAACGGAATGCTCCTGATCGTCGCACTGGCGGCAGCGCTTTCTTTTTCCCAGTCGGCCTGTTCGAAAAAAAACAAGGTTGCGATTGCGCCCATCTCGGCAATCCGCGTAACCCTTCTTCCCTTCAATATACCTTCGGGGGATCAGCAGCTCCGCTGGACAGCCATGGCCGCTCCAATCATGCTGGCAAAAGTAAGCGAATACGCCAAGGACATTGAAATCATTCCACTCTGGCAAAGCATGCCGCATGCACTGGAATCAGGAGGAGCTTCACGCAGTCTCACGTCGGAATCCGCCGCCCTGGCCGCAGCCTATCTCGGGGCTAAATGGTCGGTGATGGGAGAATTCACTCCGACAAAATCCGGAGTCTCCATGCTGATCGACTTCATTCCCGACCGAAGCCCGCAAATTCCCTTTCGGTTTAAAAAGGCCGGCGATATTGACAATGTCGCTTCTCAAATGCCGAAAGCCTTGAATCAGTTTTTTTATTACCTGGCAATAAGGCGCCTTTCTCCAATAGATAAAAAAATTCCTGCAATATCTGAATGGAAGAGCCTGGCAGAAACGCTTGATCGAGAATATGGCTGGTTCGCGGAAGCTGCTCCGGGCAAGGCTGAAGAGGCAGTTGCGAATCTGGCTCGCTCAGATGCGCGGCTTGCCCAATTGCTGTTTAATCCGTCTCTATACCCGGTATTAGCCCCAACAAAATGACGAGTTACGAATGACGAATTACGAATTGAAACATGCTTGGCTGGAGCGGACGATTTGCTGTTTATTCGTGACAAAAGGCGCAAAAGTATTTTTCAATTCGTCATTCGTCATTTGTAACTCTTCATTCCGCTAGAGTTCTACCCACTTGCCATGCCCTTCCCATACTCGAAGGGTGAAGGGAAAGTGGATGTGTTCGCTCATTTTTCGCTTCAAGCTTTCACAGATATTTTCCACAGAAGGATAGTCGAGGAAATCATTCAGCGTTTTATGGTCAAAATAGCTCAATGCTTCCTTAATGGATTTCTTCAGTTCGGCGAAATCAACAATCATGCCGGACTTGCTTTCTCCTTCTATTATGACCTCGATCTTGTAAGTATGGCCATGCAGAGATCCGCATTTGTCATGACCCGGAAGATAATGCGCACAGTCTATGTAATCAATCACTCCTAGCTTCATGTGTAGCCTCTCCATCAAAGCTTGATCTTATCATAGTCGGCAGTCCGCAGTCGTCAGTCGGCAGTTGGCAATCCTTCACAAGACTGACAACTGCAGACCGCCGACTGACGACTGTCCATTGACACTGCCGATCGGCTTTGTTAAATTCCCTCTTTGGTTTGTAGGCTCGCCAAGGCTTTTGTCTCTCCGGCTGCAGAACAACATAGATATTCGGGAAAGCACATTCTGGTTGGACAACTGCGAAAGTGGCGGAATTGGCAGACGCGCTGGACTTAGGATCCAGTCCCGCAAGGGGTGGGGGTTCAACTCCCCCCTTTC
>JAFGIY010000177.1 GCA_016929335.1 Acidobacteriota bacterium | reverse complement strand
CTTCTCCTTTTTAGTGAGGCGGAACATGAAGTCGGCAGGAAAGCGGCTGGCATTTCGGCGAATGGCTTGATTGAGAGCTTTGGTGGGAACACCGTAAGCTTCTGCAAGATCGCTATCTATGATTACCTTCTCTCCACGGATTAGTAGGATTCGCTGCTGGATCTTGCCGATTTTGACCAACGCTTGCGACCTTGCCATCCACCCCCCTATATTCACCACCAAGGTAGTCGCAGATTGTGACCACCTTCTCAGTCCTTCCGGGGCCCGTAACGCTGCGCTCGGCGGCAGCGCGCTTTTTGCGCCGGCTTCTGGAGCAACTTGTTGGCAATTACCTCTCTTTTTTCTTCTTGATCAGTTTCATCTTAAACATTCGATTCTTTTCATCGGTTACAACCAAATGGCCTTCTCGTACCTCCATCTTTGTTATGTAATACCACTGAAGGTCCTCTTCAATCCAAAACCAGATTAAGTTCTTTTTGAGTGTTATTTCTTTTAACAATTTTCCTGTTTTTGCATCCAACGCATGAATATATTCTCTTCTTCCGTTGTCATTGGGGGCTATGTATTGAATCCCATCATAAATAACTGGTTCAACCTTGGGTGCCGGTATTCGTTTTGCCAAAGCCACAAGTGGCAAAAAAGTGAATGCAGCCAATGCAGCCAATAAGATGATATTTATCTTCATTATATCGCCAACGCTTGAGCTCAGCAGCGGCGCGTCTTTTGCGGCGTCAGCTTAAGCGAGAAGTTAGCTGGTTAATGCGAGCACGACCGACTCCATCAGATGTGAGGAGTTTTGTACCCAGTCACTTTGAATCCAAAATTGCCCACGCCACAAGCTGTTCCCTGATGCCTTCAATGTATTTCCAGCAATCGCCGCGAGGAAGTACGTCACCATGATGCGCCATGTTGTTACGACGGTCGGCACCTTCCTTGATCAGAGTGAAGTCTTTCCACGATAGCGCCTTTTCGCTAGCTGCCAGCAATGCCCCGAGGAAAATGCTTTTACATTTGAATTTACCTTCTTTGGCAAGTTGCTGCAAAACGTCGTTAAACACTGCATAGGAATGAAGCAGTGGAAGATTGTGTGCGGAATCTGCGATGAAAATAATGAACGATGCACCTTGTGCAAACGGTCCTAGCAGTGCACGCTGGACTTTGTTCTTGAGTGTCTCGACTCCAATCCAGGATTGCCTGATTTCTTCCAGTGTTGCCTTGTCCCTAATCATGGTTCACCTTTTATCCAGCTAACGCCTGGCATCAGCTGCGGCGCGCAGTTTGCGCCGCCAGCTGCATGCCATTGTTAGGCATTCATTCCCAATAACCGCGTTTCCGGGGCATGAAATAGTTTTCGTAGAAGCCTTTGGGACCTCGCAGTTTCAATCCCTCTTTTGTTACGGTTCCAACGTACTTCCCAGGCTCAAAACCCGAAGCAGAGTCCTTAGGTATCCAAAATTCGATATTTGTACCCTTAGCCAAGACGTTAACTACCTCCGGAAATCCCGGCGCTCCTTCGGAAGCTTGCACAACGGCCGAATATCCTCGGGGATTGGGGACAACGTGAATCTCTGCGCCGGAGATATCACCTGACTTCTCGCTGAGACGGAAAGTGCTGAATGTCCCCGTCACCTTACTCTCTTGCGCCAATGACACTTGGCTGGTCAGCAGGATGCCAAAGGCGGCTAGTAAAAGTCGAAATTTCATAGATATGCCCAACTGTAATTTGACAGTTCTCTATAAATCTATTCGTACTGCGTGGGCGATCGGCTTAAATCGGTGCCGACAGCCAATGATCTTTTCCTGCTGCTTATTGGAATAGCTCATTTTATCATCCTTTTGAATTTGATTCGCTCCCTGAATTGGACTGCAAATCCCTGCCGGCTAAATTGAATGGACGGCTGCCGTGGGAAATCTGATGGCTGGCATACCAATGGCATTTGTATTGGATATGATCGTTCGTGTTCGGGCAGATGCGGCAATCTGCACCACGGGCTGAATAGCTCAGGCTTCGGCTGCGAATAAAATTCACGCCGGTATGACTCCTATGCTTTGCCCAGAGCTTTAAGGACCTTTTCCGGTGTTGCCGGGGATTCGACCCACTTGCCGATCGCATTATGTATGGCCATGATGACCAGATGCGTGTTCGCCAGGGAATGGCTGATACCATTGGAGCCATAGCAGGCATTCCCCGCCTGTGTTTCCAGCAGATCCAGATCCACGCGAGGCATATCCAGCATCGTGACTTTTTTGTACTCAAACATATTCGTGCTGAGTTTCACCCCGGTTTTCTGGTCGTAGACAAATTCCTCCTGCAGCTGGCATCCGGCGCTGAAATCCATCACCTGGTCGATCTGGCTTTCGAGCGACGTCCGTCGCAATATCTTCCCGGGATCCGCCGCGACTCCGAACCGGATTATTTCCACCTCCCCGGTTTCCGTGTCTACTGCAACCTCGCATGTCGCGACATTCATCGTGTCCAGCGCCTTGCCGCGCTGGTTCCAGAGTGCCAGCGGCGGTCTGCCCGAATAGGTCGCAAACACATTGGCCCGGACGGCCTGCGCAAGCGGAAGGCCCTTGCTTGGATCGGCCTTGATGACAACTCTGCCATTTTGCATGTCTAGGTCCTCAGGCTTCAGGCCTTTGAAGGGATTGGGCGCCTGTTTGGCATCCGCTCCGCGCCTCATGCTGATTCCACCGCCTGCAGAAGGATTGTTGGCTTCCTCGGTCGCGGTCTCCAGGATGCGCTTTTTGAGGATATTGGCGCATTCTTTCATGGCCCAGGAAGAGGCGGTCGATCCGTCGCTGCCGCCTCCGTAAGGCCTGTATATCTCATGGGAATCAAGATCAATGCGGATATCTTTGTATTCGAGGCCCAGCTCTTCGGCCACGACCATCGCGTTGCATTCCAGGCCGTAATGTCCGATGGTGGGGCCCTGGGATGCCAGATGCACGGCGCCGTTTCGAAGCTCGAGCTTGGTGTTGTATGTCATGCCGGAATGGCGCGGGCACTGGTTGTAGCGGAAGCTTGCTCCGTGCAGACGGCCATCCGGCAGCTTTCTGGCGCCGGCAGGATGCCAGTCCCAGTTCATCATTTTCTTTACAGCCGCAACACAAGCTTCATAGCTCGGCACGGGATTGGGGTCGGTCTGGGATTCCGGCCCGTGAAGATTCAGCGTCGCGATTTCGATCGGATCCTTGCCCAATTTTTCTGCAATCAGATAAAGCCCCACCATCAGGGAATCCCAGCTCATCGGATTATGCTGGCCGCTGACGTACATGTTTCCGCGGTTGCTGTCGACAACATCCATCTTCTGCCGGACGTTCGGGCACCTGGTGGTGAAATAGGGGCCATACGTCTGATCCATTGTATTGCCGAAAATGGAGCTGCCGCGGACGCCGGAATCCGCAATCGAGAAGTCGTCGATTGCCGTAATCAGTCCGTTGCTCTTGAATCCGACCTTCAGGTGAACGTAACGCTGGTTCAGGTTGAAGTCGTACATTTCGTAACGATTATTGACGCAACGGACGGGACGGCCGGTTCTTTTGGCAAGCAGAGGCGTAATCAGCTGGGTTTTGCGATTTCCCCAATCGCAATACCGGCCTCCTAAAAACATGCCTTCCCGAAAAATCTTTTCCGGGGGTATGTGATGCAGGTCTGCGATCGAATCCTCGGTCCAGGCAGGGATGCCTTCAATGCGCAGGTTCTTTCCTTCACCGTGCCTTGCGTCTTCGAACCACCAGGCGACGGAACCCGTAGGATTTGGGATATGACCGGAAAAGGCGGCTGTGTTGATGTCATACTCGATGATATGGTCCGCTTCGCGGAATCCGGCTTCGACATCTCCATCGCTCATATTGGAATAGGAAACATTGCCTTTCTTGGGGGGATTATCACCGCCGCCTGTCCTGAAACCACCGCCACCGCCGGCTTTGGCGTAAGGAGGCGTCGGCCGGATCACGGGCGCATCCGGTTCCCG
>JAFGIY010000176.1 GCA_016929335.1 Acidobacteriota bacterium | reverse complement strand
TTGAGCGAGCACGCAACCCTTTCAGGGTTGATTTCTTGCACGATTCCTCCCAGGGTTGACCGCAAAAAGCGCGGCCAACCCTGGGCTATGATACGAAGCCCTTTCAGGGCTTCTGCGGCGCGGGCGCCGGATTTGCCTATCAGAAAGATCATGCAAAGCACAGCATGAATGCAGGATCCCCCTGAATTCAGCTTTCACGGCTTGAGGCAAATGTATAAACTCCAGGGTCGCGGCTTCAGCCGCGACAAGCAATAAATCCCATGTGTAAGAGATATTTATGCCTGATCTTCTATTTGCACCAACAGTCGCGGCTGAAGCCGCGACCCACATGGTTCAAGGCATGCCGAATTGAATCGAGTTTTGGGACAGCCTCTGAAGCCCGGACCCACATGTGAATGCTCGATTACCCAGCAATAATATGAGAACGGTTATCAGAAATGAAGAAGTGGATCAGCGAAAGGACATGGCGCACCGGGAATCAACCTCTGGAAGGGTTATTGCATATGTGGTTAGTGTCACCGACAGGCTATGGTCTGGATTTGGCGAAGGAGGACGCAAAAACCGAAATCCACTCAGGATGGTTTTGCTTTGGAAGGCCGGTTCCATCGGAAGGGAAAAGCCGTGACGAAAATAATCGAGGAGCTGATTTCATCATTAAATGCGGAAGCAAATATACGAGATATTCGGGTAGGTCTGTTCCATACGGGTGTTTTATCCCGCAATTGCGGGCTTGCAGCTTCTTTGCCGCGAGACACTCTAAAACAGGAACGGCCTCACGTGAAGGAGCCCGGCTTCCTGTTAGGCAAAAGCGCAACCGAGCTGGTAAAAATGGTTTATTCACAAAGCATTCTTGAAGCCGCCATCGGGATGGCCACGATCAATTCGCTGCTCGATGTTCAAGAAGATTTTTGCCGGGAGCTTAATGCCCGCGAATTGATTGCTGAGAGGGGGAGCGGCAAGAATATAGCCATTGTCGGGCATTTCCCTTTTATTCCGGAATTGAAGACGGTAGCCCGCGAGTTGTGGGTTATTGAGAAAAATCCTGTGGAAGGAGATCATACCGAGGAAGAGGCTTTGGATCTCATTCCAAAAGCCGATGTTGTGGGAATCACCGGCACAGCCTTTACCAACCACACCATTGAACAGCTGCTGGAATTGTGCCGCCCGGAAACCTTTGTCGTAATCCTCGGGGACAGTGCGCCTCTTTCCCCGATTCTTTTCGATTACGGCATAGACGCGGTATCCGGCACGAAGGTGACAGATCCGGATCTGGCTCTCCGTTGCGTGAGCCAGGGAGCGAATTACCGACAGATAAAGGGAATCCGGCGCCTTACCATGACCAAAAACAAAGGATAGAAAAACAAGGAGGAGATATGAAAATAGCGATTTCATCTACCGGTGCCAGCCTGGATGCTGAGGCCGAACCGCGGTTTGGCCGTTGCCCTTATTTCATTATTGCGGATACTGAAACGGGAGAGTTCACAACTCAAGAAAATTCCAACGCTATGGCAGCCGGTGGAGCCGGGATTGCAACCGCTCAGGCAATCGCGGATAAAGGAGTACAGGCAGTATTAACGGGACATTGCGGGCCCAACGCATATCAGGTTCTTTCCGCTGCCGGCATCCAGATAATTACAGGCGTTTCCGGCAAAATAAAGGACATTATTGAAGATTACAGGGCCGGGAAATTTAAACGCAGTCAACAGGCCGACGTCCCCGACCACTATGGCGCCGGCTCCGCTCCAGGTTCGGGTGGAGGAGGCGGGATGGGGCGCGGCATGGGAATGGGAAAAGGCTGCGGCAGAGGGAGAGGCATGGCAGGCGGCATGACGCCACCGGCTGAACCGGCGACACCGCCATCCCGTTCCGGCCAGGATCTCCAGGAACTCAAGAACCAAGCGCAGACAATAGCTCAGCAGCTGGCGGATATTCAGCGCCGGATTCAAGAGATGGAAAAGAAATAAGCCTTGCCGTGCATCCGATCAAAACGAATTGGGGTTCTGAACAAAAATGATCATTTCAGTCGCTAGCGGTAAAGGGGGGACGGGCAAGACTCTGGTAGCTACCAGCCTTGTCCTTTCTCTGAAAGACAGTCATGAAACACACATCCTCGATTGTGATGTGGAAGAGCCCAACGATCATGTCTTTTTGAATCCGGAAATTTCAGGAAGCGAAGCCGTATTCATTCCAGTTCCAAAAGTGGATGAAGGGAAATGCACCTTGTGCGGTGACTGCGCAAAGATATGCGCTTACCACGCAATCATCGTGCTGGGCAAACATGTACTGACCTTCCCTCAGTTGTGCCATGGATGCGGGGCATGCAGCTATCTTTGTCCTGAAAAGGCCATTTCAGAAGAAAACCGGGAGACGGGAGTCGTTGAGTGGGGCCGGTCAGGCAGTGTAGGTTTTATCCATGGCAAACTCAATGTGGGCGATGCCATGGCACCGCCCGTTATCCGGAAGGTAAAGGAAAAGGATAGCGACGGCGGCATAATCATCAGGGATGTTCCACCGGGAACGTCCTGCCCCGTAGTGGAGGCCGTGAAAGGGAGCGATTTCTGCCTGCTGGTAACAGAACCAACGCCCTTTGGGTTGAATGATCTTATCCTTGCGGTTCAAATGGTGCGCGAGCTCGCCATCCCCTTCGGAGTAGTCCTGAATCGAGCCGGCGTCGGAGATGCCGGAGTTCAGGAATATTGCAAAAAGGAAAATATTCCGATTCTTCTTACCATTCCTCTGGACACCGAAATTGCCCGCTTATATTCGCGCGGTATTCCTCTGGTTGAAGGGATGCCGCAATGGATTCCCCGCTTCCGGGAGCTTTTCAATAAAGTGAAGGGATTGATAGATGAAAGAAGTGGTAATACTGAGCGGTAAAGGCGGCACCGGCAAAACCACTCTGGTCGGCTCGCTGGCGGTTTTGGCGGAGAACAAGGTGCTTGTCGACTGCGATGTCGATGCGGCAGATCTTCATTTGCTGCTTCATCCGCTTCAGAAGCAGCAGAACGAGTTCTGGAGCGGGCAGGTGGCCTGCATCGATGCGAATCAATGTACTCAATGCGGACTGTGTCAGGATCTTTGCCGCTTTCACGCAATACACGATTTCAAGGTGGATCCGGTTTCCTGCGAAGGTTGCGGATTCTGTTCCCGCATTTGTCCCGAAAAAGCCATAGCAATGAAGGACAACATGTCCGGCTACTGGTTTGTCTCCGATACACGATTCGGCCCGATGGTGCATGCCCGGCTGGGCGTCGCTCAGGAGAATTCGGGCAAGCTGGTGGCAACGGTCCGGCAACAGGCCAGGAAAATCGCCGAAAGTGAAAAAAGGGACCTGATCATCAGCGACGGTCCCCCCGGAATCGGGTGCCCTGTTATTTCGTCACTGTCCGGTGCAAGTCTGGCATTGCTGGTTACCGAGCCTACTCTTTCGGGAATGCATGACCTGGATAGAGTTCTGGAAGTATGCAGGCATTTTGACATTCGAGCGATGGTGTGCATCAACAAATATGATTTGAATGAAACAAACACTGCACAGATAGAAAGCCGATGTTCCAGCCACGGGATTGAAATAGCGGGAAAGATTCCGTTCGACAATATTGTCACGGAATCCATTGTTCTGGGAGTCCCGGTAGTAGAGCATTCCGACGGCAAGGTCGCCCAGGCGATAATAGGTGTATGGAATGCCCTCTCGAATGCTTTAAACGACAGCATTCACTGAATCCACTGACAGCCAATGGATTGCCTGTGCGTCTTTGCCCAATCCGTGAACCTTGAATCCGGAATGCCCAAAAAGCGCATGCAGAGTATGAAAATACGGTCTGCGAGCATGGGATCGGCGCCGGATCCGGTGAATCCTTTCAGGAACTGCCGACTCCTGCGGCAGCGTGGCATAAGGAGATGAATCATGTCTACAGCGTGGGAAGAGTTCGAAGAACTCATCAAAGCCAAGATGAGAGAGGTCTATTCTGAAACCGCGATCGACCACGGCATGAATCCGAGGAATGTGGGTGAAATCCAGGATGCCGATGGTTTCGGCAAAATCACCGGTCCCTGCGGCGATACCATGTCCATATGGATCAAGATAAAGGACAATACGATCATTGATGCGAAATTTACAACCGACGGGTGCGGGACCAGCCGCGCTTCCGGCAGTATGGCCACGGAAATCGCAAAGGGGAAAGACCTGGCCGAGGCGCAAAGGATCAGCCGGCAGGACATTCTGGACGGACTGGGAGGACTTCCTGAGGAGAGTGAACACTGTGCACTCCTTGCGGCAAATACTTTGAACGAATCCATAAAAAGCTTCCTGACTCGACAGAAGAGCGGCAATTCATAGAATGAAAACGTACCTGGATTGCATCCCGTGTTTTTTCAAGCAAGCCCTCTTTGCCGCCAGAGCCGCCACCCATGACGAGAACAGGATCAAGGAGGTTTTGGATAAGGTGTCCGGACTCGTTCCGGATATTCCGCTGGAAAGTCCGCCTCCGGAAACGGCGCGATACGTATACGGTGCGGTCCGGGATATAACAGGTGTTTCAGATCCATTCAGGACTCATAAAGACAAAAGCATCGAGCGTGCGCTTCAGCTTTACGACAGTCTGAAATCCGCAGTTACGGCTTCAGAGGATCCTCTGAGGACTGCTGTTCATATCGCCATAGCAGGAAACGTCATCGATTTCGGCGCGGCCCAGCACTTTGATCTGGATAATGAAATGAAAGATGTTTTGAAGAAAAAGCCGGCCATAGACGACTACGAGTCTTTCAGGCAAAGCGTGGAAACGGGCGGAACCGTGCTCTTTCTGGGAGATAACGCCGGTGAAACTGTTTTCGACAGAATCCTGATCGAAACATTGCGAAAAAATACGGTCTACGCCGTCAGAGAAATCCCCATCATCAATGATGCGACGATGGAGGACGCTGTAAAAAGCGGCATCGACAAAGTTGCCCGAATCATTTCATCCGGCTGCGACGCCCCCGGCACTATCCTGAAAAGATGCTCTCGCGAGTTCCTCGAGCATTACAGAACAGCGGATGTCGTTATAAGCAAAGGCCAGGGCAACCTGGAGACATTATCCGAGGAAACGCGTCCCATATTTTTCCTTCTCAAGGTGAAGTGCCGGATTGCCGCTCACCACCTCGGCGCCGAAGAAGGCTCCCTGGTTTTGAAAGACAACCGCCTGCAGGTCGGCAAATAAACAGAGTCAAAACCTCTGCGCGATGTGCCTGTTGACAATGGAAGAATTTCGCGGAAGAATTCTACTCCGCATTTCTCACAGGGTTTCGTAGCGAGGCGGCATGCAGCTCATTTTATCCGCACTGAATCACGCACTTTTGATCACCGGCTTCGTTGCCATCATCATGCTGGTCATCGAATATCTGAATGTAGTCAGTCAGGGCGCCTGGCAGGAGCGGCTGAGCCGGCATCTCTTCGGGCAGTACCTGCTCGCAACCTTTCTGGGAGTCACGCCGGGTTGCCTGGGAGCCTTCGCGGTGGTGACCATGTATACTCACCGACGCATGACACTGGGAAGCGTAGTCGCCGCAATGATTGCCACCAGCGGCGATGAATCCTTCGTCATGTTCGCCATGATCCCCAAAACCGCTATTTTGTTGCACGCACTGCTTTTCGTCATAGGTCTGATCGCGGGTTTCCTGACCGACCGGCTGGCAGGCGCCCAGCTCACGCGCTTCCTGTCCTGCAGCGAAGATTTCACACTCCACCAACAGGACTATTGCCGCTGCTTTGCAGTCGACCAGTTTGCGGCTCAATGGAAAAAATGCTCCGCAGCCCGCGGTACCCTGACCTTTTCTCTTCTGGCCTTTTTGGTTCTCGTTGCCGCCGGCCAGATCGGTCCCGAGCATTGGAACTGGGTCCGCACGACCCTGCTGCTGACCTCTTGCGCGGGGCTGTTTATTGTCGTAACGGTACCCGAACATTTCCTGGAAGAGCATTTATGGAAGCACGTCATCCGGCAGCATGTGCCTCGAGTATTCCTTTGGACCGCCGGTGCGCTTTTGCTCATGGAGCTGATAACCAAGCAGTGGCAAATCGGGGATGTGATTCAAAACAACAATTGGGTTGTGCTGATACTTGCGGCCATGGTCGGCCTGATTCCAGAGTCAGGACCGCACCTGATATTCGTAACCCTTTCCGCGCAAAACCTGGTACCGTTAAGCACCCTGCTCACAAGTTCCATCGTACAGGATGGCCACGGCATGCTGCCTATGCTGGCGCATAGCCGCCGGGCGTTCTTCCTTATCAAGTTCATAGCCTTGGGCGTCGGGCTCGTTGTCGGATTGGCGTTGATGGCTCTGGGATATTAGACTTCATTAGGATCTTTTCCTAGCGCCTCAGAGCCTTGGAGTCTTTGAGTGGAATCAACTCGAAGACTCTAAGCCGCTAAGCCTGTAAGGACAATCAGAATTCTCTCCTGGAATTGACAGGCTTTTTCTGCCTTCCCGGCAGATCCGGGGGATCTCCTGACGGATTTGTCGTATGCAGATCTGTTGCGTAGCCGCATCTGCTCCGAATAAGCAGAGTAGCGTTTATGCTACTCCGCAGAAATCGCCCTTCTTGCCTGATTTCAACGCAAACTCCTCTCTCATCAACTATTTGTGTGATCTGGATACTGTCGGGTCCTGTTTGGTCCATATATTGCAAGATACGGATTGGGAATAACGAATAGGAATCGATGATGAAAGCAGCCTTTGCTTGTTGGGCAAACCGAATCGCTCCCGTATTTGATACTGCTCGTCAGATTCACGTCATCAGCGTCGAATCAGGACAGATTGCGGGCGAGAAGCGGGAAATGCTTTTGGAGGACTTCCCCGTCCAGAAGACGCTCCGATTAGTGGAACTGGGCATCGGCACTCTGGTATGCGGCGCCATATCCCGGACCATGCATGCAGTGGTGGACAGTTACGGCATTCAGGTTATTCCCTTTATCGCCGGCGATTTGAGTGAGGTTATTCAGGCCTGGTTTGCAGGAAACCTCAGGCAGGACGCCTTCGGCATGCCGGGCTGCCGCGGTCGGGGAAATTGGCGATTCAGGGGGATGCACGGTATTTCTAAGGAGGTAGATATCATGAATGCAAGAGGAAGAGGCATGGGTTCAGGAGGCCGAGGAGGACAAGGCCGAGGACAAGGCGGTGGAGGACGCGGCATGGGTTCAGGGGGCCGAGGAGGACAAGGGCAAGGACAAGGCGGCGGAGGACGCGGGCGCATGGGTGGCCCTGTAGCCGGTGGTCCTACGGGCTCCTGTGTCTGCCCACAGTGCGGCTCTACGGAACCACACCAGCGCGGTGTGCCCTGCTCCGAGCGCCAATGCCCGAAGTGTGGAGCTTTTATGACACGGCAATGAGAACCATTTTTTTGGAAAGGAGAATACAGTTATGCCGGGAGGAGATCGAACAGGTCCCATGGGAATGGGAGCAAGAACAGGACGCGCAGCAGGATACTGCGCCGGCTATGGGTCACCGGGGTACGCCAACCCGGGTTTCGGGCGAAGCTTCGGAGTTGGTTTCGGAAGAGGCCGCGGATTTTTTGGCAGAGGACGCGGATTCTCCGGCGGAGGGCGCGGATGGCGTAATATGTTTTATGCCACCGGTCAGCCGGGATGGATGCGATTCGGTGGACATGCCGTTCCCTATCCGTATCCCAACCCCTATCAGGCAGCATACCAGAAACCGGATCCGGAAGCTGAAACACAGGCGCTTAAGAACCAGGCCGAGATCCTGCAGTCGGAATTGGATGCAATCGAGAAGCGCCTCTCCGAAATCAAGGCAGAGGCCACAAATTCAACACCTTAATCGCCGGCTTCGGCAGGAATTCAGCCGGACCTGTCTGCAAAGGGGATTTGATGCGCATCCGACATGAAGTAATGCCGTTTATCGCAATCGTGGCTGTTGTGAGTATCTGTGCGGGATTTTTTCTTAATGCCTGGATGGCCGGATGCGCATCTTTTTTATTCGGAACTGCCTTCCTTCTTTTCTTCTTTCGAGATCCTGAAAGGACGCCCCTTCCGGATTCTGCCCTGATTCTCAGCGGCGCCGACGGCCGAGTGATGTCGGTAGCCCGTCTGTTTGAAAACAAATGTCTGCATGCCGATTGCGTGCGAATAAGCGTTTTCCTGAGCATTTTCGACGTTCACGTGAACCGGGCTCCTGTCATGGGAATTTCGAAATTCATCGGCCATTTCCCCGGCAGGAATTTTTTCGCCTTTCGGGAAAAATCCTCTGAATGGAACCAGCATAACAAAATCCTAATCGAGGGATTGAAGACGCGGTGTCTCGTTGCACAAATTGTGGGGCCGGTCGCCCGGCGCGTAGTCTACTGGCTAAATCCCGTCGCTCCGTCACCTGTCAAAGCCGGCGACAGAATCGGCATGATGAAATTCGGTTCGCGGCTGGACATATATCTGCCGGTCACGGATGTAGATGTTCTGGTCAAACCCGGCGACAGGGTTCGCGCGGCAGAAACGGCCATCGCACGGATCAGATCCATTGAACCCGGATTCCAAAGCTGACTGCGCAGCCTGGATTAGTGATCGCACACATTCGCGCCGGTTTCCAGAGACCCATCGAGGAAATCTTTTACGATTGTATCGGGATCTCCTCCGTTAGCCCCGACCACCACCTGAATATCATTCTGGTTGAAAAGGCTCTGCGCACGGGATCCCATTCCTCCGGCAATGATGATCGTCGCTCCCTGTTCATGGAGCCACTTGGGGAACGTGCCCGGTTCATGCGGAGGCGGCAGGACCTCCTGTTTTTGGCTGATGCTCTTACCGTCCGAATCCACGTCAAAAAGAACAAAACGCTCGCAATGTCCGAAATGCGAAGACAGAACCCCATTGGTGACAGGAATGGCAATTCTTGTCTGTCGGCCGCTCTTTGCCCCGACATCCTTAGACGCTCCCGAATTCAACTCAGAACCCAGGAGTGCACGAACGATGCGGCCGAATGCTGTTGCTGTTTTGGAATGCGGATGCGCCTGAACCATGGGAATGCCGCTGTCCCCGGATTTGACTACTTCAGGTTCAATCGGAATGCCGCTCAGGTAAGGTACTCCCATCTCTTCCGCCATAATTCGTCCCCCATCCGCTCCAAAAATGTGGACGTGTTCGCTACATTTCGGACATGTATAACCGCTCATATTTTCCACTATCCCAAGCACCGGCAGATTCAGTTCTCGGCAGAAGACAATGCATCGACGGACGTCCTGTACAGCCACTTCCTGCGGAGTTGTTACCACCACGGCGCCGTCCGCCTTCTCGAGTAGTTCGGCTACGGCGAGCGGTTCGTCTCCTGTTCCCGGCGGAGAGTCGATCACCAGATAATCAAGGCTTCCCCAGTCCACATCCTTCAAAAATTGCTTGATCAACCCGTATTTTCTGGGGCCGCGCCAGATAACCGCATCATCTTTTCCGCGCAGCAGGAATCCGATCGACATAACACGAATTTTGCCGCTCTGGAAATCCACCTCGACCGGAGTTATGCCGTTGGCGCCGCCGGAAACAGGAGTCCCTTCCAGGTGCAGCAATTTGGGTACGCTCGGCCCGTGTACATCGACGTCCAGCAGTCCGACCTGCTTCCCCGCCATTGCGAGCGCTGCCGCCAGATTTACCGCAACAGTGCTCTTGCCCACGCCCCCCTTCCCGGAAAGCACCAGAATCTTATGCTTAATCTGACACATCCTGGACTGGAGTTCCTGTCGAGCGATGAAGTCCTCTTCTCGTTCTCCGGATCGTTTCTGTTGTGCGGAACACTGGGAATCGTTGCATGAATTGCATTTCTCTGTAGTCATATTTTTCCACTCCTCATCCTTATTGCCCACTGCAATCTGCATGCCAATACTCGGATTTATTTATAAACACAGCGATTACGCTACAATTGTTCAGCCGAGTTATGTGAACGCGATGCTGAATCGATGCAAAATGCACTTTAATTTATGGCAGGAATGCTGCATTTAGCCCGCATTTCCCATAGGATTTCGCAGAGAGGCGGAGCAGACGAACACGCGTGCATCGCAAGCGGCCAATTTCGCAACTGAATTCTGGAAGATTAATGGAAGCTGCGGGCTGAAAGCTGACCACTGACAGCCCGCAGCTTCCGATCAGGTGAGAGGAATCTGCCTTACGTACAGCAGCATTACGAAGCAAAATCCTTCGCAAAATGCAAAGAAGCTGCGGATAAAGATATTATCCGCTCCAATACAAACTCAAGAATCCCCCAGTTTATACCGTAGCCAGCAGAGCTCGTTTCACCAGCGTTTTGGCGATCTGCACTTTGAACTTGTTGGCAGCGAACGGCTTCGCATCCTCGACGGCCGCCGCTCCGGCCGCTTCCGCATTCGCCTCGT
>JAFGIY010000175.1 GCA_016929335.1 Acidobacteriota bacterium | reverse complement strand
TGCTGCAGAAAGCCGCCGGCTGCACCGAGTGCGGCGACTGCATGGGAAGATGTCCCTACAACCTTCCCATTCCTGAAATGATTAAAAACAATCTTAATTATGCGAATGAATTAATAAGAGGGTAGCTTCTCTTAACCTGCATTTTTCATAAATAAAGCAGGTTAAGCCTGCCCAGGCGAAGAACGCCCATCCCCTAAAGGAGCCGAATGACGAAGCCCAGGATTTTTGTGACACGCATTATCCCGGAGGAAGGTTTGGAAATGATCAGGCGGGAGGCCGATGTTGAAGTCTGGCAGGATCCGCTTCCTCCTTCCTGCAAAATGCTGAGGCAAAAAGCCCGGGGAATGGACGCGCTTCTGTGTTTGCTTACCGACAGAATTGATGAGAACCTGATTGCCGCCATCGGCCCTCAGTTGAAAGTCATCAGCCAGATGGCCGTGGGCTTCGATAATATCGATGTGGCGGCGGCGACGGCGCGCGGGATACCGGTCGGCAACACCCCCGGTGTGCTCACCGATACGACCGCCGATCTCGCCTGGGCACTCCTGATGGCGGCGGCGCGCCGCGTCGTGGAAGGCGACAAGTTTACGCGCGCCGGCAAATGGAAGACGTGGGGGCCGATCGATTTTCTTGGCCCCGACGTGACGGGCGCTGCTCTGGGAATTATCGGGTTCGGGCGGATTGGGCAGGGCCTTGCCAAGCGCGCACAGGGTTTTGATATGCGCATCCTTTATTTCAGCAGACGGCGCCATCCTGAAGCGGAACAAAAGTACGGCGCGCAATACGCCGACTTGGATACTCTGCTGCGTGAAGCCGACTTTGTGTCGTTGCATACAACCCTGTCGGAGGAGACGCATCACCTAATAGACGACGCCCGCCTGAAATTGATGAAATCCGGCGCCATTTTGATCAACACTGCACGCGGCCCTGTCGTTGATCAGGCAGCTCTCTATCGCGCTCTTTCGTCGAGAACGATCGCCTACGCCGCACTGGATGTGACGGATCCGGAGCCCATTAAACCGGATGATCCTTTATTGACGCTGGATAACATCATCATTGCGCCGCATATCGGCAGCGCCAGCTACAGGACGCGCGCCAGGATGGCCACAATGGCAGCCGAAAATCTGATCGCCGGACTGAAGGATGTGCGCCTGCCGAATTGCGTGAACCCGCAGGTATACGACCGCATCCCAGGCTAATCCGGGAACTATCCGGCCACGAATTTCACGAATGCATTTACGGTTACTCCTCTATTCCGCAAATGATTAATCGTTCGTGTAAAAGTCTTTGCGGGTGAAAGAGAATCCCGGATAATAGCAGGCACTCACTAGATGAAGCGTTTGAAAAGCAGCTCGCCGAGCTGAAAGCAAAAGGAGTGAAGCTGTACTGGGTTGGCGTCGGCTCGACCGATTTTGCGCTTGAGGGATCGAAGGCATTATCGGAGGTTGTGAAAAAGGTCGGATTGAACCATGTCTATCGTGAAACGCCCGGCGGACACACATGGTTCAACCGGCGCATTTACCTGAGCGAATCTGCTCCGTTGCTGTTCCAGACAAAGTAACGGTTCATCCGCCCAAAGCCTTTGGAGTGCGGCGGCTTGAAGATTGTCTAAAAACTCGATTCAATTGGGCACGCCTTGAATCATGTGGGTCGCGGCTTCAGCCGCGACAAGTTCGTGCGAACAGAAGGACAGGCATAATTATTTCTCACATATCGGATTAATCGGGTGTCGCGGCTTCAGCCGCGACCCACATGGAAATTTTCGCTTGTGTAAATTGTATCATTGCCGCCGCCTTCGAAGGCGCGCGCAGGCTTGCGCTCTTAAAAGATCCTCTCGCCGCTATAGGATCCGGATGCTATTCTTTATCTTTTCAATTTGAAAGAATGACGCGGTGAAAGAGGATTCTTTGACTTCCCAAAAGGCTAAAGGCAGCAAAGCATTCAAATTATCGCCTGTCGTTATTCTGCTTATTGCCGTCGGCGCTGTGTTTGTGCTCGCTGTGGGCACTCTCATCTTCTATTTTGTCCGCTTCTCCAGCCTGATCGATGAGCGGCTCACCGGCAAAAGCCTCCAGAGTGAATCCCGCATCTTCACGGCTCCCAGGCGAATTATGGTTGGAGAAGTCATAAGTCCCGGGCAGCTGGAGAGCTATCTGAAGGCTGTCGGCTATTCGGAGGCGGGAAACTCGGAAAGCGCGGGCCGGATAGTGATATCGGAATCATCCATCGAAATTCGCCCATCTGCGAACTCCTTTTTCGCCGGCAAAAATGCGCTGCATATCGATTTTTCAAACCACCGGATTGCCCGTCTGCGCTCATTGGATACGGGCAATCGCCTGATATCCGCTGAAATTGAACCGGAGCTGATTACCGGGCTGTTCGGAATCGATCGCGAAAAACGCCGGCCTGTCAGCTATAAAGAGTTTCCGCAGGACCTGATGAAGGCGGTGCTTTCGGCGGAGGACAAGCGATTCTTTGATCATCCGGGATTCGATCCGATCCGGATTCTGGGCGCAGCATGGGCCGATCTTCGGCGCGGCAAGAAAGCCCAGGGCGCCAGCACAATCACGATGCAGGTGGCGCGCAGCTTCTTTTTCAATACCAAACGGGAATGGCGCCGCAAGCTGAAGGAAACTTTTGTGGCGCTGATTCTGGAGCACCGGTTTGAAAAAACGAAGATTTTCGAGCTTTATGCAAATGAAATATACCTCGGCAACCGGGGGAGCTTCGCTGTTCATGGTTTTGGAGAGGCGGCGCAGGCTTACTTCGGAAAGGATCTGAGAGACCTGAATCTTGCTCAAGTCTGCTTTTTGGCCGGCATCATTCGCGCTCCCAACCGATATTCGTCTGCTGAACGAAGGCCGGAACGGGCTGCCGAAGCCCGCGACCGGGTTCTGGCGTCGATGGCTGACAACAAGATGATCTCACCCGAACAGGCGAAGGAAGCCGGGACTTTGCCCCTGAATCTGGTGAGCGCGGCTTTGGGCGCAAGCCTTGCCGGGCATTTCGTCGACATGGTCAAAGATGATCTGCTTGAAAGATTTTCCGAGACGGAGCTGAATGCCGGAAGCTATCGGATATTTACAACACTGGATTCGGACTTGCAGCGTGCAGGCATGGAAGCCGCAGATAAAGGGCTGAAAAATATCGATACTCTTCTGGCAAAAACTTATGAGCGCTGGCGGAAAAAAGGCGAGGCCGTCCCTTCGCCGCAGGTGGCTCTGGTGGCTTTAAATCCGCATACGGGCGAAATCAAAGCGCTGATCGGCGGACGCGATTATGCCGCCAGCCAGTTGAACCATGCGCTCACGAGAAGGCAGCCGGGTTCTGTTTTCAAACCTTTCGTGGTGGCTGCGGCTTTTGAAGATTCACTGGAAGGGGTGGAACCCGTTCTGACGCCCATATCCAATGTCATGGATGAGCCGACCACGTTCTATTTCGATGGGAAAGAATATACGCCCAACAATTATGGCCAGGAATTTCACGGCGTTGTGACTGTTCGAGAATCACTGGTTCGTTCGCTGAACGTGGCAACTGTCAACATTGCGCAGCAGGTGGGATACGGGCGGATCGTCCGGCTCGCAAGGCGGCTGGGATTAAACTCCGATATCAAACCGACTCCCGCTGTTGCCCTGGGTGCCTATGAGCTGACACCACTCGAAGTGGCTGCGAGCTATACAGCCTTCGCCAATTCAGGAACATGGTGTGAGCCCGCATTTCTGCAAAGCGTCATAAGTGCGGAAGGAGTTGTGATTCAGAAGAATGAATTTCACAGACGGCGGGTGCTGGATCCCCGTGTGGCATATCTCGTCACCAATATCCTCGAGGATGTCGTCAACCGCGGAACAGGCGCGGGAGTGAGATCTCGCGGCTTCAGAGCGCCGGCCGCAGGCAAAACGGGCACCTCCCATGACGGCTGGTTTGTCGGTTATACTTCGAATCTGTTATGTGCGGTCTGGGTCGGCTTTGATGACAACCGGCAACTGGAACTCTCCGGAGCGTTATCCGCGGGGCCGATCTGGGCGGAGTTTATGAAGAAAGCCGTTACGCTGCCCGGTTTTGTGAATATGCAGGAATTTGAAAGGCCTGAAGGCATTGTATCTGTCGTTATCGATCCCGATACTCATGAACTGGCCGTGCCCGAATGCCCGATTACCCAGGAGGAGGTATTCATAGCGGGAACCGAACCTACCGAACCCTGCAGCCTTCATGCACCGAATCCAATTGAACGTCTCTCCCCCATCCGCTGGCTGCGAGGATTATTCGGCGACAGAGATTAATCCGTCCCTAATACCTTCCGTATTCCTTCGTGAACTCGATCATCGCTTTCAGGTTTTCGGGCTTCACTTCATCCGTGGAGCTTCTCGGCCCAAGAATGTAACCTCCGCCTTTGCCCACAAAATCGATGAGCTTTTTGCAGTAATCTTTGACTTCCTGAACAGATCCTATCTGTAAAAGCGATGACGGCACGTTGCCTTCGATACACACGTGATCCTTGAGAATTTCCTTCGCTCTGAATATATCGGTAGTGTCGAAGCGGGCGCAGATCTTCCCCTTCGGAAATTCCAGCAGGTATTCCAGCCGTGATGTGAAATTGCCTTCGAAGAAAATGCATGGCGTCACGCCGCGCTCAATAAGTGTTGAGACGAGTTTTTTAAACGTCGGCCAGTAGAACCTGTGGAACTGCTTCGTCGACATGAAGTCGTCGGAGCCACGCGTATTGGTCATAAAAAATCTCAGGTTGCCGTACTCGTTGGGCGGCGGCATCGGTCTTGCCAGTTCTTTCTTGAGCAGCAATTCGCACGCTTCCAGGAGCTTGTCCGGCCGGCGGTACATATCCAGCATGGTGCCCTTCATGCCGCGCACGCTGTGGGATATGATGTCGAAAGGAGGCAGCATGCCGCCCCGATACAGCTGAGGGATTCCGAACTCTGCCAGCAGCTGATCAAATTCCGCAGCCTTGGACATCCATTTTCTCATTTCCCGTCCGGCCTTCTGGAGGTTTTCGATTGCGGCCTCGATTGCCGGTTCGGTAAAAAACATTGCGAGATTTTGTGCGGCCCAGGGTTCGATCCAGCTCATGTCGGAAAGACTGGGGAGCATCGACAGCCACTCCAATCCTCCATGGATCCGCGGCAAATGGTGCCGGATCATGTAATCGGCCGGATTTTCAAGGAAAAGGTCGTATTCATCGTCCTTCATGCTTTCAATCTCAATGGCTTGAAGTCCGTTGTCCGGACCGAGGCCATAGCCGGGCCACTTCATAAATTTCGGACCAAGATATTCCAGAGCTTTTCCGGGGGTGAAAGATCGGGTAAAGGACATGTCCGGCTGGAAGTCCTTCAGTGTTTTCCGGTAAGCCGCAAACCATGCATCGCAATCGTAATAAGCAGCGGAGCAGGGAATGCCGGCATACCTGGCTACAAAGAATCCCAGCTCGCAGCATACGGGAACCCTGTCCGTAGGCTTGAGACTGATGACATCCGTAATCCTCTGCTCTCTTTCACGGCGCAATTCCTGCGGACTTTTTCCCTTTTCATATTTGTCGCTCATAGAATCATTCCCTTGGTTTGGTTCGTCGAAAACGGACGCTGTTAAGAAGGCGGCACTATTGTAATGCCGATGCGGCAGGTTTGCCCGAAAAAAATCAGCCATGAATTGAGATGAATTCGTGCAAATTCGTGGCCGGCTTTGTATCTTAAGGATGTTACAAAACCGACTTATACGATGGAGAGTCCGGATGGGCAATAAATGTTTTTATCTTATTCCTGCTGTGTCCCTGGCTTTGAGCTGCGCGGCCTTGCTTTATGCCGATTCGTATTATCCGCTTCGACCGGAGGATCCGCGGGCGGTTTATCTCACGAAGGACCGGTTTGATGTGCATGCCGATGGGATCGGCGATGACACGAACGCTTTGCAGCAAGCCATCAACAGAGTTCAGGAAACGACACGCATTGGCGTGGTTTACATTCCCGAAGGCCGTTACCGGTTGACCGATACGGTTTTCGTCTGGCAGGGAATTCGCCTCATCGGATATGGCCGGACGCGGCCGGTATTTTTGCTGGCGGAAAATACGCCCGGATTCCAGGAGGGCGCACGCAAATACATGGTTCATTTTGCGGACTACCGGCCTCAGGCGGGCCGGCCGTTCAGCGACGGGACCGAGCTTACCTTTTACAGCGGAATGAGCAATATCGATTTTGAGTTGCAGGAAGGAAATCGGGGAGCCATTGCCGTACGCTTTCATGTTGCCCAGCACTGCTATCTTCAACACATGGACTTTCACGTCGGTTCCGCGTTTGCCGCAATGGAGGACATCGGGAACCAGGCGCGCAACATTCGCGTTTTTGGCGGGAGATATGGAATCATCACAAAGAGAACGGCGCCGGTGTGGCAATTCCTGCTGATGGATTCCAGCTTCGAAGGACAGAGCGAAGCGGCCATCCATACCATGGAGGTGGGCTTTACGCTCATTCGCGTCCGCTTTGCGCACATGCCGGTGGCAATTCAGATCGCGCCGGGAGAAGTGGAGCAGCTCTATGGCCGGGATCTGCAGATGGAAGATATTCGTACAGCAGCGCTCAAACACGGCAATGCACTCAATCCGCATTCGGAAGTGACGCTCACAAACGTTTCGTGCAGCGATGTCCCGACTTTCTATCGGGGAGAACAGACAACGGCCGGATCTTCGCGGCATTACAGGGTAAAACACTTCACCGCCGGATTGATGATCGGAGACGACGGACGCGAAAAAGGGATCATGACGTGGCATCAGGATGATGACCTGACGCGGCCCGCCCCACCGGCGCCCGGCGATATCCCTGCGCTGCCGCATATGAGCGAGTGGGTCAACGTGCATACTCTCGGAGTGAAAGGCGACGGGAAAACCGATGATACTTCGGCCCTGCGCTCCGCGATTCAAAGACACAAAGCGCTCTTTTTCCCGATGGGGACCTATCGCATAACCGGATCGCTCCGGCTGAAACGGGATACGGTCCTGATAGGAATGAATCCGGGCAACACATCGATTTCTCTGGCCGATGCCAGTGCCGAATTTGCGGGCAAAGGAGAGCCCATTGGAATACTGGCGGCGCCAAAGGGAGGAAAGAACATCGTCAGCTCGATCGGCATTTCACCGGGCGTGAACAATCCGCGCGCAGCAGGCATGGTCTGGATGGCGGGGCCGGGCTCGATGCTGGACGACGTTTCTTTCCCGGGCAGCGGTTTCGGCACGAAATACGCCGACACGCAGGGTCCCGATCTGTGGATTAAAGACGGCGGCGGCGGTATCTTTCGCGGCAATTGGCCGCACGGAGTCATCGCAAGCGCCGGCCTGCGCATCGAGAATACGTCGACCCCCGGCAAGGTGTACCAGATGTCGGTGGAGCATCATATGCGCGTGGAATCTCAGTTGCACAACGTCAGAAACTGGGAGTTCTACGCTCTGCAGACGGAAGAAGAAAATCCTGCAGGAGCAAAGGCGATCGCAATGGACATACAGGATTGCCGGGACCTGCTTTTTGCAAATACCTATATGTATCGCGTCTCCCGCACGGTGCTGCCCAAAACCTATGCCATTCTGGTGCGCAATTCGGACAACATCCGGTTTGAAAATATGAAGGTATTCAGCCAGACACGGCTTTCGTTCGACAACGCCGTGCTGGACGAAGACAGCGGCGTAGCTGTGCGAGCGCATTTCTTTACCGGCTTCGTCGTCAAAAAGGGATTCAAAGCCCCGGCGGCACTCCCATTGCCCGCGGTATTCGACAAGGACTCAAAACTGGAAAAGCAGGCAAGCGGATTCAGCAATGCTTCGGGAATGACTGCCGATGATGCCGGCCGTCTGTATTTCACGGATGCCTCCTTGAGCAAAGTCTATCGCTGGAATGAAGCGGACAAAAAGGCGGAGCAGATTGCGGAGATCAAAGGCCAACCCATGGCGCTCGGATTCGCAAAACCTTCAACGCTGCTGATCGTTGCGTATGAGAAAGCGATTTATAGTCTGGATTTGGGAAATAGCGGCGCGACGCCTCAGCCGGTGAAGGAAACAGCTGAAAAGCGTCCGGATACGAGATTGCTCCTTCCGGTTGGCTTGCATAACATGCTATCCATTATGAAGGACCTTATGGAACACCGGGATTATGTTTACCGGATGGGGAGCAATACAGCCGTGATCAGCGTAGTCGAAAATGCGCATCGCGGGTATTATTACGCCCCGGGGACAAACACGGCGATTATGGCGGGCGGAACGTGGCGCCCGATTCTGCAGAGCTCCAACCTTGCGGCGTTCGCGCCGGGAGATGAGCGTTTTGTGACCAGCGAGGATGATGGAAGAACATATCGTGCCAGGCTGGAAGAGAACGGGAAGATGACGACCGGCATTTTCGCGGAGCGGGGAGGGACTTCGATTGTGAACGATACATCGGGCAACGTATACATTGCCGGTGACCAGGTTTATGTCTACGATCACGATGGAAAACAGATAGGAATACTGGAGGTGCCCGAACGACCGGGAAGCCTTGCCTTTGGCGGACCGGACAATCGCACGCTTTTCATCGGGGCTCGCAGCTCCATCTACTCAATACGCACCCTTGCTCCGGGCATAAGATAGGAGAAATCATGTCGAAGGCAGAAATTCAATCCGGCATTTGCGGGCATGTAACAACTGTTGAAGCAAAAATGGAGGGCAAGGTCTGCAAGTTAACCATCACCAGCACATGCAAAGCGATACAGCAGCTTGCGCTGGAGCTTCCCGAGGTTAATCCTATGCAGGAAATTTCGGCAAAGCGAGCAACCCCGCAAACGCTCCAGATGGGATTGAAGCATTGCTACCACGCAGCGTGTCCTGTTCCGGTGGGAATCATCAAGGCAGTCGAGGTTGAAGGCAAGTTGGCCTTGCCGAAGGACGTCATCATCAAGGTCACCAAAGACTGAAATAACGGAAAATATTTAACCGCGGATTTTCACGGATCCTCACGGATTCTGCCATTATTTTTTGATCCGTGGAGATCCGTGAAAATCCGCGGTTAATAGCGTTTTGCACAACCATGGATGAAGCCGCGATCGAGACCGAAAACAACCGCCTCCTTACCTCGGACTTTGTTGCAGCATCTGTGGCCAACTTTGCCAATTCCTTCGGCATGCAGATGCTGGTCGCCACGCTGCCGGTCTATGTCATAAGTCTGGGAGGCAGCCAGACGGACGCCGGCCTGGTGAGCGGAGCGCTTGCATTCGTTGCTCTGCTTTTCCGCCCTTTCATGGGCTGGCTGACCGATGCCTGGCGCCGCCGCCCCCTGGTCCTTATCGGAACCTCCTGCTATGGATTTGCCAGCATCGTTTACCTGCTGGGCAGTTCCATCCCGGCTCTGCTGTTCGGACGCTTTGTGCACGGCTTCGGTTTGAGCTGTTACACGACTGCATCCAACGCTTACGTTGCCGACATTGCGCCGTACAGGCGGCGGGCCGAAGCTGTCGGGCTTTTCGCTGCGGCACAGGCTCTTGGTCTGATTCTGGGCCCTGTCATCGGTTTCATGATCATCGAGGCAATAGGTTTTCATAACCTGTTCTACTTTTCGGGAGGTCTTGCGTTTACCGCCTTTTTCATATCAATCTTTGCCCGTGAGCGGCGCAATGCCGGGTCCATCAAGCGTCAATCCTGGTCTCTGCGCACGGGCATCGTGAGTGTGGAGGCCTTGCCGATGGCCTGGATGGCGCTCTGCATGGGCATGAGTTTTGGAGCCGTCAGCGCCTTCATCGCGATCTTCGCGCGGTCGCGCGGTTTTCAAAATCCCGGCTTCTACTTCATGGTCCAGGCGGTTGCTTTGCTGATCTCCAGGATAGTTGCCGGTCGTCTGGCTGACCGATACAGTCGCAATCTGGCGATCATCCCGGGCTTCATTCTGGCGACGATAGCTCTGGGACTGCTGCCTTTTGCCCGAAGTCTTGCCTATTTCATTGTCTCGGCTTCATTGTTCGGATTCGGATTTGGCGCCGCGCAGCCGGCGACCATGGCGCTTCTGATCGATCGGGTCAAGCCGGAGCATCGCGGTCTTGCGACAGGCACGTACTACACGGGATTCGACTCAGGTGTTGCCACGGGATCCATTCTGCTCGGAATGGTCAGCCAGCATCTGGGTTTTGCCGTGATGTGGCCGATAGCTGCAGCCTGCACTATCCTGGGTCTGGCAGGCTTCCTGATCGGCCGCCGCCCAAGCAGTTCAGCCACGAATTAACACGAATTTCAAGATGAAGATGCCGGATTTATGGGCGGGCCTTCGGCCCCTGGCAATGGGTCAAGCCGCAGGTGAAAATAGTATTCTCACCTGCGGCTTGACCCATTGCCAGAGCAGCGCAAAGCGCTGCCGCCCATAAATCTATTCGTGCTAATTCGTGGCTTAAGCCAGTTTTCCTCTGCCGGCCAATGTGTCGGCGACATTTTTCAGGCCCAGTCCTTCCAGGGTCTTTCGCGTAGGCCGGCCGGTATCGATATCCCATCCTTCGAGTTTGTAAAAATTGGTTTTGAACTGCTCCACGCCGGCGTCATCCAGATACATGTCCAGGAGAGTCTGCCAGCTCCATTTGCCATTTTCGTATACCGGCACTCCTCCCGTCATCGTTATGTAGGATGCTCCAGGCATATACATGAACGGAGCAAACTTTTCCTGGTCCCGGTGCCTTCCCTGCGCCACGCGAATCGCGCGTTCGAGATTCCAGATTTTCCTGCCTGTCTCCATCGTGTCGGCGAACGAAGCCTTCTTCCCCGTGACGGCCTGATAGTATCGCATCTCGATATCGGGGCTGGGACCCTTGAAGTCGGGCTTGGACCGATTGACCAGGGACGGCAGCTGCGTCTCGCAGAACACCATGGATTCATTCCAGAAACCGGCATAGTGTCTGGTCCATGCTATCTGCTTGGCTTTATGACTGGAGTAGATGCCGGTTTTCCTGGCTTCCTCTCCTTTCCACGCATAGCTGAACATGAACGGATCGCCGGTGTAAGGTATGAGCTTGGCAGCCATAATTTCCAGGAGCTGCTCGATCGTGTAAGGCGGGCCGCCCGGCGAAGATCCGGAACCCAGTGCGGAGAAGAATCCGTGCCAGGTAGGATCGCCTGCTCCCAGCAGACAGCCATAAGCCCATTCTATGCACGGCAGCGTCCAATGAAAGAGACTTCCCCATGCCGGAAAACGCAATGCGCCGGACTTCATATCCTCGTCCAGCCTTCCCCACTTTTTTGCGGCCTCCAATGCTCCTTCGGCCAATGTGTCTCCGATGCCTGCTCTTCGTGCAATGGCGTCGCACAGCGCTTCACGAAAGATCAACTCATCCCATTGATCCATCGGCAGGGGATCGGAGTCAATCTGCTTGCCGGGCCCGAGAATGCCGAGATCGTAGAGATATTTGATGTACCATCCGAGACCGGGTTCGAGCGGCACCTTTTTTTTGAACAACGCCGGCGCGCCGGGGATATCTTCCCGGAAAATGCTCTCGAAACGGGCGCCCCAGGCGCTGATGCCCCACCGCATGATAATGTCGGCGCCCTTCATTTGAATATCCTGGCTTTTGCCGAAAAACCAAAGGGTATCCGTGCACATGGATTCTCCGCCATAAAAGGAATTCCTTTTGCGGTCGTTGTTCATGCAGGGCATGCATGCTGCAGTGCCCGGCGCCGGATTTGTCATCCGGGGGAAGCTGTTGGCGTGCCAGAGCCGCGCATCCACGATCTCTCTGGGATTCGCCCCTTTCACACTTCCGGTTCCCGTTACGCTGATGGCTTTCAGGTTTTTTGCTCCGAAGACGCCGCCGTAACCGCCGGTGCGCCCGCTGATGCCGCTGCCGTGAATCAGGGCGGCGATTCGCGCCCGTGCTTCCCCGACAGGGCCGATGCAGACGATCTGCGGCCGGGCCGTCGTGTATTCATCTCCGATCTGCTGCCATTCCTCGCCGAAGCGCGTCGTTCCTCCGACCATGGCCGTGATCCTGGCCTGTGTTTCATAGGTGTTAAGCCCCCACAGTTCCCTCGCATCCTCGATGGTGGCCTTATCATTAATAATGTTGATCCATACCGGCTTGTCTGCCTTGCCTTCGAGAACAATCCCGTCCCACCCGGCGAGCTTCAACGTCGTCCCGAATCTGCCGCCGAAATTGGTCCTGTAAAATGAATTTGTGGGGAATACTTCAGGCGACACGCCGGATACGCTGGTTCTTCCGGCCGCAGGAACGCCTGTGGCCGCCAGCGGCCCCGTCATCAGCGAGATGACGTTGCGCGGATCAAAGCCGTCCTGCAGATCCCATTCGCCCGGCGCAACTGCAAGGTCCCAGAAAATGGCAGCCGCGATACCGTACCCTCCACCGAACTCTTCATATTTGGCGGTGTCGATTGTGCTGATGGCTTTGGTTGTGAGATTTATCCTGAGTATTTTGCCGGCAAATCCATTCGCCATTTTTCCCTCCTCACAGTGCAGTTAAATCATTGCCCTCATTGTAATGCCCGGCCCGACCATTTGATACAAAAAGATCCTCCGGCTCAGCCCGGACTATTACCCAACCTTGACGCTGTAGATGCGCTTTCTCATGTGAGTCGCTGCTTCAGCCGCGACCCACATGATTCACGGCATGCATGTCTATTGCCCGCCCTTATTATCAGCTGTCCAGGATTCCTCGATTTCGATACAATGAGCACAAATTCCCGAGCTATATCGAGGCGCATTTCGTCGACTATCGATTCAGAGGTGGTTGGATGACATTCGATGCCGGACTAATTGAAATCAATAATGGAGGAAGAATATGATCCGCCATGCCTGCCTGATCATTTCCTTATTCGCCATTCTGACTTCGCCCGCGCGCCTCTGCGGACAGGAACAGTCGCTGTACTGGCGCGATCTCACCGTTAACGCGCGGCTTGATGCCGACGGGCGGCTTCATGTGAAGGAGCGGCATGCCATGGTGTTTACGGGAGACTGGAACGGCGGCGAACGGAAGTTCCGGCTGGACTTGGGACAAAGTTTCGATTTTGAGCGCATCTCCCGCATCGACCGCGAATCGGGAAGAGAAACAGCTCTTGTTAAAGGCGATCTTTCGCAGGTCGATCAATTCAAATGGATCGACTCCAATACGCTCCGCTGGAGGAGCAGGCTTCCCGAAACCGGTTTTTTCAACAAGACCGAAATCGTTTACGATATTGAATACACTCTTTCCCATATCCTGTTGCAGCGCGACGGCGGCTATCTGCTCGACCACAACTTCGGCATTCCCGGCCGTCCCGGAGAGATTCAGAAGTTTACGCTTGCGCTCGATCTGGATCCTGCCTGGAAGCCGTTGAAAGAATTTGAGGCGCCGACCGGAATCGGGCCGATGGCTGCCGGCGAGGGTTATGTGGTTACACTTCCGCTGAGCTATCTTGGTGCGGGAAAGCCTGCAGCCGTGCGATTTGGAGCTGCGGCGAATATCCGTTATCCGATATTGCTTGCACTGGTAGTGATGCTTGCTGCCCTCCTGGTTTTGTTCTACCGCAGAGAAAAGTCGCTCGGCAGGTTCGAGCCTCTTGTCCCGACGTCCTCCATCGATGAGGCCTGGCTGGAAGTCCATGTGCTGCAGTATTCTCCCGAACTGGTGGGCACGCTCTGGGATGAGAGCGTTGGTCCCGCGGAAGTCGCCGCCGTGCTGGCGCGCCTGGTAGCCGAAGGCAGGCTTCGGAGCGAAATCCGGCAGGTCAAGTCGCTGTTTTCCCGGCGCGACGTGCTGCATCTGAAGATCGTGAGCCGGGATGTGTTGCAGGACTATGAACAAGCTCTTATAGAATCTTTGTTTTTTGACGATACTGATGAAACGGATACCGACCGCATCAAACAGCATTACAAAAAGAAAGGATTTGATCCTTCCTCCAAAATCCGTAAGCCTCTGGAAAAACTTATGCGCGAGATCGTAAGCCCGGCCGGCTCCAAACCCTCGTGGAAGTGGACATTCATTCTGACGGTGGTGGGACTCGCCCTTCTCGGCATCGCGTGCTTTTCAAATGTCTATGAAATAATCACAGGACTTGTAGGAGGGGCGCTCATTGTTGTTTGCTACGTGCCTGCAAGGATTCTGGCCGCTGCCTGGAGTAGAAGACTGGTAAAGCAGGGAGCTCACTTTATCCCTCTCATAATTCCGTTGCTCGTCATGGCAGGCGTGATCGGCTGGCTGCTGGTCAGTGGAGCACTGCAGTTGAATCCGCTGGTTCTCGCCGGATTGGCGGTTCTGTGTATTGCAGCATTCAACAGCGCGCTCAATGGTGCCAAAACCGAAGAAGGCCCGGAACAGATTCGCTTCCGTCAGCGGCTCGCCGCTGCGCGCGAGTACTTCCGCGAGCAGTTGAAGAAAGCGAAGCCTGCGCTGCACGATGTATGGTATCCGTATCTGATAGCCTATGGACTGGGCAATAAAATAGATAAATGGTTTAAAGCCCATGGCAGCGGGCTTCTCGCATCATCCGCGGTCGGGTCTGTCGGGTACTCTTCGGGCATGAATTCTTCGACAACATGGACCGGAGGCGGAGGAGCCTTCGGCGGCGCCGGGGCAACCGGCTCATGGGCGGCCGTCGCCGGAACTATGGCTGCCGGTGTTGCCACAGCAAGCTCGGGATCAGGCCGTGGCGGCGGTGGAGGCCGTTCCGGCGGCGGCAGCGCCGGCGGCTGGTGACCTGCAGGCCTGCAGTAATTGATTTGGTAATGCGCAGAGTAGCTGTCTTCGTCGCAGGCTTGCGCTTAACCAAGCGGTGAATCATGTGGGTCGCGGCTTCAGCCGCGACGCGCATGGAAATTTTTCTTGTGTAGATTGCGTCAACGCCGCCACAGTTTTTGAGCGTGTTGTTGAGTTTGAGGCAAAAATGAAAAATCCCGTCGCGTCAGCAACCGATGAGTCCTCGGAATGGGAACACCTATGTCATTTCGGCTTGACGTTCTGAAAAAAGCGCTGGCCATAGCCATTCTGAGCCTGGCGGTCTGTGCCTGCTCGAAATCGCCGGAGGCAACCGGGAAGATGCTCGTTGAGCGCATGCACCAGCTTGCCCGGGCATCGGTGTTGAGTCTCGATCTCATACGGGACACGCTCGAAGTTGATTTCGTAAAGGACGAAGCGACAAGCCATGAGATGGTGACCTTTTTTGTCGGCAAGCCCCCGCCGGGCAGCCCGTTCGAGGGTTTCATCAAACTCGTCGACTGCCGCGCTCCGACAGAGCGGAACATGGTACTTCGGGAACCTTTCCTGGTCGTTGAGATACAGGAGGCCGCGCAGAAGCTGTTGGCGAAAGACCTGGTTGCCGCGCTGGGAGAACCTGCCTCCTACCGGCCATCGCTGCCCCAGGATCAAAGCGCTTCGGGCAGCTACATTTATAAAGCAGGCTCTCGCTCTCTATGGATAAGCCTCAGCCGCCGGCCCTCCGAGCCCGTCAGAGAAATCTCCATCCACCCCCTCGCTGACGCCCCCTGACAGCCCGAAAAAGCAGCCGGCTCATATGATTCATGTTTGTTTGGGCGAAATCAACGCATGTACGCATTATGAACCGATAGACATCGTAGAAAGATATCTCTTCGGGATATGGACGCTCTGAACGGCGTCCCCACACGAAAGCAGCGCGATCGCACATTCACATGTGGGTGCGGGCTTCAGCCCGCATCTGGAGTTTATACATTTGAGGCTGGAAGAGTTCAAAACATGGCAAAGCAACAGCCGCAACGCGGCTGCGCAATAACAAGCTTGTCCAAATTAGGTCAACTGAAAATCATATCTGCCCTGTAAGGGCAGCGTATCAAAGCCCAGGGTTGGCCGCGCTTTTTGCGGCCTACCCTGGGAAAGCCGGCACCGCGCCGTCAACCCTGTAAGGGTTGCGCATCCAATCCTTCCTGATCTCATCCGCACCCCATGCTATGAAACCGCGGTGACATTTGGGGTCATTTCCGATGCGGAATTAATGAGTTTCCTATTCTCCCGCTGATAAGCTAAAGTTGTGCTTAACATCGCGTGTCAGATGGGGAAAATGCCATGTCCCGCAATGACCAGGTAACCCGCCAATGGTTCTTGATTAAGGCTCTCGAGAAATCGGGCGGCGCGACGCTGGAAGAGCTTGTCCAATCGCTTCCGGAAGACTATGCCTGCCATCCTCGAACCATCCGCCGCGACCTCCAGGCGCTGGAGGCGGCATTCCCGCTTTACACAGACCGCGTCGAAGGCCAGGTCCGGTGGAAGCTGGTGGACGGATTCAGCCGCGCGCCCGCGCTGCAGTTCTCATCCACGGAGCTGATGGCCCTCGTCTTTACGCGCGATCTGGCCAAACCTCTTGAAGGAACACCGATAAAGGATTCGCTCGATTCGGCGCTCGCCAAGGTGACGGCTGCGCTGCCGCCTGCGGCGGAGGAGTACGTCCGGAATCTCCATGGATGGTTCTCGGCCGGCATCGGTTCGCACAAGAACTACCGCGAACACAGGGAAATCATCGATCAACTGGCGCGCGCCATCGCGAAGAAGCGGACGGTGGAAATGCGGTATTACACCGCGGAGCGCGACCGGACATCGCGGCGCAAGGTAGACCCGTATCATATCTGGTATACCTCCGGCGCGCTGTACCTGATCGGCCATTGCCACGTGCGGAAAGACGTGCGCCTGTTCGCGGTGGACCGAATCCTGTCGCTGACGATCACGAATCTCCCCTGCCAGATGCCGCTGGGATTCAACGTGGAAGAGTACGTTCGGACGGCACTGGTGGTTATGCGCGGCGGCCCGGAGATCGATGTGGAACTGTTGTTTGACCGCAAAACCTCCTCTTGGGCCAAAGACCGCATCTGGCACCCCAGCCAGAAAGCAGTCCTGAACAAAGACGGCTGCCTCACTCTGCAACTGCAAGTCGCCGACACCCCGGAACTGGTCGGCTGGATCCTGAGCTTCGGCCCGGGAGTGACTGTCATAAAACCTGCGGAACTGCAAGAAAAGGTAAGATCAGCCGCAACAGAAATGGCAAATCCAAAATGACCTTGATTGATTTCCCCGGCACGATGTCAAGAAAGTACAGCATTAGCGGCTGGAGGTTGTTGCATGGACTCAACCGTTTTTCAGAATATTGAGGAGGAGATATGACTATCAATCCGCGTAGGAGGCAGAAGCAACTTGCCAGGAAGGCTGCCAAAGCGAAAGCAAAAGCTAAAGCCATTCGTGCTTCAGGAGCACAGAGAACCGCCATGGCTGCAGGATTTCCCCCTTCTGCTCCGGATTGGCCCATTTACGAAGCTCTCATTTCTGAATCCATTGAGAGCATCAATCAGGGTACCGTAATACTTTCCAGAAGATCCGGCGAGTCTGTCGCCGTCGCTGCGTTCCTCGTCGACACCGGATGCATGGGAATCAAAAGTGCTATCGGCAGACTAATGCAGGCAGATGATTATGGCGGCTTCCTGGCAAGATTCAGCACGAGTGAGCGTTTTAACGTGTCGCGTCCTGAATGCCTGCGAAAACTGGTCGAGGGAGCGCTTGCCTACGCAGAAGATCTGGGTTTTTCACCCGACCCGGATTACCATCGGGTAAAAAGATTGTTTGGCGATATTGATTCAGATCTCTGTGCGCAGGAATTCGAATTTGGCAAAGACGGCAAGCCTTTTTATGTCTCCGGTCCAGACGATAGCCCGGGCCGCGTCCGCGCGATTATGAAGCAGCTCAGCGAAAAGTGCGGAGGACCGGATGGATTTCATTGCATGGTCGCTTCTCCCGACTTTGATGACGATTTCATTGACTACGAAGAATAATTTCGCTTTGAAAATATCAGGCGAGAATTTATAAGACGCCCTAATCCGATACGAGAGATAGAGGAACTGGATTAGCATCCCTTTTCTCAATCGGACGGCACGACGCGGCGCGAAGCAGGGCAACCTTGCGATCGCCAGGGTCCTGCCCTAAACCCTTCACAATCACATGCCATTTGGTTGTCGTTTGTTCGGTAAATGGGTAGTATCATGGGTTTTCATAAATACAAAAAACCTGGACTCAGCTTGCGGATTTTGGGCAAGGCAAAGAGCTATCGGACTAGGGCGCGATATGAAAACACTGAAACAGCTGTGCAAGCCACGAAAAAGCGTATTTGACAAGGAACGTCGCGATGTCGTTCTCGATCTCACCGACTTGATTGAGGAGAAAATCAAACCGGCCGAATTCTTCGGTGAGAACTGGGTTACAGGTGGCATGCGGCACCTGCTTCGAGAGGCTTTCCGCAGATTCGCAGGCCGATCCGCCTCAGGTGTAATCAAGTTGACCCAGTCGATGGGCGGCGGCAAAACCCACAGCATGATCGCTCTTGGCCTTTTGGCCAAACACCCGGAGCTTCGCAAGCCGGTCATGGGCGACGACTACGGCGAGAAAGACCTCGGACCGGTCCGCGTTGTTGCCTTTACCGGCCGGGAAAGCGACGCACCGCTCGGCATCTGGGGTGCCATTGCAGAGCAGCTTGGAAAGAAGGAGGCATTCAAAGATTATTACTCCCCTCTCTCCGCCCCCGGCCAGACAGCATGGATCCGATTGTTGGAGGGAGAGCCTCTCCTTATTCTCCTCGACGAACTGCCTCCCTATTTCGAGGCTGCTAAAGCCAAGACGATCGGCAACTCCGACCTCGCTGCGGTCACAACAACTGCCCTCGCCAACTTGCTGGTGGCGATCGGAAAGGATGCGCTTTCAAATGTAACCGTTGTCATTTCCGATCTTAAAGCCACTTACTCCGGCGGATCCCAGCACATCAGCACGGCGATGAAGCACCTGGAAGACGAAGTCGGCCGTGTTGCCGTGAACCTGGAACCGGTGGCGTTGAACACCGAGGAGCTCTATCACATTCTGCGGACACGGCTTTTCGATAAACTGCCCGAAGCGGACGCAATTTGGGAAGTCGCCATGGGCTACGCCGACTCAGTCCGCATGGCGCGTCAGATGGATCTCACGAATCTCTCGCCTGAAAAATTCGCCCAGCAGATTAAGGAATCCTACCCGTTTCACCCGGCAATCCGCGATCTATATGCCCGGTTCCGCGAGAATCCGGGATTCCAGCAAACTCGCGGCTTAATCCGCCTCATGCGCATTGTCGTCTCTTCGCTCTACGACGGGAAACCATGCAAAGCCGATGCCCTGCATCTGATTCATGCCCATGATCTGGATCTCAACGAGCGGGAAACGCTGGCCGAGGTTTCCACCATTAATCCCACGGTCGAAAACGCCATCAGCCACGACATCGCTTCGCATGGTTCGGCTGTTGCCGAATCCATGGACGATCAGACAAAGTCCACCGACATGCGGGATGCCGCCACTCTGCTCCTGGTCAGTTCCCTATCCAATGTGCCGGACGCTGTCGTCGGTTTGACAATTTCTGAAATTATCGGCTACCTCGTAGCGCCGGGAAGAGATGTATCGAAGCTCAAGGAACGGTTGCAGGAATTCACAACCCGAGCCTGGTATCTGCACTCAACCCGCGACAACAAACTCTACTTCAAGAATGTCCAGAATCTTGTGGCAAAGCTCAAAAGCTTGGCCGACGGATACAACCGGGAATCCTCACTAAAGGAGCTGCAGCGGTATCTGGAGAAAATCTTTACTCCGTCGCTGAAAGATTGCTACCAGGCAATCCAGGCTCTGCCTCCGGTCGACGAAATCGCCGTCAAACCGGATCGTGTCACGCTTGTGATCAGCGAGCCTTTCGGCAACGGACTGCATCCCGATCTGCAGAAGTTCTATGATGATCTCGACTTTAAAAACCGTGTCTGCTTCCTTTCGGGCCAGCGCGATACAACGGAGTCACTTCTTGAATCCGCCAGCGAATTGAAGGCCATAACCTTCATACTTGAGGAAATGGAGAAGGAGCGGCTTTCTGATAACGATCCGCAAAAGGTCGCGGCCGGCGACCTGGCGGTAAAAATCCAGCTGCGTCTTCTGAGCACTCTTCGTGAGACCTTCACGCGCATCACCTATCCCACTAAGGACCAGCTTATGGGCGTGGATTTCATCATGGCCTACAAGGACAACAAGTACAACGGAGAGGATCAGATCCGCGAAGCCCTGAAAGCCAAGCAGAAATTCACCGAAGATGTCGGCAGCGATATCTTCCGGCAAAAATGTGAGGCGCGGCTATTTACCCAGAAAGCAATGCCCTGGACAGAGGTGAAGAAGCGTGCCGCTACAAATCCGGGATGGCAGTGGCACCGCCCGGATGCCCTGGACGCCATGAAGGATGCCATGGTGCACAAGGACCAATGGCGCGAACAGATGGGCTATGTCGAAAAAGGCCCCTTTGCCGAACCCGAAGCAACGGTTCAAATCCAGGAGATCAACCGCAACGACGATACCGGCGAAGTCGCTCTCCGCATTCTACCGATCCAGGGCGATACCGTGCATTACGAGATCGGCCAGGAGGCCACAACCGCTTCGGCCAGGATTAAGGATTTTAAAAACTTCCAGACCAAAGACCTGAACATATCGTTCCTCTGCGTAGACTCCCAGCAGAAGAGCAAGTCTGCGCCGCCGGTGAAATGGCAGAACCGGATTACGATCAAATCGCGGACCTACCAGCAAGGGCAAGATCGTATGGCGGAACTGCAGGCGGCGCCCCCTGTTCCAATCCGCTATACCACGGATGGATCCGATCCCAGGCAGAACGGAGGCAGCTACAACTCTCCGTTTGTCATTCCGAATGGAACCGTCTGCGTTCTGGCTGTGGCGATGAAAGACGGCGTCGGCTCGGATGTCCATCGTTTGGACATCAACTGGGATGAGACGGCCGGCGTTGTAGTCGATCCGAATAAGCCCGCCGCGTGGAAGCGCCGCTTCTCTCCATCCACTACCAAAGATTCCTATGAAATTCTGGATCTGCTTGGCAAGTTTGACGCCACCGTCATGGGGCCCCGGATTATGGTCGCCGGAGATACCTGGGGTGAAAGCTTTTTTGATTCCAAGGTAGGACTCAACCATAGGGAAATGCTTGAAGGAGTCGAACACTTGAGAAATCTCCTCAAGCAGGGCCAGGTATCCTTGGAGATCGCATCGATGCGATTCAAAAGAGGCCAGGATCTTCTCGATTGGGTCGCCTATACGCACACCGAGCTTAAGGAAGGCGAGGTTGAGCAGTAATGGTTAAGAAGGAAATCATCGGCTTCGGGTTTGTGCCCGCCGAGTCACAGAATCATGTTCTTGTAACTATTCCGGCTTCGCGCAGCGAATCCGTTGTGATAAGCGAGCACCTCACATGGGATCCCGCGGCTGAGGCAAAGAAAATAACCCTGGCGCCCGGGCAAGAAGAATCCAAGGTGAAGGTGATTCTGCCGCGCCTGAAGTGGGACAAGATAGCCGATTTTGTAGAAGCGGAATTCAACGACCGGCTGCGCCGCCAGAATCTCCGGAGCGGAAAGTGGAAAACGGGCGAAGTCCCTGTTGCCAGGCTTCTCGGCAAGGAGCTCATCCTGCTTGCCTGGGCGATCGAGGATGCCGATCCGACCTTAATCCCCGCGGCTTTGAATAACTGGCAGGGGCTTTTACCCGAAGAACGATGGTGGCTGTTTACCATGACCAATGCTGCAACGGGCCACGCTATAAACGGCCGGAATAAAGGTTGGCGCAAGGCTATTCGGTTTGCACTGACCGAGAATCCCACTACGGGTCAGCCTGCGCATCCTGGTCTTGAATTGTTTGAGTTGATAAGGGAGCAGACAAACCAGTTCACACAGCTCAAAGATCCTCATTCGAAAAACAAATCCGCGAACAAGACAGCGCGAAAGAAAAATGCCTGAATCATTCAAGTCCTTTATCGAAACTCAGCTGCCGGTGTCCAAGCTCTCAAAGGAAAGCTATAAAGAACGGAAGGCAACAAACAGTCAAACTTTGACCAGTATGGGGAAATGGTGGGGACGTAAGCCATTGATCCTCGTGAGAGCCTCCATTATCGGAATGTTGATGCCTGCCACAGACAATCCGAAAAAGGATCGCGAAATATACCTCAAGATCCTGACAATGGATGATGCCGGCTTGCTGAAGCGAAAAGCAAAAAGCATCCCGCTGCGCATCCTTTACGAACGCCTTACTCCACGTGAACGGGAAAAATGGTTTAACGAATACTCCGATCCTGCGAGCCCAAAATACAAAAAGGGAATCATCCGGGAACAGAAAGCTGAGCTTCAGGATGCAGTCTTCCTGCGCATGTCCTATGACGATCGCCTGGCTTATTGTGACAGGCCGGAGCAGATTGACGGTCCTTCGGAAGAAACCTGGAAAGAAATCAACGCCTATCTGGGAACCAGCGCGACCAATGTTGTGGAGCTGGTTCAGGAACTCGGCAAACGGCGCTTCGGACATATCCCGCGCGTTGGAGATGCTTTCTGCGGAGGCGGCAGCATTCCCTTTGAAGCCGCGCGGATCGGCTGCGAAGCATATGGTAGCGATCTAAGTCCGGTGGCAGCTCTACTAACCTGGTCGGCCTTGCATATTATTGGGGGCGGCGAAGAAGTAGCGAAGATGGTACGTGAAGCGCAACAGGATGTTTACAAGGATGTAGATCGCCAGATCGTGGAGTGGGGCATCGAGCACAATGAAAGAGGAGATAGGGCCGACGCCTACCTTTATTGTTGTGAAGCTCGATGCCCGGAATGCGGATGGATGATCCCGATTGTCCCATCCTGTATGATCGGTGAAAAGCCCAAGTGCCTAGCTGTGCTCAAGGCCGATGAAAAAAATAAACGACTTGACATTGAGATACAATCAGGTGTTTCCAACGGGAAGCTTGATGCTGCACGCAATACAGGAACTGTAGGCGATGATGGATTAATATGTCCGCATTGTCATCAGATAACTCCGATTACAAGGCTACGGGGTGATCGCAAGGGAGATAATGGAACGGAGTATGGTCTGCGTCCTTGGGAAAATGATGACATAGTCCCTCGTGCTGAGGATGTTTTCCAAGAACGGCTTTACTGCATCCGTTATGTCCACGAATGGCAGGACGAAGAAGGCAAAAAAAACCAGGAAAGATATTACGTTGCCCCTGACGAGAATGACCTCGAACGAGAGTCAACGGTATTGGACCTGATACGAGAACGATTTTGTGAATGGCAGGCAAAGGGATTTATACCGTCTGCAAAAATCGAGTCTGGCGATAAAACTGATGAGCCGATCAGGACTCGCGGATGGACGCATTGGCATCATTTGTTCAACCATAGACAACTATTAATCCTTGGTGCGCTTATGGAGCGCGCGTTATGCAATCGATTGCCGAAAGAAGCTATCGCGTCGATGCTTTTGGGGATGTCTCGATCAGCTGACTATAATGCACGCCTGGCAAGATGGCATCCCCGGAGTATAGGAGATAAGAGTGAACAGACTTTTAGTAATCAAGCCTTAAACACATTATTTACCTATGCAACACGTTCACTCTCAAGCATCGATTCAGCTTTCTTGCTTGATATTTCCGCTGAAAGTATTCATGGAACTAGCAGTGTCCGTACTGAAGACGCCCGACGGATCACCGAGTTCTGCGATTTGTGGATAACGGATCCACCTTACGCTGATGCTATAAACTATCATGAACTATCAGAGTTCTTTCTAGCCTGGTATGCTAAGCAGCTTCATGATTCTTTATTCCCAGAATGGTATACAGATAGCAAACGAGCGTTGGCAGTTGTGGGGACAGACGAAACATTCCGCCGGAGCATGGTGGATTGCTATCAAAATCTTGCGGCCCACATGCCTGTTGATGGGGCACAGCTAGTAATGTTTACCCATCAGAATGCCAGCGTCTGGGCGGATCTTGCGCTAATTCTCTGGGCATCAGGGCTTCGCGTCACAGCAGCCTGGTGTATTGCCACCGAGACTGAATCCGCCCTGAAGGAAGGCAACTACGTTCAGGGAACGGTGCTCCTCATCCTTCGAAAACAAGCGGAGGATGCAACAGCCTTTCTCGACGAGATAATTCCGGAAGTCGAACAGGAAGTGCGGTCGCAATTGGACAGCATGCTGTCTCTGGACGATGCGGACGATCCCAATTTCGCCGACACCGATTATCAGCTCGCGGCCTATGCCGCGGCTCTTCGTGTGCTGACGAAATACAAACGAATTGAAGAAATCGACGTTTCGTACGAGCTATCGCGGACGAAGACTCCGGGCGAGAAGTCGAAGATCGAGGAAGTCATCGAGGATGCGGTTCGAGTCGCCTGCGACCATCTTGTGCCCAAAGGCTTCGACACGTTCACATGGAAGACACTGCAGCCGGAAGAGCGATTTTATCTGAAGGGGCTGGAAATCGAATCGCACGGAGAGCACCGCTCCGGGGCCTATCAGGAACTGGCAAGGGGATTCGGAATTCGCGACTACAAATATATGCTGGCGTCGTCGAAAGCAAACCAGATCCGGCTGAAGACAGCGACGGAGTTTGGAAGAAAAAATCTTGGCGACGGTGATTTCGACGGCTCGCTCGTTCGCCATGCGCTCTTCGCAATAAGGGAAATTGTCCGAACGGAAGGAGACGTCTCGGAAGGCCGGAACTGGCTGCGCGGAGAACTGCGCGACCAGTACTGGAATAATCGAAAGACGCTGATCGTGATTCTCGGCTATCTCGCTTCCCGCGGCCTGGACCTGGAGCATTGGAAGGAAGACGCCGAAGCGGCTAAAGTGCTGGCGGGAGCATTAGAGAACGATCACGCCGGCGCCGTGTGAGGGAGCAGCAGAACCGGTTTGCCCAAATACGAAGAAAGGCGGCCGTATAGATGACAGAGCAGGCTCTTCGCGCCCTGATAGATGAAATGCTCGCCCTGGGACGCGAGACGGAATGGGTCGAATTCAAACACAACCAGGATGATCCGAACGAAATCGGAGAGTACATCTCCTGTCTCGCCAATTCTGCATGCCTTCATGAAAAAGCGGAAGCGTATCTGATATGGGGGATCGAAAATGATTCGCTCAGACCGGTCGGCACAAGCTTCAAACCTTTCCTGGCCAAGGTCGGGAATGAGGAACTGGAAAACTGGCTGAGTTCGCAGCTTTCGCCCGGCATTGAGTTCCGTTGCTACGAAATCATCTATAAAGGCGTCACGCTGGCAGTGATGGTGATACCGGCGGCTTCCCATACTCCCATTCAATTCAAAGGCACGGAATACATCCGCGTCGGCAGCTATAAAAAGAAACTGAAAGAAATTCCAGAAAAACAAAAAGAGCTATGGCGGAAGCTGAGCCTGACGGCTTTCGAAAAAGGCATCGCCCGGTCCGGGGCGACCTCCGACGATGTGCTGCGCTTGATCGATTACCCAGCCTGTTTTGAGCTTCTGGGAATCGCCTTGCCGGATTCCAGAGTGGGCATTCTGGATCGGCTGCAGGAGCAGCGAATCATTCTGACGCGCGGGATCGACAACTATGAAATTACCAATCTGGGCGCGCTCCTGTTTGCCAAAAAGCTGGACGATTTTGACCGGTTGGGTAGGAAGGCAGTACGGGTAGTATCCTATAAGGGCAAAAATCGGCTGGAATCCGTTAAGGAGCAGACAATAACCAAAGGGTATGCTGTCGGGTTCGGGACGCTGATTGATTATGTAAATGATCAGCTCCCGATGAATGAGGAGATCGGCAGAGCGCTTCGCAAAAGTGTTCGCATGTATCCGGATGTGGCAGTCCGGGAGCTTGCCGCAAACATGATCATCCATCAGGACTTCAGCATTACGGGCGCCGGACCGATGGTGGAGATCTTCTCAGACCGAATTGAGTTCTCGAATCCCGGAATTCCGCTTGTGGATACCATGCGTTTTCTGGATCTCCCTCCCCGATCGAGAAATGAAGATCTTGCGGCGCTGATGAGAAGGATGAATTTTTGCGAAGAACGCGGCAGCGGCATCGACAAGGCGGTCTTCCAATCGGAGGTGTTTCAGCTTCCGGCCCCGACCTTTGTAATACGGGATACCACAACGGTCGCTTCGCTTTATGCGCACAAAAAATTCTCGCAGATGGACAAAAATGACCGGATGTGGGCTTGTTATCTTCATGCATGCTTGAGATACGTATCGAACGATACAATGACAAATTCATCTCTGCGGGAACGATTCAAAATTGAGGCCAAAAACTACGCCATAATCTCAAGGTTGATTTCAGATACCATGGAGAAAGGCTGGATCCGGCTGCATGATCCCGAGAACCGATCCAGAAAACATGCCCGCTATGTGCCTTCATGGGCTTAAAGTTCTTATATGACTGTTATGTAACTGAGAACGCTAAAACTGATGCCGACGAAAACATGCGATTGTTTAAGACTTTATAAATCAATCGCTTGCTTAAACGGCGCGAACCCATCTTATGTAATGCCTATGAAACCTAATGAGATTAGGATGGGCCTCAATAACATAACCGTCACATAAGCATATTGTTGCATATAAAAGCTTTATCCGTCATCTGAGGCTTGTTCCCTGGTTTGAAATCACATAAGGCCGAGGATTTGTTTGATGGTTATTTAACTAGATGAGGGAAAGAACAGGAAGCACATGGCAGCTACATAAGCAAGTCAGTGCAGCGATTACACTTAGCTTCTAATCTTCATCCCTATCCTATTTGACGGTTATATGATTCGCCGATTCTCTTCTCGAAGACAGTCCATCGATCAGACTTTTTTGAATGAGCGGCTTAGGGCTGCCCGATCCTACGACCGGATTGCGGGCTATTTCAGCTCATCCATATTAGAGGTTGCCGGGGAAGCGCTGGAATCGATCACCGGGCAGGTCCGGATGATCTGCAATTCGGATCTAAGAGCGGATGATGTGAAGACAGCCCGGGCTGCAAACTATGCGATCCGAAGAGAATGGTGCGCATTTGAGCCGGAAAAGCTCTCGCCGGCAGCTCAACCCCGACTGAAAAAACTGCATGACCTTTTGAAGTCAGGAAAGCTCCTGGTAAGAGTCTTACCCGCCGACAAGTTCGGATTAGTCCACGGGAAAGCCGGCGTTATCACCATGAAGGACGATCACAAAACGGCTTTCATGGGCAGCATCAATGAAACCTACGCCGCCTGGCGTCTCAATTATGAGTTGGTCTGGGAGGATGATTCGGACGAAGCGGTTGCGTGGGTGCAGGAAGAATTTGATGCGCTATGGAATCATCCTGAAGCGCAAAACCTGGCTGACTTTGTCATTGATGACATCGAGCGCCTGTCGAGAAGAGTGGTTCTACCCGGCATTGAAAAGTGGCGTGAAGATCCGGATGCAGCGGCGCCAATTGTCGAGTCGCCCGTCTATCGGAAGGAATTCGGTCTCTGGGCGCACCAGAAGTATTTCGTCAAGGTGGCCTTTGATGCGCATCAGACGGTTCATGGCGCCCGGTTTGTTCTTGCAGATCAGGTTGGGCTTGGCAAAACGCTGCAATTGGGAATGGCGGCTCAATTGATGGCGCTCTGGGGCAATAAACCGGTGCTGATTCTGGCGCCCAAAACGCTGCTTTGGCAATGGCAGGACGAATTGCGCACGATGCTGGATATGCCATCGGCGGTCTGGACGGGAAAGGCGTGGGTAGACGAAAACGGGATTGAGCATCCGGTCGCCGGAGTGCAGGGTATTCGAAAATGCCCGCGACGGACCGGCATTGTCTCACAGGGATTGATCACGAGGGGATCCGACGCGGTGGAATATCTCAGAGATATGCGCTTTGAATGCGTGATCGTTGATGAAGCGCATCGCATCCGCAGGCGAAATTTAGGACCGGGCAGGGAGAGAGAAAATCCGGATCCAAACAACCTGATGCAGTTCATCTCAGAAATTTCCGGGCAAACAAAGAGCATCTTGCTGGCAACCGCCACGCCCGTGCAGTTGTACCCTCTTGAAGCCTGGGATCTTCTTAACGTCCTTTCAGGCAATACGGAGCATATCCTGGGCAACGCCTGGAGTCATTGGCGAAGGGCAGATGAAGCAATTAACGCCGTTACCGGTCAGATACCCATGCCTGAAGATGATCATGAAGCATGGGGATGGATCCGGAACCCCATGCCGTTTTCGTATGAAGGCCGGGAATTTGAGATGACGCGCCGTTCTCTGAATATTGGGGACGATATTGCCGTAATCTCGGGCGATAAATGGGACAAGCTTCGTCCACCCGATCAGGCGCGAATCCGATCGACGGCCGGAGAATTTTTTGCCGAATGCAGCCCGTTTATCCGGAACATCATCCGCCGCTCACGCGAGTATCTGGAAACCACAATGAATCCGGAAACCAACGAACCTTTTCTCAAGCCTGTGCGTGTGGAATTGCTGGGTGAAGCTGATGACGAAGCAATCATGTTGCCGCCCTATTTACGCGATGCCTATCACGAAGCAGAGGAATTCTGCAACATCCTGGGACACAGAGTAAAGGGATCGGGATTTCTCAAAACGCTTCTGCTCCGGCGCGTCGGCAGCACAATTTTTGCAGGCAGGACGACGGCGACCAAAATTCTGGAGACATGGGAAAGCATCCCGGAAGTTGAAGAAGAGGAAGATGCTCCGGATTACTCGGAATTCCGAGCGCTTACTGCAGCAGAGCGAGAGCATTTGCAGCGGTTCGTTGCGGCACTGGATGCAAACCAGGAGCGTGATCCCAAATATCAGGTGGTGGTCGATTGTCTGAAAGCCCGCGGCTGGCTCAAGGAAGGCTGCATCATTTTTTCTCAATATTTCGATTCCATTACATGGCTCAGCGAACAGTTGACGGTGGATTTCCCCGAAGAGCGGATTGGGATTTATGGAGGTGGGCAGCGATCGGGGATCATGCATGCCGGCGAATTCGAAACCGTGGATCGTGAGAGCATCAAACGAATGGTGGCTAAGGGCGAGCTGAAGCTCATTCTGGGAACAGATGCGGCCAGCGAAGGATTGAATCTCCAAAAGCTTGGTTCGCTAATAAATCTGGATTTGCCCTGGAACCCAACGCGGCTTGAACAGAGAAAGGGAAGGATCCAGCGAATCGGCCAGGTTCGCGATACGGTATTCGTTTACAACATGCGATACAAGGATTCGGTAGAGGACCGCGTCCACCAGCTGCTATCATCCCGGCTCGAGAATATCTACAACCTGTTCGGGCAGATTCCCGATGTTCTGGAGGATATCTGGATCGACGCCGCACTTGGCGAAATTGAGCGAGCGAAGCAAACCATCGATGCAATGCCTCGTCAGCATCCCTTCGACATCAAGTATCGCAAGCTTGAAAACCTTCCCTGGGAAACCTGCGCTAAAGTCCTGGCTACGGCAGACCGAAAGCGACATCTATCCGAGGGTTGGTAGTATTCCCGTTTGGTATGAAGGCGAATTCAATCCGCCGAAAAAACGATGTTGATCGCACCAAGAGGTTGCTTCCCGGGAGAGCAAAATGAGCCAATCTACAACTGGCAAATTGACTGAAGAACGAGTGAGACAGCGGCTTGAGAGCTTTGGTTTGTCTACATGCAAACCGAGGCCCGATCGTGGCGTTGATATCCAGGCCTGGCTTCCAGAAAATCCGTCAAAAGTGGTGCGCATTCAAGTCAAGGGGCGCAATCCCCAAAAGATTACTTCCTACAGGTGGTTCCAGATTCGGGTTTCAAAACGCAAGCTTGAGCGAGCCAGGCGCGAAGGAGTTCAGGCTGATCAGACATGGCTAAATGAGGTGCTAAAGGCAGACTTCTTTGTTTTGGACGCCGTCAAGAAGAACGAAATGTGGTTTTTATCGCAAAGGCAATTGCTGGAACTGATCCGGTACAATGAAAGCAAGTACGCCAATCGCCCCGATAACGTGTTCATCTTTTCTGATCCACTCAAGGCCAAACAGAAGGAGATGAACTTGGATCTGGATGTCGATGGGATCTTGCTGACCGTGAGATTCCAAGAATGTCTCGATAATTTCGATCCTGTCATGGCATTTCTCCAAAACGGCCAGCGATAACGCAATGGATGATTTGGATACGAGAATCCGCCTCAAAGCATTTTCCTTTCTCGAGGATCTTGCGTCCCGGTATGGGTCGGCTTTGTCTCGAGAACTGTTAGGCGCCGGGTTCGACTTCGATGGGAAGCGGGTGCCATTAATAAGCCCGCAAGGCATCTTTAAGCCGGCGCTTCTGCCGGAGATTCCGATCAGCATTACAACAGCGCCGGTTGTGGAAGGCAAGGCACGCCCATATGCGGATGAGATCGGATCCGATGGACTAATGCGCTACAAATATCGCGGTGAGGATCCAAAACATCGGGATAATATTGGGCTTCGTCTGGCCATGCAGAGGCATCTTCCATTGATTTACTTTTATGGCCTGGTTCCGGGAAAATATGCAGCCGTTTGGCCGGTTTATATCGTCGGAGATGATCCCAAGAGCCTTACATTCTCCGTCGAGATTGGAGAGAAACAGGGCCTGATTTTTGGCAGTGAGCAAATGGCCTCTGAATCTGTTGCTGAGTCCGTTACGCGTTCCTATGTTACCGTTTCTACGCAGAGACGACTGCATCAGCAAAGCTTCCGAATGCGCGTGCTCGAAGCCTACCATCAATGCTGTGCTGTATGCAGACTCAGGCATGCTGAACTTCTGGATGCCGCTCATATACTTCCGGATGGCCATCCTAAAGGCGAACCCTGGGTGTCGAATGGCATATCTCTCTGCAAACTGCATCACGCCGCATTCGACAGTCAGATCCTCGGCATCAGGCCTGACCTCGTGGTCGAAATTAGAAAGGATATTCTTGAAGAATCCGATGGCCCGCTTCTAATTCATGGTCTCAAAGAGTGGCACAACAAAAAACTCATCGTCATCCCGCATTCGCCCCGCCTTAAACCTCGAACAGATTTTCTGGAGGAGCGCTTCGTACTCTTCCGGCAAGCAAGCTAATGTGAAAAACTGAAGGTTTAAGATTCAGAGCCTGTTCGGTTAACTGCCATCCTGGAACTTGCGATACAATACCAACGCTCCTGATGCTATGATAATTACAATGTTTGCCGACAGAATTCTTTCCCAATTCAGGCAAACGAAAGCAAAATGCTGGAATTTTTGGATGTAAACTCATATTTCAGAGCAATGATTCCCGACTCCGACGGATTGCCGAAAACCGGGCGCGGAGCGAGGATGTTGGGAGTGAGAATTCCGGGTGACATTGAAGCGGATGAAAACGGCTTTGTGAAACCTGGAACCGGAGGAATGTCGGTTGCGCCGAACTCCGTGTGGAATATACCCAATCACAGGAGACCGAGGGGAATGCGCATGGGTTCCGCTGGCAAGATTACGGATCGCATATATGCCTTGGCCGACGCTGCGGTCCCTGCTGAAAAGCTGGCGGTACGGAGAGATCCGAAAAGACCGGAGATGCATGCGTTTGTTGAGCCCGCAGTGGTGAGTATGCTAGCTAGATATGAAAAGGATCTGGCTGACACTAAAATTAACTGGAGGCAAGTGTGGCCTTAAGCAAGCAACTGGAACTCTATCTCCGGCTGGAACGGATCATGATTGAGCTGGATGATCAGAATGATCCTATGGCCGAGAACCTTCGCGACCTGATGGATCCTCTCTGGTTGGATCTATCGCGGGAAGATCATCAGTTTCTTAACGATCGGGGTGAGATAGACATTCGGGTGCTTTACCCTGTAACATTATCCGTCCCGGATCTATATCAGGCGCCTCCTGTAATACAGCCGAACGCTGTTGAGGTCATGCCGCAAGACGGGGTAGGAAAGCGTTTTGATTTGAAGGGTGTGATTTCATGGGCAGCGTAATACTCGGAACCAATAAGATAACTAATTGCCAGGTTATCATCGCCTTGAAGGAGCAAGCTCTTCTTCAGGTTGCATTTTCACCGCTCCGAATCTCGCTGAAGCTGCCTCAGGATGTCCCGATCGGAACCTCCTTTGATATTGTAGATAATGTAATCAAAAATGGTGTCGCTTCCGATCCTGATTTGCGCGTCGTAGCGGCGCCAACAAATGTCAGCATCTTCTGGAAGGATCTTCTAATCCTATCTGCCACGATGTTGCATGAAGAAACAGCGCATCTGAAGCTCGACCTCAGACCGGTTGGACTGTTCATTTTTGATGATCCCCAAGGTCTGCACATAGGCGGAAATCTGATGGCGCGGGCTTCTTTTGCCAATTGCATGGCCGCCATCAGTCTGGGTTAGCCGAACCAACTGAAAGCATCCGGTTTTTTGCTTGATCCAAATTGCTCGGGTATCGCCGGTTCAGGCTGATTCAGTCTCCGGAGGCGTAATATCCTTCTCTTGCGCGAATGGTCAGCTTCGGCAGCCCCGCCGGAACATCCAATTTGACACGGATACGACGCCATTTCCCGTCATGCAGCGTGTTGCTCGGAACATAGCTGAGCAGGTACTGACTGCGCAGCTCGGCGTTAATGAGATCAAAGTAGTAAGAGAGATCGCCCCACTCTCCGGAAAACGCCCTCCCGCCCGTAAGCCCTACAAGATGGCTGATTGTGCTATGGCCGTATTGTTCCGGTCCCGGCATCCCAATGCCATAGATTTGAACGTCGGACTCCTTGCAGAATTCGCGCACTTCGCTCCATTTATAGCGGCTGCTGTTCTCCTCTCCATCCGTAATAAGGACTATGGCCTTTTTATCGTTCTTGCCTTCCTTGATATGGTCGAGCGCTCTATAAACCGCGTCATATAAAGCAGTCGACCCACCGGGTTTTGTCGGGCTGAGAGCGTTTTCCACTTCATTGCTTTTGTCGGTGAAGGCTTTAACCAAGTTGACCTTGTTGTTGAAGGTGATCAGAGAAAATTCATCTTCCGGGTGGCGTGCTTCTATGAAGATGGATCGCAGGAGGTTGGCGAGCCAGCTTTTGCCTATCCGGATGTTGCGACCGTATCCCATGCTTCCGCTGATATCGAAGACGATCCCTACGCTTATCGGGGCGGCAGGCATGCTGAAATGCAGGATGGTCTGCTCGATATTATCCTCGTAAATCTTGAAATTTTCTTTTTCCAGCCCGGTAACGTAGCGACCCAGCGGATCCGATATCGAAACCTTCACATAAACGGTTTCCACTTCAACCCTGAATATCGGAGGCGTTGCCTGCTTTTCCTGGCAGGGAAGGGAGGGCGTAAATATCAACAGCGATGCTGAAATCATCCAAAGGAATACTTGGTTGCGGGCAATCATTGGAGCACCTCGCGCGTGCAGTTGCAGCGGATCTGCTCTAAAACATGTTTCTTGATAGGAGTTTAGCAAACAGCGGAATCAAGTCAAGAAGTGCGTTTTTTGCTGAAAGACAAGCAGCGCCCATGAATACAGGGCGCTGCTGTTGGGAGGCGGGGTTAGTGAGGTAGATCGGTTCCGGCGGAAATTTCCGCCACCAGCTCGTTCATCAGCGGAGTGACCGCTACAAAGCCGGCTCCATGCGCATGCATCAATGCAAGTAAATATTTGCCTGCGGTGTCAACAAAATCGACATCGGTAAGGTCCACTATAAGAGCCTTGTTTCGATCGGAATATACTTTGCGCCAGGTCTGTTCCATCTCAGGAACCCAGGGACCTTTAAGCATGCCCTCCAGCTTCAGGCGTACTGTTCCGCCGTCCTCATGAGACGTAATCCTCAACATCCGGCTCTCCTTAAGATATAACGCTCGAATGCCGAAGGTTACTTGAACGACAAAGTCTTTACTTTCGGTGTATCGTTGTTCTTTTTGCTCCTCAGTGCTGCGAGAACGCATCCACAGAGGATCAGACCGCCCAGTGCTCCAAGAAGTGCCATTGTTTTTTCCCTTTTCTTTCGCTGTGTTGAATCAAATGCAATCACACTGCTATTAATGCATGGAGCAGACCACATTGACCGTGAAGCTGCAGGCAGTCCTCTGATCGACCCAAAATTATGTAAATCAGTCGCTTAGCATCTGGATCGCGGATTCGACAGGCGGCCAGGCTAGTAGAGTGCCGATGGCTATCGCGCCGAAATGACGGCATGCGCCGAAATCCCGGCAGATTAATGCGCCACGAATTGACACGAATTTTCTTGTTTGTGCCAATTCGCGGATTAGTGAGGGCGTAAGATACGCAGTTTTTGCATCCGGGATTGAAGCGTGGACCGTTTCATTCCCAGACGGGCGGCCGCGCCGTGAGGGCCGCCGATGATCCAATGGGTTTCTTCCAACGCTTGCAGGATGTGGCTCCTGTCCGCCTCTTCAAGCGTTTGAATATTCTTGTTCACCACTTCAGCAGAAGAACTCAGTTCTCCCGGAGGAACTCTGAGCACGGTGCCGGAGGATAAGATAACAGCCCGCTCGATGATGTTCTGGAGTTCGCGTACATTTCCCGGCCATGGATAGCGCACGAGTTCTTCCATGGTTTCGGAGTGAATAGTCTCGATGTGTTTGCCCATTCGCTGAGCGACCTGCTGGACAAAATACCGCACCAGTTTGGGGATATCTTCACGCCGTTCGCGGAGTGGAGGCATGACGATCGGAAAGACATTGAGCCGGTAAAAAAGGTCGGCCCTGAATTCGCCGTCCTTTACCATGCTCTGAAGGTCCTTATTGGTAGCCGCAACAAGCCGGACGTCCACATGAACGGTTCGGGCGCTTCCCAGTCTTTCGAACTCCTGTTCCTGCAGAACACGCAACAGCTTCGGCTGCAGCTCCGCTGGAATTTCGCCGATCTCATCCAGAAATAGCGTTCCGTGATTTGCCAGTTCAAACCGGCCGATGCGCTGAGCCACCGCCCCCGTAAAGGCTCCTTTTTCGTGGCCGAACATTTCGCTTTCCATGAGGCCGGTCGGAATGGCAGCGCAGTTCAATTTAACAAAGGTTGATTGCCGGCGGGTGCTCAGGTTGTGGATGGCACGAGCGACCAGCTCCTTGCCGGTTCCCGTTTCCCCGAAAATCAGCACAGTCGAGTTCGAAGGAGCGACGACTTCAACCTGGCGGAGCACTTTCTGCAGGGATTGGCTGGTGCCGATGATCTCCTCGAAATATAGGTTGCGGCGAATCTCATCGGCGAGATACAGCTTTTCCTCTGCGAGTTTCGAGTTCAGCTCTTCGATGTGCCGGTAAGCGAACGCATTGTCCAGAGCAACGGCGAACTGGCAAGCCACTTCCTTGAGCAGTTCAATTCCAGTTTCGCTGAAAGCGTCCTCCCGGCGGCTTGCGACGTTCAGGGTTCCCAGTACTCGTTTTCGGGATATCAGCGGCACCGCGCAAAGGAAATTCAACCCTTCACCGAGCAATCCTCCTGCAATTTCCGGCGGATGGCGCTCGATCTCCGCCCGTCGGGCTACGACCGGGATGGCCTTGGTAAAGGCTTCGCCGACCGTGGTATTTTCAATGGGGATGACGGCATCCTGCTGCAAGATGCCGCCGCCGCCGGGAAAATCCAGCGAGTGTCTTTTGAGGCATCTGTTTTGGGCATCGAAAAGCGTAAGGCTTGCATACTCGACATTCAACGCCTCGCGCAGGCAGACGGATATTGCCGAAAAGAGCTCGCGCGTATCCAGCTTGTCTGCAACGGCGTCGTTCACCTGAAGCAGGAGGCGAAGATGATCCCTCTCGCGGGCCAGTTCGCGCTGGGATTCGACCTGGGATTCGTAGGTCAGGATATTCTCGAGCACCACGGCCGCCTGCCTGGCTACCAGCTGCAGGAATTCAATGTCTTCGGCAGTATAAGCTTCCGGTTTTGATGATCCGAAATGCAGCCCTCCCATGCAACCTCTGGAGGAGGAAAGGGGAAGAACACAATAGCTTCGGATGCCATGCTGTTGGAGAATCCTGAGGATGGCGGGGAACCGTGCATCTTTCTCGATGTCGGGCATGTAAATAGGCTTCCGGTCTTTCAAAATCTCGGGCGCAGAGGTCTCCTGCATCGGGAAAATGCGCCCGTCCGGATACTCCGTCTGCTTCCCGCTTTCGCTCAGGTACAATTTCGTCGTCTGATTTTCTATGTCATAAATCGTTATGGAGATGCCTTCAAACGGAATGATTCGGGAAAGAAGGCGGCTCAGTTCCCGGAAGAAATCCTCGAAGCGCCGGTGCGCACTGATCAATTCGTTAATTTCCAGCAGTGCCCGATAACGTGTCAGTGCATCCTGCGGAGAATGGGGTGCCTCTCTATCCATTGGCCCTTCATATGCAATTTATGAGAAAAGAATACAGGATTTCTCAGGCGAATAAAACCGCGAGGAGCGGTTGGCTGCCTGTCCGGCATGAAAGAATGAATTTTTTCGAATTTCTCCGCACACGGATTTGAAATGCTATTGACATTCGGTGAGGTGTGCTTCTATAGTATTTTGCATCTGTTCATAGAACGTTAGTTAGCTTCACAAGGTTACCCCCCGAAACCGAATAGCAGCTTTACGACAAATCAACCTGCGATTTGTCAAATCAAGATTTCCGATATTTGCCATTGAACCCGTGAGAGGAGGTTCAGAATGCCGACCGCACCAACCTATCCTGGTGTTTACATTGAGGAAGTCCCAAGCGGAGTGCGCACCATTATCGGGGTTCCGACCTCGATAGCAGCTTTCATCGGCCGAACCTACAAGGGAACCGTTAATGAGCCGACGATCATCAACAGCTTCGGTGATTTTGAACGGGAGTTCGGCGGTTTGCGAGTGAAATTCCCTTTGTCCTACGCCGTGCGCGACTTCTTTGCCAATGGAGGAGCCCGCGCCATCATCGTTCGCCTGTACAAGAAAGGCGCTAAGGCTGAAAAAGCCGCTCTGGGGAAAGACAACCTGAGCTTTGAAGCGGCAAGCCCCGGAGAATGGTGTAACAATTTGCGAATCAGGATCGATGATCTTGTTTCGGATGAGGTCGCAACAAATTATGGTTTACAGAAGGCCGATCTCTTCAATCTCACGATTCAGGACACAAAAACGGACGAGAGGGAAAGCTTCCTGAATCTGAGCATTACCGACAGCCCCCGAAGGGTTGATCGTGTTTTGAAGGCAGAATCCGGATTGCTGCGCGTCACTTTGCCTTTGCCCAACGCAGTTCCCTCAAAACATCCCGATCCGGCCGGCGACAAGACTATTTGGACGGATGACAATTGCTGGACAAAAGTATCAACAGAGGCGCAGGACAGTGAAAGTCTGGGTGATGCGGAGTATAAGGGCTCAAAGAACGGCAAAACAGGCATTTATGCCTTGGAGAATGTCGATATTTTTAACCTTCTTTGCATCCCGCCCGACACTCGCGAAGGTGAAATCGCTCCGGCGGTGTTCCAGGAAGCCATGACATACTGCGTGGCCAGGCGCGCGCTTCTGATCGTGGATCCCCCCAAGGACTGGACGAAAGTTTCCGATATTACGAAAACCAATAACAAAGCTCTTACGGATCTGGGCCTGAATGGTCAGGCGGCTCGCAACGCTGCTCTGTTTTTCCCGAGAATCGTCCAGGCTGATCCGCTGCGCCGGGGGCAGTCGGATACTTTTGTTCCCTGCGGAGCCGTTGCAGGCATCTTCGCAAGGACCGACGCTACGCGCGGTGTTTGGAAGGCTCCGGCGGGATTGGACGCCGCTCTGAACGGCATTCTGTCGTTGGCGGTGCCTCTCACTGACGATGAAAACGGTTCGCTGAATCCCATCGCCGTGAACTGTCTCAGAACCTTCCCGCTTGCAGGATCGGTGATCTGGGGAGCGCGAACGTTGCGCGGCGCGGATCTGCTTGCAGATGAATACAAATACATCCCCGTGCGGCGCACGGCGCTATTCATAGAAGAAAGCCTGTACCGCGGTTTGAAATGGGTGGTCTTCGAACCGAACGATGAACCGCTCTGGGCTCAGATTCGCCTAAACGTCGGGGCTTTCATGAATGACATGTTCCGCCAGGGAGCGTTTCAGGGAACGACGCCCCGGGAAGCGTATCTTGTCAAGTGCGATAAGGAGACAACGACTCAAAGCGACATCGATAAAGGAATCGTCAACATCATCGTCGGTTTCGCCCCGCTGAAACCGGCGGAGTTTGTGATTATCAAAATCCAGCAGTTGACCGGACAGGAAAGACTCTAACAGGAGGAAGCCATGGCGCAGTTCACTGTGAATCCCCAGCGCTTTGATCCTTACAAGAATTTCAAGTTCAGAGTGAAATGGGATGGGCGGTACGTTGCCGGAATCAGCAAAGTCACCGGACTCAAGCGCACTACCGAGGTTGTCAAGCACCGGGAAGGAGGAGATCCCAGCACCAGCCGCAAGTCGCCCGGACGAACAGAGTATGAGCCTATCACGCTTGAACGGGGCGTAACCCATGACCGGGAGTTCGAGCAGTGGGCCAACAAAGTCTGGAATTTCGGTTCCGGGTTGGGTTCCGAAGTATCGCTCAAGGATTTCCGCAAGAACATTACCATTGAGATGTACAACGAAGCGGGACAAAGGGCCATTGCCTACAATGTCTTCCGATGCTGGGTGTCCGAGTTTCAGGCGTTGCCGGATCTCGACGCCAATGCAAACGCGGTTGCCATCCAGCAAATCAAACTGGAAAACGAGGGTTGGGAGCGTGATTACGAGGTGACCGAACCAACAGAGCCGAGTTTCACCGAACCTGCCGGATAGCCCTATGAATCCCCTTTCGTCTTGCGACATCCTGTCCGTCTGGGAACAGGGTCATGGCCGCCTTCCATTGGAGAAGGCGCTCATACTGGCCCGGTTTGCGAAAGCAGAGTCGAGTGACGATGAACTTGCGGCCATTCCTGTGGTTGAGAGAGATTTGATGCTGCTCGACCTGCGCGAGCAGACTCTGGGTCCGCGGCTCAACACGTTTGTTGTATGCCCCGGCTGCAATCAGGAACTGGAATTTCCTTTGGAGATTCGTGAAATCAGGGAAAAACTGGCACTTCCATTGGAAGCTCATGAGGCCGCTATCGGAGAATTCCTGTTTCACCTTCGGCGACCGTCGAGCGCCGATCTGGCTGCCGCCGGCTCAGCAAATGATTTGCCCCGAGCCCGTTTGGCGCTGGCGAAACGCTGTATTCGCGACGCAAGGCTTGCCGGAACGGCAATGCCCGTGGATGAAATCCCGATGCCGGTTATCTCTCGACTGGCGGACTATCTGGACGAAGCAGAAAATCCGGCTGATATTCTTATCGATGTGCATTGTCCGGCGTGCGCTCGCTCGTGGCAGGTCCTGTTCGACATTGCTTCATACTTTTACAGCGAATTGACTGTCCTGGCCCGGCGCCTGCTGGAGGAGGTGCACGTCCTGGCTTCGAATTACGGCTGGAGCGAGCGGGACATACTGGCCATGCCCCCGGGTCGCCGTCGATTTTACCTGGAGAGAGTCCAATGAGGAGAGATTCACTCTCACGGCTGATTGCCCGCAGTTTTGGATTGTCCGATGTGATTCAACCTTTGCTCCCCTCGCGCTTTGAGCCGAACGCCGATGTTCCCTCCTTTAATTCCATGAGCTTCGGCGCGGATGAGAAACAGCCGCGTCCTGGCGTGCCTCCTGCCTTGAATGTCAATCCCGAGTTTCGGAAGAATCTTCAGTCTGCATCCATCACGAGAAAAGTTGAGAGCATTTCGGGCCGCCAGGCGCCATTGCCTCCCTACATCTCATCCGATCTGACTGAACCCACGCTCAGCCTGCGTCCACCGCCCATCAGGAAAGTATCCGCGAGAGGACAGAGAGATGATGAAGATTCCGAAAGCCTGCGATTGAGTAATGGAGCTTCAACCTCTGAACCAATCGCTCAGAAGCGAAGTACCGAAACAACCGTCCCTTCCAAATCCGTGCCGGGGTTTCCTCAAGTGCTCGAAAGACGTAAATCCACCGACCGGCAGGAGGCAATGGATCAGGCAGGACGCAACATCATGCCCGCCGAAATCCGCCTCCGGCAACCTGAGCAGGGCGGGTTGAGAGCGGGAACCGGCGGCGGCAATATGAATCAACCGTCTATAGAGCAGCAGGCGCTTCAATCGCCATCGGTGACGGTACATATCGGAAGAATAGAAGTCCGCGCTGTGATCATGCCGGGCAACGAGCCCGAGAAGAAACGTCAGGCCGATTATCCGCCGCAGTTGACTCTGGCTGAGTACTTGAAGCGGCGGGAGAAAGGGGCCCAATGAGCAACGCGCTGGCCTTTGCAGCCGTGACGGAATGCATAAAGGACGTTCTGCATACCGGCCTGTCTCTGCCCTCGATTCAAAATGTTGTCGGAAATTACGATGTAACCAGCGTGGCGCCGGATCTCATTAAGGCATCCACCCTTGCAACAAACCAGCTGAATGTGTTCCTGTACCAGATAACGCCAAACGCCGCTTTGCGAAATGCGGATCTTCCCACGCGAACCGGCGACGGCGACCAGACCCGGCGTCCTGTCCTTGCTGTTGATCTTCATTACCTGATAACAGCTTACTCCAGGAACGGGAGCCAGGCGGAAATCATGCTTGGACAGGCATCGCACCTGTTGCATGACCGCCCGATATTCAGCAAACACGACATCAGCACAATGGAGACTAAATGGACCGCCGGCGCGGATCCGTTTCTCAAGAATATTGCCGCATCCGGCCTTTCCGGACAGATGGAAATAGTGAGGATAATTACGCAGGAGCAAAGTGCGGAGGAGCTTTCAAAATTATGGTCCGCTTTCCAGACTCCCTATCGGCCGACGATGGCCTTTCTGGTTTCCGTCCTGCTGATTGAGGCCGAAGGGCCAAGCCGAAGAGTTCTTCCTGTCCTGACGATTGGAGAGAACGACCGCGGACCAACCGTTGAACCGAACCTGATTCTTTCAGTTCCCTTGCTTGTTAAGGTTGGATTCCCTGATCAGGAAATCAGCGCGACACTATCTGTTGCGATGGACATCGAGGGGCATCACTTGGACGGCGCCAATCCCGGAGTGGACTTCGTAAGCTTGCACGATGATCGACGACTGGCTGCAAGCATCATGCAAAGCCATACGGCGAACAAAATCTCGGTCAAGTTGACGGACGCCCACAATGCATCGAATCCCGCGCTCCCGCCCAAGGATGCATGGTCGATCGGGCCGTACTCCGTCACAGTGCGCATCCGGAAACCCGGCGAAGCGTTCGAGCGAACAACCAACCGGTTGATATTTGCGCTCGCACCAAAGATTGACGGCGTAGCGTTGAGCATGCCGGGAGGGAAGCTTCGCGCGATTGTGAACTGCTCTCCGAAAGTGAACCCGGGACAGCGTGCCACTCTCATCATCGGCGATTGGGAAATAACCGCCAAACCTTTCGCGACCGCGACCGATCAGCTTGAGTTCGAAGAGAAGCTGCCGGACCGGATCAAATCCGGCGAGCAATATTTATTTCGCTTGAGAGTGGATGAAGTGGAGAGTCCTTTCATAGATCGAACCAAAGAGCCGCCCGGCTTTCGAGCGGACGCAAGGAAAACGATTCCATGAGTATGAAATGAGCAGCGAAACGAAGAGTCTCTGGACCGAAAGAAATCAGGTTTATCTCGCAGCTGCGTTGCGTGAAATCCGGGACCTGCTGCGCACGCGTTGTGAGCAGCTGGGGCTTGAGTTGCCGGCAAAAATTGAACCGGGCGTCTCTGCGTCCGCTGAAATCGGCAAAGACGATCGTCCGCCTGCGCTGGTGACTCTCTCTCGCCTTTTCCATCTCTCTTCGTTCGAACGCAGGATTCTTGTACTCTGCGCCGGAGTTGAGCTCGATTCCTCCATTGCCGCTCTCTGCGCCCGCCTTCAGGCGGATGCCAGACACCGCTTTCCCAGCTTCAGCCTGGCTCTGTCTTTGCTCCCGGATGCCCACTGGAGCGCTTTGAGTCCCGCGGCGCCCCTTCGCTACTGGCGCCTTATCGAGGCCGATAAGAATCCCTCGCTGACGGCCTGTTCTCTCAGGATTGACGAATGCATTCTCCACTATCTCACCGGCGTCGGGCACCTGGACGAACGGCTCTGGAGAATTTTGAAGCCCTGCAAACCGGAAGGATCGCTGCCTGCTTCTCATGAAGCGATTGTGGATGCGATCGTGAAAGCTTCTTCATTGCCGAAACCGCCGCATGCTGCCGTAATCCAGCTCTCCGGGAAAGAAAAGAGCAGCAAGCGGAATATTGCAGCTGCCGTGTGCGGGCGGCTGTCGCTCGGACTCTACGCCGTCTCGATGCAATCCATACCATCGAATCCGGCGGAACTGGATACCCTGATCAGGCTGTGCGCCCGCGAAGCTGCATTAACAGGCGCGGCTTTGCTGCTTGAATTCGATGAATTTGAAAGCCCGGACCTGACCCGGACTGCGCTCGCCGGCGGTCTGGCGGAGCAGGCAGGTATCATCATCATTTCCACCCCGGCGCATGGAGATTACGGCATCGCAACCATGTTGAGTCTCGAAGTGAAGAGGCCGACTCAGCCGGAACAGCACGCGGTGTGGGAAGAAGCAGCGGATACAGGCCGCATTGGGCCGGCAGGTCTCGATAATCTGACGGGTCAGTTCAATCTGGATTCATCGAGCATCAGAGCGGCTGCGGCCGAGGCGTCAATGAGCACTAACAGAAGCGGCAAGGATTCTCAGGAAGAGATTTACCAAAAGGCATTATGGGCAGCCTGCCGCAGCCGTGCGCGCGGTCGGCTGGACGAACTGGCCATGCGTATCGAGCCGGCCGGAACCTGGGACGATCTTGTGCTGCCGCCTGCGCAAATCGGCGTTCTTAAAAACATCGCCATTCACCTGCGGCAGCGCGTGCGTGTGTACCAGGAATGGGGATTTGCCGCCAAATCGAATCGCGGCCTGGGTATCAGCGCGTTGTTCTCCGGAGAGAGCGGAACGGGAAAAACAATGGCTGCGGAAGTTCTCGCCATCGATCTTCAACTGGATCTTTTTCGAATTGATTTGAGCCAGGTCGTCAGCAAATACATCGGAGAGACCGAGAAAAACCTGCGGCGCGTGTTTGACGCTGCAGAGGACGGAGGGGCCATCCTGCTTTTCGATGAAGCGGATGCGCTGTTCGGCAAGCGCAGTGAAGTCAAAGACAGTCATGACCGTTATGCAAACATCGAGGTCAGCTACCTGCTGCAGCGCATGGAGGCGTACCGCGGGCTCGCCATTCTGACAACGAACATGAAGAATGCACTGGATTCCGCTTTTTTGCGCCGGATTCGTTTCGTGGTCCAGTTTCCATTTCCGGATGCCGCCTCCCGCGCCGAGATCTGGCGCTGCGTTTTTCCGGAGAAGACGCCGGTCGGGAACCTGGATTTTGAAAAGCTTGCCCGATTGAACATTGCCGGCGGCGGCATTCATAATATCGCGATGAATGCCGCCTTTTTTGCCGCGCAAAACCAGACGGCCGTTCAGATGTCGCATCTCCTTGAAGCGACCCGCATCGAGTATGCCAAACTGGAAAAGCCGTTAATCGATTCCGAACCCCGGGGGTGGGTGTGAGCAGGGACTCTGGAAGCGGAGTGCGCAATAACAAAGCCAGCTGCAATTCGATTACGCTGCAAATCGACGAGCTCGTGTTGCACGGCTTTTCGCCGATTGACCGCCATCATGTTGGGGACGCTTTGCAGGAGGAATTGGGGAGACGGCTATCCGAGCGCAGCATCGCGGCGACACTCAGAAAGGACGGAGAATACTCAGAGATAGATGCGGCATCCATCCGGATTGGTGCCAATTCCAACGCCAGGTCAATCGGTCGGAATATTGCGCGAAGCGTTTACGAGGCATTGCAGCGAAGCAAAGCGCTTGGATCAGACGAAGGTAATATGAACCCATGAAGACCACAGCCACAATTGATCCGAGAAAACATTCGGCGGCCTTTTCGCCCGCGCACAAAAATTCTTCGACAGATCACGTTTTTCCATTCACATCTCAGGCTATTGAGCGGTCTCTCACAAATGAAGCTGAGCTATTGACTAAACATGAAATCTCACACGACTTCAGCAGCATCCCTGTAGTCTCCGAAACGGAAACCGCAACTGATTGCTCGCTGGGATTAATCCCGACTCGCTGCCCATTCGGAGGCGTCTGCAACATCTGCCCGGCGCATGTGCAAGCCAAGCGGACCTTGGGAATTCATACTGAATCCGCAACCGATAACAATCGGTCTGAAATTCCACTCCTAGTCCACGAGGTTCTAAACTCTCGCGGCGAGCCATTGGGAGAGGAAATTCGTAAACGCATGGAGCGTTTTTTCAGGCAGGATTTTGGTCTGGTTCGCATCCATACCGACCATAAAGCCGCGGAATCGGCGTGGAAGCTAGGCGCTTTGGCATATACAGTGGGATCGGATATCGTTTTCGGTGCGGGACGTTACGCTCCTGATGCATCGGAGGGCAGACGATTGCTGGCGCACGAGCTTGCTCATACCGTGCAGCAAGGAGAATTCATTTCTCCGCCAAACGCGAGCTTGTCGGTCAGCCGAGAGTGCGATAGTTGCGAACAGGAGGCGGAGAGCGTCGCGACGACGGCGAAGCATGCATTGGAAAGCGCTATGCCTACTGCGCCTGCCTGTATGCCTGTCGAAGCACGTCATTCGCCTGTAATCCAACGCATGAGTTCCGGCGTTCCCCGAGGGAACGCTATCGTCAGCAAAAACAAAATCGACTATGACCTGGCAGTCAATGCCGGCAAGTATTGTCTCGACACAGGTATCACGGGATTGTTTCATAGGGGACAGATATGCTACCGCGAAGTGCCGCCACGAAAGCGCTACATGGAATGTCCCCCGGGCGATCAGGTTTGTTTCGACACAGCCGGTAAATTCCTGGCAGACAGCTACGATCTCGTTTCACCGGTGGAGAAACAAAATCCCGATAAGACATGCAACCTGCATTTCTTTTGTTCTCTCGGCCATGGTGCCAAAGATGTCCTGCCATATTTGTTTAGCGGCCCTGGGAAGGGAGGCTTAACGGGAGGAGGGATAGGGTTGCTGACAGGTGCGGCAATAGGCGGCATCTTCGGACCTTTAGGCTTGGCTATAGGAGCCGGTGCAGGTGCACTTCTCGGCGCTGGAGTTGGTGCCCTGATAGGGTGGTTGAGAGAAAAATAACGGCACACGGTCGCGGGAGTTCAAGATGATCTATCAAACAGTGCGATTTGCAAAGCATGCGCACAAGCCCGCATCAGATGTGGTATTACAGCGAGCTCGATCATCCTGCGACAAAAATAATCCGATCCAGGAAGGAACGGTGCCGCCTATTGTCTATGAGGTGCTGCACTCCTCTGGCCAGCAATTGAGCGGGGAAATCCGTGGACTATATGAACCGCGTTTCAGGTTTGATTTCAGCAACGTGCGAGTACATGCCGATTCGAAGGCGATGGAATCTGCATTGGATGCAGGAGCTCTGGCATACACCGTAGGTCGTCACATAGTTTTTGGTGCCGGACAGTATAGGCCAAACACAACTACCGGCCGGAAACTAATAGCACACGAATTGATGCATGTGGTTCAGCAATCAAATGCCAGCCCAGCTCAGCAGACCGCGGAATCTTCCGGGACACTTGTTTCTTGTTCGGATCCAGCTTATGAAAGCCAAGCGGATGACGCGGCAAGGCAACTAAGCTGTGGAACCAATGTTGGAGGAAGGCAGCTGCGATTTTGCTCCAACGTGCTACAAAAAAAGGCTGAGAAGCTTGGGACTCGACTGCCGAAGCTGAAAGGGCTTAAAAGAATATATAAGAAAATCAAGGCGGAGTTTGACGGCAAAGATTTTGCTATGCATGGAGACGGGACTGAGCTTGTACGCGCTGCTGGCCAATCTGGAAGGTCTTATACCGTTAAGCGTTCCGATGCCGAGTCTTGCGGGGGATCTCCCGATGATTCATACATGAACAATGCTCGCTATGTTGGAGTTGCAGACAACGGTCCAATTCCTGAAGGAGAATACGCTTTTAAATCAACGGACATGGTGACGTTTAGCTATGCGGAACAGCGCAGGATGCAATTGGCGGCTGAATCTGAATACGTCGATCCTTCAGGCTTGCCGCTTCACGGCGACTGGGGAGCTGCTCGAGCTCCGTTGCGTCCAATAAATATGGTACCTGCAAGACATTGCGGAAATACGAGAAGGCGTAGTGGCTTTTATCTGCACGGAGGAATAATGCCCGGTTCTTCCGGCTGCATAGATATCGGTAACGCTGCTATTACCGGAGTTGCTATAGCAATAATTGGGTATCCCGACCCAGTTCATCTGAAAGTTAAATACACACAACCTCCGCCCGAAGTTGGTTTTTTTTCTAGAGCAGCTGGGCGATTTATGTACCCTCCAGTGAAGGACCCTTCCTTTATGGACCGATTAAAATCCCTTCTGGGAGGAGGAAATCAATGACCACATTCCATTCTTCCCCCCGCGTTCTTAAAGGCGGGTTGGTGATTGTGGATCCGGAGACGGCTGCGGTGCAGCGGGTTATTACGCTGCAGTACAATCCGGATGCATTGACCCGCACTCTGCAGCCGGCGGCGTTCGGCTCGGAGAGCGGGGATAAGTCTCAGGCGCTGCGTCTCAAGGGGCCGCCGGTCGAGACGATCAAACTGGAGGCAGAAATTGATGCCACCGATCAGTTGGCTGCCGCCAATAACACCGTAATAGAAGTCGGACTGCATGCGCAGCTGGCCGCACTCGAGCTTCTCGTATACCCCAAAAGCTCCCAGCTGCAGTCCAACAACTCCCTCGCGCAATCCGGCACTCTCGAGATTATTCCCATGCAGGCGCCATTAACCATCTTCGTATGGAGCCGCCGGCGCATCCTTCCGGTGCGAATCACGGATCTGAGCATCACCGAGGAGGCTTTCGATCCCGCTCTCAATCCAATCCGGGCAAAAGTCAGTCTCGGCATGAGGGTGCTGAACGTCAACGATCTCGGCTTTAATCACAAGGGCGGTAGTCTATTTATGAGCTATCTGCAGCTCAAGGAGCAACTGGCCGGGAAAGCGGTCCCCGGAACCTTGAGCACACTTGGCATTGGAGAAATTCCATGAGCGATGCTTTGAAAGCTTTGCTGCAGCCTCCGGCGTTGAGAGATAATCTGTTTCCGCCGACCAGCCGTTACTATGGCGTCGAAACAGCCAACCTGGAAACTTCCGACGGGAAGACCGTCGCCTATTTGCGTCGCCGCTTCTGCCCGCCCCCCGAACGTTTCACGGTCCTTCAGGAGCACACTGTGACCGAGGGTGACCGCATCGACAACGTCGCAGCTAAATACCTCGGGGACCCTGAGCAGGCGTGGCGCATCTGCGACGCCAACCGGGCAATGTCTCCGTCAGAGCTGACCGAACAGCCGGGACGAAAACTCAATATCACTCTTCCCGAAGGGATCAAAGGGGCGTGATCCAATGCTGAAAGGCGTCCATCTGACAGTCATGATCGGACCGGCTGTGGCTGTTCCCGTTTCGCAGCCGATCGTCGATGCGCTTACCGACGCTCAAATCACATGCGCCTCCGATGGTCGAAGCGGATTCCAGCTGACTTTTCGCATCAGCACCCGTTCGTCGTTGCACACGCTCTTCCTTCTGAGCGGAGGCGCTGCGATCCCGCTTGTCCGCGTCATTCTTGTTGCGACCGTGAACGGCACGCCGGAAGTCCTCATTGATGGCGTTGTAACGAACCATCAGGTCAGTCCAGGAAGCGACGCCGGACATGCGGCTTTGACGCTCACGGGTGAGGATCTGTCCTGCGTGATGAACTACATCGACTTCAGCGGTCTTCCCTATCCGGCTATGCCGGCTGAAGCGCAGGTCCTGCTTATCCTCTCCAAATATGCGGTGCTCGGCATTATTCCCAAGGTGATCCCGAGCCCGCTCATCGATCTGCCGCTGCCGATCGACCGTATTCCTGTCCAGAGCGGCAAAGATCTCGATTACGTCAAAAAGCTGGCCGAGGACGTTGGGTATGTCTTCTACGTTGAACCCGGATCTGCGCCGGGCATAAGCTTCGCTTACTGGGGACCTCAGTTGAAAATAGGAACGCCGCAGCCTGCTCTCAACGTCGACATGGATGCTCACACGAACGTCGAATCCATGAATTTCATTTTTGATGCGGATTCTAAAAAGCTCCCCATCGTTTTCATTCAAAATCCTATTGCCAAAGTTCCTATCCCTATCCCGGTTCCGGACATTACACCGCTCAGCCCTCCGCTCGGGCTGGTTCCACCGATTCCGAAAGGAGTGGATCTGATAACCGGAACGGCCAAGTACTCGCCGATCCGCGGAGCGCTTCTGGGAATGGCGCTCTCGGCGAAATCGGCTCAAGCCGTCACGGCAAGCGGATCTCTTGATGTCGCTCGCTACGGCCGGATTCTTCAGCCCCGTAAACTAGTCGGGGTTCGCGGCGCAGGCACGGCTTTTGACGGACTCTACTACGTAAGCAGCGTCACTCATTCGATCAAGCCGGGAGAGTACAAGCAGAATTTCACTCTCGTCAGAAACGGATTGATCTCAACTGTCGACAAGGTGCCGGCATGACTGCACAGGACAAATATTTCGGCAAGTATAGCGGCACGGTGGTCAACAACATCGATCCACTGCAGACCGGAAGGATTCAAGCCATAGTCCCCGATGTTTCAAAATTGATTCCTACTACCTGGGCCAAACCCTGCGTGCCGCTGGCCGGGCCGCAGATGGGCTCGTACTTTGTACCGCCCATCGGCGCAGGAGTCTGGATCGAGTTCGAGCAGGGAGATCCGAACTATCCGGTCTGGGTCGGATGCTGGTGGGGAACGGCGGCGGAGCTGCCGGCGCCGGCGCTGGCAGGGAATCCTGCATCGCCAAGCATCGTGCTGCAAACTCAGCTGCAGAACAGCCTCGTAATCAGCGATCTGCCCGGTCCGGCAGGCGGGATCATGTTGAAGAGCACCACCGGCGCAATGATTCTGGTGAATGATACGGGGATCACTATCTCCAACGGCAAGGGGGCCGTTATTACCCTGATTGGGCCCACCGTGGATATAAACGGCGGCGCTCTGACTGTTATTTAGATTCTGTAATGACTTCTTTGAGTAGCGCAAAGAAGTTTTGTTTTAGGAAACAGCTGAAACCAAACGCAATGAGTGAAGAAGGCTGAGCGATGAAAGCGGACAGCTGAACGCTCCAGGGAGACACAATGCCAACACCTCTGGTTCATCTCGGCGCAACCGTTCTGTGTGCCCACGGCGGACAGGCGACACCGATGATGCCGAATTCGCGAGTTCTGGTAAGCGGTCAGCCGATTGCCGTAATGACTTCTCCCTATGTAGTGGCCGGCTGTCCTTTTAATGTCAGCGGCTCGCCGGTTCCGTGCGTGTCAGGGCAGTGGGTAAGGGCAGCTCTGCGCGTTTTTGCAGGCAGCGCGCCGGTGATCTTGATGGACAGCCAGGCCATCTGCTCCCCCAACGGCACTCCGCTGTTTGTCGTATCAACACAGACGAGAGTCTCGGGTACGTGAGGATTTCATGAACATCGATTATCCGTTGCGATTTGATGACAAGGGGAGAACAGCTGCCAGCGGAGAGGAGGACCATATCCGCGACATGATCGAGCAAATCCTCTTTACCGCTCCCGGAGAGCGCATCAACCGGCCGGATTTCGGTTGTGGCCTGGCGCAGCTGGTGTTTGAGCCGAATTCCCCGGAATTGGCCGCAACGACACAGTTCCTGGTTCAGGCCTCGCTGCAGCGCTTCCTCGGTCATTTGATCCGGGTGGAAACAGTTGAAGTCAGCTCTCTCGAATCCCGGCTGAGCGTGGAGATCCGGTACACAATCCTGAGGAACCAGGAAGGAGTCAGCGCTACATTCACTACGGAAAGGCGGACAACATGAAATACTTCTGTTGCGACGATGTCCGCCGGCAGAAACTGAAGGACAGCCAGACTCTGAACGGCATCGATTTTATTGAAGTTGTCGATAGCCCCGCTCTCCCTCTGGAAAGACGCCAAAGGACTTTGCTTGTCTCGTTTCTCTCCGGCAAAAGCATCTCATCTCTCAAGCCGGAATATCTGGCGATCGATGGCGGAACGCGCATTAAAACAGTCGGGATCGCAGAGGCCCACACCGGGGACAATCTTCCGGCCGGCTTCCTGTTGCCCGAAGAAGAGAGTTGTCTGCCAGGGGGGAGTGAAGATCGCAAGCGGATGCTCGTCGTGCGAACCGATTCCAATGGCGATTTTTCCGCATATACATTCAGGATTTTGAGAGATCCTGCTGATCCACAGGCGCCGTCTGATTTCGATCCGATCCTTTCGGCAATCGAATTCCGTTTCAAGGCCGGATGCCCCAGTGACTTCGATTGCCTGTCCCATTTGATCTGCCCGACAACTGTAAAAAGCGGTCCGGACATCAACTACCTGGCCAAGGATTATGCCGGCTTTCGCCAGCTGATGCTCGATCGCATGGCGCTGCTTATTCCCGCATGGGAGGAACGAAGCCCTGCCGACCTGGGCATAACGCTGATTGAGTGGATGGCGGCGATCGGCGATCAGTTGAGCTATCGGCAGGACGCTGTCGCTACCGAGGCGTATCTCGGCACCGCACGACGCCGTGTCTCGGTGCGCAGGCACGCTCGCCTGGTCGATTATCATATGCACGACGGATGCAACGCCCGCGCCTGGATTCACATCACAGTGGAAGGCGAAAGCCCGGTAATTCTGAAAAAGGGCACTCCCTTCCTGACTGCCGATCCGGAGGGAAAATCGCGCACTCGGGTCGCTGAATATGACGCAGTCGAGGCTTTACAGAAAGGGCAGACAGTCTTTGAAGCCATGCACGATCTGGCTGCTTTTAAAGATCATAACCGCATGCGTTTCTACACCTGGGGCAACACGCGATGCTGCCTGCCTGCAGGCGCCACCAAGGCGACGCTGCTGGGTCACCTCCCCAATTTGAAAGCCGGTGATGTCGTGATACTGGCCGAGGTTATGGGGCCCAACACCGGCAGGAAAGAAGATGCCGATCCAGGCCACCGGCACCCAGTCCGTTTATCCTATGTCTTATCTCACGTTCCCGGGCATCCCGAGCAGCCGCTGAAGGATCCGCTGTATGGAACCGAGATCACCGAAATTGAATGGGCGGCCGGAGATGCTTTGCCATTTCCTATCTGCATATCGTCCGTAAGCGACGGGGAACACGGATCAAAGCCGCTGGAAGATGTCAGCGAGGTTCTCGGCAACATCGTGCCGGCCGATCATGGAGCGGCCGTGGAAGATTTGTCCATCAAAGACGGCGATGCCGATAAGGTCCCGGAGCCAAAGCCTCTTATCAAACCAAATCCTCCGGATCGATGCCGGCCGGCCATGCCTGCATATAAATATCCGAAGTTCAGTCCCTCCCTTGAACGCAAGCCGCTGACGGCGGCATCGCCCTATCCGGAAAAATTGCTCTTTGACTTTACTCCGGCGGATCCGGTAAAACTCGCGACTGATCTTACGAATAAGGCATTCTCAACCAGCGAGCTCGATCCGCAACTCAACCTCAAAGGTGTCTGCTTTCAGCCCGGAAAGGTCACTGTCCAGGGCTCCGGGAAGAAATGGTCGGTCAGCGACGGAAAAGAAATCATTGTCATCCGAAGGCAGGACGGCCGCTTTGATATTCTTCGCCCTCCATTGTCTGCTTCTGAAACAGCTTCGACGATTATCAAAACCGCATTGCCGGCAGTCACGCTCTTTGAAAAAGACAATGCGGCGGCTGAACCATGGATTCCTGTAAGGGATCTTCTTAACTGCACGGAAGACGACCGGCGCTTTGTAGTTGAAATGGAGGATGACGAAACCATCTTCATCCGTTTCGGCGATAACGGATATGGGATGAGGCCCCGCACGGGGACAATTTTCAAAGCAAGCTACAGGATTGGCAACGGATCGGGCGGAAATGTTGGCGCCGATACCCTGATACACATTGTCAGCGACGAAAACGCGATCACCGCGGTGACGAATCCGCTGTCTGCCACGGGAGGAATGGATCCGGAATCCATAGAACAGGTCCGGCAGAAGGCGCCCTTTGCGTTCCGCGTGCAGGAGCGCGCGGTGACCGCTGAGGATTATGCCGAGGCGGCGAGAAAATTTCCCGGCGTTCAGAACGCGGTAGCATGCTTCCGATGGACCGGCAGCTGGCACACCGTGTTTCTCACCATCGACCGCAAAAACGGCATGCTCATCGACGATCTATTCCGCGAAAAGATGCTTGCGCATTTAGAACGTTACCGTCTGGCCGGATATGATCTGGTTCTCGATGCCCCTCGATACGTATCGCTTGAAATCGATATGCGTGTCTGCGTGAAGCCCGGATATTTCTGTGAGGATGTGAAAGAAGCACTGCTCGACGTATTCAGCAATGGACGCCGCTCTGACGGGCGGCTGGGTCTCTTTCACCCGGATCAATATACATTCGGACAGCCGGTATATTTGAGCCGGATTTATGAGGCGGCCATGAATGTCGACGGAGTCCGGGATGTTCACGTGACCAGATTTCAACGCAAGGGCGAGGATAATACCGATGCTTGTGATGAGGGACGGCTTGTTCTCGGCCGCCTCGAGATTGCGCGGCTGGATAACGATCCGAGTTTCCCGGATCACGGGATCCTCCGGATCGAGATGGGGGGTGGACAATGACTGCGGCGAAGGACCGATCACTCAACGGGCTGACGGAATGCGGATGCTGCGAAGGCCGAAGAGTGGCCGTCCCGGCAGAAATTTATAATCGAGCGGGGCTTAAAGCCATTGCCTATCGGATCGGCACTCACCCGCAGTTCAAGGAAAGCCTGCTCTCGAGACTCTCAAGCGCGGATTTCAGCACACTGAAAGAATTAACGACCCGGAAAGACGATGACTTCACGATCGCTTTGCTGGATGCATGGGCGACTGTTGCGGATGTCCTGACTTTTTATCAGGAACGCATCGCCAACGAATCCTATCTGCGGACCGCGACGGAAAAACGTTCCATCCATGAGTTGGGCAGATTGACCGGTTATGCCTTGAGCCCGGGCGTCGCTGCAACGGCTTACCTGGCCTTCACGCTTGAGGAAGCCGCGGCAGCTGCGGGCAGTGCGGCGTCGGCAGCCGGTTCGACGTCACCGGCTGTTTCCGCGGCAATTCGTAAGGCGGCAGCAATGGTTCCCGAGTCGGTGACCATCGCTGCCGGCACAAAGGTCCAGAGCATTCCGGGGCAGGATGAGGAAGCCCAGATCTTCGAGACCATCGAGCCGATCACCGCCTGTCCTGAATGGAACAGGATCAGACCGCAGCTCAAACAAAAGCAAAACATCAGTGCCAAAGGCAGTTCCTCGGTCGCTGTAAAAGGAATTTCACTTCAGCTGAAACCCGGAGATCACCTGCTGCTTGTCTGCGGGCAAGAGAAAGCTTTGCGGCAGATCGAAGAGGTATTTGAGGACTCGGCGGCAAAAACTACAAACATTAAGTTGATTGTGACGAACGGGTCGCTGCTTTCAATGGCTAGCGCGGCTTCAAAGAGGATCCCTTACATGATGAGCTCTATCGATGCGGGCTCAGAGGCCAAAGCGCCGGCCGTTTATCAAAGGGGAAAAGCGTCTTTAGATGCTTCAACTAAAGAAAGGTTCCCGGGAAAACTCCTGTCTGAAAATGAACCGCAAGCTTTCGTCATGCGCGCCCGGGCTTCACTGTTCGGCTACAACGCCGTGTCCTGGAAGCTGCTGCCTAAAGAGACGCGGGCGCTTATTTGCCCAAGCAGTCCTGATTCCGAATGGCCGCTGACGCCCCCCGGCAGCAACGTCGATCTCGATTCGATCTATTCCAAAATTATTCCCGATAGCTGGGCTGTCATCGCGCCTGAAGGGGATACGGAGAACGCAGCATTGGCGAGAGTTCAGGCCGTCCAGGACACTACTGCTTCCAACTATGGAATGAGTTCAAAAGTCACCCGGCTCAACCTTGATCAGAGCATTTCTGTGAAAAGCATGGATCAACTCCGGAAGATGGTGGTTTATGCAGAGAGCGAACCGCTGACTCTTGCGGATTTACCGCGCATGGACTCTGTTGAAGGAAGCAGCATCGAACTGGACGGTATTATCGAAGGCCTTAAAGCCGGACAATTGCTCATAGTGAGTGGAGAGATCGACGGCTCATCCGGCAGCTACTCGAGCGAGTTGGTTGTGATCCAGTCTGCTTCCACAATAAACAATCGCACCGTCCTGTCCCTTAAGAGCGGGCTGAACAACAAGTACAAAAGAGACACCGTCCGCATCAATGGAAATGTGGCACCGGCCACGCATGGTGAAACGGTTCATGAAACTCTTGGGAGTGGGGATGCAGGCCAGGCATTCCAATCCTTTAGGCTGAAGCAGACACCGCTCACATATCTGACGGATTCGAGTCCGTCAGGCGCTGCCTCAACCCTGAAGGTCTATGTCAACGACCTGCTGTGGAGCGAAGCTGAGACACTTCTCAGCAGCAGACCGGAGGATCGCCATTATATCGTCCGGACGGACTCTGATGGGAAAACCGCGGTTCAGTTCGGTGACGGCATAAACGGAGCGCGGCTTCCCACCGGCCAGAGTAACGTCACGGCAACCTACCGCAAAGGAATCGGCCTTGCCGGGCGCGTCAAAAAAGACAAGCTGTCACTGCTGCTCACCCGCTCATACGGCTTGAAGGAAGTCACCAATCCAATCGATGCCGACGGAGGAGACGATCCGGAAACGGCCGATTCAGCCAGAACAAACGTTCCCCTTAAAGTCACAACGCTCGATCGAGTAGTGTCTCTGCGGGATTACGAAGACTTCGCCCGCGGTTTCTCGGGAATCGCCAAAGCGCTGGCCAACTGGACATGGTTTGACGACCGCAAAGGCGTTTTTCTGACTGTCGCGCAGTCGCAAAGCAAAACTTCAGCGTCAACCGCGCCGGCTGCATCGGGCTCAACCCTGCTGAAGAAACTGGGTGACGCGCTGAGCAAGGCAGCGCCTCCATTTGTCAGGTTTCAAATCAAGCAATACCGGCCGGCAACTTTCCGTGTTGCACTCCGTGTGAAAGTGCTTCCGGAATATCAGGAAGATAAAGTCAAGAATGCGGCGGAAAAGGCTCTTCGCGATTCTTTCTCTTTTGCAAACCGGGCATTTGGACAGCCTGTTCATCTGAGCGAGATCATGAGCGTTGTCCAGGGCGTCGCCGGCGTCGGCGGTGTTGATGTCGATAGACTCTATCGCTCGGATGATCAAAATGCGGGTTTGAATGACCGTCTCCCGGCTGCAGGGCCGGCAAAGGATCAAGCCGGATCCATGGTGGGTGCGGAGCTTCTCACTCTGCATCCCGATCCTCTTGATGAACTGGGAGTCATGCCATGAGACTCGATAAGGATGCTTTGGCCAGACTATTGCCTGCCATTTACCGGTTGCGCGATGCGCAGCAGGCCGAGGGCAAACGGCCGCTCTCCGACTTAATCCGGCTTCTGGCTGAGCAGGTTCAGGAGCTGGAAGAAAATCTTGAGCAGTTGTACGACGATCAGTTTATAGAAACCTGCGATGACTGGATTGTTCCCTATATCGGGGACCTGGTCGGCTGCAGGAACCTCAATCCGAAGATTCCCGGGATTCCCGGACGCCGCGCTGAAGTCGCCAATACGATTGCATATCGCCGCCGCAAAGGGACAGCGTCCATGCTGGAGCAACTTGCCCGGGATGTGACCGGATGGGAATCTCGAGTCGTGGAGTTCTTTTTGCGGCTTGCGACGACGCAGAATGTGAATCACGTGCGTCCGGACAACCTGGCCGTCGCAAGTATCAAGCGTGCTGCGGAGATTGAAAGTCTTTCCACTCCATTCGAAAGTTTTGCCCACCTGGCCGATATCCGATCCGTTTCAGCCCGGCGCGGCAAATACAGCATTCCAAATATCGGCATCTTCGTGTGGCGTCTCGATCCCTTCAGCGTCACTTTGTCTCCCGCTACTCCGGTTGATGGGAAGCGCTTTTTCTTCAGCCAACTTGGCCATAACCTGCCTCTCATCACATGCCCGCAGAGCGAACAGGATATTGCTCATCTGGCCGAGCCGGTGAACGTTCCGATGCCGATTGGCCGACGCCTTCTGAAGGAGCATTTCGCAGACTACTATGGGCGGGACAGGAGCATTTTCATTGAGGGCTGCGACAAGATCAAGATCTGCAACCTGTCCGATCGGGGAAATGCGAATAACTGGGGGCCGGAGCCGGACGCGGACTGCGTTGCCATCGATCCTGAACTTGGCCGGCTCATGTTCGGCGCGGATCAGGCGAAGCCGCCGGAGGTGGCTTTCCACTACGGCTTCAGCGCTGAAATGGGCGGCGGTGAATACGAGCGGCAATCCTCTTTTACTCCCGACGGAAATTTCACTGTGATCCGGGTGCCTCAAGATCATCCATCCGTTCAGGCTGCCCTGGCAGCAATAGGCAATCAGGATGCGATTATTGAAATCACCGAAAACGGCTGTTATTCCGAAGATCTCAACAAAAACTTCATTGCGAATCGAAGAGTGGAGATCCGGTCGGCAAACCAGATTCGAGCACATTTGAAGCTGAACAATCCATTCAGAATTGCGGGCGACAACATCGGCATTACTCTGAACGGATTGCTGATCAGCGGCAACAAAATCCAGTTTTCAGGAAAGACTAAAAGTCTGCGGCTTCTCCACTGTACGCTTGTTCCGGGGCTTTCTTTAACCGCGGAAGGCCGGCCTGCAAATCCGGCGGCGATCAGTCTGGAGATTGAATCTATCGAGGAATTGCATGTGGAGAAGACCATCCTCGGGAGCATCCGTGTAAACGAGGATGCAAACCTGCAGTTGGCCGACAGCATTCTTGACGCAGCATCCTGGAATGCAGTCGCCCTGGCCGGTCATGTCAACGAAGGCCCGGCCGGCAATGTTTCAATCACCCGCGGTACGGTTATCGGCGGAATCCGCGCGGCATTCCTGAAGCTCGGCTGTAACTCGATATTCTGTTCAAAAGTAACATCCAAAAAACTTCAGGACGGCTGCGTCCGTTTTTCCTATATTCCCTGGGGCTCGCGCGTTCCCCGCCGGCACCGTTGTCAGCCGGTGGACGAAGAGACCGCAGCAGGAATTTATCCGGTATTTACGTCCCACCATTTCGGACAGCCCGGCTATTGCCAACTCGCGCCATCCACTCCGATCGAAATAAAAGAGGGAGCAGACGATGGATCCGAAATGGGCGCATTTCATGACCTTTTCCAACCCCAGCGCGAGAGCAATCTGCGCGTCCGGCTGGAGGAGTATCTGCGCTTTGGCCTGGAAGCAGGGATTTTCTATGCCAGCTAACGAATTGTCCGAGGAGCATCGCCATGAAAGGTGATTTCACACGCCAGACATTTAATCGAAAAAAACACTACAGCGAGGTTCTCTTCCAGCAAGGCCGTATTCAGCTTGATGCGGACCTCAACGAACAGCAGGATATTCTGCGGGACTCGATGCGAACCGAGGCTCACGATGTCATCGGATGGGCAGGCTACCCGAAGTATGGCGGCGGATTTGAAATAAGTGTGACCGATCAAGGAGAGGATTTGACCGTTTCTCCCGGCCGCTATTATGTGGACGGCATCTTGTGTGTTGCGGAGACATCACCCATAACCATCCGCTCGATCAACACACGGCTTCTCACCGTTGATCGATTGCCTGCGAAGCTTCTGGAGAAAGAAAACTGGTTCGAGATCCGCACAGATGAAGGTCTCGTTTGGAGGAGGCGTGCGGAAAAACTTGAAGAAGGAAAGAGTGCCATTTATCTGGATCGTGATCTGAAACGCACCGACCTGAGCAAGATACCTGAGACGTCGAGATTGATTCTTCGACTGCTCCCTTCTTATCTGCATCAGCCGGATCTTCCCGTAGTCCCCCAACCGTCCGATCTGCAGAACGGCGTCTACCTGGTTTACCTGGATGTTTGGGAAAGACTGATCACCCCGATTGATGACCCTGATATTCGTGAGAAAGGACTCGGTGGACCGGATACAGCCGCTCGTGCAAAGGTAATCTGGCAGGTCAAGCTGGAAAAAGCCGCCGATAATGCCGCCTGCAGTCAGTTCGGTCAGAACTGGGAACCCGCAGAAGCAGTCACCGACGGAAAGCTGAATGTCCGCACCGCGCCCGTCCCGGATGCAAAAGATCCGTGCATTTTGCCGGGCCAGTCCGGTTACCGGGGAGTTGAAAATCAGCTTTACCGTGTCGAGATTCATCAGGGGGGAAAGATCGGAACGGACGGTGTCACTTTCAAGTGGTCTCGAGACAATGGCTCTGTGGTTACAGGGATTGATGATATCACCGGAGCCATTCTCACTGTTTCAGGATTGGGTCCGGATGAAGTGCATGGATTTTCGAATGGACAATGGTGTGAGATAGTTGATGATGCGATTGAGCTGAATCAGAACTGCGGCCCGTTCGCTAAAATCGCTTCCGCGGACCACACCACAAATACAGTTGAACTGACACAGGCGCCGGCGTTCGCATTCGACAAAACGCGGCACTGTAAACTTCGTCGATGGGACTGCGATGGTCTCTGCAAAGCAGAAGTGCCGCCAACCAATGACGGCTGGATTGCCCTTGAGAATGGATTGGAAATAAAGTTTTCCGCAGGCAAGACTTTTCGGACCGGCGAGTACTGGCTTATTCCTGCTCGAACTGCGGTCGGCTCTGAGAACGGAAGTCTCGAGTGGCCGCAGGAAGCCGATAAGTCCACGATTCCCCAGCCTCCGCATGGAATTCAGCACCATTATGCGCCGCTCGCCCTCGTCACGGTTGAGAGCGGCCGGTTTCAGGTTCCGCTCGTGTCGGATTGCCGCAATATATTTCCTCCACTGATCGAGGTCGGTGAAGGATCGGCATCCAAATACGGATCGTGTTGCACATTCGTGGTAGGGGACGGTCTCAGCACGCACGGAGATTTCGACGACATCGAAGAAGCCCTGCTTCATCTCCCGGAAGATGGAGGGCAGCTTTGCCTCCTTCCGGGCGATCACCAGGTGAACGCCGTCATCAAGGAGAAGCAGAACATTATAATCACCGGCTGCGGTTATCGGACGACGGTGAGTCCCCGTGTTTCAAATCCCGAAGATCCGGTATTTACGGTTGCCGGTTCGTCCAGGATCCTGTTCTCGGATTTTTGCATTGCAAGCTACGAAGGAATGGCTATCGTGATGGATGCAAGTGAAACGGTGCAGTCGCGGGATATTCATGTGGAAAACTGCTGCATACTGGGCTACACGGCCGCCATCCATGTGCAAGAAGCCATCCAGGTAGCAATCCGGAACAATCAGATTCAGGTTTTGGACCGCCAGGCAGGCGGCGTTGCTATCTATATGGCTGCCTGCGATTCGGTTATTGAGCGTAATGACATTGCCTTGAGCAGGTCGAGAGAGAAGATCCCGGAGGTGAAGATTCCGGGCATTGAACGAAATTTTAATCCGCAGGACGATTGCGCGGACTTTGAGACGCTCTATAAAAACCGGAAGAGCTACGCATATTTGACCGGAAGCATATTCGCAAAAGGGCGGGAGACGGAGATTGAGACTATTGAGTACGTCCTGTTTACAGCAAGGGCTCAGGGCGGCATCCAGATTGCCGCCGGATCGGAGCGGATCCGCATTCGGGATAATCGCATCCAGGGCGGTACGGGAAATGGAATTACGCTTGGCGGCTGGAATCCGCTTCAAACGACCGCAGCCGAACAGCCGGCAGATACTCCGGTGGTAGTGCATCATCCCGGAGGGATTTTTATTGGTACGGTGCAGAAAGGAGAATCCGTTCAGCCGGGAGTAGCTCTGCGCATAACATCGCAGGACACGCGGGAAACGTTTACTTCCGTGACGAACACCGGCGGCTCCTTCCGTATCGCAAATCTTGCTGCCGGCCAATACTCGATTGCCATACTGTCTCCAGGTTCGCGGGTGACGAAGGTCAGCGAAAACAGAAGCGCCAGGGAGAATCTGATCTTTGTCGAGGAAATCCCGGCGGTGGAGGATCAGGACCTGGCAAAAAGGCTGGCGTTTCTCAGGGAAATATTGATTGAAGACAACCGGATCTATCGGATGGGGCTTTCGGGAATCGGAACCTCCGGTGTTGCGCCTGCTGATAATCAGGAAACAGCGAATCCGGCTCTCCTGCAACGGCGAGCATCCTTGCTCAGGATACTCGAGATCTACGGCAATCCGATCCTCAACCTTATAATCGTGCGAAACCACATTGCGGGCTGCATGAGCGCCGGCATAACCAGAGAACTGGCAGCTCAATTGAGAACCAAAGGATTCGGCGGGATCTCCATCGGCATTTGTGAGGATCTGAGCATTACCGAAAACAGAATCGAGCACAATGGAGTGATTCCCTTGCCTGTATCGGCGATTTTCGTGGGCTACGGCGAGCATGTAGATATCAGCCTCAACCGGATTCAGCAGAACGGCGCAGTGCCTCTCGCATTCAAGGGAGATCTCCTGCCGGGCGTCCGCGGCGGGATTTTCATTTTGATGGGCTCGTGTCTGCTTGATCCCGAGGCCGACGAGAGCAGCTTGTTTTCGACATCGCGCGGCCAATTCGCCGTTCGAGTCCACGGGAACACGGTCAGCCAGCCGGTCGGACGGGCACTGACGCTTGGCGCGATAGGCCCGGTCGCAGTTCAGGACAACTACTTTGATTCTCATGCCTGCATGCCCGGCCTGCTTAACCAGGCGGGTGGCGCGGTATGTATTGTTAATCTTGGACGGCCATCCGGCCGGGAGAAACAGACAGATAGTGTCCCGGGCGGGGCGGTCTTATTTTCTTCAAACCAGAGCCGGGTTGGTGCGTTTCACGCAAGTCCTCTGCCGCACCTGATCTTGTCTTTGGATGATGTCGATTTTGGAGGGAACCAACTGCGTTCAAGCCAGGCGATATCCGCAGGCTTCATTAATGCACTGGTCTGGTCTGCAACGGCGAGAGTCACGGCGAACCGTTTTCAGGAAACGCAGGCGGGGCGGGCCGCGTCATTGGTTTCGTGGGCGAGGAAGATGAACATCACAACGGGAAACCAGGCTGACAACTGTATCTTTGTTTATTGCGGCGATACGAACAGGCTGATCAAGACCGGGAATCACACGCTGGCGGAAGATTGTGAGAAAGTCTCCGGCATTGTGGAAAAGGCGTTAATGGTGCTTGCAAAAAGGGGGGATGTGTAAATGGCTGATACTCGTCAAACAAATGGAGAATGGCTGACCGGAATCCTGGAAAATCTCGCGCCGGTCGCAGATGAAAAATTGGAACCCCTGCAGCAGATTCGTGAATTACAGGCTTCTTACCGTGTGCTGCTGCAAAACGAAGCCGAGCGGTTGAAAAAAGCCTATGGCGAAAACGATTCGCGGGTTCTTGAAATGCAGCATCGTCTCCGCCGGAATTTAGCCTTCTTGGAGAAGATCGAGGTGGAGGACCAGATAAGGCAGATTCAGGTTAAAGAATACGGAGAGAAAGAAAGCTTGATCCAGGGTCGTCTTGTGGACGAAAGCTCCTCAGGACTGGCCGGATACACGATAGAGCTGACTGACGAGAGTGGAAAGGCCATCGGCGTTGCCGAAGCGACAGTCGACGCCACAGGGTACTTTGCTGCCGTGATCTCCGAGGAGCAGGCAGACAGGCTGGCCACAGCTAAGATACCCATTTACATGACAATCAAGAACAAGAAGGGCGAAGTCTGCGAGCGCAGGCCAGTTTCGCAGACAGTGGGAGCAGGAGTACGGGTTTCAGAAATTATTACGCTTCCTGAAACCAAGCGTATAAAAACGGCTACGGTGTCCACGAGAGCTACTCCTGCAAAGAAGACAAGTCGACGAAAGAAATGAGGGCGCCAGACTCTGGCGAACCATGCAATCGCGATTGAAAGGAGCATGAAATGACGACGACGGTCTATGAAACATTTGCGGTCCAGGTCGCAGGCGGACCGGCGCTTAGCTACAGCAATAAAGTGGAGGTGGAGGGTATCGATCTCATCGAGGTGGAAGTGCCGGATAAAAACACCGCCGGTGGGAAAGCAACGGTGAACGTGCAACCCGGAAATTCCGGCGTGCAGCTTTTGGCAATCAAACTGCCCGAGAAAGCGAGCCTTCAATATAAAGTGGACGGCGGTACGGATCAGACACTGGACCAGCCACTGCTGCTGCTGGGCGAAGGGGCGGTGAAGCTGCTCGGATCAACTCAAAAGCAGTTCAAGTTCACCAATTCAGACACAAATCCCGTGAAAATTCAGATTCTGGTCGGACGCAAAGCGACAGCTTAACCTGCATCCTTACTTACTTGCCGGTCTTCTTTCTCCGAATGCCGGGGCTTCGTAGACGGCAACCGGTTTCCCTTCCTTTTTTTCATACTTTGCCGGGTACATTCCGGGCAGAGGCACATTCTGTGCGGCAAGCCGCTTGCGAAGAGAGGCAAAATCAACATTCCTGACGCTTACGCGCCGGCTGATTGAAAGCGCCGCCGCAGTTCCGGCGGCTTCGCCGAACGCGACACAGTGCGGAATGAGGTTGAAGAAATTATTAACCTCCTGGTCGGACGAAAACGCCCGGCAGGCCACCAGCATATTTTCGACGCCTCTGGGCAGGAGCGACCGGTAGGGGATGAACGTATTCGGATGTGCGAGAGACGCCTCGCCCCGGTCGAGATCCGGGAATATGGCGATGGTATCTTCAAAGGGCTCGTTGGAAAGAAGGTCTCCGGAAGTCAGCATGCAGTCGCCGTGAACTCTCCGGGCGCCTCTTGTGCCAAGCTGCGGAGAAGAAAGAACGATGAAACTATCCTCGAAACCGGGGATGTTCTTTTTGAAGAATTCATGCGTGAGCAGCATTTTCTCACGGCCGAGGAATTCGACTCGGGTGAGTTCCTCCACATCGGTCTGGCTCGAATTCGCATATCGAGGGTGAATCCACACGACATTTTCCTGGCCTTTCAGATTGCTTCGCATGAAGAACGGATGCCCGCCCTTCTTCATCAAATCCTGCATCAATTCTGCCCACCTCAGAGGATACATTTTGCGGAAATCGTCCACCTTCATAAAGTTGACGTTGTTTATCCAGTAACACAGGGAAAGGTTCGCGATCCTGAGATTGGGATCGATATCCGTATCGAACGCAGCTCCGGCGAAAGGAAGCAGATCACCGTCGCCTGTCGAATCGATGACGACTTTGGCCAGGATGGCCTGGCGGCCGGACTTGCTTTCGAAAACCACACCTGCAGCCTTGTTCCCGTCCATAAGCGGCATGGTTCCCCAGGAATGAAGATACGTTTTCACTTTGGCTTCGGCGACCATATCGTTAAGGATGCACTTGGAAATTTCGGCGTCGATGATGGAGGAATAAATAATGTGACCCTCACGCACGGTAAAGAAGGACCTGTCGTTCCAATAAGAAATCAGCCTCTTGTCCGTGGATCCCCAGATTTCTTGGGGCGGATGGATCTCGGCCTCTTTCAAGGTCAATCTCTCGATCCACTCCTGATTAATGCCGCCGATCTGCATGGTTCCTGCAAAGTCAGACAGGCATGGGATGATGGTTACCAATCCCCCGGTTCCCATCCCCCCGAGATATCCGTATCGCTCAATCAGGACTGTATCCGCTCCATTCCGTGCTGCGGATACTGCAGCCCCGATTCCGCCGGGCCCTCCTCCCACCACGACTACATCGCAATCGCGGACAACATCAATAGTCTTGTTCGGTTCCGGAATCGTTCTGATAGCTTTAGTCAAGATCCGCCTCCCTGCAGCCTGCCTGTTTCACCTGTAAAAATGGACTCTCATCCATTCTCCCGATTCTCCTACTAAATCCCCGTCTTCAACAACGAATTTTTATATCAGCACTTTGCAGCCGGATCCTGTGGCAAAATAAGCTACACTTTTGCGTGAGGTGATATCTTGATTCCACACCATCGGACGAAAATTGTAGGGACTCTGGGCCCGGCAATGGATGATCCCAGGGTACTGCGCGAATGCATCCTGGCGGGATTGGATATTGCGCGCCTGAATGCCGCTCACGGGACCGGCGAAGAACAGATACGGCGGGTCCGGGCGCTTCGCAAAACCGCGCGGGACCTGAACCGGCCGGTCGGCCTTCTGGTGGATCTGCCAGGACCAAAGTTCAGGCTCGGCAATTTGCCCGGCGGTCAGAGGGAACTGCGCCCCGGGGAAATTATTAGGCTGGGTTCTCCTGCGGACATTGATTCAAAAGGTCTCCCTGTCCGTGATGCGGGCATACTCGCTTCAATGGAGCGGGGACACTTCCTCTATCTGGCAGACGGCACGGTCACACTGATCATCGTTGGGCTCGGCGGTTCAATCGTAAAAGGCCGGGTCGTCATCGGCGGAGTGGTGCGGTCGGGATCCGGCATAAACATTCCCGATACCGATGTGCGTATCAGGATTCCAACGCCTTCGGATCTTCGCGGGATTGCTTTCGCAGCCCGGCAAAAAGCGGAATGGATCGGCATTTCGTTTGTGCGCACCGTAAAGGATATATCCGGTGTGCGGCGCGCTTTTTCCCGCTTCCGGCATAATCCCCGGATCATCGCCAAAATCGAAAAGCCGCAGGCTCTTGCGAATCTTGGCGATCTCCTCCAGGAAGCGGACGGCTTGATGGTCGCGCGAGGCGATCTCGGTGTTGAAACTCCCCTGGCGCAGGTTCCTCTTGCGCAAAAAAGGATTATCGCGGAGGCCAACGAGGCAGGAAAGCCGGTGATAACGGCTACTCAGATGCTTGAATCAATGGTGAATCATCGGTGGCCGACACGCGCGGAAGTTGCGGACGTTGCGAATGCGGTATTGGACGGCACGGATGCAGTCATGCTTTCGGCCGAAACAGCCATTGGAAAATATCCGGCAGAGGCCATCCGAATCCTGGCTTCCGTATTGACCGCTACCGAAGCTGCGTATCCATTCCATGCCTTTCTGAATGCACCTACGCAGAAGCCCGTATCATTGCCGGGAAATGCCATCAGCCGCTCTGCCTGCCGTCTGGCGTGGGATGCCGGTGCAAAGGCCATCATCATTTCGTCTCATTCGGAAGCCTTGCCCTATAGCGTTTCCCGTTTCCGCCCGTCGGTGCCGATTATTGTTTTGACCGGAAACCGCATGATTACCCGTCAGCTGGCTTTAAGCTGGGGCGTGGAGACTGTCTTAACCGATCCGGGTGCTTCTGAATCGCTGGAACCGGCCCGCGGCTGGCTTTTGAAAAACCGGCTTGCTCGCAGCGGCGACAGTGTAGTTTGGATTCATCCGACTGACAGGCGGAAGGATAGCTCAGGGAATTCCATCCGGCTTGCTGCCATTTAATGTACAAGGTTCTTTATGGCGGCTCATTGCTTTTGGTGTTGATCCATTTTCGGAACGAGCCGCCACAAAGAACCTTGTACATTAGGAATCATTAATCTGCATTATTCACGAAAGTTAAGAAACAGGGTCCCTTCGCTTTAAAATTGTCCAATTATCTGAGAAATGGCCTGCGCCTGATCGAGAAAATGAGCCTCAGCCACATCGGCAATGAAAAAATTGGAAATCTGACTGACGGATCCCGAGTGCAACGCCTACGCCTGGCATCAATAGGCACAAGTCTTCCAAAGGTCGGTGTCAAAGGTCTTGATAGGAGCGATAGAAATCGGTCAGGTTGCAGTGGCAAGGTTTTTGACGATTTGTTTCCAGCAGTCGAGCCAAGGATAGTTCACCGGGAAATGAAGAACAATTCGTCGAACAGATTTCTTAACCCAGACTGCTATTTTCAGCAGGCGTTCTCTCAGGGTGGATACTTGCGCCGCCGCAAGCGCGGTCCCTGCCATTCGCACTCGCATCTCATGCATGAGCACGTCGGCAGCTGCGGTCATGAAGACTCGAAGCTGATTGGCAAGAAAACTCATGCAGCTGGTGCGGTCAATCTCCAAACCATAGTGCAGTTCCTTGATCCGATTCTCGGCATCTCCTCTGCCGCGATAGATCCTGTAAACACTCTCCGGTTTGTACGGAAGATTCGTCAGCACAAAGCGGTCATTATCCCTGGGATCGCGGTCGAGACATCTCACGACCTCGGCTTTGATGATGACGCGGCGGCGATGGGACCATTTCCGCGCCGCATAACGGGTCTCGCTAAAGAGAGTGTCGGTCTTCCCGGTCTTTCGCGGTTTCATCCGGAATTTTCCCATCAAGCGGCGGGCTCTCTTTTCCAGTCTGGAATTTCCGGCTATTCCTACCAAGTACTCAACGCCCTCCAATTCAAGATAATCGAGGATCGCGGGCGTCGCGAACCCGCCATCGAGCCGGACACTGAAACGGGTCTTGGGGAGTGCATCACGCAACCTGGTCAGGAACCGCATCAGGATGCCGAAGGCACCCTTCGATGCAGGCGCGTTGCCGGGCCGCAGGACAACGGTGAAGAGGTACTTTTCCGTTTCGTTATTGAACTGCAGCGTCCCAACCATAGGCAGATAGCAATACGCGTCGTAGTGCGCATTGAAGAATGTGAGTTGCTGTGCCCTATGCGTGGGATCGTCGGTAGGATCCAGGTCAATCGTAATCAGACGGGCTTTGCCCCTCAATCGCTTGGCGTGATGTTCAATAACGATGTCAGCCAACTCGCAACCCAGTTTGAGGAGGTCTTTGCTTGAGGGGGCGTTTTCGAATCGGGACAGGGTTGGCTGCGATGCCAATGATTTGCCGTCAATAGGATCACGGTCCAACAAAAGCTTTTGAATGGGGTCGTCAGCCAGGCGGTCCGCATCATTACAGTCCGGATATCCGCATGCAATTCCATAAACACGCTGACGAAATAGATCCAGCAGCGAATGAACGATCTTGCCCTCCTCCCGCGTTTCCCGAAGGCAGCTGGCTAACCGTTCCATCAAATTCAACTCGGAATCAATCGCTTTCAAGACGATTGCACCGCCATCAGAGCTACTGTCAGGCTGATCAAAGGAAGCAACAACAGGCTTGTGAAAAAGGTTGGGAAACAAAACAGATTGTGTGGTATCTTGAGTCATCAAAAAGCCTCTCTTTGCGTGTGAAAGCCTTGTCACTATTGCTTAATACGCAGATTGGGGCTTTTTATTTTTCATATTTCGTGAATAATATGGTTAGAGAACCGCAGCTCAATATAAATCACAAGGCAAAGGAGACCCCATGGAAGAAATTTATCAGTTCCTGAAGAAGTGCGGCACATACTACATTGCGACGATGGACGGCGACCAGCCCAGAGTGAGACCTTTCGGTACGGTTCTGATCTTCGAGAACAAACTCTACATCCAGACCGCAAAAGCGAAAAACGTGGCGAAGCAGATCATGAAAAACCCAAAAATCGAGATCTGTGCTTTTGCGGAGGGCAAGTGGGTACGTGTTGCAGCGACGGCGGTCGAGGACGATAGGATCGAGCCAAGGGAAAAGATGTTGGATGCCTATCCTCAGCTTAGGAATATGTATTCGGCCAACGACGGCAATAACGAAGTCCTCTACCTCAAGGACGCCGCGGCTACCTTTGCCTCGTTCGGACAGGAACCCAGGACAGTCAAGTTCTGATCTCCTTTCGGCAAGACGGTTGGCCGAATGGCTTAAAGCCGCTTTGCACAATGCAGAGTGCAGGGAAAGGAACATTGGCTCCGCAATAGTATCCGATGCAAAAACTCTCTACGACGCGCGCCCCTTGCCTCCGCCCGCTCCCAATAGGTGCAGAAGCAGCACCTTCCCGCCAGGCGTGGCCAGCGGTTCTGCGACAACGGCGCGAATGCCGTCCGAATGCATCCAAAGGCGCGAAGCAAGAGATCCGCCATAGCAGGCGCGGATTTCATGCAGCAGGAAGTCGCGCACTTCGCCGGGCGATCTAGCTCCGGTGCGCGGACTGATGCGCAGCTCGATTTCGGCCTGCCGCATCCCGTCGTACTCAACCAGCTGATAGTCGCCCGATGTGCCGCCGAAGCGGGCGGGCAGGCTGCTATCGAGAATGCGTGCTACATCACCGGCGATCAATGTGATGCCCTGCCCAGTAAGTTTTCCGTAACTGTGGATATCGCGGATAACGGTGCGCATCCCAAGTTTCGCAAATTCGCACTGGCAATCGGACGGCTCGATTACGCCGGCATCGTCCATCTCCGCATTGATCAGGAATCGCGTTGCGAACGGCAGCAGCGTGGTAAACAGCAGCGAATCCACCTCGACGTCCGAAAAAGGCGCGCAGCGTTTGCGGCCGATAACAGCCACGCCATCTCGCATCACGTGCACGCAGTTGCCGGTTCTCATCTGGCGACAGGAATAGCCAACAAATCCAACCTCGCTGATCAGGTAGCGCGGAAACACTTCGCATCCAGCGGCTTCGATGCTCGCGCGTTTGGCTTCGGTGAGAGTTTCGCCGGCGATCAGGAAGAGGGTGCCGGAAATGTCGAGGCCGGCTTTCTGCGCCGCATCGGCAATTCGTACGGCCTGGCTGGCGAAGCTGTCGACCCAACCGGGCTTTCCGCGCCGCTTTTCCTCGGCCAGCCAGCGCGCAACCGGCGTAAAGTCATTTTGTGGCAAGCTCTCCGGCAAGGGAAGCTGCCCCCCGAGCGCCCTGCCGTACCGCACCAACGCATTGGTCATCGTCCTGTAGTGCCACGACTCACGCAAGCTTCCCTGCATAGCAAACCACTTATCCACGCGCCGGTTCAGACAACACATCCAGAGGCTGTTCAGAATGGCAAGCGCCGAGGGCAGCACCGGAAAAACTACAGCCATTGCGCGGCCGTCGAGCCCAAGCTCATGAATCGTTAATTCGAGGTAGGCCAGACGATATAGGCTTAGGGCGGAGTTCTGCAAAGCCGGCGTTCCCTGTCCTCGGCTGCCGCTGCTGCGCGTTTCGATGTAGCCGCGCACCAATGGATTGAGGAACCATGCCGGGTTGACGGGGATCTCCCTGCCGCCGCGCACCAGCGGGGTCTTGCCCTTAAATTCATCGTGCGTGAGATAAACGCCGGCGGCAAACAAGCTTTTGAGCGCCGTTTCCAAACCATGATGTTTGATCTCATCGGCCAAGTCCTGCTCCGTGCAGCCAGCCAGCTTGAACATCTCGTGGTAGGGATTTCGGGGATTCGCGAACACGATGCGCCGCGCTGAGTCGAGGAAGTGCTGCTCGCGGTTTTCCATCTGGCGCTGCAGAGCGACCATCAGGTCGTCAGGCACCGTCTGTAGCAGCATTTCGCGGATGCCAATTGCCATTCGTGTGTAGTATCGGATTTCCTCAATCATGCTCATTCCATCTCATGCTTCGGACCTCACGTTCGGGATGGGCTGACGTGATTCCCCGATCAACGATGTATTGCAGAGCGGCGACAAAGCCGTACATAACGCGCAAACAAGCTGGGGCAGAATAGCACGTTAACCGCGGGCCAGCAACTTCTATGCCTTTATGGCAGCCATTCTCGGAAGAGTTGGGCGAAAACAAGTGCTACATATGGTTTTCCAGCTGGAGAGGGTTGCAGACCCGCAATCCCGTATTTTAGAAGATCCTAAATTATGTTTTTCCAGCTTCGAAAGGGAAGAGACCATGATCCGTTCGAAGAGCATGGCCTTATTCCTGATATTTTTCGCTGCACTGCCCGGATTAGCTCAAACCCGGCGAAATGAAAAAGCCGATAGGCCGCTAACGGCCCCTATCCACCTGGAAGCATCCAATCCGTCGATGATCCTGTCGCGCGTTGAACTTGAGTTTTCGTCGGAGTCAAAGGAAGCACGGACTTCCGGAGCAGTAAGAGTTGAGATGCTCGTCAATGAAAAAGGCGAAGTTTATGAAGCGAAGGTCCTGGATGGCCATCCTTTCGTATCTTTCGTGGTTTTGGTTCCTCTATAACGGCGGAAAAAGGGAGAAAACAGGCGACCACAATGCGAACGAATAAAACCTTGCTCAAAATAGCGATATTAGAGGTAGGAGTTCAAGATATAGGCGGAGGAGCGGCGTCTCCCGTGCTTGCCGATATTATGAAGGCAATGCCCACCGTGGCGCCCACAACAATTATGCTCATCACAACGATCCCGACGCTGGGCCAGGTATTCATGAGTTTCCTCTTTGGGAGGCTGGTGGCGCATTTTCGGAAAAGAACTTTATTCTTCCTTGCTTCCGCAGTCTTTTTAGTCGCAGGTACCGCTCCATTCTTTCTTAACAGCATTGTTCCCATATTGATAACCCGCTTTGTTTTGGGCCTGTCCATAGGGATGTTTGTTCCGATGGGAGTAAGCGATTCCCTTATTAATATTTAAGCGCCATCTCTTAATAACCGCAGGTGCACAGTCAAGAGGAAAGAGCCAATGGAGGTAGAAAGCAAAACAGGGAGGTTTAATAATCGATTTCGTTATTCATTGCGTTATATTATCATTAATGCTATGTTATCGTAATGAAATGGCAGTCACTGCTTGCATTGGTAGGCGATGAGCCGGTGTTTTCTTCTGCCCTTTTGTTGTCGGGGAAGGTGTCGGCGCCGCAAGTGCGGCTGCAATTGTCTCGATGGGTAAAGGATGGTCGGCTGATTCAGCTTCGCCGCGGTTTGTATGCCCTGGCTCCGGTCTGGCGAAAGGTGGAACCGCATCCATTCCTGATCGCCAATCGGTTGCAGCGCGGATCCTACGTAAGCGCGCAATCGGCACTGGCATTTCATGGAATGATTCCGGAATATGTGCCGGTTGTGACCAGCGTCGGCCCAGGTCGTCCCGAAACAGTCCGGAATCCTTTGGGTGCATTCCAATTTAATCATCTAGCCAGGCAGCTTCTTTTCGGATATTCGCAGATAGAAGTCGCCCCGAAGCAACTCGCTTTTGTGGCTTCGCCGGAAAAGGCGCTTCTGGATCTGATCCACCTGACTGCCGGTGCGGATTCTGAGAAATATCTCCGGCAACTGAGACTGCAGAATCCGGAAGCTCTAAATATGGCGACTATGACCGAATTGGCCCAACGCAGCAGTAAACCAAAGCTGATTCGTGCGACACGGCTTGTCGGTCCTTTGCTTGCGGAAGATAGTGGGGAGTCCCTATGAAGGAGCATTTGCGCCAACTGGCTTCTACTGCTGGAAACGATCTTGCCCGAACCTGTCTCGCGCGGGAGTATATCCAGGCGCGGATACTGGAATCGTTGCAGGATTCTGGCACATTTCTCCGATGGGCTTTTGTAGGCGGCACGGCGTTGCGGTTCCTGTTCAGCATCCCGCGATTCTCAGAAGACCTCGATTTTTCTCTCATCACTCCAGGCAAAGATGCTGATTTCAAATCAGCCGCGTCCGAAGTAAAGCGAATGTTTGAGCGGGAAGGCTACTCGATTGATATGAAGGTAAGTGAAAAAAAGACGGTTGCATCTGCATGGGTTCGCTTTCCCGGGCTTCCCCATGAAATCGGCATCTCACCTTATGCAGCTCAAGTCCTCTCCATTAAGGTGGAATTGGATACCAATCCTCCTGCGGGAGCTCATATTGAAAATTCTGTTGTTCGCCGGCACGTCACGATGAATCTCTGCCACTATGACAAAGCTTCCTTGCTTGCGGGAAAGATCCATGCGGTTCTAAGTCGTCAATGGACAAAAGGCCGGGATCTCTATGACCTAGTATGGTATTTGGCTGACCGCTCGTGGCCTTTACCGAATTTCGATTTACTTAACGCTGCATTAAAACAAACAGGCTGGGAAGGGCCCCATCTCACCGAAAAAAATTGGCATAAGCAGTTAAAGAATCGGGTCGATTCTCTCGACTGGGAAAAAGCCAGAGCCGATGTAAAACCATTCCTGGAACGCGAGCGGGACCTGGATTTGGTGAAAGAGGATGTTCTTATAAGTCTGCTGAAATAATTCTTTTCCTCTACCGTTTCAAATCGCTGACCTGACCACAACTCTGAAACGAAAGAGGAAGGTTGAGCAATGAAGAAAAAACATATCGGATCGACCTTCGAGGATTTTCTTAAAGGGGAAGACATTTGCGAGGAGGCAACCGGCTATGCTATCAAGCGCGCCATTGCCTGGCAGCTTGCCGAGGTCATGAAGGAACAAAAGATATCAAAAACGGAAATGGCTCGCCGGCTAAAAACCAGTCGCGCACAGATCGCATGTATACTCGATCCGGAAAACTGCAGCGTTCAGCTCGACACAATGCAAAAGGCGGCAGCGATCATCGACAAGCGCCTGGTCATAAAGCTTGAAAATCTTCCCCGCTCAGCAGCTTAAAAAGTTCTTTCGGACCGAACTCGGATTTAACGAGGTACTCTATTGCAGTTTCAGCCCTTCAAGCAAATGCAGTGGAATCGGCATCCTGTAGTGACGGCAAGCCACAATGACAAGTGGCAGGTGTCGACCAGCGGCGGCAGTTCTCCGCAGCGGTCACTCGACGGGCGGGAAATATTCTATTACTACGACAAGAGCAATACGGCGGCTATTCCCGTGACGCCGGAGCCTGGTAGAGACTGGAGATTCGCTGGTAAAAGTCGGATAGCTGAGACCGGTTCTCCTCTTTGGTGCGTGCCGAGGACGATTTAAAGCGGAATGTATCGGACCCGGCTTTGATGGTCAGGCGGTCCCGGTCCAGAGTATAGGAGTATTCCGGGTAATGAAAATAGAAGCTGTGCTTGCCCTTTTCGGAAACGAAGGAAACACTGCTCCGGCTGAATTTAAGTACACCCTTGCAGCTGCCTATAGCATGATCATGATCCACCTGAAGTGCATAGACAGCCTCGGGTGCGATCTGCGGAGATATTTTCGGAGACGACCTCGGTGGCGCGGGAACAACGGCCGCAGAACCACTTTTTTGAACGTCCGAAACTGGAGCCTCTTTCGGCATCCCTCCTGGTTCGATGACGGGATTCCGAGGTTTGGCAACTCTCGCGGCTGGAGCCTTCTTTGGCTTTTCGGGGCTGGCGGCCTTTTCAGCCGTTGCAGGCGATGCTGTTGGCGTCGAAATTACTTTGCTTTTGGCCACCGAGATTGGCGCTGGAGCCGCCGTTACAGCCGGCGCGGGCAAGCGGATCATCCTGCCGACGAGAATTCCTGCGATCAGAAGGATGACGGCTACGGCTCCCGCGAGTACGTATTTCCTGCAGGCTGCGGGCTTCCGGTATAGTTCCGGTTCCGGGATGCAGTCCGGCGCCGGCAACAGTGAAGTCTGCGGATCATTCGAGACACTGACATCGAGAGGATCCACCGCTTCATATGACTCATTGGCGGGAACAAAGCCGTTCAGCAACAGCGACTCCGCTTGTTTGCAGTCAACCGCTTTGGAAAACAGGAAGCCCTGTCCGAATTCACATTGAAGAGACCGGAGCAGGTCCAGCTGGCGCGGATTTTCAATCCCTTCGGCAATGACGCGCAATCCCAATTGACGAGCAAGAGTATGGATGGTTTGGACGATTTCAAACACGTCCGCTCTGTTCTCAATGCTTTTGATAAAGGACCTGTCGATTTTCAGATAATCCAGCGGGAAGCGGCGCAGATGGGCTAACGATGAATATCCGGTGCCAAAGTCATCGAGCCCGATCCTGGCCCCCATCACGCGCAACTCCATCAGGATGCTCCGGGCTGCGTCGGGATTTTGCATTACGGCGCCTTCCGTCAACTCCAGCATCAGTCCGTTCGCCTCCAGATCAGCTGCGCGCAGGATCTCCCGGATTTCAGTTGCGAGGGAGAGCTCCGTGAAGTGCGCACCGGAGAGGTTCACAGAGATCCACAGGTCTTTTGGAATTCGCGGATCCATTCTCCAGATCTTCAGTTGCCGGCAGGCTTTCTGCAATACCCATCGGCTCAGCGGAATAATGAGCCCGCTTTTTTCGGCAACCGGGATGAATTCCATGGGTAGAACAAGGCCTTGGGAAGGATGATTCCATCGTATCAGAGCTTCGAAACCCGCGATCCGGCCGGATGTCAGGGACAGGATCGGTTGATAGAAAACGATGAATTGATTCCGGATGAGCGCTTCATTCAGATCCTGTTCCAGCCGGTTCCGGTTCAGCACCGATTCCAGGACGGCGGTATCGAAAACTTCGCAGCGCGATTTCCCCAGAGTCTTTGCGCGGTACAGGGCTGTGTCGGCGTCTCTCAGCGCCTCTTCTGCGTTTCGATATCCCGTCGCGCTCAGAGCAATTCCGATGCTCGGGGAAAGAAACACTTCGCTTCCATTGAACTCAAACGGGGCAAGGAGCTCTTTCAGGAGTTTATCGGCCGTCTCTTTCGCTTCATTCAGGCAACTCAGTCCATCAAGCAAAACCGCGAACTCTTCTCCTCCGGAACGTGCGACCAGATGCGCGCGCCCGTCGATCGTGGAAACGGTCTGCGTCCTGAGCCAGGTTTCCAGGCGGCGCGCAATGGAAACGATCAGGGAATCGGTATTTATGGTCTGGAGCCGATCAATGCCGGATTCAAAAAGATCCAGGTCGACCGTCAGCACGGCGAAAATGAAATCCTCGCGCTTTCTGGCTTTTTCGATCGAGCGCGTCAGGCGATCCAGGATTAAAAGGCGGTTGGGTAAACCGGTAAGCGGATCTGTCACCTTTTCGGATGTGATATCGAGATGAAAGCCCGTGATGCGGATTGCCCGTCCGCTATCATCGCGCGTAATCACGCCTCGGCATGCCATGTAGCGATAGCAGCCATCCTGGTGAAGCATGCGGTGCCGAAGCTCGAATTGAGCGGATCCATGGGAAAGGTGGGTATCGATTTCGCGTTGAACCGGTTCGAGATCATCCGGGTGAATTCTTCCAAACCACTCCTCCACGGTATTACCGAAATCGGCGCCGGCGCAACCCAGCATGGATATCCAGCCGGGAGAGTAATGGATCCGGCTTGTGGTTAAATCCCAATCCCAGATCCTGCTGTACGCACCCGATGCTGCCACGTCCAATTGCTCCACGGCGTAGAAATCTCCCTATTTGTTCTATATCGTGCTTTTCGGTAACAAGGGTCCGGGAGTTTATACCCGTAAAGATAATTTATCCTGGAGTCCGAAGCTCATTGAGTGAGAATGCGCCTATCTATCCTCAACGAGAGTAATTGAGACTACACGGCTGCGCGCTCATTTGTCCTGAAGAAAAGTAAAACATGAAATCAACCGCGGATTCTCACAGATCTCCACGGATGGAAAATAGTGCGACCGGTCAACGCATGCGGTGACAATAGCAAGGAATCCGTGGAGATCGGCGAAAATCCGCGGTTAATGACTCGTTTTGCCGATAGCAATCCGACTTCGGAATCCGGGAAGGATAGATATTTCAAGCTGCCTTTTGATTGCGAATCCTCCGAGGCAAGTTCTGATCAGATGTATTATGTATACTTCTGAAAGGGCTGAGTTTGTCGCCGGGCACGAGGGTCATTTTCTCGATGCGGTCCAGTTGAGGATCACTGTAAACGGTGTAGGCTCCATGGAAGGATGTGTTGCCAATAGGAAGCGGCCATCCGAGGCAGCATCCCAGCATGGAACACTCCATAGTGTCGACATGTCAGCGGGGGGGCTTTCGAACAAAAGTTCGGGAGTTCCCGGTTGGAATACGGTGTCGTCTATCACATCAACTGCCATCGCTTTCCCATCCGGGGCACGATAGTACAGTTCCTTCCCATCCCTTCGCCATCGTGGTCCCAGGCCACCTTCAACGGAAATCTGCCATTTGCCCGTGGTTTCCGCTGCAGGTTGGGAAGCTTGCGAAAACGCGCGCACATAGACTTCGCTTCGCCCCGACTCGTCCGATACATATGCCACCCATCGCATATTCGGGGAAAAGCGACCATCCGACTCATTAAACTCCCCTTTCAGGAATGGTACCGGCCGGCGATCGCCTTCGAGTGGAAGCGCTTGCCTTCAGCCTGTTCAAGCCCGTAGATCGCAGAGATGTTGGGGTGATTGAGCGATGCCAGGAGCCTGGCCTCGCGCTCGAAGCGGGCCATTCGTTCGGGATCATCCGCAAACGCTTCGGGAAGGAATTTGAGCGCGACCTTGCGGTTCAGATTCAGGTCGTCGACCACGTAAACCTCGCCCATACCGCCCTTACCGAGTTGGCTCGTGATCCGGTAGTGCCCGAGTGTCGTGCCGATCATAGGGAGCGCCTCCTCTGTGTCGACGGCGGATTTATTAATGCAATGAAATTCGGGTCGATCGTATGGGGCTAATGTAACAAAATTGTATCGCCAACCATAGAAAAGAAATGGATGCGGCTTCCGCTTGCGCTGATGAAAGGCCCTGGGCTCAGGGCAGAGTAAACGGGAGCATGGTCAACATTCGGCTGCCGGCGATCTGCGCCTGGGGCGCTAGCCGATTGGGCCGGATGTTGGCAGCTAATCTGCCTTGCTGCATAGGTGTATTCGCTTTTGAGTAAACCCGCGGCCGAGTCCTGACTGTTGCCCACACTTGACACTGTGTCTGTTCTTTCTCATGTGGATCGCGGCTTCAGCCGCGATGCGCAATGAATCCCATATTTTAGATATACTTATGCCTGCCCTCCTGTTTGCACCAACATGTCGCGGCTGAAGCCGCGACCCACATGAAAAGGCAAACCCACAATGACAAATGTGTCCCGCAGTCGGGGCCCTGCCGGAGTGATATTTGCTTTGATGAGCATGTATTCTGCGCCCCTATATGGCTTCATGTGTTTTTGCTTGCGGTATTGGAGGGAATGGCCTATATGTCAATGCTAATGTCCGGTCATTGTTTACTCGCTAATTCGCGGAGGAAGATATGAAAAGGAAGATCCTTTTGGGAATTGTTCTATTGATGATTGCCGCCCTGATATCGATCGGGAAAATGCCGACGGCGACAGGGCAGGCAAATATGCAAAAAGCCTGTGACGAGCGATTGATTACCGTGCTGAATCCGGCGATGACGAACAAGATGGCGGAACGCGTTCCACTCACGCCGCGGCTTAACACGCTGGAAGGGAAAACGATTTACCTGTATGACACGCAATGGGGCGGTCCCGAAGCCGCTTACAGCGTTTACGAGGAAATGAAAGACTGGTTTGCCCGGAACATGCCTTCGGTCAAAACGGTCATACACAGGGGCCCGAGCTGGATGGCCGATGATCCCGGATTTCTGAAGGTGGTCACGGATAATAAGGTTGATGCGGTTATCATTGGGATTGCAGGTTGACATGGCTGCGTGTCGGCCGTGAGCCGGCTTGCAAAAGAAATCGAACTCAAATGCAAAGTGCCCACCGTAGGCGCCTCCGGTGTCAATGTTGTAGACTTCAAGGATTATATGCTCAAGTACTCCAACGGCATGCCCGTCCGGTATGTCGCGTTCCCGTTCCCCGTCGCGGGTCAACCAAAGTCGGTACACAAGAGCTATGTTGAGGGGAAAGATCTCCTGACCGGCAAGCCGATGATGCAGGCGATCGTCGATGCGCTCACAAAACCTCTCACCGACGAAGAAAAGAAAAGCGGAATGCCTCCCGAAGCTGCCCCCGAGCCGAGACTTCTGAAACCGGATACCGAGGCAAACCTGCAGCGACTGTTCAAAGACAAGGAATGGACCGATTTCAATCCGATCATTCTTCCTACGGAAGAGAGAGTAGCGGCGATGCTCAAAGGGACCAGCCAAAAGCCCGATAAGGTGGTCTGCGGATATGGCTCCCGCCAGCTGACTGTAGAAAAGGCCGCAGCTATTGCGGTCATGGCCGGAGCAAAAGTGGAATACTTCCCGACCATTCTCACGGTCCTTTCCCAGGCGAGCTCTTTCGGCAACTCTACAAGTTCGGCAGCAAACATGATTCTCGTGAATGGGCCGATCCGCAAGCAGATAGGCATAAATTCCGGAACCGATGTCATGGGACCCTTCAGCGAAGCCAACTCGGTTATCGGAAGATGCTTCACGCTGGGAGGCAAGATCGTGGGAGATCTCCGCATCGGCGCCGGGGCCTATTCTTCGATTGGCAGCAATCTTCAATACAACAACCTTTGTATTGCGGAAAACGAGGAATTGCTGCCTCAGGGATGGGATTCCATCGCCGTGCAGCAGGGATTCAAACCCACAGACAGCGTCGTCAACATAGGCGGTGGATGGAGTTATATATCGAGCGTGGGTGAGGCCCAGATAAAGCATCCGCCCCATATGCTGTTCCGGGATTACATGCGGTCGCTTACGGGCATGGCGGCTACGATCATAATGGATCCGACCGTGGCCGGCCTCCTCAAGAATGCTCACGGCTTCCAGACAAAGGCTCAACTTGGTGAATGGCTGGCAAAAAATGTGGAAGTTACTGCCGGCACGTACTGGGGAAACGGCGTGAATACTACAGCCATGATGCCTATGGCGCTTCAGGGCTTGGAACCCTTTGCAACATGGGCTAAGGCGCCTCCCGAAACGCTGATCAAGCCTTTCAGGGATCCCAGAAGCATCCAGGTTATAGTCGCAGGCGGAAATATTCAGACCACCTGGTTCGTTACCGATTTCAGAGTCGGCCGGGGCATCCTGATCGACAACTGGAAATAAGATAAGGAGCCACGAATTTCACGAATTCGTGAAATTCGTGGCTTTCTCAGGGAGTAGATATGTTACGGAAGATAGCAATTTGCATCGCGGTTTCGGCTGTTGCAGCAGTGGCGCCGGTGTACGCTCAGACTTTCGCGGATTTGAAGAGTGCGCTTGTGGATTATTCGAAGGCGGACATCGAACCTGCGAAAACCTGCGAAGCCATAGGTCAATTCAAGTCAAAAGAGATCGTGCAAATCACGGCGACGGCGATAGCCGCGACCGCCGGGACGCCTGCGTACTGCAAGGTCACCGGCATGCTCGATCCCGAAATCGCCTTCGAGGTGAGTCTGCCGACCGGGTGGAACGGTCGTTTCTATATGATCGGCAACGGGGGCCATGCCGGCGAATCGCTGGAGGACCCAAGCCGAACATCACAGCGCAATGCGGCACTGCAGATCGGATTCGCCGTAGCACAGACGAATACAGGCCATGACTCGCGCAAGGAACCGGGCGCAACCTTTGTTCTGAGCAATCCGCAGAAAGCAATCGATTATGCCTACCGCGCCGTACATCTCACGGCAACGACTGCGAAGGACATCACGAAGGATTACTACGGCCAGCCGGTTAAACGCGCTTACTGGAACTCCTGCTCCAACGGCGGACGCCAGGGCCTGATCGAGGCGCAGCGCTTCCCGGATGACTTCGACGGCATAGTGGCGAATGCGCCCTGGCTGGATCAGACGGGTTTCACGATCGGTGCAATGTGGAATCAGAAAGCGGTCGGCGATGTTCGACTCACTGCGGCGAAAATGGCTCTGGTCGCCGGGAAGGTCATGGCGAAATGCGATGAAGTCGACGGGCTCAAAGACGGATTGATAGACGATCCGCGAAAGTGCCGGTTCGATCCGGCTGCCGACGTCCCCGCATGCAGCGCGAGTACGGATAATCCGGACTGCCTGACTTCAGCGCAGGCGGCCGCAATTGCCAAGGTTTATGGCGGGCCCGTCAGCAAAGGCAAGTCCTTCTTCCCGGGATTTGAGCCGGGCAGCGAAGCCGTGATGCCGAACTTTTTCGGCGGCGGCCAAAGCAGCGGATGGATGAACATGATCGTGAGCGAACAGCCGAACGGCGTATCTGCGGATTTCGGCCTTGCGGAAAATACGATGCGCTATCTCGTCCATAAGCCGCCGAAACCGGATTATGATTACAAAACATTCGACTATGACCGCGACATCCAGTTATTGGAAGATTGGGGGAAACTGGCGGACGCGAAAAATCCGGACTTGTTGGGATTCAGGAAGCGTGGCGGCAAGCTGCTCATGACATATGGATGGGCAGATCCGATCCTCCAGCCGATGATGGGAGTGAACTACTACGAGCAGGCCGTTGCTATAAACGGCCCGGACACGCGTGATTTCTTCCGCCTGTTCATGGTGCCCGGTATGTCGCACTGCAGCGGCGGCATCGGCACCGATCAACACGATCCGATGACGGCCATCATTGACTGGGTGGAAAAAGGCAAGGCTCCGGACAGGATAGAGGCGAAACGCATAGTGAACGGGAAAATCGTGCGAACGCGGCCGCTATGTCCATATCCGCAGGTAGCGCGCTACGCCGGCCAGGGCAGCATCGACGATGCCGCCAACTTCCGTTGTGTCGCGCCTTAAAACTCCAACCACGGATTCACACGGATCTGCACAGATCTGTGTGAATCCGTGTAAATCTGCGGTTAAATAAAATCATGCGATTATTTGTAGTTTATCTAGTGACTTTTGTCTTCACCGGATTCTTCAGCACTTCCGCCGCTCCGCCGAGGGAGCGGCTGCTGATTAATGATGATTGGCGCTTTACCAAAGGCGATCCGCCGGACTGTAAAACCAGCCTTTTATATAATGATGTGAAATCGTGGATCCTGCCCTCGGGGAATGCTTTCCTCAACGATCCGGCAAAGCGCACGAACCGTCCCGAAGGCAACCTCGGCGATGACGCAGCCTACGCTTTGGCGGATTTCGATGATACTTCCTGGCGAAAAGTGAATCTGCCGCACGATTATGCAGCCGAAGGCCCGTTCACCACGACCATCAGCGGTAGCACAGGACGACTGCCTTCTCCGGGAGTTGTATGGTACCGGAAAAATCTGATTCTGCCTGCAGGGGATAAAGGCAAATCCATATTTCTCGATATTGACGGCGCCATGTCCTACAGCATGGTCTGGCTGAACGGCAGTTTTGTGGGCGGATGGCCCTATGGGTATGCGTCGTATCGCTTGAACCTGACACCCTATGCGAAGCCGGGCGGAAAAAACGTTCTGGCAATTCGACTCGATAACCCGGTCCCAAAAGATTCGAACTGGCAAGCGGCATCCTCGCGCTGGTATCCGGGGGCGGGCTTATACCGGAATGTATGGCTTGTGAAGACTGCTCCCGTGCATGTTGGTCAATGGGGCGCCTTTATCACCACACCGGAGATCTCGAAATCGTCGGCGCGCGCAAGCCTGAAGATAAGCGTGGATAACGATTCAGAACAGGATGCGTTTGTGAGTGTGGAGACGCAGATCTTCGAGATCGGGCGAAACGATCGAAAAACAGGCAAAGCCGTTGCATCGGCGGCGCCTGTGAATTTACAGATCCCGGCCGGCAGCGGCGCCGCAACGGAATGCAGCGCGGTCATCTCCAATCCAAAGCTGTGGGGAACAGGTCTGCACCAGAGTCCAAATCGGTATGTAGCGGTGACAACGTTACGGCAAAAAGGCAGAACCATCGACGTTTATGAAACACCGTTCGGCATACGCACACTGAAGTTCGATCCCGACACGGGCTTCTTTCTGAACGGCGAGCATATCAAACTGAACGGCGTCTGCAACCATCATGATCTGGGAGCGCTGGGGTCTGCCGTAAATTATCGCGCTCTGCAGCGGCAGCTGGAGATACTGGCGGACATGGGCGCCAACGCCATACGGACCAGCCATAATCCGCCTGCGCCGGAGCTTCTCGACCTGGCTGATAAAATGGGCTTCCTTATCATGGATGAAGCTTTCGATGTGTGGCTGCAGAGAAAAACCGCCCTTGATTATCACCTGCTTTTTCCCGACTGGCATGAGCAGGATCTGCGGGCCATGCTGCGAAGAGACCGCAACCATCCTTCCGTAATCATGTGGAGCATCGGCAACGAAGTCGGAGAGCAGGGCGCCGGCGAAAAAGGCGCCGCCGTAGCCGGAGAACTTACGCGCATTTGTCGTGAAGAGGATTCGACGCGTCCAACCATAGCCGGTATGAACAGCGCCGCTCCGAAGAGCCCGTTTGTGGCAGCCATCGACGCAATAGGTTTAAACTACCAGGGCGCCGGAATTTACGGCAGGCCGCCTCAGTACCCGGTGTTTCGTCAAAACTTTCCCGGCAAGTTTATCGTAGGTTCCGAAACGGCATCCACCCTGAGCAGCAGGGGTGTTTACACCTTTCCGGTTGTGAAAGGCTTCGGTGCACCGGCTTCCGCCAAAGCGGGCGAGGATCCGGAAAATCGACACGTAAGCTCCTACGATCTGTACTATGCCCCCTGGGCAAATTCTCCCGACAAGGAATTTGCGACGATGGAGCAGAATCCTTACGTAGGCGGAGAGTTCGTTTGGACCGGTCTGGACTACCTTGGAGAGCCGACCCCCTTCGATGCCTCACGCAGCTCCTATTTCGGCATCATTGATCTGGCCGGCTTTAAAAAAGACCGGTTCTATATCTATCAGGCGCATTGGCGCCCCGAGTACCCCATGGCTCATATCCTGCCGCATTGGACATGGCCGGATCGCGCAGGCCAGGTGACGCCTGTACATGTGTATACATCGGGTGATGAGGCGGAGCTGTTTCTCAACGGCAAGTCGTTGGGACGCAAGAAAAAAGCGCAGTTCGAATACCGCCTGCGCTGGGATGATGCCGTATACGAATCGGGCGAACTGCGCGTCGTTGCTTATAAGAGCGGGAAGCAATGGGCGACAGATTCGGTGAAAACCGCAGGAGTTGCAGTCAAACTTCATTTGGCCTCGGACAGAGCCTCGATCGCGAATGATGGGAATGACCTGGCGTTTGTAACGCTCAGTGTAGCGGATAAGGAGGGGCTAACGGTTCCCCGATCCATGAACCTGATCCATTTCGAAGTAAGTGGGCCGGGTGAAATCGTTGCGACGGACAATGGCGATCCGACGGATATGACCTCCTTTCCATCGAAAGACCGTAAAGCATTTAACGGGATGGCTTTGGCGATTGTTCGGGCCAGGCGTGGTCAACGGGGAGCAATTACCATAGTTGCCAGGTCCGACGGTCTGGAGGAAGCCCGAATCAAGGTCCGGGCAAAATAGTCGGCCGTTTTCAGGATTTTTCGACAGCGTCTGCCACTGCAATCCCCAGTATCAACCTGCCTCCGTCGTTTTCAATGTTAGGATTTTAGTCAAAAATCTTTTCGGACGGATATTGAAACTTTTCCCCGTCCGCATACGTTATTGTATGTGTTGGTTGTTGAGTAAAAAGGAAAAGAAAGGTCAGGGTTCCTGAAATGCCCGCCGTCGTTGAGAAAATAAAAAGAGACAGCCTGTTCCAGGAAATTTCCATAACTTACCGTCAGTGGCCTGAGCTCGAGCGGAAAATCTTCGCTCTTGCTCATTACCGGGGACAATCGCCGGAGGTCATCGCGCTCTCTCTTCAACTGGAAGTGGAAGAAGTGAGCGAAATTCTCAGGCAATGCGACCGCCGGCTTCAATCTTCCTTAAGCAATTTTCGAAAAGGCGGTCACGAAAAACGAACGCTTGTGTCGGACAAAGCTCCCTGCCCGTCCGTCCGCGGGAAGGATTTTTTTGTGCCCCATACTCCTGCTCCCAAATTGACCCGAATTCCCGATACCGCGAAAATCCCCGCCTGAATGCACCGGGAGAATCGATACCTGTAACCGGGATTGCCTCACAAGATAACGATTCTGCAGATTCTTTCTTGAGAAGCGCTGCCCGAAGTTGCCGCGTGCAGCCATCAGATCATCACCGCAGATGCCGCAGGGTTAGCCGCCGGAGCGGGAGACAGGCAACTGTCGCCTGCCAATGGATCCAGCTGAAGCCTGACCGCGGATTTCCACCGGTCTTCATGGGAAAATATTCTGTGAGAATCAGTGGAGATCCTCGTTTAAATGCAATATAAAAGACCTGCGATGCATGAGCAGAGTATTGTCGAATCGCTGTTAGCCCTTGCGCTCGAAAATGCCGAAAAGGCAAAAGCCCGCAAAATTATCAGCATCAATCTGGTGGTCGGAGATTACACCGGCATTGTTGATGACGCCGTCAGCTTTTATTTCGGCTTTCTCAGCAAAAACACCATTGCCGCCGGCGCCAAAATTCATTTTATGCATGTCCCCGGACAAATGCGTTGCCGCGACTGTGATCTTATTTTCCCCCTGCAAAAGCGGGATTTCCGCTGCCCGAAATGCGATGGGAAACGGATTGAGATCGTCGGCGGGCGCGAACTCTATATCGAGAATATGGAGGTCGAGTAAATGAGCGCCAGGACAATTACCGTAAAAGAAAATATCCTCGGAGCGAATAAGGAAAAGGCGGAAATAAATCGAAAATTGCTGACCGATCACCATATTCTGATGATCAACCTCATGTCATCTCCCGGTTCGGGCAAGACCAGCTTGATCATGCGGGCCATCAATCGGTTCAAGGATAAATACAGGATCGCGGTGATTGAAGGCGATATTGCCTCTTCCATCGATGCGGATAAAATCAGGCATCAAAATGTCCCGGCCGTTCAGATAAATGCCGGCGGTGGATGCCACCTTGATGCCATGATGATCAAAAAAGCTCTGGATTCCATGGATCTGGACCGGATCGATCTGATCTTTCTTGAAAACATCGGAAATCTCGTCTGCACTGCCGACTTCGATCTGGGCGCGCACAAAAATGTCGTCCTCCTGAGTGTTCCCGAAGGGGATGACAAACCGCGAAAATATCCGGTAGTGTTCCTTGATGCGGATGTGATCCTGATAAATAAAGTGGACGTATCGCCATATTTTGATTTTAATCTGGATGCTTTTCCGGAGATGATCAGCAGTCTGAATCCTTCGGCGGAGATTTTCCCGGTTTCCGCCAAAACGGGCGAAGGAATGGATCGCTGGTTTTCATGGATTGAGGAGACGTTGAAGTAAACTGAATTGGCAAGGAGGAACTCTATGGCGGACAAGGGTATCTACAAGCGGTTATCGGACAAGCTGGGTGTCTGGGAGTCAGAGCGTTTCCCGAAAGTGCTGGCCGCGACGATTACGCCCGAAGAGGCCGCAATTTGCCTTGAGTTGTTTGAGCCTGCCACCTGCAAGGAACTGGCCGCCAGGATGGGCATTGATGAGAAGGCGCTTTCCGGGAAACTGGATGTCCTGGTGGACAAAGGGATGCTGACCAGGGGATTGACCCAGTACGCCTTCCACACAACTCTGCTGGCCTTCCATCATGATTGTGTCGCCGATACCGCTCCCCATACCGGTCCGTATGCCATATCCCAGGAAGCGAAAGAACTCTGGGCGGACTTTTTCTATAATGAGTGGGCCGATCATTTTCTGAAGCATACCGAAGAATTCATCAAGATGACGGGTCGGAGCCTGCCCATCTGGCCGGCTATTGGAGCGCTCGAACGCAGTCCCGATATCAAACCGGAAGATATCCTCCCCGAGGAGAACTTCAAACTAAGAATTGAAAATGCCAAGAGCAGAATACTTGCTCCATGCGGCTGCCGCGTCTCGTGGGGATATAAATGTAAGAAGCCCTTAATGGTGTGTTTTGCCTGTTTTGACAGGCCAAGAGGGGAATATTATCTCAACCAGCCCGGCCGTCTGCTGAAAGAAGTTACGCTGGAAGAAGCCCTCGCAACCGCAAGGCAGGCGGAGGAAGCCGGATTAGTGCACTGGGGAGACTGCTACTGCTGCGATTGCTGTTGCGAAAATCTTTACGCCGTCACCCGCGATAAACGCTATGACCTGATGACGCCAAACCGGTTCCTGGCGGTGGTCAATGAAGAGACATGCACCGGCTGCGAAAAATGCATCGAACGATGTCCGTTCGAAGCGGTCGAAATGAAACCGGTCGAGACCTCCAGCCGGCAAATATCGTTCGTGGATCCTGAAAAGTGTAAAGGCTGCGGCCTCTGTGTCATCACCTGCGAGCCGAACGCGTTAACCTTAAAAATTGTCCGGCCGCCGGAATACCTGAAGCCGAAACCGCCCGAGGGAGATGAATCGGGACAGCCGGTGCACGTTATCCCGGTATGGGGGCACTACTTCCTCAAGTAGCTTGTCACCGTGATTTTTTGCCTCCTCCTCCTCCAATTTTAGAAATATTTTTGCTCAATCCCGCGATGGGCAATTAGATCTATTGCATGAGTGAATCCCTGATTCCGAAACATGGGGGATATCGGAAGCTCAAAAGCTTTCAGGTGGCACAATTGATCTATGATGTCACAGTCCGCTTTTGCGACCGCTTTATTGATAAGCGCAGCCGCACTCATGACCAAATGGTTCAGGCAGCCCGCAGCGGTGTGCAAAACATCGCCGAAGGAAGCCAGGCCGGCGGCACATCGAAGAAGACGGAACTCAAACTGACCAATGTGGCGCGCGCCAGCCTGGAAGAGCTGCGCCTGGATTATGAGGATTACTTGCGACAAAGGAATCTGCAGTTATGGGCGCCGAACCATCCTGCTTTGATGCGCTTTAAAGCAGGACACTGTGCGACGCTGGAGCAGTTTCAGCAGTGGGTAAGAAAAGAGAATCAATGCAACACGGACGAGCACGGACTGACACGGACACTCACGGACGGAACTGTGGAAGTTCTGGCCGCTAATGCGGCGCTGTCGCTTTTAAATCTATGCTGCTTTTGGCTTGATCGCCAGATTGCCGCCCAGGCCGAGGCTTTCGAGCGCGAGGGCGGCTTTACGGAACGTCTCTACAGAGTCCGCCGGAATAGAAGAAGCAAATATCCCTCTCCTTGACCTACAGCAGGTGTTCGCTTCTGTTGATGACGTCGTCCTGAATGTCGGGTGAAAGCTGCGTGAAATAAGCGCTGAATCCTCCGATGCGGACGATCAGATCACGGTGATTTTCCGGGTGGATCTTGGCGTCCTTCAGTTCGTTCGTATCCACCATGTTGTATTGAATGTGAGAGCCGCCCTTTGACATGAATGCATTGGTGTAGGCTACCAGCTTGTCTACGCTTTCATTGCTCCGAATCATCGCAGATGAAAACTTTTGATTGAGCACCGAGGCATGCGACTCTTCGAATCCCGCCTTGAGAGCGGAGCGAAGCACTGCCGTCGGTCCTTTCTTGTCGGCGCCCCTCATCGGAGAAACCGAACCGTCATTGAGCGGCTCGAAGGCTTTTCGGCCATTAGGCAAAGCGCCTGCGCCTCGTCCGCCGAAGTAGTGCCATGCCAGGCCCTCTCTCGCGACCATGTAATTGCGGAACGGCGAATTGTCATAGCTGCGGATGATTTGATAGGAGTCTGTGCTGATTTTCCCGGCGAGCAGATCCACCTCATCGAGGTCATTTCCGAATTTGGGTTGTGCGAGGCACATCTGCCGGATTTCTTCGCCGCGCTTCCCTTCGAAGTTGGCGTCCAGCGCATCGAGGAGCTCGCGCATTGTCAGCTTCTTCTCGTCGAATACCAGCTTCTTCACCGCTATAAGAGAATCGGCGACATCGATGATGGCTCTGTCGGAAATGCCGAACATGGAGCATTCAGGATCCGGAATCAACAGATCCTGTCCTATATCCATGCATCTCTGAATGCCGACAGTCGACAGAAAGGGCAGCCGTATATGCTTGGATTGTTCCTTTCGGGCAATCGCAGCCAGCCAGAAAGAGCGGTGTGTGATGAATTTGTGTTGCTTCATCAGAGCGTCGTACAGCTCATCAAAGCTTTTGAATTCCGCAGGATCGCCTGTTTCCAATCCGGTGCGCCTGCCGTTCACATCCACTCCGTTGTGCAGGACCAGGTGAAGCATTGCGGCCATGTTGCAGGCGGCCATCCCTTCAGCGCCGTAATGCTCTGCTCTGGAAGGAAGACAGGGATAGACGCAACCCAGGCCGCACCATTCCGCCGCTTCGTCCATGGGAATTCCGTCTTCCAGGAAATGTGAAATCACGACCTCATCATTTTCAAAAAGGGGAATACCGCCCTTTGTCGCCATGTTCGTTTTTATGGCTTTATTCATCAGCCAATGCGGCGTCGCCTTGTTCCAGCGCAGCCCCACGGTTGGAGAAGACAGCTGCAGCAGCCCGATAACGTGAAGGAAAAGATAGCTTAATTCGTTTGAGCAGTCGGCTCCCGTTTTGTCCACCCCGCCGATCATTATGTTATTGATGCCGAAATTGATCTGATGCGATTCCTTGAGGCTTTCAGAAGCGACGAATGTCTGCGTGCCCCACCGGCCGATGAGCTCCGCCAGCAATCCGGCCGCTCTTTCTACGGTGAGTGTGCCGTTCGTAATGTCTTTGATAAAGTACGGATACAGATACTGGTCGCCGCGCCCCCATTGCGGATTGTTGTGCATCGGGTGCTCATAGAATTTGCACACGCCGATAATGGCCATGGACTGAAGGGCTTCCTGAAAGGTCCTGGCCGGATACTCGGGCACCTGTTCACAGATGCTTGCGATCTGCAGCAGTTCGGCTTTGCGATCCGGGCGCGCTTCCGATTCGGCCATTTCTCCTGCAAGCGCGGCATATCTCTTTGAATGGCGGATCGCCGCCTCGCAGACAATAATGGCGGATTTCCAGAAGTAAAGCCTGTCGATATCCGTCTGCCGCGTCGCGATAAACGCATCGATATGCTCCTGCGCTTCGTCAATGAGACTTCGAAGTCCTTTTTCCAGGATCTTTTTCCACATCAGCACAGACGTGGTTTGCCCGAATATCGTGGTGTCCAGCGTGGGGTCTTTGAGCTTCGCCGCTTCGGCGTCCTTTATCCACGAACCGACTACGGCTTCCCATGCTTTGTAGGTCATCTCGGGCGCCGCCTTGCCGCGAAATTCCCGGGCACTCTCGCGCAAAATTTCCAGGCTTTCAGGATCCAGCCCTACATTCGCATCCATTGTGATCCGGAGTTCGGCGGTATCCTTCCACAGGTCCGGGATATAGTCGCCGCAGACGTCGAACGACGTCGCGCATCCTATGACGCCGGGCGTCGGACGCCCCACGATCACATCGTAATCATGAATACGGATTTCGATATTCTCGACGATTTTCGCAAAGAGCCTGGCGCGGCGGATCTGAATGTCTTCCCCTTCGTTTTCACGCCAGGAGGCTACGGTCCATTTTTCCCTGTCTGCGAACAGTTTCCAGCCGGAGGCCTTCAAGGCTTTCTTCCATTGCTGATTGTGTTCGCTTAGCTGTATTGCGTCGATCCGTTTAAGGAGTTCCATGTTTACTTCAGCCATTCTGCACCTCGATGATTCGAGTTATCGTGAAACCGAACAATCTATGCCGCGTTGAACATAGGCTGTTCGAGCGGCTTCCACCTGTTCGTCATCGGCAACGCCGATTTCTCCCATAGTATAAAGCATATTGAGCGCCCTGTATTTGCTCTGGCCCATTCTGTGAAAAGGCATAATCTCAAGCCGTGCGGCATCCTTGCCGAGACCGATCAAAAACCGGGCAGTCGCCTCGATATTTTCGATTGAATCATTGATGCCCGGGATAAGCGGCTGGCGGAACAGAACGTTTGCTCCGTGCTTTATCAGCAGCGCGGCGTTTTTCAGAATTCTGCTGTTCGATCGGCCGGTATGCTCCCTATGCGCCTTCGGATCCATTTCCTTCAGATCAAACAGAAAATGGTCTGTGACGGGAAGGACCTCGAGCAGCGCTTCCGAATCCACATATCCGCAGGTCTCAGCGCAGGTATTGATTCCTTCCTGACGGCTCATCTCAAACAACTCCCGGACGAATGCCGGATGCAGCAACGGCTCTCCTCCCGAAACCGTTATGCCGCCGCCCGATTCATCATAAAACATTTTATCACGCCTGACTGCATCCCAGACCTCGGCGACCGTCATGGATTCGCCATACAGGACCAGCGCGCCGTGAAAGCATTGATCCCGGCAATTGCCGCAGGATCTGCAGCGGGCATAATCGATCCGATGCTCGCCTTCCGTGTGTCGAATGGCGTTGTTTGAGCAGGCATCCAGACACCTGCCGCAACCCGCACAGAGAGTCTCAATAAAGCCCATCTGGGGCTTTGCCGACAGGCATTCGGGATTTGCACACCACTGACAGGATAGAGGGCAGCCCTTAAAAAAGACAACCGTTCGAATCCCGGGCCCATCATGAATGGAAAATCCCTGAATATTAGCAATAATCGCCGTCCGCATCGTCATTCCGAAAAAGGATACATCGGCAATGAGGGAATTACCATTCCTTCGAGTCCTTGAGTCTTGGAGTCTTTGAGTTTGACTCAGAGACTCCAGGGCAATCAGCCCGCCAACACCGATGCGTCCAGAGCGCTTACACCGGCGTCGCAGACGAACTCAGAGGCTGTAGTGTAGGCCGACTCGTCACCGGCCAGGTACACGAACAGCCCGGCGATCTCTTTCGGGAGGGCAATGCGTTTGAGCGGAGACGGCGCCGCCATGGTTTTCAGACGCTCTTCCACCCTTACGCCGGCCGCGACCGCGGTCTCTTCAAGGCGGCGGTCGAACATTTCCGAGCGGAAAGCTCCCGGCAACACCACATTGCTGCGGATTTTTTGCGGGCCGTAGTCGATTGCCACCTGGCGGGATAATCCGAGCAGCCCGGACTTCGTCGCGCAATAGGCAGCCGCGAATGGGATGCCCCGTATTGCGCCAACCGATGCCACGTTGATGATGGAGCCGCCCCCGGCGCGGAGCATGTGCGGAATGGCATATTTTATAACCAGGAAAGGACCGGTCAGGTTGGTGTCCAGAACCTTCTGCCAGACGTCCAAGTCCGTATCGACGACCGTTTTCGGGACGCCCATCGCGGCATTATTGACCACGATATCCAGCCTGCCGCCGAAGGCGGCCGCGGTTTCCACCATTTGCCGGACATCTTCCAGGTTGCTTACGTCCGCGGCGCAAACAGTGATCCGGCCTTCGGAAAAGCGCCGTGCGAATTTCTCCAGCTCTTCCAGGCGGCGTCCGGCGATACAGACCCTGGCGCCCTCGCTGATGAACGCCTCGGCAACGGCGGCGCCGATGCCCGTTCCTCCCCCCGTGATCAACGCAACTTTGTTTTGCAATCTCATGCTTCTCTCCTGTTCGATATTTAACCACGGATTTTCACAGATTTTCACAGAGCAGACCAGCTGAAATATAAATCCGTGAAAATCTGCGGAAATCTGTGGTTAAATAATCCCTGCATTGAAAAAGGAGCGAGGTATGGCAGATCCAAATACAAAACCCCAGGCGATCGTTTGCACCAATCTTGAAGTACCCAAGGGCGTCCACGATTTCGAGGAGCGGGATTCCACTCCCAAAATGCCCGACAATGATCCCCTCAGGCGCGTAATCTACATGGACGACAGGATTGTTCCGGGATCTTTCTACGTTGAGGCCGTGTGGGTTGTGGGCTCCGTACCAAAGGTTCACCCGGAGCACTCTCACCCCGATCACGATGAAATTCTCGGCTTTGTCGGCAGCGATATGAACGATCCGGACAATCTGGGAGCGGAAATCGATCTGGTGATCGATGGCAAGAAAATGACGATTACCAAAACCTGCTTTATCCATGTGCCTGCCGGCGTTAAGCATGGCGGACTTTGTTTCCGCAAAATCGACAGACCGGTGTTTCAGATCGCCATGTCGAGAATGAGCGCCTTTTCCAGCGTTCCGCCTACATAAGAGCCGATTGATTCCATCAGGGTCCTTCAGGCAAGTTGCGGCGTCAAACCGGGAGCAGGGTGAATCGTCCCCGACTGTCAACCCATCCCAAAATCCTCTATGTTGAATCATCGGTTCGGATAATAATCGCTTGTCCGTAACCGTATGCAAACAACACTTCATGCGAGTTCACCATGAAAAAGAATATGCTGTTTCTGATACTGATTCTTGCGCCCGGCATAGCCGTCGCACAACCTTATCCCTTTCAGGATAGGAACCTGCCTGATGACGAGCGGCTCGACAATCTGATTTCCTTAATGACTATGCAGGAGAAGATAGACCATCTTTCCCCTTTCTTGCCCGGCGTGCCCAGACTGGGTGTGAAGGGGACGAGAACTGTGGAAGGACTTCATGGATTGGCACTGAGCGGACCTGCGAACTGGGCAGTGAAGGGCAAAGGAGAAGCGCCAACCACAACGTTTCCCCAGGCCATCGGTCTGGCGCAGATGTGGGATCCGGAGTTGCAGAAGCAGATTGCGTCATGGCAGGCTTATGAAACACGTTACCTGGCTCAGAACCGTGATTATGGAAGCGCAGGTCTCATTGTGCTGGCGCCGAACGCAGACCTGGGCAGAGACATTCGCTGGGGCCGCACGGAAGAATGCTACGGTGAAGACGCTTTCCTTGCCGCAGCCCTGACGGTCTCATACGTGAAAGGACTGCAGGGAGACAACGGCAGGTACTGGAAGACGGCCAGCCTCATGAAGCACTTTCTTGCAAACAGCAACGAAAACAACCGGTTTGTAGACTCATCGGATTTTGATGAACGCCTCTTCCGCGAGTATTACTCCTATGCTTTCTATAAAGGAGTGGTGGAAGGCGGCTCGCGCGCCTACATGGCAGCCTACAACAAATACAATGGAATACCCTGCACCGTTCACCCTGTATTGAAGAATGTCACGGTCGCCGAATGGGGACAGAACGGCATCATCTGCACCGACGGCGGGGCCTTTAAACGCCTCGTCGACTCGCACAAGTATTACCCCGATTTTGTCAAAGCGGCCGCTGCGTCCATCAAAGCGGGAATCACGATGTTTCTTGACCAATACAAGCCGTGTCTCCCGGACGCCCTGAAGTCAGGATTGGTTTCCGAAAAGGAAATCGATGAAGTGGTGCGGGGCAACCTGAGAGTCATGCTGAAATTGGGCTTGATGGACGATGGCCCGGACAATCTCTATGCCTCAATAGGAATTAAGGATCCCGTCAAACCATGGACCAAACCCGAAGCCGCCGCTCTGGCGCGAAAAGCCACCGTTGAATCCATCGTGCTGATGAAGAACGATGGATTGCTTCCCCTCAAAAAAGAACGGATTAAATCCATAGCCGTAATCGGTCCCCGTGCAGACGCCGTGATTTCCGACTGGTATGCGGGGACTCCGCCCTACACGGTTTCGATACTGGCCGGCATCAAAAAGGCATTGGGCGGGGAAGTCGACGTGCGTTTTGCGGCCGACAACAAAGCGGATGCGGCGATACTGGCTGCGCGCGGCGCCGATGCCGCCGTTGTATGTGTGGGGAATCATCCGCTGAGCTATGGCCTGGCCTGGGGAAAGAACCAGGTGGCTAGCGATGGAAGGGAGGATGTGGACAGGCAGGCGATCAGTCTTGAGTACGAAGATCTTGTCAAACTGGTGAAGAAAGCCAATCCAAGAACAGTACTTGTGCTGGTGTCCAGTTTCCCATATGCCATCCCCTGGTCCAAAGAAAACATCCCGGCGATTCTCCACGTATCTCAGTCAAGCCAGGAATTGGGAAATGGGATCGCGGACATTCTCTTTGGAATCGTGAGTCCCGCCGGCCGGCTGGTACAGACATGGCCGAAGTCGATAGATCTGCTGCCGCCTATGCTGGATTACAACATTCGCAACGGACGCACATATATGTATGACAGGCAGGAGCCTTTGTTCGCCTTCGGACACGGGCTCAGCTATACGACATTCGAATATAGGAACCTCCGTGTGGGCCGCCGGGAAATTAAAGAAGGGGAAACCGTCGATATTTCGGTTGACGTGAAAAACGCGGGCCCGACGGATTCGGATGAAGTGCTGCAGTTGTATGTCGGCTTTCCCGATTCAAAGATTGAGCGGCCTGCCCGGGCTTTGAAAGGATTCAGGCGCGTGCATATCCCGTCAGGTCGCAGTCTGACGGTGAGTCTGCCACTGAAAGCCGAAGACCTGAAATACTGGGATGAAGGCCGCCATGGCTGGGTATTGGAAAAGGGCCGCGTAAAGCTGATGATCGGTGCAGCTTCCAACGACATTCGCCTGACCGGGAAGATCGATGCCAGATAGCGCACTTCGACAGCGAGCTGTCAGCCGTCAGCTTCCCTGTCGATTTTATTTGTTTTCAACGCAGTATTTATACGGAGGAGCCCGCCATGCTCTCCGCCAGCTTTTCAGCAAGCGTCTCGACATTGGGCTCGAGAAAAATGCTGAGGTGGTCCCCGGGGATCTGATAAACCGCCAGGCGATTGCCGGCTAGCGCGTCCCAGCCAAGACAGGCATCTTCCGGTTGGTGGCGGCGCCAACTCATCGAACGAAACAGCACGATTTGTCCTTTGAGCACTACGGGTCGATAGCCGCTGATCCAGATGCGCATACCGGATGGGCGCCAGGCTGCGTCGTCGATCTCCTGTAGGTGAGGTTTCGAATCGCTTTGACTGACTGAAAATTTACTTCGAATCAAAATTAAAAGTGCTTTCAACCGCTCCCGGATATAACCCGCAATCTCCTGCCTCTCGAGCTGGCGCAGGCTTGCCAGATGGAATTTCAGGTGCCTCCGCATCAGATAATACATGCGCTTAGTCAAACGCCGACGAGGAAGCGCCGGCATGTGCTCCGGATTCAGGCTGTCGAAGAGCGCAAGCAGCGCAATCCTCTCCCCCTGGCTTTCGAGCTGCCGGGCTATTTCGTAGGAAAGCACTCCGTCCGCACACCATCCTCCCAAATAATAGGGCCCTGAGGGTTGACGCCGACGAATAATGCCGACCAGATCTGCAGCCACATCCATCAGCCTGTTTTTGAAGGCAAATTGTTTCCCATCGGGGAGGGTGATTCCCAGAAAAGGCCGGTCCTGGGGAAACCGGCGCGCCAGAGGACGATAGATCGGAAGAGGACGCACCATGAAAAAGGGGGACAATGAGCCTTTCGGCTGCATGGGCACGATTCTCGATAACGCCGCAACCGCGCCGGGTTCCCGCAGCAGCCGGGAGAAGCTTGCCGGAGTGGGCGCATGAAACAGAGCGTCCAGAGGCAGTTTCCTGCCGAACTCCTGCTCGATTCGCGAGAACAGGTTCGCTGCCATGAGTGAATGTCCGCCCATTTCGAAGAAATCATCGTGTGCTCCGACTTCCGCTGCTCCGAGCATCTCGGTCCATAAAGCCGCCAGTCTGCGTGTCAGATCATCGGGTTCTGCGGGAGTGTCAGGCGCGGTGTCTGGAGGAAGGGCGCAGAGAAAGCAGATAGGATTTGAATTCCGAGGCGGCAAGCGAAAGATTCAGCGGAGCGCAGGAGCGTGTGCGCCCAACGCCGACCACTGCGGCCGCCATCTCGGCGCCGTCGGGCAACGCTAAAGCCACGACTTCATTCGGGCCGATTCCACATCGATCCAGAGCCTGCTCGCTCGCTTCAATCCGGCGCAGAAATCGGCTGAACGACAATGGCTCCCGACCGGGAGCAAGCAGCGCAATAGCGCCGGGCGTTTGGTCCGCCCAGCTGTGAATCAGCGGAAAGGCCTCACTTGCAGGAAAGTCTTTTTGCATATAAGAATCTCCGCATTGGAACCGGTAGGCAATCGCGGCTCCGTGCGTTTAATAACCTGGCGCTGCCGGCTTTTTTATTTTCAGCGAGTAAAGATAAGATGCCAGCAGGATTATTATCAGAATCAACATAAAAACGGGAATGGCTTCCAGCGAAAACTGCTGCGCAATAACTCCGGTAATGGACGGGATTGCGGCCCCTCCAATACCCATTGCCGCAATCTGGAATCCTATGGTGTTTGCGGAATATTCGGCGCCCACGCGCTCTTCCGTCCCTGAAATCAGTGCGGGAAGGATGGGCGCAATTGCAAGGCCGATGATGGTGATTGCTGCAAGATTGACGGGAGTGTTTATGTTCAGAGCAAGAATAACGGTTGCGGCAAACGCAAATAACAGGCTTCCCGCAATCAGCTTCAGCCTGTTGATGCGCAGGGTATAAATTCCCGCGGAAATTCTGCCGACCGTGAATAGGCCCCAGAAGCTGCTGATCCAGTATCCGGCCAGTTTCGGCGACACTTCGCGCGATTCGGTCAAAAGGCTGTACGACCATGCTCCGAAGGCAACCTCCACGCCCATGTAAAGAAAGAAAAGGAATATGCTCAGCCACACCGCCGGGAGGCGGAGTGTGTTTTTCACCGAAATGTCGTATTTGTTTAAAGGTTTTGTCTCCTGCGAGGCTGCGGATTTGTCAGCCTTCTTTTCCCACAGGGAAATTGTGAGCAGAAAACAGATTGTGAGTGCGAGCTGAAGGATTCCCACAACGAGATAACCGCATCTCCAGCTGCCGCTGAGAGCTATGGCGGTGGTCATGATTACGGGGCCGAGAGTTGCGCCGATACCGTAACTTGCGTGGAGCCATTGCATCAGGCGATCGCCATGGTCTGACGCGACATAGGTATTCAGCGTAACGTCAATTCCTCCACCGCCCAACCCTGAACCCACTCCTGCAATTACCATGGCCCACCATGCCGGAGAGGCGGCATATCCGAGGAGCGCCATGCCCGTAGCCAATGTGCTTGCAGTCAGCAGCACACCCAGCCTGAAATGCGCCATAAGCCGCCCTCCGAAAAAGCTGGAGGCCAGGTATCCGACTGTGGAGGAAATCATCAGGGCTCCGAGCGCATCATGATTCAGCGAAAAGCTGCGGCGTATAGACGGCCATGCAACGCCTAAGAGCCCGTCGGGCAGCCCGAGCGAGATATAAGCGATGAAAGCCAGCAGCATAAGGCCCGCCGTCATTTTTGCCGGAGATCGGGATGATTCAGCCACAATTCTTTCCTCTCTGCCCGAATGGAATCATAGGCGCTGGATTTATATCACAGGGAGCCTTTTAAACGCGCGTTCTAAAGACTCGATTGTATTGTGTGATGGAATTCTGGAGATGTTCGGCAGCGCTGAACAGGTGGGTCGCGGTTTCAGAGGCTGTCCCACGGTTGCCAAATGGAGGGAGAGCTTGACTTGGAGCGCCGGCGGGACGACGATTTAAACAGGAATGGGCTGAATCATGTGGGTCGCGGCTTCAGCTGCGACATGTTGGTGCAAACAGAAGATCAGGCATAAATATCTCTTACACATGGGATTTATTGCGCATCGCGGCTGAAGCTGCGACCCACATGAAAAATGCAGCTAATTGGGTTTCATGTGGGTCGGACTTTCAAATTGCACGTGGTCCCGGGAGCCGATTCACAATGCGGGAGCGGACGAATCTATAGGACCGACGATATCCACATTCAGCCGGATCATTTCTTCCCGGAGTGCCTTCATATAAGTCCCGGCCACCATCACGTGATGAATCCCCACGATATTCTGAAGGAAGACATCGGCATCTTTAATAATGAGCTCTGCCCGGTTCGAGCAGTACCTGCGCATCTTGCTGTATTCGGACTTGGGGCCGGTAAAAGACGGGCGATCGGTATCGTCGATCCCAGGCTGAATTCTTCCGGGCCATGCCACAAAGCTCTTGAGGTCCTTAGTGAACCCGCCTATGGTCACCTCGAGGCCGATGGGGAATGAAACCTGAGGGGTCACCCCTCCCATCCCATGATAATCCCGAAGCCTGTACGGCAGAGCTGCGGCATCCCGGCCCAGCAGGCGCAGGGGGGCGACGCAATGGCGAAGCACCGTGCTGGATTTTTCCATGTCCACAGAGGATATATTGCAGAAGTAAGAAGGCTTCCGGCTGATCTCCTGCAGCATCATGGAGGTCAACATTCCGCATACGTCCGCTTCGCATGGAAGCGCATATCCTTCATCGCGGAGTCTTGTGAATGCCAGGCACGGCAGCGGCAATATCCGATTCATACCAAATGAGAAACTCAGGCAATCGATCGAGAGTCCGGACAATCCCTCTTTCTCAATAAAGGAGCGCAAGAGAACATACATCTTGCAGGATTCAAGAAGTGCTTCATCCGTAATCTCGACAATGGAGGTTGCTTCTTTCTTCCACCTCTCCATTTCTTTTTTTGCACTTGCCGGATCGACGGTTTCAAGCAGCGGTTTCAGCTGTTCCAGCGGCCGGTATTCGAGATGGACGCCTGTGCGATTATAGATAATCTCCGCAGTCAGGTTGCGCGCCGGTACGCTGGTGGAGTCAAATGGCCTGCCATAGATGATGGCTCGTTTGCCTTCCAGAAGCCTGGGAGCTGCCAGAATCTTCATCAGTTCGATTGCGTGCGCTTCAGAATTGGCAAGAAGAGCATTGGATCCTTTCGCGCGGAATGCCGCCGCTACATCCGCTTCCAGCATAATCAGGTCCAGATTCGGAGGAAGAAGTATTATGGGAACATCTACATAGTCCAGAGCTGTAGGGATATAGCCGGAATTCAAACTCGAACGCGGCAGCCCGAAGACCATAATATCCGGAGCTTCTGTTTGGATGGTTTTGATGATTTCCTGAAGATTCTTATAATCGGCCTGAACAGGGACTGCGGTAAATTCATACTCCTTGATTGATTTTACCGACTGAATCAAATGTTCAAATGCATTCGGGGAATCGCTCAAAAGCAGCAATTTCCTTTTGTTCCCCAGGTTCACCCGCTTTACGGCGCTTTCAGAATTCCGCGCCAGAGCTTCCGGAAGAGTGGCCGCCATCCCTGCAATGGCTGTTGTTTTCAAAAAATCGCGCCTTCCGAAAAGACTACACCCGCAATTATGTTGCATTATCTTAATCTCCTCCTCCTGAAATCCTCGCTTTTTGGGACAATACACTCATTGCAATGCAACGGGCGCTCCCGACAAACTCGGGCATTATACCAATTATGAGACCCGAGGCTTCATTCTTTTAAATCCGGCGATTTAGACAGTCGCCAGCAGAGCGCGCTTCACCAGCGTCCTGGCGATCTGCACTTTGAACTTGTTGGCAGCGAACGGCTTCGCATCCTCGACGGCCGCCGCTCCGGCCGCTTCCGCATTCGCCTCGT
>JAFGIY010000030.1 GCA_016929335.1 Acidobacteriota bacterium | reverse complement strand
CCGCAGTGTATGTGTGACGCCCGATGGTCGGCGCGCGGTGTCGGGGAGCATGGATAAAACGCTGCGGGTATGGGATCTGGAAAGCGGGCAATGCTTGAGGGTACTGACGGGTCACAGCGGTAGTGTCTATGGCGTGAGTATGACGCCGGATGGACGGCGCGCAGTTTCGGGGAGCAGTGATAATACCCTGCGAGTATGGGATCTGGAGGACGGACAGTGCCTGCGCACTCTGAAAGGCCACAGCGAAGATGTCCGCAGTGTATGTGTGACGCCCGATGGTCGGCGCGCGGTATCAGGGGGCGATGATAGGACGCTGCGGATGTGGGACCTGGAGAGAGGCCGCTTGGAGCATAGAGGCCATAGCTCGAGAATCAACTGCTTGAGCGTGACTCCTGACGGGCAGCGGGCTGTGTCCGGTAGTATGGATAAAACTCTGCGAGTATGGGATATGGAAAGCGGGCAATGCCTGCATACGCTCAGAGGCCACGATAATTGGATTGAAAGCGTGAGTCTTATGCCTGATGGGAAGCGCGCCCTGTCATCGGGGGATGAAACCCTGTGCATGTGGGACCTGGAGAGCGGAAAGTTCTTGCGCAGATTCACAGGCCACAACTCCTCTGTTGGCAGCGTAAATGTATCTCCGGACGGGCGACGGGCAATTTCGGGAGATATGAAAGGATGCTTGAGAGTCTGGGATTTGGAAAGCGGCAACTGCCTGCACACAATCGAGGTGCCCAAATCCGGTTATGGAAGTGTGCATGTAGCGGTTATACCGGATGGACGACGCGCCATTTCATGGAAGAATGACGATTCACTCCGGATTTGGGATCTGGAAAGCGGCCGGTGCCTGCACTCAATGCCGGGGCATGTCTTGTCCATACCAAGCTTGAAGGTGACGCCAGACGGACGACGCGTGGTGTTAGGAAATGACAAAGTTTTGCGAGTCTGGGATCTGGAAAAAGGCCAGTGCCAGTATGAACTCGAAGGCGACAGCGATTACATCGAGTGTATGGATCTGTCTCCGGATGGACGGCGCGCGGTAACGGGTGGCAGGGACAAGATTCTGCGGGTATGGGATTTGGAGAAAGGCCAATGTCTTATCGCGCTGGAAGGCCACCGCGAGACGATTACGGTAGTTGCCATAACACAGGACGGGCGGTTAGCCCTCTCGGCTAGTGAAGACAATACCTTGCGGGTGTGGGATCTGAATAGCGCTTCTTGCCTTGCATTGTTGCCTTTGATTGCACCCGTGTCTGCAATGGCAACTGCATCGGGCCGAATTGTGATTGGAACCTCTTCCGGTTCCATCCATATTTTGACAATGCGCGGCGTCGAACATGGGCCGAACCTGAAATCCGACACGCAGCCCGACAGCAGCGATGAAGGCTTCGAGCAACTCCTCCGTTGCGGACTTGATATCTCCCTCCGAGAGAAAGGTGACGATCATGAGGAAACTCTGAACCATCTCAAGGCCCTGTCCGTGCATCTTGGAAATATGGACAAAGCCGCTAAGTGAGGACGTTTAAGAAGGAAAGAATTTTCTTATCAAGGAACTGGTGGAAGGCGAAACGCTCTCCGACCTATCGAAGCATAGCCCAATCGTCGGTCAAGAATCTCTGAAGCTGACGCTGCAGATGGCCGAAGCGCTTGAAGACCGGCCATTCAATATTGTCCTGATTGCCAAGTCTCGCTGCCGCCGAGGCGGCGGTCTCGTCATCCGGATCCGGCTCGGAAATCCGTCCACGGTTGAAGCAGGGCCCCGCAAAATCTTTGGCAATGCCGTCCCGGATCGGGAATATGCAACGTAATGCGGTGAAGCAGGAAGAGCGGGCGCCGATTCAAAACTCATGTTCAGCAGAGTTTCCGGCTTCCTTGGGAATGCGGGATGCTTATTGTCGATTGATAATAGGCATGTTTCTTATATTTCTTTTGTGCTATACGCATTGATCTTTATCAACTCAAAATCAATTGGGCATTTTGCGCAGTATAGATGTACATAAACAATGCCGCCATATCACAAACTGTTTCGGATCATGCGATTTCGAGGGAGGATAAAATGGATAAAATCAGCCGGCGTGATTTATTGAAACAGGCGTCCGTCGGAGGAATGTTGCTGTCCACTCACGCATCTGCAACATCCGTTCATGGACAGATGCAGATCAAATCCGATAGCGCAACGCCGAGAGTGCGCGAAAGCTTTGACTTCGGCTGGAAGTTTTATCGCGGAGATGTTGCGGGCGCGCAATTGCCCGGCTTTTCCGATGCCGGCTGGAAAAGCGTCGATCTGCCGCATGATTGGAGCATTGAAGGACCCTTTAGCCAAAAAGAACCGTCGGGCGGTCAGGGGGCTTATCTCCCGACGGGCGTCGGGTGGTATCGAAAACACTTCACGCTTCCGTCCTCCTGCAAAGACCGGAAGGTCCTGATCGAATTTGACGGCGTGTATGAGAACAGTGAGGGGTGGATCAACGGCCGGTATCTCGGGAGACGGCCCTATGGCTATATTCCGTTCTTCTACGATTTATCGCCCTTTCTGATTTTCGGCAGGGAAAACGTCATTGCCGTCAAGGCGGACAACTCCCGTCAGACCAACTGCCGCTGGTACTCGGGATCGGGAATATACAGGCACACATGGCTTCTGGTGACCCATAAGCTGCACATCGGATATTGGGGAACGTTTATCACAACTCCCCGCATATCCAGAAACGCCGCAACGATTCAGGTCAAAACAACCGTTCATAATGAGGGAGAGACAGCCGGCGGTTGCACGCTGGTATGCACCATCCTCGACGGTGAGGGGAAGGCAGTTCAATCCGCAGAGGCAGTTCAGGAAATCAGTGCCAATGGGGCATATGAATTCGTGCAGCAAATGAAGGTCGATGGCCCCTCGCTGTGGTCCTCGGATAATCCATATCTATATAAGGCACACCTCACGCTCCGCGAACAGAGCAATGTAGCGGATGAATTGGAAACGCCGTTCGGAATCCGCGAGGCTTTGTTTGATGCCGACAGAGGATTCCTCCTCAACGGCGCCCCCGTGAAGTTGAATGGTGTCTGCGTGCATCATGATGCCGGCTGTCTGGGAGCGGCAGTGCCGGAACGTGTCTGGGAGCGCCGGCTTGAAATCCTTCGCGAGATGGGATGCAATGCCATTCGCACAAGCCACAATCCGTTCGCGGCTGAATTCCTGGACCTGTGCGACCGTATGGGATTCCTGGTAATGAATGAAGTTTTCGACGAATGGAAAGTTCCTAAAGGTCAGATCAGCGGAAACGGATACAGCAATTACTTTGATGAGTGGTATGAGCGGGATGTGAAGAGCTTCATCCATCGCGACAGAAACCATCCGTCCGTGGTGCTGTGGAGCGCAGGAAACGAAGTGGGCGACCAGTCAAGTCCGCAGGGCGCCCAGACTCTCCGGAAGCTGCTCGATGTGTTTCATCGCGAAGATCCCACGCGTCCGGTAACCGTCGGCTGCGACCAGATCATGTCGGAGCCGGTTTCCAACAGGGCCCGACCTGAGTTTCTCGCGATGCTCGACATTGTCGGCTACAACTATGTCGATCGCTGGCGCGACCGGATCGAAAAGTATTACAGCATAGACAGGGAGGCGTTTCCCGGAAGGCGCTTTATCGGCACCGAAAGCGGTTCCATGGGCGGCATCCGCGGAGATTACAGCAGCCTGTTCCCGGATACCAAACCGGCCGGTTTCTTCGGGTTCGCAGGCGGCCGTGATATCGATGTGGAACAACTGTGGAAGTTCGTCCGCATCCACGATTATGTCGCAGGTGATTTCATGTGGACCGGAATCGATTACCTTGGCGAGGCATTCTGGCCGATGAAAAGCGCTCCTTCAGGAGTGATCGACACCTGCGGTTTCAAGAAAGACGGCTTCTATTTCTATCAGAGCCAGTGGACCGGCCGGCCGATGCTGCATCTGTTTCCTCACTGGAACTGGAAAGGCAAGGAAGGACAGTTTATTCCCGTCACCTGCCATACAAATTGCGATACGGTGGAGTTGTTTCTGAACGGCAAATCAATCGGCGTGAAAGGATATGCGTTTCCGCGGTTGGGGATGGAAGGCAAGTGGGCCAACTATCCTGCGAGAGCCAGGACTCTAAGGACTACGGCTGATTTGCATCTATCATGGGACGTGCCGTATGAGCCCGGGACTTTAAAGGCAATCGGTACCAAAGATGGGAAAGTGGCTGTCACGGCCGAGATTTCCACTACAGGAGAACCGGCGGCCGTCGACCTGTCTGCAGATCGCAGTATCATTAGGGCTGACCGGCGTGACGTCGCACATTTCACGGCCAGAATTTTGGATGAGAAGGGAAGAGTTGTGCCGCATGCCGACAACGAAGTTACCTTCAATGTGGAAGGAGAGGGAAAATTGATCGGGGTCGACAGCGGCGACCCGAGAAGCCATGAGGATTACAGGTCAAACCGAAGGAAAGCATTCCATGGCTTATGTCTGGCGATTGTGCAATCCACCGCCAAACCGGATATGATCCGCATAACAGCGTCTTCGCCGCTCCTTAAATCCGGCACCGCAGAAATAAAGTCCCAGATTTAAGGAGGCTGTATAGCTAAATGGTGTTGTTTTTCCCACAAGCTCAAACAGGAGGGAAGCGCATTCCAACCGCGCATATCGTGAAAGCTGTTGCTGCATCTCAAAAACGCACAACCACACCGAAGGATAACCGGCTGCTGTTATTGGGTTCTTGAGCGGATCCCTGGTGCAAGCGAGTCTGCATAAAGTCGGCCTGGATTGCACGGATTGCGACATATCGGGCGACGTTTATGTCAAAACCACCGCCGAGTGCAAATGCAAATCCGGAGAAAGATTGCTGACTATTGTTGAGGCTTACCCCGCCAAACAGCGAGTGGAGAAACGGCGTGACTCTGGGATCATGCCGAAAAGATAAGCGCGGGCCGAACAGGTAGGTATAAGTTTTAAAATTCTGTGTGCTGATTCCCTCAAAATATCTTAAATCTTCTATCGTTGCCGTGCCGCTGTATCCGGCAAAGTCCGCCTCCGCACCGATCCACTTGTTAAGATTGCCTGTGACCGTTACGTTCCATCCTTTTAAATTCGACTTTCCGCGCACACTGTAACCGGAAAATCCGTAAGGCTTATCCTGCTTTCCAATCAGCGAAAAACCTCCGAAGATTTCAATCTTCGGAGCATTATCCTGAGCTGCCAGAGTCATTGGGGTGGATAATATTCCAATCAAAATCGCACAGCGAATGATCCATCCGCAGCCAATGCGTGAAATTTCTGGTAAATTTCCCACTCGCCACCTCCTATGATTTATTGTTTGCCAGCCAAACGGGGACAATCGCCAGTGTCCCCATAGGATGGAATCTGGTAGATTGGGATTGAGGATTGAGGATGTCTATGCATGAGATTGAACAGGGGCCAATCCGGCCGCCGAGTGAATCACAAAGCCTGTTGCTGCGCGTTACGCGGAACTGCTCATGGAACCACTGTGAGTTCTGCCATATCTACAAAGGCCGGCGGTTCAGCCCGCGCACGGTCGAGGAAGTTAAAAAGGATATCGATGCAATCCAGGAAGTAGTCTCCGAAATCAAATCGTTGTCCTGGAGTCGTGGATTTGGAGGAGAGATCACTGCAGCCCTGGCCAGATCCATTCTGGGCAATCCGCAGCAATATCCGGAGGGGTACAGGAGCATCATTCTCTGGCTCTACACGGGAGGGAAAAATGTTTTCCTTCAGGACGCGAATAATCTGATTATCAGGACGCAAAATCTTGTTGAAATGCTTACATATCTGAAAAAGGCATTCCCCTCCATTGAAAGAATAACAACCTACTCAAGGTCCAAGACGATTTCGCGGAAATCTCCTGCCGAGCTTCAGGACCTTCATGCTGCCGGCCTTTCCCGGATCCATGTCGGCCTGGAATCCGGCTATGATCCGCTGCTTGAAATCGTCCGGAAAGGAGTAACGGCCCGGGAGCACATTGATGCGGGAATAAAGGTGAAGCAGGCGGGAATTTCCCTTTCGGAATACATCATGCCCGGACTCGGCGGCAAAGCGATGTGGAAAGAGCATGCAACTGAGACAGCCCGTGTCCTCAGTCGGATCAACCCGGATTTTATCCGTGTGCGCACATTCAAGGCGCTGAAGGTCATGCCGATTTATCGGAAAGTAGAGTCCGGCGAGCTGGAATTGATGACCGACGATGAAATTGTTGCTGAGGAAAGGCTGTTGATTGAGAACCTGGACGGGATCACAAGCTATTTCGCCAGCGATCATATCCTGAATCTGCTGGAAGAGCTCGACGGGCGGTTTCCGGAAGCGAAGGAGAAAATGCTGGCCGTAATCGACCGGTATCTTGCCCTCAGCCGCGAGGACAGAGACAACTTCAGGCTCGGCAGGAGAACGGGATACTATCAGGCTCTGGACGACATGAATAATCCCGAACTGCGGCCCCGGGTGAACCTGATCCATCAGAGAATCGAGCAGCAGCGCCCCGGCAACCTTGATTCCGTCATCTCCGAACTGATGGAATCTTTCATATAAATCGGGGTCGGCGTCGGTATCGGGGTCGAAACGGGATAAAATTAAAAACCGATCCTGATACCAACGCCGACCCCGAGCTTCAGTTACTTTTGCGTGAGTTCGATCAATAGTCCGTTTGTCGAGCGAGGGTGGATAAAAGCGATCTTATTGTCCTCGATCCGGGCAGGTTCTTCGCTGACGAATTGAACTCCGAGAGCTTTCAGGCGTTTCATCTCCGCATCCACATCGTCTACCTGGATGGAGATGTGGTGCAGTCCGCCACCGCGTTTCTCGATGAACTTCTGGATCATCCCCTGAGGGCCTACCGGCTGGAGCAGTTCGAGAGCCACTCCCGCACCGGATATCATCGTTGATTTGAAACCGGCGGCCGAGTCTTCGATGATCTCGCCGACTTCGAAACCAAACATCTTCGAAAGCAAAGCCACGGTCTCATCCGTATTCGCGACAGCCACGCCCACATGAGAGATTTTCTTGATCATAGAATTCCTTCTCAATCTTTACAATTCACACAGTTCAATCAGCACACCCGCCGTTGTCTCAGGATAAAAAAAGGCAATGCGGCCATGAGCCCCTTTCCTTGGGCATCCCTCAATCATCTTCGCTCCGTTCCGCTCAAAATCGCGGATCGAGGCATCCAGATCGTCCACTTCAAAACAGAGATGATTGATGGCGCCTTTTTGTCCACGGACAATCGTGGACATCGGATCGTCTCCCTTATCCGGTTTTGTATGGTGAAGAAGCTCGATCGAGGTCTCTCCAACAGCAAAGAAGCCCGCGAGAAGATCGATTCGCTTGTCTTCTTTGGTTTCCGTGCAGGTCAGCCCGAAACCTTTGAATTTCTCGAGCGCCTGCTCGAAGTCATCCACCATGATGCCGATGTGCCGCAGTTTTTTAATCATGATTTATCCCTTTTCATTGCCGACGATGCAGACGCTGCCGATGCCGGTTCCGGCATTGCCTCCCAGGTTGTGCGTCAGTCCCAGCCGCGGATTCTTCACCTGTCTCGGGCCCGCCTTCTGCTGCAGCTGCTTGTAGACTTCGTACATCATACGAAGCCCGCTGGCGCCGAGAGGATGGCCGAAGCATTTAAGCCCGCCGTCCGTATTAACCGGGAGCTCCCCGCTTAGAGTAAAAGTCCCCGCATTGATATCTTCACCGGCTCTTCCGCGGGGGCTGAACTGCATATCTTCGTACACGATCATTTCATGGATTGTGAAGCAGTCATGCACTTCGGCGATGCTGATTTCTCTTCGGGGATTTTTTATACCGGCGTCTTCATATGATTTCTTTGCCGCACGGTAGTTCTCTTCAATATGAACAAAATCGTAATCCTGCCGTATGGCGCCCTGGCGAGCTCCGACACAGATATTCAACGCCTTAATATAGATGGGATCGGGCCTGAATTTTTTCGCCAGATCCGCTCGACAGACAACGGCTGCCGCCGCTCCGTCACTGACGCCGCAGCAGTCATATAATCCGAGCGGCCATGCAACAATGGGCGCCTTCACAACCTGGTCCACCGTCAGCTCATTATGGAAATGTGCTTTGGGATTCAGGGTGCCGTTGTGGTGATTTTTCACGGCGATCCTGGCCAGCAGCGTCTTCCCTTCTTCGGGATTCAGTTTATAGTCATGGAAATATCTCGTTGCCATATAGGCGAAGGATGCCGGTGCGCTGTATCCCGGCCCGATGCCTGCCGTTCCGTCCGGATTATCTCCGACAATGGCGGGGCCTTTGACTCCGGTTGTTCCGGCATCCTTGAGTTTCTCCACACCGATCGCCAGTGCGATATCGCATGCGCCCGCCAGGATGGCATAACTGGCGGCCCTGAGCGCTTCGGTGCCGGTGGCACACATATTCTCCACCCTGGTCATGGGTATGTATTGCAGATTCAAAGGCGACAAAGTAATAGAGCTCAGGCCCGAAAACACGGTGCCTATCCATGCGGCCTGAATCTCCTTCTGCTCTATGCCTGCATCCTGAAAAGCCTCATGAGCGGCCTCCACAAGAAGGTCCTCCACGCCCATTTCCCATCGTTCTCCAAACCTGGTGCATCCCATGCCGATGATGGCGATTTTATCTTTCATGTTATCCATTTCATCTCCTCCAAATGGGCGGTGCTACGCCACCGGTTTCGCCTTCCAGAAATAGTTGATGATTCCCTGCCCCTGCAGCATTCTTCTGTAGCTCATCTCCACGGGCATGCCGATTTTCACTTTGTCGAGGTCATAATCCGTCAGCTCGCAGATCAGCCTTCCGCCTTCATCAAAATCGACGACGCCGTTCAGGCCGGGAGGATTCTTTGTCGGCTGCAGTTGATCGATGGCATAGCTGAAAAGCTTTCCTTTCTTGTCGGAAAACCGGTACTCCTCAAAATCGTCCTTTGCCTGGCACACGGCGCAGATCCGGATGTTCTGCCCGATGGGGTGTATCTGCGGAGTCCCGCATTTTTTGCATCGGACTCCATACAGCGCGCTGACGTTTCGGCGATCTCTCCAGCGCGTGGCCAGGTGCGGCTCGGAACGTGCCGGAAGGTTCATAGCTTCGATGGGAACCAGGTTCCGCCAATTGAGATACTTGCCGTAATCGACAGCTGCCCGGCGCGCCAATCTGTCTTTCATGGTCTGTCCGGCGCGCGCCCTATCGATATCTTTTGTGGCGCGAAGGATGAAAGCATCGCAACCGTCTCCATAGCCGGCGAACAGAATCCTGTCGCCCGCTTTTGCTTCTTCCAGCGCCGCCACCAGCATCATGAACGCGGCGGCGGCGCCCGTATTTCCGATCTGCGCGAACAGGGGATCCTGGACTTGCGCCTTATCGAAACCCAGCCTTTTGGTCAGCTCAGCCTGTTCTTTCAGATCCGTCGCATAGAAAACGATCTTTGAAAAGTCTTTGGCGGATAGCGAATGCTTCTTCATCAGCCCTGAGATGGTTTCCTGCATGGTCGGCATATAGCCGTTTGCGTCAATAAATCTGCCTTCCGCCGACTGGATGAATTCATCCCGGCTGTTTCTCCAGTAATCGGTGAAGTCGTTAAAAATGGAGTGGGTGTCCTCGATATCCGCAATCGTCTGACCGGATCCGATGATGATGGCGGCTGCGCCGTCGCCGAGGATCTGTTCATTTCTGCCCTGCGGTCCTCCCAGGCGGGCGTCGGACGCCGTGACCAGGATGCTTTTCGCCGAGCCGCCCTTGACCGCATCTACGGCCGATCGCATGGCAATGGTTGCTGCTCTCAGCGAATTCGTGAAATCGGATGTCAGGCTTTCTCTTTTCAGATCGATTGCGCTCGCAATGACAGCGGCGCCCTGTTTTTCTCTATATGCGTTCGTGGTTGTCGCAAAATATAATCCCTGCGGCAATTCATTGCTTCGCTTCATGCAATCGAGCGCGGCGGCTACAGCCATGGTAATGCTGTCCTCGTCAAAACCTGCAACGGCTTTTTCGCCGCCTGCGCCTTTGATGCGCCAGAACCTGGTAATTTCTTCCAGGCTGAGCCTGTACATTGGGATATAAGCGCCGATGGACGTAATTCCTGCCATTTCCCTATATTCTCCTTTCTTTAACCTCCAAGGCTCGAAGGACATCAGGGAGTCTTCAAGAGGCGATTCCTATAATTCAATTTCCTTCAGATCCGGCGATATCTGCAATCCGGGTTCTGTGAGAGCTTGAACTTCGTCAGCCGTCCATCCCGGAGCGGTTTCCATTAAAACAAGGCCTTCGGCAGCCACCTGTATAACGGCTATATCCGTAACGATCAATTTCACGCATCGCGAGGCTGTGAGAGGGTAGCTGCATTGTTTAAGAATTTTCAATTGCCCTTTGGGGGTGGTGTGTTCCATGGCTACGATGACCTTATTGCAGCCTGCGGCGAGATCCATGGCTCCGCCGATGTTGCCGATTCCCCTTTCGGGGAAGGTCCAGTTGGCGAGGTCGCCTTTCTCCGAAACCTGCAGCGCTCCCAACACCGTGACATCGATGTGCCCGCCCCTGATCATGGCGAAGGAATCCGCGTGATGGAAAAAGCTCATGCCGGGAAGAGGAGAAAAAGGAATCCCGTTGGCGCCCAGATAATAAGGTTTTTCGTCTTCTTTTGAAGCGGGGACTCCACCGAAGCCCAGAACTCCGTTTTCGGCGTGGAATACGACGGTTCTGCCTTCCGGAACATAGTTGGCAGCCAGCGCCGGGATGCCGCCGCCAAGATTAACGACGGCTCCATCCTCAAATTCCTTCGCCACTCTGAGAGCAATTGTCTGTCTGTCCAGCCGCTCTTTCATCGCTCGCCTCCTCCGGATGCAACAATGCGGTGCACAAAGATACCGGGCGTGACAACGACTTCGGGATCCAGCTCGCCGGCGTTCACAATCTGATCAACCTCGACGATGGTCACTTTTGCGGCCATGGCCATAATTGCGTTAAACGATCTTATGATTCCGCGATAGACGAGGTTGCCCATTGTGTCCGCGCGATAGGCTTTGATCAGGGCGTAGTCGGCCCGCAGCGCATATTCCAACAGCATTTCGCGGCCGTCTATAATTCGCTTTTCCTTGCCTTCCTCGATAAGAGTTCCGGCGCCGGTAGGCGTAAAGAACGCTCCCAGACCGGCTCCTCCGGCGCGGATTCTTTCGGCCAGAGTTCCCTGCGGCACGTATTCCAGCTCCACTTCGCGCGCCAGGTATTGCTTTTCAAAAGCGCCCGGCTTGGACATGACCAGCGAAGCCGGAACACTGCAGATCGCCTTCCGGACCTGCCGGTTTTCCACGAGGATCTCTTCGTCGATGAAGGGGACGCCTCCCAGAGAACCGATGCCCAGCCGGCCGGCCGCGCCGGCGCTATTCCCGATTATGGTAAGGTCCTTTGCTCCCTGATCTCTCAAGGCCTTGATGAGATTTTGCGGCCGGTCGGCCGCATGCCCGAAGCCGCCGATCATGATTGTGGCTGAATCCGGGATATCCGCAACCGCTTCTCTGCAGGTACCAAAGATCTTATTTTTCATAGCACCTCAATTCCAGTGACAGGCTGCATTTTCGCCTGATTCATGGAAGGCATATCAAAATCCAGACATCACCGGAATCAGCTAAAAGCGCAGCCTGTCACCGGGCATCGATTGTAGCAGAGAAAAACGGTGACAGATATCGAATTACCTTGTAGGCTTTTGCACACAGAAATATCCTGAAGTGCGTCGGCGCCTGTCACCGATTTTTCCGGTTCAGGCTGGAGGGGAAATATGGCTATTAATAAGGTCTTTGCTGATTGCGATAGCGCCGTGGCGGACATTTTTGACGGCGCCGTCATCATGATTGGAGGGTTTGGTTCCTGGGGCGGTTTGCCGACTAATCTGATCGTCGCCCTGGCAAAACAGGGCGCCGGGGATCTGACCGTGATTGCGAATCAGGGAGGCGTAGGCTTTGAGTTGAGTAAAAAAATCAAGCCCGGCGGTTATCAGGATATCGGCGAATTATATGCCAAGGGACAGGTGAAAAAGTTCATCGGGTCCGTGCCTGCCCTCGGCGGTATGCCTCCGACTTCTCCCATAGAGACCATGCATAGGGAAGGAAAGGTCGAAATAGAAATGGTCCCGCAGGGGACTCTCGCAGAAAGGATCCGGGCGGGCGCCGGAGGACTGGGAGGTTTTTATACTCCAACCGGTGTTGGGACTCCTGTGGAGATTGGCAAAGAGAAAAAGGTGATGAACGGCAAAGAGTATCTGCTGGAATTGCCTCTGACTGCAGATTTCGCTCTTATCAAAGCTCATAAAGCCGATACCCTGGGAAATCTGGTTTATAGAGGGACGGCAAGATGCTTCAATCCGGTTATGGCGATGGCTGCCAAAACCACCATCGTTGAGGTGGATGAACTCGTGCAGCCCGGCGAACTGGATCCGGAAGTGGTAGTCACTCCTCACTTGTTCGTGAGCCGTATCGTGGAGGTGCCGAGATGAAAAGCCGTCTGGATGAACAAACCATTGCGCTCAGGGTAGCCAGGGAATTTAAGGATGGCATGGTAATCAATCTGGGATATGGAATGCCGGGAGCGTGTGCCAATCTGATACCCGAGGGCAGGACAATCTATTTTCATAGCGAAAACGGAATGCTTGGATATGGCGCGTTGGGCACGGATGAGGAAAAAGATTACGAATTGATCAATGCTTCCGATCAACCTGTCACGCGCATGCCCGGCATGTGCTTTTTCGACAGCGCCATGTCGTTCGACATGATCCGGGGCGGGCATGTGGATGTGGTGGTGTTGGGCGCTTACCAGGTATCTCAAAAGGGAGATCTGGCCAACTGGGGTCGGCCGGGCCGGGCCGCCACCGGCATGGGCGGCGGAATGGATCTGGCTGCCGGATGCAGGCAGGTGATCGTTATGATGCTTCATACGACGAAGGATGGAGCTCCGCGCATCGTCAGGCAGTGCAGCTTCCCGTTGACCGCGAGGAGCTGCGTGAACAAAGTATTTACGGACATAGCCGTAATGGACGTGACAAAGGACGGGCTCGTTCTCAAAGAAGTGGCTCCGGAATGGACCGTGCAGGAAGTACAAGCGCTGACCGAAGCCCCTCTTATCGTGGCGCCCGATCTAAAGGAGATTGAGCTATAGACTATGATCTTGCTTCGCTCCTATGCGGCGGCACGGGCTTTGATGTAGTGCTTGATATAGACAATTAAAAACAGGGATACCACTGCGACCAGCGCAAGGAAATACCAGCCGGCGGTGAAGTTCCCGGTCCAGTCTCTCAGCCAGCCCAGCGTTTGAGGGCCGATGTATCCGAATATGCCCGGTCCCAACGAAACCAGACCCATCACATGGCCCATTTCGCGGGGCGGCACAAGCTCAGCGGCAAGAGAAAAGCATTGCTGTGCGGCAGAAAGACCGACCGAGAGCACAAGAGAAGCCGCGATCCAGAAGAGCGGAAGGCTTGTTGTACTCATGCACAGGGAGGCTGGGATCAGTATGACCATCATCAGACCCATGACATTCCATTTGTTGAAGCGGTCCATCAGATAGCCGAAAAACAGATTCGCGCAGATTGCGACGACAAATCCCGTGCTGAGGATATAGGCAGCTGTCATGCCTTTCTCGCCGAAGACCATTTCCACGGCGCCGGGAATGAACCAGTTGGAAGCAAAGTATCCTACGCCGACAATCCCCTCCAGCACAGCCAGTGCCCAGATCACCGGATTTCGAAAAACGCTGCCGCTCTTTGCCGTCACGGATGGCGTTTCGGCTTGGGCCTTTTCAGGTTTGAGCTCCGCCTGCGGTTCTTTTTTCCCGGAGCTGAGGCTGTAAGCAAGATAGAAAATGCAGGCACTCAGAAACATGATGCCGGCGAATGCCAGAATGCCGTTGCGCCAGCCGAAGTCCTCCCCGATTGCGCTGCCGAAGGGCGCACCGATTGCAGTGCCGGCTGCGGTAATGGCTCCTACTATTCCCATAGATCTGCTTCTCAGAGAGATGGGGGCTGTAAGAGCGATGGCCGTCATTACGCAGACAAAAGCCGGACGGTAGCCCAACAAATAGACTGCGCGTCCTGCGAAAGCCATTGGAGTGCTCCAGACCTGGCTGAGCACAACCAGACCTATGGCGACGAAAAGGAGGCTTATGGGCATAACTCGCCTTACTCCGAAACGCTTGGCGAGAATTCCGCCGGGCACACTGAGAAGGAGTGCGGAGAGGCCGTACATACCTGTGAACGTCCCATACAGGGAATCGCTCATCCTGAACTCTTTCTGGATCTCCTTCAGCAAAGGCGATGATCCCAGGTTGGACATTTGCATAGCCAGCATGGCCAGAATGGTCGCCAGGAACGGAATCACCCACGTTTTGTACTCTTCGCTCTTCTCCATATGTCCGCTTCCCATTTTTCATTCGCAATTCGTCATTCGTAATTCGTACTTTTCAACTCCTATATCTTCCCCAATGCCTTCAGCACCTTATCCGGCGTAATCGGAAAATCCAGAATCCATTGGCCGATTGCGTTGTAGACCGCGCCGGCAAGAATCGCGGATAAAGAAGCTCCCACGTTTTCGCCGATGCCGCAGGCTCCATATGCGGAATATCCCTGGTGGCTTTCATTAAGGATGCACTGGATGACCGGATAGTCGTTCATCGTTCCGATCTGATAACCTATGTGATCAAAGTTGAGGCCGACGCCGGTTCGCGGGCAGCAGATCTTTTCCTCCGACGTATTCCTTCCCAAGGCCATGTACGCACCGCCATATTGCTGGCCCTGCGCCCCTCTGGCATTGAACACATGGCCGACGTCATTGACGCAGACCAGGTTGTCTACGGTTATTTCGCCGGTTTCGGTATCCACCTCTACTTCGACGAAATGCGCCTGTCTGCTCATGAAGTAAAGTCGCGAGTCAGGCTTGCCTTCTGACTTAAGGCCGGCGAGATCGGGAACGACGGGATGAGCGATGGCCGGATCTGAATTCCAGAATGCATTTGCCACTTCAGCTGCAGTTTTCCGGTTATTGGGATTCGCCTTTTCGAATACCATGCTGTCGCGGACATCCAACTCGTCGGGAGTCTTCCCCGGGAAGAAGGCGCCGCCGCGCGGTCTTGCTGTGACCGCATAGTGCAGGATCTTCTTTTTGAGTTGTCTTGCCGCGAGTATCAATTGGGGAGTGGTACTGATGGTGCCGTAGGAACCTCCGGGCTCCGCGAAATGATATACGTTGTTATCGGATCGCCGTTCCTGAATGACGGTATCTTCGTATTTCAATCCCATTTCTGAAGCGACGCATTGACGGAAGCCGGATTCGGTATCGATTCCGGGATCGCATCGCATTCCGACGATGGCTGCCTTTCCATCGCGAAGTATCAGGCAGGCATAGCCGCCCGCAAGGATGCCCGCCAGTCCGTTTCCCCATTCGTTGACGGACATGAATCCCATGCCGTGCATTTTCCGGCTGGGAAGTTTCTTTGCGGCCGGAGGATGCCATTTCGTATCCCAGCCGATGGCGTCCTTTCCGAGGGCAATCACTTCCTTAAGACTCTGCCTCTGAGGAAAGCCGTTTTCTTTCTGATATTGCGTGACCCAATCCCAGCTATGGCCGTGGCATCCATCATTTTTTAATGCGACTTCGGTCGGGTCGAGACCGAACTCCGCGGCTACGCGTTCAAACATGATGTTGTGCGGCACGCAGGACGGTGAGCCATGGCGGACACTCTCCACGTAACCTCTGTTGGTAAAGGCACACTGCTGGGTACTGCGCACATTGCGTATCGTGGTGCATTCGACCGTCTTTTCTCTTGCAGGATTGCGGACACCCACCATATTCCAGTGATAGGCGGTGATGGTGCCATCCTTTTTGGCGCCGACCTTGCAGGTGTAGGTGCCGGCTTCATCGCCTCCGCAGTAGAAGTTGCTTTCATCGTAAAGAAGCTTCACGGCTCTGCCATTAGCTCTTTTGGCCAGCTTGATGGCAAGGCGGATGAAGCTGTAGGAATAAGCCAGCCAGGACAGTCCGCCGAACACCGAACCCTGGTAGGGATAGACGAGTGTTATTTTGCTCCAATGGGCAAAGGGCGGCTGGAAATCCTTTCTGTTTGCGGGCTTATGATCCGGCCCGATTTTGGGGCGGGAGGCTTCATCCCGACCTACTAGATCCCAGGCTTGCGAATACACGCTCTCGGAGCTGAGGATTTCGCCCATGTCGTGCTGATGATGAAGCCAGAGGTCCAGGAATTCACCGCGCCATTGAGCGATGCAAATCATCGCCTCGACTCCTGCGGGTGAATTCACCGCCCGTTTAATCTGGTATTCGATGATCTTGTCGGCTTCGGCAAAACCTTTTTCCACATCGCCGAGTTCATACTCTTCCGTCTGCACGGTGTTGGGTTCTTTGGCAGTGGGATCCAGGCGAAGCACCTCGGGCATAATTCTGGGGGCGGCAGGTTTCAGCGATTCCTCCATGTCGAGGATAAACGGCTGCTCTTCCCATTCCAATTTGATGAGGCGCAGAGCCCGGTCGCAGATTTCCTCGCTGTCGGCGACGACGGCAGCGCCCATGGGATGCTGGTAGAAATCGCCGATGCCGGGAAGCGTCAGTATATTGTATTTGCTGGCGCTGGAGTTACCGGTCACATTGTCGAAAGCAATATCCGGGTCATCGAATCTCAGGATATCGCGGACGCCTTCCAGGTTTGCAGCTTTGCTGATATCCATGCCGGCAATTTTTGCGTGCGCATAGGGCGACGTCAGGATCTTCGCATACAGCATTCCGGGAATGTGTATATCTCTTGTGTATACCGCTTCACCGCTGACTCTTTCGTATGCATCCTGACGGGGCATGTCGCGGCGTGTATCCGCGGAATCCTCCGGACTTCTCCATGTCCACGGTCGGAACGTTTCTGAATCTGTCATTTATCCAATCCCTTCTGCTTTAATTCGATAAGAAATGTGCGAGGTGACAGTCTCCCTGTTACGAGAACACCCAATTTTTGTCAAGCGAAATCACGGACAGTGGCATGGATTATCGCCGATAATATTGGTGATAATTCGCGGCAGAAAGCGGGTTGTGCTACCCTTTCCCTATGATCATACTGGGGATAGCGATGAATCGTTATGCGCGATTAATTTGGCCGGCGTTATTTACACTGCTTTGCTTTGTGCTGTTCCTGGGAGCGAAGGCTGAATCCGCGGCGCCGCTGAGCGCAGCTCAGTGTCGCCGTCCGTCTCTGCCTGCTCCAGGCGAAAACTCCATCGCCGTTGGCAGCGTTGAGGAACTCTTCGAAGCTGTACGGCAGGCAAACAGCGGCGGCAACATGACTATCCTGATTAAAAATGGAACGTATATGCTGAAGCAGCAGCTGGTTATCAGAGCGGACCGTGTCACCGTACGCAGCTTATCGGGCCGTCGGGATGATGTAATTCTCCGCGGGGAGGGCATGACCGGGAGCGTCTCACACGTTTTTGAGGTTATGGGGAAGAGCTTCACGGCGGCTGACCTTACAATCGGTTCCGTGCGGAATCACGGTATTCAGATACATGGCGAGCTGGATGCCGACTTCCCGCTGATCCACAACGTCCATATTGTGAATACGGGCGAGCAGATGATCAAAGTGTCCGGGGGCGCAAGACCCGGAGCAAGCTCCGATGGAGGGATTGTGGAATGGTGCGTTTTTCAATACCTTTCCGGAGTCGGTCCTCAATATTACATTGGCGGGATCGATGCGCACGGAACGCGCAATTGGATCGTGAGAAACAATCTGTTCAGGAGCATCCGGAGTCCGGAGAAAATGCTGGCGGAGCATGCCATTCACTTCTGGTCTGAAGCGAGTAATACGCTGGTGGAAAGAAACATCATTGCGCATTGTGACCGCGGAATAGGATTTGGCATGGGAAGCAACGGGCATGTTGGGGGCATGATTCGCAATAATATGATCTCTACGACGCGGGATGTGGGAATTGGGCTTGAGAGCTGTCTGAATGCTAAGGTATTGAACAACACGGTATATACACGATCATATCCGAACTCTATTGAATACCGGTTTCCCAGAAGCCGGGGCAATATCATAAGCAACAACCTCACTACTGCTGCCGTTGCAGGCCGCAACAACGGCGCCGCCATTGTGCAGAACAATCTGACAAAAGCCCAGGCATCGTGGTTTGTCAATTCGACCACAGGAGACCTTCATCTCGGCAAAACAGCAAAGGGACTTGCGAACCAGGGCCAGATACTTCCAGAGGTAACCGATGATCTGGACTGCGAACCCAGGCCGCAAGACCGCCCCTATATTCTCGGCGCCGATGAATGACCCCGAAAAGCTATGGACACCCACTGTTTTAGCAATAATCCTGGAATAATCCTGGACATCCATTGACTAGCATAGCTTGGATGCCTCCCATACAATTCGGCATTAAATTTGGACACCCACTGTTTGCTATAGCTTAGATACCCATCGTTTAGGGAAAAGTATGAGTGTCCATTAGTTATTTAGCTATTGCTATTAATTGCTGTTAGTTCCCGATCAACGTCTTTACCGAAACAGAATCTTGGAGATTAAAGAAAGAATTAATCGGACCTGCAAAGCAATACAGCGAGCGAACGGTACTGAAGCGCAGATGCCCGCGTAGTGAAGATTAAATGATGGGATCATGTATCAATAAAATCATGGGATCCCGCCGTATATTCCGTGAATATTAAGATCGAAGTGTACGGCTCAAGCCGATGGCGCTGGCGATGCGGAAAAAGCGGCACGAGCGGCAGTAACGCCCATGAACCAACGTTTACCGATCTGATCTGCGAAGCTGCGCAGATTGGGGAGCCTGCCGACGGCAAGACGGAACCTGGATCCGAAGTGAGAAATAGTGTCCTGCCAGGCTTGGGGATTTGCGCCTATACGCAGAAGGATCGGGACGAGATCGGGATCGATG